>JBHJGP010000024.1:0-111479 GCA_050331695.1 Geminicoccaceae bacterium
GGAGATGATTTTGCTTGACACCATGTTCGACCTGCCGGGTCTGGACGGTGTCGAGGAGGTGGTTGTCAACAAGGAAGCGGCGGACGGCCATGCCGCGCCGATCCGGGTCTATGCCGAACGAAAAGAAGACCGCGACGCCGCAGGCTGAGGCGGCCCTGGAGCTTGGTTGAAACTTCGGTGACCTGCCTGCATTGCAGCCTGCAGCCATTGTTCGAGGCTGCACATTCGTCGTGACAGGCTTTGTGCCGAAGGTCCCGTTTCGTTAATGTTCGCGATTGGCGCTGAACCTCGGTTTTCGCGGAATTTCCGTCGACTTAGACCCGCGGGCACTGATGTTCCTTGGTCGGCTGATGGGCGAAGTCGTCGGCGAGGTTCGCCGCGGCCGGCTGGAGCCCTTTGCCCCATAGCCCATAAACGCTTGCTGTGTGCTTGGCCGATGCCGGGTCGGACACGCTCATTTCCCCCTCGGCCCGCCGAAACCGACATCTGGCTCGACGAGGCTCCGGTTTTCAATCGGGCTGCGGTCGGCGTTCAGAGCTTTCCGCACCCTCGGTCGGCGGCGGTCCGACGAGGCTGTCTGGAGCAGGTCCTTGGGAGCTCTCAGCCTCGAGGCTCTCCCGGCCGCATGAAGCGCGCTCCGTCAGTTACCGGGCGCACAATCGATTTCCACAAAAAAATTCTTGTTTTTCAGTCATTAAGCATTTTGATCGCCGGTGCCGGAAGGCGTCGCCCGGGATGTCCGTCGACATCGAGATGCGGATCTGACGGTCGCTTGTGGTACGCTCTTGCTTGAAAGCGTCCGTCCGTGGGGCCACCTCTTGGATCCATTGGCCGGCCATTGGCTCGTCCTGTGACCAGTCCCTTTTTTGTGAGGGTGTAAGCCTGAGGCTGTCGAAACCACCGTTTATCCTGTCCTGCCCCTTCGCGACATCGTCGTGTTTCCCCACATGATCGTTCCGCTGTTCGTCGGCCGCGAGAAGTCGATCGCCGCCCTCGAAGAGGTGATGAAGAACGACAAACAGATTTTTTTGGTCGCTCAGAAGAATGCGAGCGAGGATGATCCAGGCGAGAATGACATCTACTGTGTCGGTACCGTCAGCACGGTGCTGCAGCTCCTGAAACTCCCGGACGGCACGGTCAAGGTGCTGGTCGAGGGCCAGGAGCGCGCCAAGATCAGCGCCTTTCTGGACAATCCTGATTTCTTTCAGGTGGCGGCGGAAGGGATCGAGGCCGATCAGGCCGATGACCGGGAGATGGAAGCGCTCGCCCGGGCCGCGATCGCCCAGTTCGAGCAGTATGTGAAGCTCAACAAGAAGGTGCCGCCGGAGGTTCTGGTCTCGCTCGGCCAGATCGAGGAGCCGGACAAGCTCGCGGACACGATCTCGGCCCACCTTTCGCTCAAGATCGCCGAAAAGCAGGAATTGCTCGAGACGCCGTCGCTCGCTGACCGGCTGGAGCGTCTCTACGGCTTCATGGAAGCCGAAATCAGCGTACTTCAGGTGGAAAAGCGCATCCGCTCGCGGGTCAAGAGGCAGATGGAGCGGACCCAGCGCGAATACTATCTGAACGAGCAGATGAAGGCGATCCAGAAGGAGCTGGGCGAGCTCGACGATGGCAAGGATGAGGCCTCGGAGCTCGAGGAGCGAATCCGCAAGACCAAGCTCTCAAAGGAGGCCCGGGATAAGTGCCTGGCCGAGCTCAAAAAACTAAAGAGCATGAGCCCGATGTCGGCCGAGGCGACGGTGGTCCGGAACTATCTTGACTGGATGCTCTCGATCCCGTGGAAAAAGCGCTCCAAGGTCTCCAAGGACCTGAAGAGGGCCGAGCAGATCCTTGATGACGATCACTATGGATTGGAGAAGGTCAAAGAGAGGATCGTCGAGTATCTGGCGGTGCAGCAGCGGGTCACCAAGATGAAAGGCCCGATCCTGTGCCTGGTCGGACCGCCCGGCGTCGGCAAGACCTCGCTCGGCAAGTCGCTGGCCCGCGCCACGGGCCGCAATTTCGTGCGCATCTCGCTCGGGGGCATTCGCGACGAGGCCGAGATCAGGGGCCACCGCCGCACCTATATCGGCTCGATGCCCGGCAAGATCATCCAGTCGATGAAAAAGGCTAAGACGTCCAACCCTCTGTTTATGTTGGACGAGATCGACAAGATGGGCGCCGATTTCCGGGGTGATCCGTCATCGGCCCTGTTGGAGGTTTTGGATCCCGAACAGAACGCGTCGTTCAACGACCACTATCTCGAGGTCGACTACGATCTGTCGGACGTCTTGTTCGTCTGCACGGCGAATACGTTGCGGATGCCCCAGCCTTTGCTCGATCGGATGGAGATCATCCGGATCGCCGGCTACACGGAGGACGAGAAGGTCGCGATCGCCAAGAATCATCTCATGCCCAAACAGACCAAAGCTCATGGGCTCAAGGAAGGTGAGTGGACACTAACGGATGAGGGCTTGATCGACCTCGTACGGTATCACACCCGCGAGGCGGGCGTGCGCAACCTCGAGCGGGAAATTGCCAACCTGGCGAGGAAGGCGACCAAGGAAATCCTTATCGAAGACAAGCAGCGGATCCGGGTCAATCGCCGCAATCTCGACAAATATGCGGGCGTGAAAAAATTCCGCTACGGGGCCGCCGAGACCGAGGACAGCGTCGGCGTCACGACGGGTCTCGCCTGGACCGAGGTCGGGGGCGAGCTCCTCTCCATCGAGGCGGTGACGCTGCCCGGCAAGGGTCGGATCACCATGACCGGCAAGCTTGGCGACGTGATGCAGGAATCGGTGCAAGCCGCCAAATCTTACGTCAAGTCCCGTTCGGTCATGCTCGGGATCACGCCACCGACCTTCGACAAGACGGATATCCACGTCCACGTGCCCGAAGGGGCGACGCCCAAGGACGGGCCCTCGGCGGGCGTGGCGATGGCGACCTCGATCGTTTCGGTGCTGGCGAAAATACCGGTCAAATCGAGTGTGGCCATGACCGGTGAGATCACCCTGCGCGGCCGAGTCCTTCCTATTGGCGGCCTGAAGGAGAAGTTGTTGGCGGCGCTGCGGGGCGGCCTCAAGACGGTTTTGATCCCTAAGGAGAACGAAAAGGACCTCGCCGAAATCCCCGACAATGTGAAGAAGGGGCTGAATATCATCGCCGTGTCGAGCGTGGATGAAGTGCTCGATCAGGCTTTAGTACACAAGCCTGAAGCGATTGATTGGGTCGAGGTTGAACCCGAGGCGATAGGTTCAACTACCCCAAAGGGTGAGCGGCCGGCCCTGCCCAACTAGAAGTTATACACAGAGAATTCGTGTGTTGGCCCGTGAAAACCTCTGTTTTCCTCAGAAAACTGCGGTTCACGGGCCTTCTCACGATTGACGGCGCGGCGTCGGTCCTCCTAGCCTGCCGCCCGGCGGTCAATCTACCTGCCGTCGTTTAGGCAGATCTTGGGGGTATTGCTCGTGAATAAGAACGACGTTGTCGCAACGGTTGCCGGTCAGTCAGGGCTTTCGCGCCATGACGCCGGTAAGGCCGTCGACGCCGTTTTGGATGCCATTACCGAAGCCTTGAAGGCTGGGGATGAGGTGCGTTTCGTCGGTTTCGGAACCTTCGCGGTTACGGCCCGCGAGGCGTCGACCGGGAGAAATCCTCGGACCGGGGAGGAGATCAAGATACGGGCGTCCAAGGCTCCGAAGTTTCGTGCTGGGAAGGCATTGAAAGACGCTGTCAACGAATAAGCAGACAGGGATAATAACGAATGCTGCCGGTGTTGGTGCGGGCGGAAGGATTTGAACCTCCGACACCGGCGGTGTAAACGCCGTGCTCTTCCCCTGAGCTACGCCCGCGAAAGAGTGTCGTCTAAGACGTTTTGACAAACACCACAAGCGCGCGCCGGCAGATCCTTTGGCTACAGCCGGTCGCCTTCATTTCGGGCTCTTGACGAACCCTGCCGACCGTCTGTAGACACTCGCGTCTGCGCCTTCGGGGGTGTAGCTCAGTTGGTTAGAGCGCTGGCCTGTCACGCCAGAGGCCGCGGGTTCGAGTCCCGTCACTCCCGCCACTCGCCATTGTCTGGATGGCAGGGTGGGCGCGCACCGGACGCAGGAGGAGCGTCACTCCAAGATCCGGAGATCGGCGAGCTCAAAATCATAGTGGGCAGACAGCGTTCCGTCTTCCAGATACCAGCGATAGTCCATCGGGGTCGGGATCCAGAACCCTCCTACCTCCTTGTAGACCAGCTTGCGGCCAACCTCGCGCTGCATCGTGTAATTGCCTTCCATCAGCAGCCGGTCAGTCTCCATTCGAATGATCCGCCCGTCCTCTCCGAAGGTCACTCGGTAGCGGCCCTCGAGGCGTTCATGAGTGATGGCGATATAGGCAGACTTCTCATCCCGCGGTTCCCATTGCACAAACTTATTCGGCAGTAGCGCCCATGGCATCATCGGCGCCTGGCCGTAGTAGCGCAAAACGAGATAGCTATGGAGCGAGGCGATCTGATCGGCCTTTTCATAAGCTGTGTGCATGACATTGATCCATCCGAACAGTTTCGCGCGCATGTCGTGGCCGGTGACGAAGAAGGCGTCACGGCTCTCAAGCAAGGGAAATCCAAATCGCCAGAATGTCCCCGTCCAGGTGTAGACCGGTTGGTTGGCGCGACTAGCTTGCCGGCCGCGCACTCTGAATTGCCCGACCGGAAGCAAGAACTCCCCGCGCTCGGTCCAATCGACCCAGTGGACCGCGATCTCAGTCCGTCCGTTGAAGGCGAAATCGAAATAGCGCCGCACCGGGGTTGGTAGGCCCGCGTAAACCTGCGGGCGTAAATCGATCCCGGTCCTTTCAGTTGGACCGGCGATGTGCCTATCGATGAACGACGCCCGCTGGCGCTGGGCGATGAAATATCCCATCGCGATCATGAGAGAGGCGAGGAGTGCCAGCAGCGTTAGGACAATCAGTGCACGCTTGAACATGGCGAAAGCCGTTCCACGGTGGTGAGCCGGCGTCGGCGTCGCGGATCAGGGAACCAACTCAAACGCGATGTCGGTGACGTGGCCGGAAAAGAAGGGATGGATCGCGCCGCCTGCCGCCCGCGAGACCGTGAAGCGCATCGGGATCATTTGGTTGGCGACGCGCTGATAGTCGTCCCGGGTCACGTGTTCGCCCGAACCGTGATAGGGCGTGGTCAGATCGCCGTCCTGTTCCGCCGTCATTCGGGTCATGCGTCCGTCCGCGTCGAAATGAGCGACCATCGACGCACGCAGACCGTCGGCCTCGACCACGACACGAGCGCTGTTCTCGTCCACCGCCTCCCACGCGACGGGCCCACCCGGAAGCAGTGCTTGCGGGAACAGAGCGCTTTCAAGAAGCCACCGCCGCAGCGAGATGCGATTGAGTTCGGACGTTTCCTTCTCGTCGACGACTGTCAGGGTCGACAGAATTTTCGCCTTCATCTCCATCTCGCCTTCGGCAAAGAAGTCATAGGCCCGCGCCCAGACGCCCGGCAGAACCGACGTCGTGCCCGAGAACATCAGCGCTGGCTCGCCGATGGCGATCACCTGCTCGGCGGTCATGGGACGGAATGTCTCGGTCAGCGGGCGCCGGAATTCGCCTTCGGCATGGAGGCGCACCACCGAATGGGCCGGCACCGGACCCCGAAAGGTGAAGGCGAAATACCGCTGAACCGGCTCGGGCAGGTCTCCGATCTCCGCCTCGTCGTAGGCGGGTGGCAGCGCCGTCGCGCCAAGCTCGACAATCCGGCCTTGAAACGCGCTGATATCGCGCTCGGTCGCGGTTGACGACAGGACCGCCCATCCGGCCAATCCGATCAGGAGCGCCGACGTGGCGATGCCGGCGAGCTTCAAGACGCGCATCGTCGTGTCCTCGTTTGATTAAGTCCCGCTATGTAGGCCGCGAAGAGCCGGGTAAAAACATGAAGTGTACACAAATGTATGCTTTTATGTCTGCGTACACATGTGTACGCTCGGCGTCAATCGGAAAAGAGGCGCCGATGGCGGATACACAGAGAAAGGAAGAACGGCGTCGTCAGATCAAAGCGGCAGCCTTCGAGGTGCTCGCTGAAAAAGGCTATCGCAGCACGTCCATGCTGCAGATCGCCAAGCGGGCCCAGGCGTCCAACCAGACGCTTTATGCGTGGTATGGCAACAAGCAAGGTCTGTTCCGGAGCATCATCGAGGAGAACGGTCGTGCCGTCCGAACGCTGCTCGAAGAAGCGCTGAACGGCCATGATGATCCGTTGCAAACGCTCGAGGCTTTGGGGCCGCTATTGCTGCGGTTCACGACCGATAAGAAGGCGATCATCATCAACCGCGCGGCCATCGTCGATGCCAACGAAACGGGGCTTTTGGCGGAGGCGATCGACCAGGTGGCCCGAGAGGTCATCGTCGCCCTGATCTGTGCGCTCATGGCGCGGCTCATCGAAACCGGCCGGTTCCGTCAGAATGTCGACGCCAAGGATATTGCCGAAAGCTACGTGTCGCTCCTCTTCGGCGAAACGCAGTTCCGCCAAGCGCTCGGCTCGATCGAACCGCTCACGGAGACCGAGATCGCGCGCCGCGCGGTGCGCGCCTTCGCGCTCATCTGTCGCCTTTATCGTGCGGACTCGTGACAAGGCGAGTCGTTCGAGCGGTTCAGCGCACTGACCATCGTGCCAAGTGCAGTTCTATGGCGAAGCGATGGATCGTGCCTTCATCCCGCGTGACCGGCCACCTCACGTCACACCTGGATCAGCCGCCCGCGCAGATTGCGGGTTGGCAGGTGGGTGTAACATGACGCCGGTCGCCGGTGTCGTTCCGCCCTTTCACGTTCCCCTGCTGCTGTGTCACCGAGACACTGGTCTGTCGCAGCCGCGAACGACGTGGAAGGTATGATAAGCGAGTACGTGCCCATCATGGGTGTCTCACGCGGTCGACAGGCCGTCGCGTCGGCGGAGCGTCAGGCGGAGCTGCTTTTCCACATCGATGATGAAGAAGAAAACCACGCCGATCACGACCATCAGCAGGCCATCGGAAAGTGGTACCGCCCGAGTTCCCATCGCCGCCTGCAAGAACGGCACGTAGGTGACGAAAAATTGTGCCGGCACGATCGCACCGAGGCAGATCCAAACGGCGCGGTTGCCCCTCACGGCATCCCAGGTCAAGGAAGTGCCGTACAGGTTGCGGATGAAAAACAGGTGGAAGATTTCAAGGATCACCAGCATGTTCATCGAAAGCGTTCGCGCGAGCTCGATCGGGTAACCGCGATCGATGGAGTAGGCGTAAAGCGCGAACACCGCGAGCACGAAGAGCGTCCCGACCAGGACGACGTGCCAGACGAGCTCGCCGGTGAGCAAAGGCGCGGATCGCGGCCGTGGTCTGTGCGTCATGGTCTGAGGTTCGGTCGGCTCAAAGGCTAACACGAGACCAAGCGTGATCGCCGTGATCAGATTGACCCACAGGATCTGAACCGGGCTGATTGGCAGAGCAAACCCCAAGAGCAGCGCCGCCATCACCGTGCCGGCCTCGCCCGCATTGGTCGGCAATGTCCAACTGATCACCTTGCGCAGATTGTCGAAGACCGTCCGCCCTTCGCGGATCGCCGCCGCGATCGAAGCGAAATTATCGTCCGTCAGCACCAACTCGGCGGCCTCCTTCGCGGCTTCCGAGCCCTTGACCCCCATGGCAACACCGGCGTCCGCGCGTTTAAGCGCCGGCGCATCGTTGACCCCGTCGCCGGTCATCGCGACGGTCAATCCTTGGGCCTGAAGCGCGGTTACCAACCGCAGTTTGTGCTCCGGCGAGGTTCGGGCGAAGATGTTGGTCGTCATTACCGAGTGAACCAGTTCGGCATCATTCAATTGCTCGATTTCGGCCCCGGTCAGAACGCGGTCGGCGTCGGCGATGCCGATCTGCCGACCGATCGCGGTCGCGGTTCCGACATGGTCCCCGGTGATCATCTTCACTGCAACGCCGGCGCGATGGCATTCGGCCACGGCCGCGATTGCCTCGGTGCGGGGCGGATCCATGAGGCCGACCAGTCCGGCAAACGTCAAATGACCGTCGATGTCGCGCTCGCGCAAGCCGTCGGCGGTTGTTTCCCGAAGCGCGAGCGCCAAGACCCGTTGGCCATCGCCGGCGATGCGGTGTGCCTCGGCATGCCAATAGTCGGCTTCCAGCGGCTGGTGGGCCTCGCGGCCGACCTGGTCGTGGCACATGGCTAGAATGCGCTCGGGCGCGCCCTTGGCCAGGATGAACCGTTTGCCCTCCGGCGCTTCGACCAGAACCGCCATGTATCGGTGCGCCGCATCGAACGGGATTTCGTCGAACCGTCGCCAGCCCGTGCAGTCGGTCTTGGTTTTGCCGGCTAAGGCGAGCAGCGCGCCTTCCATCGGATCACCTTCAACCGTCCATTGTCCGGCCACCTCACGGAGCGCCGCGTCGTTGCAAAGCGCGGCGATCCGGGCCAGTTGGTCCAGATCTCCCAACGCCGCTTCAGGTTCGATCTCACCCTGCGGGGCGTAGCCGTCGCCGGTCACTCGGTAGTGTCCCGAACCGGTGGCGACGGAGGCGACCATCATCTCATTGCGGGTGAGGGTGCCGGTCTTGTCGGTGCAGATCACCGAAACCGCGCCCAGGGTCTCGATCGACGGCAGCTTGCGCACGATCACGTGGCGCTGGGCCATTCGCCGGACGCCGATGGCCAGCGTGATGGTCAGAACCGCCGGCAAACCTTCGGGTATCGCCGCCACGGTCAAGCCGACGACGGCCATGAACATCTCATCGAAAGGTATGTGACCGACGAAATGTCCGAAGGCGAACATCACCACCGCCAGGATCAAGATCATCGCCGTCAGCCAGCGGGCGAAGCGGTTCATCTGCTCGACCAGCGGCGTGGTCAGCACATCGACGTCCCGTAGCATGCCGCTGATCCGGCCGATCTCAGTCTTGACGCCGGTCGCCACGACGACGCCGCGCCCGGTTCCGCTCACCACCGTGGTGCCGCTGTAGGCGATCGACTTACGGTCGCCGAGCGCCGCGTCGGGGGCCACGGCAGCGATCTCTTTCTCGACGGCAACTGACTCGCCGGTAAGAATCGCTTCCTGGACCCTGAGCGCTCGGGCGCTAATCAGACGCAGATCCGCCGGCACCTTGTCGCCGGCCTCGAGCAGGACGACGTCGCCGCGCGCAAGCTGCTCTGCCGGCACGCTCAGCCTTCGGCCGTTCCTGAGCAAGGCGGCTCTGGGTGCCAGCATCGAGCGGATGGCGGCCATCGCATTTTCAGCGCGACCCTCTTGAATGAAACCGACGACGGCATTCACCAGAACGACTGCGAGGATGACCACGGTGTCAACCCAGTGCTGGAGCAACGCCGTCACAGCTGCCGAGGCAAGCAGCACGTAGATCAGCACATGGTGAAAGTGGCGAAGAAAACGGACCAACGGATGCTGGTCGCGATGGGATGGCAGCGCGTTCGGCCCCTCTTCCGCGAGCCGCCGCGCGGCTTCGTCGTCACTCAGCCCGGACCGGCTTGTCTCACAAACCGCCATGCAGTCCTCGACTGTGGCCGCGTGTGGTTGAATGCACTCGCCTGTCATCATCGACGTCCTCAGGTTCGGCGACAAACAACGCCCACGGGTGGGCGTCGACGATCCCCGGCGGCACCCGATGTCACATCGCAACAGCCGGCGACCAGACTATGTGTGTGAATTGGGTGCTCGAGCATGTCCTGTGCTCTGATAATTCGTGACACTTCACATTTGGCCAACACTGTGTCAGGTCACGCACGGTGCGGCAGACACAAAAACGGCGGGCAACGGATGCTGGCAGAGTATTTTCCGATCATGGTGTTTCTGGCGCTGGCCATCGGCATGGCGGCGATCATCATGATCGCCACGTTGGTGATCGCTCGCCAGCACCCCGACTCCGAAAAGCTTTCGGCCTATGAGTGCGGGTTCGAGCCGTTCGACGATTCTCGCAGCAAGTTCGATGTGCGCTTTTACCTCGTCGCCATCCTGTTCATCATCTTCGATCTCGAGGTCGCTTTCCTGTTTCCCTGGGCCGTGGCGCTGGGCGACGTCGGCCTGTTCGGCTTCTGGTCGATGATGGTCTTTCTCGCGGTTCTGACGGTCGGTTTCGTTTATGAGTGGAAGAAAGGAGCTCTGGAATGGGAGTAAGCGCCGCGCAGGCGACCAATCCGGCCCTCTTCGAACGGGTCGACGAGGGCCTCAAGGATGACGGCTTTTTCGTGACCCGCCTCAACGACCTGATGGCGTGGGCTCGGGCCGGCTCGATGTGGCCGATGAGCTTTGGCCTTGCCTGCTGCGCGGTCGAGATGATGCACGCGGCCGCGGCCCGCTACGACCTGGACCGGTTCGGCATGATCTTCCGGCCCAGCCCCCGGCAGTCGGACGTGATGATCGTCGCCGGCACCTTGTGCAACAAAATGGCGCCGGCCCTGCGCAAGGTCTACGACCAGATGGCGGAGCCGCGTTACGTCATCTCCATGGGCTCCTGCGCCAATGGCGGTGGCTACTACCATTTTTCCTATTCAGTTGTGCGGGGTTGCGATCGGATCGTGCCCGTTGATGTCTACGTGCCCGGTTGTCCGCCGACGGCGGAGGCCCTGGTCTACGGCATCATGCAGTTGCAGAAGAAGATCCGTCGAACCTCGACGATCGACCGCTGAGGACGTTATGGCCGACCCTGAAAGCTTGGCGGACCTGGACGAGACATTGAGCTCGGTTTTCGGTGACGCCATCCTCGAGCGCACCCATGCCTTCGGCGAGCTGTCGATCACCGTGGCCGCGGCCAATCTGGTGCGGGTGCTGACGGCGCTCCGGGATGATCCGAGCATGGCATTCCGGGAACTCGTCGACCTTTGCGGTGTCGACTATCCGGAACGCCCCGAACGCTTCGATGTGGTCTATCATCTGCTCAGCCTCACCCATAATCAGCGTCTTCGGGTCCGGATCCAGACCGACGAGATGACGCCGGTGCCATCGGCGGCCGGTGTATTCAGCACGGCCGGCTGGTTCGAGCGGGAGACCTGGGACATGTACGGCATCTACTTCGCCGACCACCCGGATCTCCGTCGTCTGCTGACGGACTATGGTTTCGAGGGTCATCCCCTGCGCAAGGACTTCCCGCTCACCGGCTATGTCGAGATGCGCTACGATGAAACCGAGAAGCGGGTCGTCTACGAGCCGGTGAAGCTGAAACAAGATTGGCGAAGCTTCGACTTTTTGAGCCCTTGGGAAGGCACGAGCCTGCCCGGCGACGAAAAGGCCGAAACCCCGCACTGATCGGTCCCGACTGATCGGCACAACCGGCCGGGCCGGTTATTGCCCAAGAAAGCGAGCCCATGTCCGACGTATCGATGCGCAATTTCACGATCAATTTCGGGCCGCAGCACCCCGCTGCCCATGGCGTGCTCAGGCTCGTGCTGGAGATGGACGGCGAGGTGGTCGAGCGGGCCGACCCGCATATCGGCCTGTTGCATCGGGGCACCGAAAAACTGATCGAGTACCGGCCCTACATCCAGTCGATCCCCTATATGGACCGCCTGGACTACTGCTCGATGATGCTCCAGGAGCACGCTTACGTGCTGGCCATGGAGAAGATGATCGGTTGCGAGGTGCCGCTCCGGGCGCAGTATATCCGCACCCTGTTCGACGAGCTGACCCGGATCTCGAACCATCTTTTGAACGTCACGACCATGGCGATCGATGTCGGCGCTACCACGCCCCTTTTGTGGGGGTTCGAAGAGCGCGAGCACATCATGAACTTCTATGACCGGGTGTCGGGCGCCCGGATGCACGCCAACTATTACCGGCCGGGCGGCGTCAACCGGGACATGCCGGACGGTCTCGCCGAAGACATCATGGCCTGGTCCGAAAGCTTCACAACCTTCCTGACCGATCTCAACAACCTGCTCACGGACAACCGGATCTTCAAACAACGAACCGTTAACATCGGCATCGTCTCACCCGACGACGCGATGGATTGGGGTTTTTCCGGACCGATGCTGCGGGCTTCGGGTGTCGCCTGGGATCTGCGCAAAGCGGAACCTTACGAGGTCTACGACCGGATGGATTTCGACATTCCGGTGGGCAAGACCTGCGACTGTTACGACCGCTATTTGGTCCGCGTCGAGGAGATGCGCCAGTCACTCAGGATCGTGCGTCAATGCCTGGAAGAGATGCCGGAAGGGCCGGTCCGCACGGATGACAAGAAGATCACGCCGCCGCCTCGGGCCGAGATGAAGCGGTCGATGGAAGCGCTCATCCATCACTTCAAGCTCTACACCGAGGGCGTTCACGTGCCGGAGGGCGAGGTCTACGCGGCGGTCGAGAGCGGCAAGGGGGAGTTCGGCATCTATCTGGTCTCTGACGGCACCAACAAACCCTACCGGTGCAAGATCCGCTCGCCCGGCTACGTTCACCTTCAAGCACTGGATTTCATGGGCAAAGGTCATCAGCTCGCCGACATCCCTGCGATCATCGGCTCACTCGACATCGTCTTCGGCGAGGTCGACCGATGAGCCTGGCCCCGGACGTCGAGCATTTCGCCTTTACGGAAGAAAACGAACGCGAGGCCAACAAGATCATCGCCCGCTATCCGGAAGGAAGGCAGGCGAGCGCGGTTTTGCCGCTTTTGCATCTGGCGCAAAAGCAGCACGGCGGCTGGCTTCCCAAAGCCGCCCTCGACTATGTGGCGGAACGGCTGTCGATGCCGCGGATCCGGGTCTACGAGGTCGCGTCCTTCTACGACATGTTCAACACCGAGCCGACGGCGCCTATACAGATCCGTGTTTGCACCACGACGCCATGCTGGCTGATGGGGTCGGATGCCATCGTCAAGGCCTGCGAGAACGCGCTCGGCGTCGAGGTCGGCAGCAATGGCGAGGACGGCCGGTTCTACTTGCGCGAGTTCGAATGTCTCGGCGCCTGCGTCAACGCGCCGATGATGTGGATCGACGATGACTATTACGAAGACCTCACACCGGAGAAGACGGTCGAGATCATCGAGGCGCTGAAACGGGGCGAGACGCCGACACCGGGTCCCCAGGGCGAGCGCCGGGTCTCCATGCCTGCGTCCGGCAAAACCTCGCTGACGGAAGCCTGATATGCTGTACGACAAGGACCGGATCTTCACCGACATCTATGGCGAAAAGGGTGCTGATCTCCGTTCCGCCAAAGCCAGGGGCGATTGGGATGACACCAAGGGGTTGATCGCCAAGGGTCGGGAATGGATCGTCGAGCAGGTCAAGGAATCGGGTCTGCGGGGGCGGGGCGGCGCCGGCTTTCCGACGGGTCTCAAATGGTCGTTCATGCCCAAGGAGAGCGATGGCGGCCCGATCTATCTGGTCGTCAACGCCGACGAATCCGAGCCCGGCACCTGCAAAGACCGGGAGATCATGCGCCATGAGCCCCATAAGCTGATCGAGGGCTGCCTCATCGCCGGCGTCGGCATGGGGTGTACCGCCGGCTATATCTACATTCGCGGTGAATACATCCGCGAGGCCGAGGTTCTGCAGCGGGCGATCGACGAGGCTTACGAAGACGGCCTGATCGGCAAGAATGCCTGCGGTTCCGGCTATGACTTCGAGCTCTACTTGCACGCCGGCGCCGGCGCCTACATCTGCGGCGAGGAAACCGGACTTCTGGAAAGCCTAGAAGGGAAGAAGGGCCAGCCCCGGCTGAAGCCGCCGTTTCCGGCCATGGTCGGCCTGTATGGCCGGCCCAGCACGGTCAACAATGTCGAAACGATCGCCGTCGTGCCGACGGTCCTGCGCCGGGGCGCCGGCTGGTTCGCCGGCTTCGGACGTGAGAAGAATACCGGCACCAAGCTATTCTGCATCTCCGGCCATGTGAACGAGCCCTGCACGGTCGAAGAGGAGATGAGCATTCCGTTGAAGGAATTGCTGGAACGCCATTGCGGCGGTGTGCGCGGCGGCTGGGACAATCTGCTGGCCGTCATTCCGGGCGGATCGTCGGTGCCCTGCCTGCCCAAGGACGTCTGCACGGACATCCTGATGGATTTCGACGCGTTGCGTGAGGCGCAGTCGGGTCTCGGCACGGCGGCCGTCATCGTCATGGATAAATCGACCGATATCGTTCGCGCCATCGCCCGATTGTCGAAGTTTTACATGCATGAATCCTGTGGTCAGTGTACGCCCTGCCGGGAGGGGACCGGCTGGCTGTGGCGCATGGTCATGCGTCTTGCGGACGGCAATGCCAGGATCGAAGAGATCGACATGCTCCAGGATGTGACCAAGGAAATCGAAGGCCACACGATCTGCGCGCTGGGCGACGCGGCGGCCTGGCCGGTCCAGGGTCTCATCCGCCATTTCCGCCCCGAACTGGAACGCCGGATCGTCGAGCACCACACGAAGGCGGCGGCATGAGCGATCAGATCACGCTGACGATCGACGGCGAAGAGATCAGCGTTCCCAAAGGCGTCACCCTGTTTCAGGCCTGCGAACTCGCTGGCCGCGAGGTGCCTCACTTCTGTTTTCACCCCAGGCTCAACATCGCCGGCAATTGCCGGATGTGCCTGGTCCAGGTGGAAAAGTCTCCCAAGCCCGTGGCCTCCTGTGCGATGCCTGCGGCGGAAGGCATGGTCGTCAGCACCAACAGCGATTTCGTGCATAAGGCCCAGAAGGCGGTGCTCGAGCTGCTGTTGATCAACCATCCTCTGGATTGCCCGATTTGCGATCAGGGCGGCGAGTGCGATCTGCAGGATTTGACCCTTTTCTACGGGCCTGACAGATCGCGCTTCAAGTAGAACAAGCGCCCGGTGCCCGATAAGGATCTGGGGCCGCTTATCTCAACCCACATGACCAGGTGCATTCACTGCACGCGCTGTATCCGCTTCGCCAACGAGATCGCCGGCGTCGAGGAGCTGGGCGCGACCGGTCGCGGCGAGCATATGGAGATTGGCACCTGGGTCGAGAAGGCGGTGACCTCCGAGCTTTCCGGAAACATGATCGATCTCTGCCCGGTGGGTGCGCTCAACTCCAAACCGTACGAGTACCGCGCCCGGACGTGGGAGATGCGCAAGACCGAGAGCATCGACGTGCTCGACGCGGTCGGCTGCAACATCCGTGTCGACAGCCGTGGCAATGAGGTCATGCGGGTCTTGCCGCGGCTGAACGAGGCGATCAATGAGGAATGGATCTCGGACAAGACGCGCTTCGCCTACGATGGCCTGAAGCGCCGGCGTCTGGATCGCCCTTATCTGCGCAAGGACGGCAAGCTGCAGCCGGTCGGTTGGGCGGAAGCGTTCCAGGCGATCCGCCGCCGGATCGATGGCTTGGCCGGCAGCAAGATCGCGGCGATCGCTGGCGACCTCGCCGATTGCGAAGCGATGTTCGCGCTCAAGGAATTGATGACGGGCCTGGGCTCGCCGCACCTGGAATGCCGCCAGGACGGCGCCAAAATTGGCGCCGGCGCACGAGCTGGCTATTTGTTCAACACGACGATCGCCGGGATCGAAGAGGCCGACGCTTGCCTGCTCATCGGCGCCAATCCGCGCTTCGAGGCCTCGCTGGTCAATGCGCGTCTGCGAAAGCGTCATCGCCAGGGCGGGTTTCGCGTTGGCCGGATCGGCGTGGCCGCGGACCTGACCTATCCGGTGACCGAGCTCGGCGAGGGGCCGGACGCCATTGCCACTCTGCTCGACGGAACGGCGCCGTTCGCACAGGTGCTGGAGGAGGCTGAGCGGGCGATGGTGATCGTCGGATCCGCCGCGGTCGCCCGAGCCGATGGCGACCGAGTGCTGGGCATCGCTCGGACGATTGCCGAGCGGTTCGGCATGATCAAGGACGTTTGGAGCGGTTTCAACGTCCTGCACCGGGCCGCGAGCCGGGTCGGCGGTCTCGAGCTTGGCTTCGTGCCGGGCGAGAATGGGCGCGACGCCCACGGCATTCTCGACGCGGTCGAGACTGGCGAGATCGAGGTGGTTTACCTTCTGGGCGCCGACGAGCTGCCCGTGGAGCGGTTGGCGAAAGCGTTCGTCATCTATCAGGGCCACCATGGCGACCGGGCCGCGGCCTGTGCGGATGTGATTTTGCCCGGGGCTGCCTACACCGAAAAAAACGCCACGTACGTCAATCTGGAAGGTCGGGCCCAGCGGGCGCGCCTTGCCGTGTTTCCGCCAGGAGACGCGAAGGAGGACTGGAAGATCGTCCGGGCTCTGTCCGAGGTGGTGGGACGCAAACTGGATTACGACACGCTCTTCCAGCTCCGGGCCAAGATGAACCAGAGCGCCGAGTGCTTCGCCCAGATCGACGAGGTCGTGCCAGCGGCGTGGACAGGCTTCGGGGAGGACGGCGATCTCGACGGGGCGCCATTCACCGAGCCGGTCGACAATTTCTTCCGAACCGATCCGATCAGTCGAGCGTCCGATGTCATGCGCCAGTGCACGGACGTGATGGCAGACGGGGGCGAAGCGGTCGACCAGCAGGCGACGGGCACCCATGGTTGAGGGCCTTCTGCTCGTCAGCTGGACGGTCATCAAGATCCTGGCGATCGTCGTGCCGCTGCTTCTTGCCGTGGCTTATGCGACCTATGCAGAGCGTAAGGTGATCGGTGCCATTCAGCTGCGTCAGGGGCCGATGACCGTCGGCCCCTGGGGATTGCTGCAGCCGATCGCCGACGGGCTCAAGCTGTTCATCAAGGAAACGGTGATCCCGACCGGCGCCAGCCGGATCGTGTTCTTGTTGGCGCCGATGGTGACCTTCATCCTGGCGCTGATCGGCTGGGCTGTGATCCCGTTCGGCGAGGGCCTGGTGCTGGCGGACATCAATGTCGGGGTTCTCTACCTCCTCGCCATCAGCTCGCTCGGCGTCTACGGCATCATCATGGCCGGCTGGGCATCCAATTCGCGCTACGCGTTTCTGGGCGCGCTCCGCTCGGCCGCGCAGATGGTCTCCTACGAGATCTCCATCGGGCTTATCATCATCACCGTACTTATCAGTGCCGGCTCCTTGAATTTGAGCGAGGTCGTGCTCGCCCAGTCAGGCGACGGCTACTGGTACATGTTTCCGCACTTTCCGATGTTCGTGATCTTCGTCGTCTCGATCTTGGCGGAGACCAACCGCCATCCCTTCGATTTGCCCGAGGACGAGGCGGCGTTGGTGACCGGCTTCAACGTCGAATACAGTTCGATGGCGTTCGCGCTCTTCTTCCTTGGCGAATACGCCAACAAGATCCTGATGAGCGCGATCTGTGCGATCTTGTTCCTGGGCGGCTGGCTGCCGCCCTTGGAGATGATACCGTTCACCTGGATCCCCGGACCGATCTGGTTCATCCTCAAGATCTGCTTCGTCCTGTTCATTTTCATCTGGGCGCGGGGAACCCTGCCCCGGTACCGGTACGACCAATTGATGCGGCTGGGATGGAAAGTGTTTCTGCCGTTCTCGCTGCTCTGGGTCGTGCTGACCTCCGGCTTTTTGATCGCCTTCGACAAGCTGCCGAGCTGAACGGCCCGGCAGCGGGAGACTGACCGTCCATGGCCACAACCACCTTTCAGCGGGCTGCCAAAAGCCTTCTTTTGAGGGAACTGGTTTCCGGATTCGCGCTGACCCTCAAATACATGTTCAAGAAGAAGTACACACTCAACTATCCCTACGAGAAAGGACCGCTCAGCCCGCGCTTTCGCGGTGAGCACGCGCTCCGGCGCTATCCCAACGGCGAGGAGCGCTGCATTGCCTGCAAGCTCTGCGAGGCGATCTGTCCGGCCCAGGCGATCACCATCGAGAGTGAGCCCAGGCCCGACGGGACGAGGCGCACGACCCGCTACGACATCGATATGACCAAGTGCATCTATTGCGGCTATTGCGAGGAAGCCTGTCCGGTCGACGCGATCGTCGAGGGGCCGAATTTCGAGTTCGCGGCGGAAACCCGGGAAGAGCTTTTCTACAATAAGGAGAAGCTGCTGGCGAACGGCGAGCGGTGGGAAAAGGAGATCGCCGCCAACCTTGCGGCTGATGCTCCTTACCGGTAAGCCTGCGCCAGCGTCTCTCGTCGCCACAGGCGTCACGAAAAAAGCGTCGTCGGAGCCCCCGGTCTGATGGATCTTGTGTTGCTTGTTTTTTACGCGCTGTCGGCCGTGTGCGTGGCTTCGGCGACGATGGTCGTGGCCTCACGCAATCCGGTCCATGCGGTTTTGTTCCTGATCCTGACCTTCTTCAACGCCGCTGGTCTCTTCATTCTTCTGGGTGCCGAATTCCTGGCGATGGTGCTGGTGGTCGTCTATGTCGGCGCGGTCGCGGTTCTGTTCATCTTCGTCGTGATGATGATCGACATCGACCTGGCGCAGATGCGAGCCGGTTTCATCAAATACCTGCCGGTCGGTGCCCTGATCGGCCTGGTCCTTTTGGCCGAACTGGTTCTGGTGCTCGGTACCTGGGGCCTTAGCGACACCAAGCTGGCGGCGCGGACCGACATCGCCCCGTCCTTGGACATGGCGAGCAATACCGAAGCGCTGGGGCGGATCCTCTACACCGATTATGTCTATGTGTTTCAGATCGCGGGCCTGATCCTGCTGGTGGCGATTATCGGCGCGATCACGCTCACCCTTCGGGACCGGGGTGTGATCAAGCGCCAGGATATCGGCGAGCAGGTGCACCGCGACTACAAGGCGGCGATTGAGCTGCGCAAGGTCACACCCGGTAGCGGGATCGGCTGATGTCCGTCCCTCTTTCCCACTATCTGACCGTCGGCGCGATCCTGTTCACGATCGGTGTTTTCGGCATCTTCCTGAACCGGAAGAACGTGATTGTCATTTTGATGTCGGTCGAGCTGATCCTGCTCGCGGTCAACGTTAATTTCGTCGCGTTCTCGGCCTATCTTGACGATTTGGTCGGCCAGGTATTCGCCATGTTCATCCTCACGGTCGCCGCCGCCGAAGCCGCCATCGGTTTGGCGATCGTCGTCGTCTTCTTTCGCAATCGGGGCTCGATCGCGGTCGAGGACGTCAATGTGATGAAGGGCTGAGCCGGCGATGATGTATGCGCTGATCGTGTTCCTGCCGCTTGTGGGCGCCCTCATCGCCGGCTTTTTCGGTCGGATGATCGGTGACCGCGGCGCTCAGATCGTGACCTGTTCGCTTTTGGTCATCTCGGCGCTGTTGTCGCTCATCGCGATCTTCACCGTCCCGGGCACCGGCGTCACCAAGGTCCACCTTTTGAGCTGGATCAGTTCCGGGACCTTCGAGGTCGATTGGGCGCTTCGCATCGACAGTCTCACTGCGGTTATGCTGCTGGTGGTGACCGGCGTATCGTCACTGGTTCACATCTACTCCGTCGGCTACATGAGCCACGACCCGTCGATCCCGCGGTTCATGAGCTATCTGTCCTTGTTCACCTTCGCGATGCTGATGCTGGTGACAAGTGACAATTTCATTCAGCTCTACTTCGGCTGGGAAGGTGTCGGCGTCGCGTCCTATTTGCTGATCGGCTTCTGGTACACCAAGCCCTCGGCCTGTGCCGCCGCAATGAAGGCATTCATCGTCAACCGGGTCGGCGACTTCGGCCTCGCCCTCGGTATCGCCGGTGTCTTTCTGGTCTTCGATTCCGTACAGTTCGATCACGTGTTTCAAGCGGTGCCGGAGGTGGCGGACACCGAGATCACGGCCTTCGGTTTCGCCGTGCCGACCATGGACCTGCTCTGCTTCCTCCTATTCATCGGCGCCATGGGCAAGTCCGCGCAACTGGGTCTCCACACCTGGCTGCCCGACGCCATGGAAGGCCCGACACCGGTCTCCGCCTTGATCCACGCGGCTACCATGGTGACCGCGGGCGTCTTCCTCGTCGCCCGTATCTCGCCGATGATGGAATATGCCGCCTGGACGCTTGGCTTCGTCACCTTCATCGGCGCGTCGACGGCGTTTTTCGCGGCCACCATCGGCCTCACCCAAAACGACATCAAGCGGGTGATCGCCTACTCGACCTGTTCTCAGCTCGGCTACATGTTCTTCGCCGCCGGCATTTCCGCCTACTCCGCCGCGATCTTTCATCTGTACACCCACGCCTTCTTCAAGGCGCTCTTGTTCCTCGGCGCCGGCTCGGTGATCCACGCCATGTCGGACGAGCAGGACATGCGGCGCATGGGCGGCATCTGGCGCCAGCTCAAGGTTACCTACGCCATGATGTGGATCGGCTCGCTGGCGCTCATGGGCGTGCCGATCTTCGCCGGCTTCTTCTCCAAGGATCTGATCCTGGAAGCCGCCTGGGCTTCGCACGGGCCGTTCGCCACCTACGCCTTCGTGCTCGGTATTCTGGCGGCGGTGATGACCGCGTTCTATTCGGGCCGGCTGATCTTCATGACCTTCCACGGAGAGCCCAGAGCCTCGGAAGAGGTGATGAGCCACGTCCATGAAAGCCCGCCGGTGATGACCATTCCGCTGGCGCTCCTGGCTTTTGGCGCCATTTTCGCAGGCTTGGTCGGCCTGCCGATGGTCAGCGACGATCACGGCTTCTGGGATGGCTCGATTTCGGTAGTGAACCACCCGCATGTGATCGAGGAAGCTCACCATGTCGGCTTCGTGATCAAGATCCTGCCGCTGCTCGCGGGCGTGGTCGGGCTGGGCCTGGCTTATCTGATGTACATCCGCCAGCCGGACTTGCCGGAAAAGGTCGCGGGCGCTGTCCGTCCGCTCTACCAGCTCTCGTTCAACAAATGGTATGTCGACGAGATCTATGACGCCCTGTTCGTGCGTCCTGCCAAGGCTCTGGGCCGAGGGCTCTGGCGCTGGGTCGATATCGGGATGATCGATGATCTGGGCCCGAACGGGCTCGCATCCGGCACGCTCGAGACGACCAAGCGGGCGGTCAAGCTCCAGACCGGCTATGTGTATCACTACGCCTTCGCCATGCTGATCGGGGTCGCCGCTCTGGTGAGCTGGTATCTCTACCGGTCGATGGGATGACGATCTTGTCCGTGAGCCGCCGATGAGCGACTGGCCCCTTCTCTCCACCATCATCTTCCTGCCTCTCGTGGGCGTGGTGTTCATTCTCCTGATCCACGGCGAGAAAGAGATAGTCGACCGCAACGCCAAGGCGGTGGCGCTCTGGACATCGACCGTCACCTTCCTCGTGAGCCTCTTGCTCTGGAGCGGTTTCGACAACGCGGATCCCGGCTTTCAGTTCGTCGAGCGGTCACCCTGGCTGCCCGGCTTCGACATCGCCTATCAGGTGGGCGTTGACGGCATTTCCCTATGGTTTGTCATTCTCAGCACATTGTTGACCGTGGTCGTGGTGATCGGCTCCTGGAATTCGGTCACCGTCCGCGTCAAGGAATACATGATCGCGTTTTTGGTCATGGACACGCTGATGGTCGGCGTGCTCTGCGCGCTCGACGTGTTCTTATTCTATCTGTTCTTCGAAGGCATCCTGATCCCGATGTTCCTGATCATCGGCATCTGGGGTGGCGCCCGCCGGATCTACGCGGCATTCAAGTTCTTCTTGTACACGCTCCTGGGCTCGGTCCTGTTCCTGATCGCGATCATCTACATGGTGCTCGAGGCCGGCTCGACCTCGATCCCGGATCTGATGGCGACCGAGTTCGCGGCCTCGGCCCAGATTTGGCTGTTTCTGGCTCTGTTCGCCTCCTTCGCCGTCAAGGTGCCGATGTGGCCATTCCACACCTGGCTGCCGGACGCCCATGTCGAGGCGCCGACCGCCGGCTCGGTTCTGTTGGCCGGCGTGCTCCTGAAACTCGGCGGCTACGGTTTCTTGCGCTTCTCCCTGCCGATGCTGCCGGAGGCGTCCGAGACGCTTTTGCCCCTGATCTACACCCTTAGCATTGTCGCCGTGATCTACACCTCGTTCGTGGCGCTCATGCAGGAGGATATGAAAAAGCTGATCGCCTATTCCTCGGTGGCCCATATGGGCATCGTTACGATCGGTATCTTCACCTTCAACGAGCAGGGCATTCAGGGCAGCATCATCCAGATGCTGAGCCACGGGCTCGTGTCCGGCGCACTCTTCATGTGCGTGGGCGTGGTCTACGACCGGATCCACAGCCGCGAGATCAAGCGCTATGGCGGGCTGGTCGAACGCATGCCGGCTTACGCCTTCGTCTTCATGCTGTTCATGCTGGCGTCGGTGGGCCTGCCAGGCACAAGCGGGTTCGTCGGCGAGATCTTGGTGATCGTCGGCGTGTTCCAGGTCAATGCTTGGGTCGCGACCCTGGCCGCCACCGGCATGATCCTGGGCGCCGCTTACATGCTCTGGCTTTACCGGCGGGTGATCTTCGGCGCTCTGGTGCGCGACGATCTAAGGTCGATCGGCGACATGCGCACCAATGAGGTCATCGCCTTCGCGCCCCTCGTCTTCCTCACGATCCTGATGGGCGTCTATCCAAACCTGTTCCTCGAACCCATGGCCGCGAGCGTCGACAATCTGCTGACCCAAATCCACGGACCCACCGAAATGGCCGCGAGATAGCCATGGACGCACTGGTCAATCTGCCAGCGGCCGCGCCCGAGATTTTCCTCGCCCTCGTCGCACTCGTGCTGATGATCCTGGGCGCGTTCCGCGACGATGCCGAGAACGCCCGGCTGATCACCTTTATCGCGGTCGGCGCCCTGATCATCGCCGCGATCATGCCGATGGCGCTTGACCGCGGCCCGGCGGTCACCTTCGACGGCCATTACATCGTCGACGGCTTTTCCTCCTTCATGAAATGTCTGGTGGCGATCGCCGCGGCCGCCGGTCTCGCTATCTCTAGCAGCTATTTCGAGCGTATCGGCCTCGAGCGGTTCGAATATCCGCTCCTCGCCCTGTTCTCGACGCTCGGCATGATGATGATGCTCTCGGCCAACAGCTTTCTCGCGCTCTACATGGCGCTGGAGCTGAACAGCCTGCCGCTCTACGTGATGGCCGCCTTCCGCCGGGACACGATCAAATCCACGGAGGCCGGGCTCAAATACTTCGTTCTGGGGGCCTTGGCCTCGGGCATGCTGCTCTATGGCTGCTCCCTGGTCTACGGCTTCACGGGGACCATCATGTTCCCGACGCTGGCGGAGCTCTACACTGGTGCCGAAGCCGAGGCGATGCCCGCTGGTGCCATCGTCGGCATGGTCTTCGTCGCCGCCGGCCTGGTGTTCAAACTGGGTGCCGTGCCGTTCCACATGTGGACGCCGGACGTTTACGAAGGCGCCCCGACCCCAGTGACGGCTTTCTTCGCCGCAGCGCCGAAGATCGCGGCGATGGGGCTCACCATTCGCGTGTTCGATCAAGCATTCGGTGGCATCGTCGATCAGTGGCAGCAGGTGCTCATCGTCGTTGCCGTGCTATCGATGGCGTTGGGTGCCTTCGCCGCCATCGGCCAGACCAACATTAAGCGGCTGATGGGCTATAGCTCCATCGGCCATGTCGGCTACGCGCTCGTGGGTTTGTGTGCTGGCACGGAGAACGGCGCCTTCGGGGTCATCCTCTACATGGCCATCTACATGGTCATGACGCTCGGCACCTTCGCCTGCATTTTGGCGCTTCGCCGGCGAAACACCTACGTCGAGAACATCAACGACTTTCGGGGGCTCGGTAAGGACCAGCCGATGCTGGCCTTCGCGGTCGCCGTATTCATGTTCTCGCTCGCCGGTATTCCGCCGCTGGCCGGGTTCTTCGGCAAGCTCTACGTGTTCCTCGCCGCCGTGGAAGCGGGCCTTTACATTCTCGCTGTGATCGCCGTTGTGACCAGCGTCGTCGGCGCCTATTATTATCTTCGGATTGTGAAGCTGATGTATTTCGACGAGGCCGAGGAGCCCCTCGAAAAGCGCATGGACGGAGAGCTGATCGTCATCAGCGGTGCTGCCACCATTTTCACCGCGTTCTTCGTGGTTCTGCCCGGACCCATTGTCAGCGCCGCGCAGACCGCCGCCGCTTCATTGTTCACGTGACAGAAGGCGCGCTGGGTTCGATTGCGGGCTTTACGGTCGAGCGTTTTTCAACCCTCGATAGCACTCAAAATGTGGTTCGGACGCGTTTGAGTGAGGGTCGATCGGACCATGTCGTGGTTGCGGGCGAACAGACCCAGGGCAGAGGGCGTCGGGGCCGCATCTGGTCCTCACCGCCCGGCAACCTTTACGCTTCGATCGGTTTCGGGGCACGGCCACCGGCCCGGCAGATCGGCATGCACGCCCTGCTCGCCGGGGTCGCGGTGCGCGACACGCTGGTCGCCATGGTTCCGGACCAGCACCGGGTCACGCTTAAATGGCCCAACGATCTGCTGATCGGCGGCGCCAAATGCGCAGGTCTTCTGCTTGAAACCGAGCGGGGCGCTGGGTCCCCGGACGTCATCCTCGGCGTCGGTCTGAACGTGGCTACCAAGCCCGAGACCGCACGCTATCCCGTCACCTGCCTCGCCGATCTCTGCCCAACGCCGGTCTCGGTTGCTCCGATCCTGTCGGGACTGTTGGCGGATCTCCGCCGGCGCCTGGACCAGGTGGACAATCGCGGCTGGCGGTCGATTCGCGAAGCCTGGCTTGAGGGCGCCGATCGGCTCGGCCAACCGGTGAGCCTGGATCTGGGCACCGGCATTGTCACGGGCCTGTTCACCGGGCTCGCCGACGACGGGGCCATGGTTCTGGAGACCTCCCGAGGCCGGCAAACCGTCCATGCCGGGGAAGTTCTCCGCGTCGAACCGAGGAGTGCCGCCTGATGCTGCTCGCCGTCGACGTCGGCAACACCAACACCGTCTTCGCGCTCTACCGGGACCAGACCAAGCTTGGGCAGTGGCGGATCTCGACCGTCAGGGAACGGACGTCGGACGAGTATGCGGCGGCGCTGATGCAACTGATTCATCTCGCCGGCTTTGACTACCAGGAGATCTCCAACACGATCATTTCGTCGGTCGTGCCCCAGGCTATTTTGCCGCTCCGCTGGATATGCCGAGACTATCTCGACTGCCCGGCGCTGGTGATCGGCGACGATATCGGCGTTCCGATCGACATTGAGCTGGAAAATCCGCGCGAGGTTGGCTCGGACCGCCTGGTCAATGCGTTTGCCGCGCACAACCGTTATGGCGGTCCGCTGATCATCGTCGATTTCGGGACAGCGACCACGTTCGACGTGGTGGGGCCCGAGGGCAGCTACCAGGGTGGTGCGATCGCGCCAGGGATCAATCTTTCCCTCGAAGCGCTCCACCGTGCGGCCGCCAAACTGCCCCGCATTGCCGTCGACAAGCCCCAGGCGGTGGTCGGCCGGTCAACCGTCTCGGCGATGCAGTCGGGCATTTTTTGGGGCTATGTCGGCTTGATCGAGGGTATCGTTTCCCGCATCCGTGCCGAGACCGGCCAATCGATGAAGACGATCGGAACGGGCGGGCTCGCCAACCTGTTCGCCGGCTCCACCGATGCCATCGAATATGTCGACAAGGACCTGACGATGGTCGGCATGGTCGACATCTTTCACGCCCGACGGGCGTCACCGCCACCGAAAGATCCTGGATGACCTCCCTTCGTTTCGTGCCGCTCGGCGGAGCCGGTGAAATCGGCTTGAACGTCAATCTCTATGGGCTTGGCGAACGCTGGATGATGGTCGATTTCGGCATCGCGTTCGCCGATGAGCGCTTGCCCGGCGTCGACGTGCTCCTGCCGGACATCAGTTTTGTCGAGGATGAGATCGACCGGTTGGAAGGCCTCGTCCTGACCCACGCCCATGAAGATCACCTGGGCGCCATCCCCTATTTGTGGGAGCGTTTGTCGTGCCCGGTCTACTGCACGGCCTTCACGGCGGCCGTACTCAAGCGCAAGCTGGCGGACACGAGTTTCGGCAGGGAGGTCCCGATCCACGTCGTCAGCGCCGATCAGCCATTCGCAGTCGGCCCGTTCGACTGCCGTTTCATTCATATGACGCATTCGATCCCGGAAGCGAACTCGCTCCTGATCGAGACCGAATATGGCCGCATTCTTCATACCGGCGACTGGAAGTTGGATCCGGAGCCCCAACTGGGTGAGGCCAGCCAGATCGATCTCCTGAAAGGACTGCTCGAGGACGGTGTTCTGGCCCTGGTGTCCGACAGTACCAACGTCATGACCCCGGGGCGCTCCGGTTCCGAGGCCGACGTGCTTTCGAGCCTTGAAGCGCTTATCGCCGAACAGCCCCACCGAGTGATCCTCACCACCTTCGCCTCCAATGTGGCGCGGTTGCAGACGGCCATGCGCGCCGCTGTCGCCGCCGGCCGCCAGGTCGCCCTGGTCGGCCGGTCGATGAAGCGGATGGTCGAAGCGGCGCGGGAGGTCGGCTACCTCCAGGATATGCCGAAACTGGTGGACGAGCGCTCCGTCGCCGACCTTCCGCGCGACAAGGTGCTGATCCTGACCACGGGCTCACAGGCGGAGCCCCGGGCCGCGCTCAAGCGGATCGCCCATGGTCAGCACCCGAAGATCGCGATCGAGGACGGGGATACGGTGATCTTCTCGTCGAAGATCATTCCCGGCAACGAGCGGCCGATCCACGATCTTCACAACATGTTGGCGCGCCAAGGTGCTCATGTGATCACCGAGGAGGACCATTTCGTTCACGTTTCCGGCCACCCGTGCCAAGAGGAGGTCGAGGAGCTTTACGGCTGGGTGAAGCCTCAGATCGCCATTCCGGTTCACGGCCAGGAACGACATTTGCGCGAACATGCCGATCTGGCCAAGCGTCTGGGTGTGCCTCATGTGATCATGGTCGGTGACGGTGACGTCGTCGCGCTGGCGCCGGGCGATCCGCGGATTGTGGGTGACGTCGAGGTCGGGAAGCTGGTGCTTGAGGATGACATGCTGTTGCCGACCGATTCCGAAAGGTTCCGCATGCGCCGGCGGCTTTCGCACCATGGCTGCATCGCCGTGACGGTGGTCTTGGACGGTTTCGGCAGCGTGTTGGCGACACCGACGATCAGCGTTCTCGGCACCCTCGAGCTCGAGCCGGGTTCGGTCGACGAGAGCCGGGTGCGGAGTCTGCTGCTTGACGAGATCGAGCAACTGGACGATGGCGATGTGGCCAATGACGAAAGGCTGATCGAGAATGTTCGGGCGGCGGTGCGGCGGACCTTGGGTTTCAGCCGGGAACGGCGCCCGGTGATCGACGTTTCGATCACCCGTCTGGACGCCCAGACATTGGCTCAACTGGAAGCAAGCGCCTGAGGGATCTGATGATCGGACGTCTCAATCATGTTGCCATCGCGGTGAAGGATCTGGACGAGGCGATCGGCCAGTATCGGGACCTTCTGGGCGCCAAGGTGTCTGAGCCCCAGGCTGAGCCGGATCACGGCGTCGAGGTCGTTTTCGTCGAGCTGCCCAACACCAAGATCGAGCTCTTGGTGCCTTTGGGAGACAACTCACCGATCGCCAAGTTTCTCGAGCGAAATCCGGGCGGCGGCATCCACCATCTTTGCTATGAGGTGGACGACATCGAGACCGCCCGCGACCACCTGATGGCCACGGGCGCCCGGGTTCTGGGCGATGGTCAGCCGAAAATCGGCGCCCACGGCAAGCCGGTACTGTTTCTCCACCCGAACGACTTTTCCGGCACGCTTGTGGAGCTCGAGCAGGCTTGAGCCCTCTCGGTATTGCCGTCGTTTTCGTCATCGTCTGGTGGCTGATCTTCTTCATGACCTTGCCTTTCGGCGTGAGGCCGCCGGAGGATCGAGAGCCAGGCCATGATCCGGGCGCGCCGGAGAGACCGAGGATCGCGCTCAAGATGCTGATCACGACGGTTATCGCCGCCGCCCTTACCGCAGCGGCCTACGGCATCATCGATGCCGGCTGGATATCGATAAGGCCGGCCGACCTCTCCCGCTGATTTCCGTCTCCGAGACGGCCAACCTGGACGGCCTGTCGCCTCGCCTTACAAGGGCACGCTCGCGCCAGCGGGCTTTCACTTCAACGTTGTTTTAATGGTCGCCTATAGGGTGATCGGGACCTCCCGGATGGCTATGGGTATCGGGAAGCATGGAATAATATTAAAACTAGATAAAATTTGATCTAAACAATCTTATATTTTTTACTAAAAGTTAAGTTTAAATATTTTTGTTTTTTTCTTTCAAATTATCGTTGCAACGGCAAATAATTAGCAGTATGGTATGTCTGTGTTTAGGGGATATCTCCCCTGTGACACCCGACTTGAGGCGTTTCCTCCCTATTTTGGCCGTGCCGGTCTGACCGGTGCGGCCTTTTTCTTGGGTAATCTGATGCGTCTTCAGCAAATTTTAACAAAGGGCTGTTCGCAAAGTTTTCGCTTTAAACGCGATTTATGTGACCAGTATAGAGCCAGGCTTTCGTTGGCCCTGTTTACATTCTTGGTTGTGTTGTGGTGGTCGAACGAGCTGACCGCCAATGAGCAGGATGCCGGCCCCGGCAATCCGGTACCCGGTGCGGCCTACCAACCGGGTATCGACGTTCGCGGCCGGCCGGTAGCGCCGGCTGATGTCAATCCTGACCAGCCGCAACTCCTGGCGATCCCCGAGGGCGTTATTTTGCCCGGCGATCTTTTTGGCCTTAGCGAAGACACGGCCCTTGAGGTCGAGCTGTTCGAATTCGAGCTTGAGGAATGAGCCTTTCGCCGGTCGTTGTCAGTCGACCATAGCGCTCCTAAAGTGCGCCGGCCTTTTCAGAAGGCCAACCGCTTGCGGGGATCCATGCGGCTTACGCGCTACTTCCTACCATTGCTGAAAGAGAGCCCGGCCGAGGCTCAGATCGTCTCCCATCAACTGATGCTCCGGGCCGGCATGATCCGCCAGTCCAGCGCCGGCGTCTATTCCTGGCTGCCTCTCGGCTTCGCAGTCCTCAACAACATCGAGCGGATCGTTCGCGAGGAGATGGAAGCGGCCGGTTGTCAGGAAATCCTGATGCCCAGCGTGCAGCCGGCCGATCTCTGGCAGGAAAGCGGGCGCTACGAGGATTATGGCCGGGAGATGCTCCGGCTCAAGGATCGCCACGACAGGGACATGCTCCTCGGGCCCACCCACGAGGAGGTGATCACCGATATCTTCCGCCGCTGCGTTCGAAGCTATCGCGACCTGCCGCTCAACCTCTATCAGATCCAATGGAAGTTTCGGGACGAGATCAGGCCCCGGTTCGGCGTGATGCGAGGGCGTGAATTCTTGATGAAGGACAACTACTCCTTCGATCTGGATTTCGAGGGCGCCAAGCGATCCTACGACAACATGTTCCTGGCCTATCTCAAGACCTTCAAGCGAATGGGCCTGACGGCGATACCGATGCGGGCCGATCCCGGCGCCATCGGCGGCGATCTCAGCCACGAGTTTCAGATCTTGGCCCAGACGGGCGAAAGCGCTGTTTATTACGATGTCGCGTTCGAGGATATCGACTTCATGGCCGAGGATTTGTCGATCGACAGCGTCAAGGACCTCTACGCCGCGACCGACGATGAGCACGACCCAAACAATTGTCCCGTTCCGTCGGACCGCCTGCGCACCGGCCGGGGCATCGAGGTGGGGCACATCTTCTATTTCGGCACCAAGTATTCGAAGCCGTTGGGCGCCACGGTCGCCGGTCCGGAGGGCGAGGACACCGCCGTCGAGATGGGCAGCTACGGCATCGGTGTATCGCGGCTTGTCGGCGCGCTGATCGAAGCGAGCCACGACGACAAAGGCATCATCTGGCCGGAGAGCGTGGCGCCGTTTCACTTGGGGCTCGTCAATCTCAGATCGACGGACGATGGCTGCACCGAGGCTTGCGACGGTCTCTACGACAAACTCCGCGCCGCTGGCGCTTCGGTGCTCTATGACGATCGCAATGAAAGCCCCGGCGTCAAGTTCTCGACCATGGATCTGATTGGTCTTCCCCACCAGGTCATCATCGGCCCCCGGGGCCTTAAGGCCGGAACCTGTGAGGTCAAGACCAGGGCCGCCGGCATGACCCAGGAAATGTCCATGGATGACTGCATCCAGCGGTTCGCGGCCTGATCGGCGGGCTCGTGTTTTCGCCGCCTGAACGACTGGTCGCCTTTCGCTATCTGCGGCCGACGCGAGAGCACGGCTTCGTCGCCGTGATCGCCTCGTTCGCCCTGATCGGGATCGCGCTGGGTGTTGGTACGTTGATCGTCGTGCTGGCGGTGATGAACGGCTTCCGGGCGGAACTCCTGGACCGGGTCCTCGGCATCAACGGCCATGCAAGCTTCCATGGCACGACCGAGGGCATCACCGATTTCGACCGGCTGGCCGAAGACATCATCACCGTCGACGGCGTGATCAAGGCGACGCCCTACATCGAAAAACAGGTCATGGTGACGGCCAACGGCGTGTCCGGGGGAGCCCTGGTCCGGGGGCTTAGAGCCAGCGATCTGGGGGCCCGCGACATTCTGAGCGAAGGCGTGAGCAGCGGCAGTCTCGAGGATCTGGACAGTCCGCCAAAGGTGGCGATCGGCTCCAGGATGGCTCGCCGGCTGGGGCTCACCGTCGGCAGCTCACTAACCTTGATCTCGGCCGAGGGCACGGCGACGGCGTTCGGCACGGTCCCCAGGATCCTAGCCTACGAGGTCGGTGCCATCTTCGAGGTCGGCATGTTCGAATACGACAACGCGGTGGTCTTCATGCCGCTCGCCGAAGCCCAGACCTTCTTCGACCTCGAAGACCGAGTAACGTCGGTCGATGTGTTCGTCACCAATCCAGAGCGAATAGAGCTCTACCGGGCGCCGCTCATGGAGGTGGCCGACGGGCGCGGCTGGCTCAACGACTGGCAGCAGACCAACGCCCAATTCTTCAACGCGCTCGAGGTCGAGCGGAACGTGATGTTCCTGATCCTGACCCTGATCATTCTGGTCGCCGCCTTCAACATCATTACCGGTCTCACCATGCTGGTGCGGAGCAAGAGCCGCGACGTCGCGATCATGCGCACGTTCGGCGCCACCCGCGGTTCCATCATGCGCATTTTCTTCCTGAGCGGCATGAGCATCGGCCTCGCCGGCACGGCGATCGGTTTTGCCTTGGGTCTCGCCTTCGCGCTCAATGTTGACACCATCCGCCAGTTCCTCGAGGCACTGACCGGCGCCGAGCTCTGGACCGCGGAGATCCGTTTTCTCTCCCAATTGCCGGCCAAGGTTGAAGTCGGTGATACCGCCAGGGTGGTGGCTATGGGCATCGGCCTCTCCCTTCTCGCCACATTGTTTCCCTCCTGGCGGGCAGCGAGCCTGGATCCGGTCGAAGCGCTACGTCGTGACTGAACCGTCGCTGGCGCTCGCCGGCATCAAACGGAGCTTTCGCCAGGCCGGTGACGACCTGCACGTGCTCCGCGGTATCGATCTCGCCCTGGAACCGGGCAAGGTGGCGGCGCTGGTCGGCGCCTCGGGTGCCGGCAAATCCACGCTTCTACATATTGCCGGCCTTCTCGAGCGGCCGACCGCCGGGCAGGTTTTCGTCGGCGGCACGGATTGCAGTAAGCTCGGCGAGCGGCCCCGAACCAACATCCGCCGCGAGCAAATCGGCTTCGTCTACCAGTTCCATCATCTGCTGCCGGAGTTCACCGCGCTCGAGAATGTAAGCCTGCCGCAATTGTTCAATGGTCAGGGGCGCTGGCAGGCGAGCGGCCGGGCGGAGGATCTGCTGACGGCCGTGGGCCTGGCCGCGCGGACCACCCACCGGCCGGGCCAATTGAGCGGCGGCGAACAGCAGCGGGTTGCGATCGCCCGGGCACTCGCCAACAATCCGCGGGTGCTTCTGGCCGACGAGCCGACGGGCAATTTGGACGAGGCGACCGCGGACCGGGTCTTCGATCTCCTGATCGATCAGATCCGCCACTCGGGAGCGAGCGCGCTGATCGCCACCCACGACACCCACCTGGCAGCGAAGATGGATCAGCAGTTCGTGCTGCACGGCGGCTTCGTTGAACGCGAACGCTGACCGGAGCCCGCTGGCGAAAGAGGAGAACAGCGCCATGACCGTGTCTGACTTCGTTCATCTGCGGGTGCGGAGCTGCTGGTCGCTCTTGCGCAGCACCGTCGATGTCAAAAGTCTGGTGGCGGCGTGTCAGGCGGAACGGATGCCGGCCGTGGCCGTCACCGACCGCGCCGCCCTTTTCGGTGCCTTCGATTTCGGCAGCGTCACGGTCGCAGCCGGTGTCCAGCCGATCGTCGGTTGTTTGATGCCTCTCCGGCTCGAGGATGACGAGCGCGGTCCGCCCCGGCGGTCGCTGCTTCCGCTTCTGGTGCAAAATCAGACCGGCTACCGATGCCTGCTGAAGCTTCTCAGCGCTGCCTATCTGGACCCCGGGCGGGACGAGATCGAGGTCGATTGGTCCGATTTGGAGCACCACCACGAAGGCTTGATCGCGCTCACCGGCGGGCTCGAGGGGCCCATTGGCGCGGCCTTGCTCCGCCGGGACGAGGGCGAGGCCGGGCGCACGCTGGAACGGTTGGCGAAACTCTTCGATGACCGGCTCTATGTCGAACTGAGCCGTCTCGGCCATCCCGAAGAGGCCCGCACGGAGGAGGGGTTCCTGGCTCTCGCCGATCGGACGGGCTTGCCCCTGGTCGCGACCAACGACGTTCACTTCATCCAAAAGGTTGATGCCGAGGCGCAGGACGTGCTCCTCTGTGTCGCCGAGGGTTCACGTCAGGCGGACGAGGATCGGGCGCGGGGCAGGGCGGATCATCGGTTTAAATCGGCGGCCGAGATGGCGGACCTGTTCGCCGACGTTCCGGAGGCTATCGCCAACACGAGCACCATCGCCCGGCGATGCGCCTATCGGATCGAGCCTCATGATCCGATCCTGCCGGCTTTCCCCAGCAAAGACGGGCGCAGCGAGGAGGATGAGCTTCGGGCCCAGGCCGCTGAAGGGCTGGAGGCCCGTCTGCACCAGGCTGTTTTCACGGCGACGATGGGGGCCGGGGAAAGGGAGGCCGCAGCAGAAAAATATCGCGACCGGCTGGCCTACGAGCTCGATGTGATCGTCCAGATGCGGTTTCCGGGCTACTTCCTGATCGTCTCGGACTTCATCAAATGGGCGAAACTGCAAGGCATCCCGGTCGGGCCGGGCCGCGGCTCGGGCGCCGGTTCCGTGGTCGCCTGGAGCCTCGACATCACCGATCTGGACCCGCTCAAATTCGGTCTTCTGTTCGAGCGCTTTCTCAATCCGGAACGGGTGTCGATGCCGGATTTCGACATCGATTTTTGTCAGAACCGGCGGGACGAGGTGATCGCCTACGTGGCGAAGCGCTATGGACGGGACCGGGTCGCCCACATCATCACCTTTGGGAAACTCCAGGCGCGGGCCGTGCTCCGCGATGTCGGCCGGGTGCTGGGCATGCCCTACGGCCAGGTCGATCGGATCTCCAAGCTGGTGCCGTTCAACCCGGCCAATCCGCCGAGCCTGGAGCAGGCGCTGGAAATGGAACCGCGCCTCAAGGAAGAACGCGACGCCGACGAACAGGTGGCCCATCTGATCGATCTGGCGCGCAAGCTCGAGGGCTTGCCCCGGCACGCCTCGACCCACGCCGCCGGGGTGGTCATCGGCGATCGCCCGCTCGACGCGCTGATCCCGCTCTACCGCGATCCCCGCTCCGAGATGCCGGTGACCCAGTTCAACATGAAGGACGTGGAGAAGGTAGGCCTCGTCAAATTCGATTTTTTGGGCCTGACCACGCTGACGCTGCTCCAGCTGGCGGTTCAGATCCTGAAAGATCAACTCGATGTCGAGCTCGATCTCATGGGCCTGCCACTCGATGACCCCGCCACCTACGCGCTGATGAGCCGGGCCGAAACCAATGGCGTATTCCAGTTGGAATCGGGCGGCATGAAAACGGCGCTGCGCGAGCTTAGGCCCGACTGTTTCGAGGACATCATCGCCATGGTCTCGCTCTACCGGCCGGGACCGATGGACAACATCCCGCGCTACATCGCGGTCAAGCACGGGCGCGAGGAGCCCGCCTATCAGCATCCGATGCTGGAGCCGATCCTGAAGGAGACCAACGGCGTCATCATCTATCAGGAACAGGTGATGCAAATCGCCCGGGATCTCGCCGGATACTCGCTGGGAGCGGCCGATCTGTTGCGCCGGGCCATGGGCAAGAAGATCAAGGCCGAAATGGATGCCCAGCGCGACATTTTCGTCAGTGGTGCGGTCGAAAGAGGCATTGAAAGCACCAAGGCATCCGAAATCTTCGACAGCGTCGCGAAGTTCGCCTCATACGGTTTCAACAAGAGCCACGCCGCAGCCTACGCGCTCCTCGCCTATCAGACCGGCTATGTGAAGGCGAACCATCCGCTCGCCTTCTTCGCCGCGTCCATGACCATGGACAAGGCCAACCACGCCCGGCTCGCCAATGCCAGGGAAGAGCTGCTGAAGAGCGGCATCACCCTTCTTGGCCCGGACATCAATCGGTCGGAGGTCGATTTCTCGGTTCAAGAGCATGAGGGCGAGCGGATCATCCGCTTCGCGCTTTCGGCGATCCGCGGCGTCGGCGAGCAGGCGATGCGGCTCCTGGTGGCCGAGCGCCAGGCCAACGGGGCTTTCGAAGATCTGTTCGACCTAGTCGCGCGAGTGGGGGGCAAGGTACTCAATCGGCGGCTTCTGGAAGGCCTGATCCGAGCCGGTGCGCTGGATGGGTTCGGCGCCGGACGGACCACCCAACTGCACGGTATCGACGCTGCCTTTCGCTATGCCCAGGCGAAGCTGGACAGTGTCGCCGGTGGCCAGATCGGCCTGTTCAGCGAGGGCGGCGAGGACGTTGCAATTCCGAAACCAGCGCTGGCGGCGGTTGACGAACCGCCGATGATGCAAACGCTGGAACAGGAATATGAGGCGCTCGGCTTCTTCCTTTCAGCCCATCCCCTGGACGGTTACCGGGACGCGCTCGAGAGGCTTCAGGTGACCTCGATCCGCGATATCGCCGCTGCCGTAGCGCCGTCCGGCAGTCGCAGTCTGAGGCTCGCCGGGATCGTGCTCTCCAAGCAGGAACGGACGACGCCCAAAACCCGCTTCGCCTTCGTCGTCGTGTCGGACGCGGGCGGCCAGTGCGAACTCGCCGTCTTCGCCGAATTGCTGTCGCGGGTCCGCGATCTTCTCGAAGGCAACCAGCCGCTTCTGATCGAGGTCGACGCGCGGATGGATGGCGACAGCGTGCGCCTGACGGCGACGGATATCGAGCCTCTGGACGTGGCGCTTGGCGACGGTGCCGGTACGGTCGAAATTCATCTGAAGACCGCCGCCGTGGTGGAACAACTGGCGCCGGTCCTGGGCGAAAGCGGCGCCTCGGTCCGGCTGGTGCTGCCGGTCGAGGGCGCCGAAGAGCGGGTCGCCGTTCAGTTGCCGAACACCCACCTTCTGGCCAGCGCGCAGCGGGCTGATGTTGCCCGGCTGGCCGGCGTCGACAGAATTCGCGACCTACCTTAGCAGGGACGTCGCGTCACGGGGCCTCGGCCCTTGCCAACCGGGCATCGAGTGACTAGAAGCCCGGCTATCTCTCACGCGGGTGCAGCGTGCCAAAGGTGCGCGTCCGGTGGTTCTCGAACCCACAAGCCCGCGGCGGTTCAACCGGACATAATGGACAGACAAGATGGCCTTTCCTTCCTTCACCATGCGCCAGCTTCTCGAGGCTGGTGTTCACTTCGGACACGTCACCAGGCGTTGGAATCCGGCGATGGCACCGTTCATCTTCGGCGATCGCAATGGCGTGCACATCATCGATCTGACCCAGACCGTGCCGATGCTCCACCGCGCCCTGGTCCAGGTCCGGGACGTCGTCGCCAATGGCGGCCGCGTTCTTCTGGTCGGCACCAAGCGCCAGGCCCAGGAACCGGTGGCCGCCGCGGCCCAGCGCTCCGGTCAATACTTCGTCAATCACCGCTGGCTCGGCGGCATGCTGACCAACTGGCGGACCATTTCCCATTCGATCCGTCGGCTGCGTGAGCTGGACGCGAGCCTGTCCGAGCGTCAGCAAGGTCTGACCAAGCGCGAGCTTCTCCAGCTGACCCGCCAGCGGGACAAGCTGGAACGGGCTCTCGGTGGCATCAAGGACATGGGCGGCGTGCCTGACCTATTGTTCGTGATCGACACGAACAAGGAGGACATCGCGGTCGCCGAGGCCAACAAGCTGGGCATACCCGTGATCGCCGTGGTCGACAGCAATTCGAACCCGGCCGGCGTTGATTTCCCGATCCCGGGCAATGACGATGCCAGCCGCGCGATCAATCTCTACTGCGATCTGATCGTTCAGGCGGCGCTCGACGGCATTCAGGCCGAAATCAGCGCGTCCGGCGCCGATCTCGGCGAAATCGAGGATATCGAGGTCACCGAAGCCTTGCCGGAAGAGGCAGAGAGTGAGATGGCGACCGCAGAGGTGGAACCGGAGGCCGCTGATGCGCCGTCATCCGACGACGCCGCAAGCGAACCTGCGACCGGCGACGAGGTGACGACGGAAGAGGTCGCGGTCAGCGGCTGAACCGCGGACGGCGAAGCAAACGCAAAACGAACGGGGTCGAGATGGCTGCGATTTCAGCAGGTCTGGTCAAGGAACTGCGCGAAAAGACCGGTGCCGGCATGATGGATTGCAAAAAGGCACTGAGCGAGACCGAGGGTGACGTCGAGGCGGCAACCGACTGGCTGCGCAAGAAAGGTTTGGCCGCGGCGGCGAAGAAAGCCGGTCGCGCCACCGCCGAAGGGCTCGTCGGCCTGATCACCGAGCGCCGTGCCGGGGCGCTGGTTGAGCTCAACAGCGAAACCGACTTCGTCGCCCGCAACGAGAATTTTCAAGCCCTGGTCCGCAAGGTCACGGCGCTGGCACCGGCGGCCGGCGGTGATCTAGCGAGGCTCTCGGAAGTGACGGTACCGGACAGCGGACGCAGCGTCAGCGAAGAGATCACCAACGCGATAAGCGTCATCGGCGAAAATATGAGCTTGCGACGGACGGCCGTCATCGAGGTCGAAGCCGGTGCCGTGGGTGGCTATGTCCACGGCCAGGTGGTCCCGGGCATGGGAAAGATCGGCGTCATCGTTGGCCTCAAATCGATCGCGTCAGACACGGCCGCGCTCGCCGATTTCGGCAAGCAGATCGCGATGCACGTCGCCGCAAGCAATCCCCAGGCCGTCGCCAGCGACCAGCTGGACCAAACGGTGGTGGATCGCGAGATGGCGATCTACGCCGATCAGGCGCGGGCCAGCGGCAAGCCCGACAACATCATCGAGAAAATGGTCCAGGGACGGCTTCGCAAGTTCTACGAGGAGGTCGTTCTTCTGGACCAGGCTTTCGTGATCGACGGCGACAAGAAGGTGCGCGAGGCAGTGGATGCCAAGGCGAAGGAGCTCGGCGCGCCGATCGAGGTCACCGGCTTCGAGAAGTTCGTTCTCGGCGAGGGGGTGGAGAAAGAGGAGACGGATCTGGCCAGTGAGGTCGCGCAACTGGCTGGCAGCTGAGCGAGCGCGTCTGCCCCGCATGCCGCTTCACGTCCCCTGTCCAGCCAAGGCCCCGTAACCTCGATGTCCGATTATCCGTCGCCTCAAACCTATCGCCGCGTCCTGCTCAAAATGTCCGGCGAAGCGCTCATGGGGCGTGAGGAGTTCGGTCACGATCCGCACTTTTTGAAGCGCCTCGCCGCCGAGGTTAAGACAGTCCACGACCTGGGGGTCGAGCAGTGCCTTGTGATCGGCGGCGGCAACATCATTCGGGGTACGGCCGCGGTGGAGACGCTCGGGATCGAGCGCACGACGGCCGACTATATGGGTATGCTGGCAACGGTGCTGAACGCGCTCGCCGTACAGGGTGTCATCGAGCAGTTGGGCATTCCGACCCGAGTACTTTCAGCCATTCCCATGGCCGCCGTCTGCGAGCCCTACATCAAACGGCGGGCCGTCCGCCACATGGAGAAGGGCCGCGTGGTCATATTCGCCGGCGGCACCGGCAACCCGTTTTTCACGACCGATTCCGCCGCCGCCCTGCGTGCCGCCGAGATGGGTTGTGATGCCATCTTCAAAGGGACCCAGGTCGATGGCGTCTACGCCGCCGATCCCAAGCGTGATCCCACTGCCGAACGCTACGATCACCTCACCTATCACACCGTTCTCGCCCGTGACCTCAAGGTCATGGACGCCTCCGCTATCTCGCTCGCCCGCGAAAGCCAGATCCCCATCGTCGTCTTTTCGGTCCACAGCGACGGCGCTTACCCCCAAGTCGTCGCGGGGCAAGGTGCTTTCACGATCATAAGCGAGGAGGCCTGATCTGTGAGTGAAGAACCCGATCTCGACGATTTAGCGCGGCGGATGGACGGCGCCGTCACCTCTTTGCGCCAGGAGCTGGCGAGCATTCGCACCGGCAGAGCAAGCGCGAGCATGCTTGAGCCGGTGGTGATCAGCGCCTACGGCACGGATATGCCGATCACCCAGGTGGCATCGGTCAATGTGCCCGAGCCCCGCATGCTGAGCGTCCAGGTTTGGGACAAGAGCAATGTCGGTGCTGTCGACAAGGCGATCCGCAGTGCTGGGCTCGGCCTCAACCCTGTGGTCGACGGCACGCTGCTACGGATCCCGATCCCGGAGTTGACGGAGGATCGGCGCAAGGAACTGGTTAAAGTCGCCCATAGCTATGCGGAGACGGCCCGCGTCGCCGTGCGCTATGTCCGACGTCATGGCATGGACGACCTGAAGCGGATGGAAAAGGACCATGAACTGTCCCAGGACGAACACAAGCTCTGGTCCGAGGAAGTGCAGTCTTTGACCGACAAGCACATCGAAATCATCAACGAGCTCTTGGAAGCCAAGGAAAAGGATATCTTGACGGTGTGAGCAGCGAGATGGCGTTGAGCTCCACCCTCGAAACCTCGGCGGCCGTTGAACAGGTCCCCGCCCGCCCCGACCATGTCGCGATCATCATGGACGGTAATCGGCGCTGGGCCCGGGCACAGGGGCGGCCGCCCATCTACGGGCATCAGCAGGGTGCTAACGCCGTTCGCCGCACGGTCGAAGCCTGCATCGACAACGACGTCTCCTTTCTGACGCTTTACGCGTTCAGCTCGGAGAACTGGAAACGGCCCGCCCACGAGGTGAGCGAGCTCATGAATCTGCTTCGTTTCTATCTTCGCCGCGAGGTGGCGAACCTGAAGAAGAACGGTGTCAGGCTCCGCTTCATCGGTGACCAGGCCGACCTGCCGATCGACATTCGGGAGATGGCGGACGCGGCAGACGGTTCGACCAAGGGCAATAATCGGCTGACGCTGACCATCGCGTTGAACTATGGCAGTCGGCGCGAGATCAGCCGGGCCGCCAGGCGGCTGGCGGAGGCCGTGCGCAACGGGGTGCTGGACCCGGTCGAGATCGACGAGGCTTGCTTCGCGGCCGCGCTGAACCAGGGCATTCCGGATCCTGATCTGTTGATCCGCACCAGCGGAGAACAGCGGCTTAGCAATTTTCTCCTTTGGGAGTTGGCCTATACCGAGCTCGTGTTCCTGCCGGTAAGCTGGCCGGAATTCGATGGCGATCACCTGATGGCGGCGATCGAGGAGTACGGCCGGCGCGAACGACGATATGGGGCTTCGTGTGGCTGAACCAGCCAGCGTCCATCTGGTCCAGCGCGTGCTATCGGCCTTGATCCTAGGGACCATCGTCATCGTCGACACCTGGGTCGGCGGCTGGAGCTTTAGCCTGTTGGTCGGCCTGATCGCGCTATTGATGGCTTACGAATGGGGCGAGTTGACCCGCCACCGGTGGAATTCGCCGGCGATGGGCCGGGCGGCGATGATCGTCACGGCCGTGGCTTGCGTCAGCGTGTTGTTGCTGGGCAAGGTGATTTCCATGCCGATCCTGGCGGTGGCGATCGCAGTCATGGGCGCCGGCATGGCGCTGTTTGCCCAAATTCGCGAATGGCCCCGGTCCTGGCTTGCGTTCGGCGTCATCTACATCGCCCTGCCGGTTCTCTCGATCAGCTGGATGCGTGACATAGAACCCGGCGGCCACATTTTCGTGCTCTGGCTGTTTGCCATCGTCTGGGCTACCGACAGTGCCGCTTTCTTCGTCGGCCGGGCTGCCGGCGGCCCCAAACTTCTGGCATCGGTCAGTCCGAACAAAACCTGGTCAGGCGCGCTCGGCGGTGTCCTCGGCGCGGTCATTGCCGGCGTGGCGGTGGCCTTGTGGATCGAACTTCCCTTCATTCTCGGCGCGGCAATCCTGGCGGTAACGGTCTCCGTGGTCGCTCAGATTGGCGATCTCTATGAGAGCTGGTTGAAGCGCGGCGCCGGCGTCAAAGACAGCTCGCAAATCATCCCCGGTCATGGCGGGGTTTTGGACCGTTTGGACGGACTCTTGTTCGCCGCGCCGGTGTTCGCCATGTTCGCCGCCGCGCACCCGCGCTAAAGGAGCGCTCTTTCGGTCGATGGCAGTCTCAGTTCAAAAGCTCAATCGCGATACGCCCAAGCGGATTTCGATCTTCGGTGCGACCGGCTCCGTCGGCGAGAGCACGCTTGACCTGGTCCAGGCCCAGCCCGAGCGCTACCGGGTCGCGGCGGTGACCGCCCACAGCCAGGTCGAGCGTTTGGCCGACATTGCGCTCAAGACCGGCGCGACCCTGGCGGTCGTCGCCGACGAGGATCGCTACGCGGATCTGAAGGCGCGTTTGGGCGGCTCAGGTGTCGAGGTCGCGGCCGGCTCTGCCGCGCTGGTCGAAGCCTCGGAGCGCCCGGTCGATTGGGTCATGGCCGGCATCGTCGGCGCCGCCGGCCTCGCGCCTACCTTTCGGGCGATCGAAAGGGGCGTAACCGTGGCCCTCGCCAACAAGGAATCCATGGTTTGTGCCGGCGACATCATCAATCGCGAGCTTGATCGCAGCAGCGCCGTCCTCTTGCCGGTCGACAGCGAGCACAATGCGATTTTTCAGGCATTGAACGGCGAGAGCAAGACGGCGGTCGATCGTCTCACCCTGACCGCGTCCGGCGGACCCTTTCGTACCTGGTCTCGAGAAGCGATGGCCGACGTCACGCCGGCCCAGGCCGTCAAGCACCCGAAGTGGTCGATGGGTGCTAAGATATCGATTGACAGCGCGACGATGATGAACAAGGGGCTCGAGTTGATCGAGGCCCATCATCTGTTTGGGCTCGGCGAAGACCGTCTGGACGTCCTGGTTCACCCCCAGTCGGTGATCCACAGCATGGTGAGTTTCGTCGACGGCTCGGTGCTGGCGCAGTTGGGTGAACCGGACATGCGGATCCCGATCGCCTATACCCTGTCCTGGCCCGATCGCGTCGAGGTCGCCACGCCCCGGCTCAATCTGGCCGAGGTCGCCCGGCTCGATTTCGAGGACGCCGATCCGGTTCGTTTCCCGGCGATCGCGCTGGCGCGCCAGGTGTCGGCGACCGGCGGCGCGGCGCCGATCGTTATGAATGCAGCGAACGAGGTCGCCGTTGACGCCTTTTTGGTCGGGCGGATCGGATTTCTCGACATCGTGGCCGTCGCCGAGACGTGTTTGGAGAAGGCCCTGCCCAGGCCGCCGGACACGGTGGATGACGTGTTGTCGATCGACCGGATGGCGAGGCGGGTGGCGGAAGAGTGGATCGTCGGCATGGGCCAGCGGAGCCTGCGGTGAAGCGGCCTGACGACGCATGAATAGCAAAGGATACTGAGATGGAGTTCATCTCATGGTTGGGACTCTATGTGGTTCCCTTCCTAATCATCTTGTCGGTCGTGGTCTTCGTCCATGAGTGGGGCCACTACTGGGTCGCCCGGCGCAATGGCGTGCGGGTGGAGGTGTTTTCCATCGGCTTCGGCTCTGAGATCTTCGGCTTCAACGATGCAGACGGAACCCGGTGGAAGTTCAGCGCGGTGCCGCTTGGCGGCTACGTCAAGATGCTGGGCGACGCCGATGCCGCCAGCGCCACCATCGATCTCTCCAAAGCAAATGACGCCGAAAGCTTCCCGTCCAAATCGGTCTATCAGCGCATGGCGATCGTGTTCGCCGGGCCGGCGGCGAATTTCGTCTTCGCCATCCTGGTCATGGCGCTCTTGTTCATGGTTCAGGGGCGGCCGCAACTGACCGCCGAAGTCGGCGGTGTCCGCGCCGACAGCCCGGCAGCGGCGGCCGGGCTTTTGCCCGAAGACGTCATCGTCGCGATCAACGGTGAGGCGGTGGAGCAGTTCGAGGAGCTTCGCCAGGCGGTCGCCGAGGCCGGTACGGCGGAACTCATGCTTACCGTCGAGCGCGACGGCGGGATCCTCGACATCGGTGTCACTCCCGCCCTGCCGCTTGATGACAACGGCCAGCCTGTCGAGGGCGCAACCCCGGTGATCGGTGTCGAAGCGGGGGAGGTGGCCTTTCAGCGGAGCAACCCGTTGATAGCTCCGGTGGAGGCGACGATCGAGTCAGGTCGCATGGTCGTCGCCATCCTGGGCGCTGTCGGCGAGATCATCACCGGCCAAAGAAGCGCCAAGGAACTGGGCGGGCCGATCCGGATTGCGCAACTTTCAGGCGAGGCGGCACAGGGTGGCGTGTCGTCGATGGTGTGGTTGACGGTGGTCCTGTCCATCAATCTGGGATTGATCAATTTGTTTCCCATCCCGATGCTGGATGGCGGCCACCTGGTGATGTACGGCATTGAAGCAACGCGCGGGAAACCCTTGACCGAGCGAAGTCAGGAAATCGCGTTCCGGTTTGGTTTAGCCATGATCCTCGGGTTGATGGTCTTTGTAACCTGGAACGATCTGGTCTATCTCAGGGTCGTCGAATTCTTCACGGGGCTCGGTTCGTAATCAACCGCGATCACCACGCGCCCCGCGCGCGATGCAAGGCCAAACAAGGGGTGTGGATGCGCAGGGTTGTATTGGCGCTTTTGGTTCTGACGGGCGCCTTGTTCCCGGTACCCGCATCGAAGGCCCAGTCGGACGCCGTCGTCGAGGCGATACGTGTCGAGGGCAATCAGCGGATCGAGCCGTCGACGGTCGAGACCTACCTGACCCTGGATATCGGTGATCCCTTCGATCCGGTTGAAATCGACCGGTCGCTGCAACAGCTCTTCGCCACCGGCTTGTTCGACGACGTCCGTGTCGATCAGGAGGGGACGACGTTGGTCGTCCGGGTGGTCGAGAATCCGATCATTAACCAGATCGCTTTCGAGGGGAACCGACGGGTCGGCGACGAGATTCTCGAGAGCGAGGTGCAGCTCCGTTCGCGGGTCGTCTACACCCGCTCGAAAGTCCAGTCGGCGGTCCAGCGCATTCTCGAGATTTACCGCCGCAACGGCCTCTATGCAGCCACGGTCGAGCCCAAGGCCATCCAACTGGCCCAGAACCGCGTCAATCTGGTTTTCGAGGTGGTGGAGGGGCCGAAGACGGTCGTCGACAGCATCGTCTTTATCGGCAACGAGGCGTTCAACGACAACACGCTCCGCAGCGTCATCGAGACCAAGGAATCGCGCATCTGGCGGGTGTTGCCCAGCGCCGACACCTATGATCCCGACCGGCTCTCGTTTGACGAGGAACTTCTCCGTCGCTTCTACACCGCCCGGGGCTACGCCGAATTTGAGGTTCTATCATCGCTCGCCGAGCTGACGCCTGAGGGTGACAAGTTCTTCATCACCTTCACCCTGAGCGAGGGGCCGGTCTACAGGTTCGGCGAAATCTCGGTCGACAGCCGCCTCCGGGACCTGCAGCCGGAGCAGGTGCAGCAGGATCTGCGCACCGAACAAGGCGATACCTACAATGCGGAGCTGATTGAAGAGACCATCGACGAGATCAATGATCGGCTGGGAACCCTGGGTTACGCCTTCATCGACGTCGAACCTCAGTTGACGCCAGGCGCCGAGCCTGAGGTCCTCAATCTGACCTATGTCATCAATGAGGGGCTCCGGGTCTTCGTTGAGCGGATCAACATTTCGGGCAATGTTCGGACCCTGGACGAGGTCATCCGACGGGAGTTTCAGCTGGCGGAGGGGGATGCGTTCAACGCCAATCTCCTCGCCGAATCCGAGCGGCGCATCCGCAATCTCGGTTTTTTCGAGAATGTCGACGTCCGTCGCCGCCGGGGCAGTACCGCCGATCGGATCATCATAGACGTCACGGTGACCGAGCAGTCGACCGGCGAACTGTCGTTCGGTGCCGGCTTCTCCACGACCGACGGCCCGCTGGGCGACGTTCGCCTGCGTGAGCGAAATCTGATCGGAACGGGCCAGGAGTTGCGCGCCAATTTCACCATCTCCGGCCGTCGTCAGGAGATCGATTTAGGTTTCACCGAGCCCTATTTTCTGGATCGGGATCTCGCCGCGGGCATCGATTTGTTCCGGCGAACGACCGATTTCCAGGACGAAGGCTCGTTCGACGAAACCAACACGGGCGGTACGCTCCGTGCTTCCTATCCGCTCACGCGCGGCGCCCGCCACGCGGTGCGCTACACGTTCAGCTTTGATGAGATTGAGGACGTTGACGACGACGCGTCGGTGTTCATTCAGGCCGAGGAGGGGGAGATAGCAACATCAGCGGTGGGCCAGACATTCACGCTCGACCGCCGGGATGTTCGTTTCTTCCCGTCCGATGGCTATCTCCTCCGCCTGGATCAGGAACTCGCCGGTCTCGGCGGTGACAGCCAGTATCTCCGGCACGAGGGTACGGCGTCCTACTTCTATCCCTTCACCTCCGACGTCGTGCTCAATCTGGGCGCCCGGGCCGGCCACATCTTCGGCATCGACGACGATATTCGCCTATCCGACCGGTTCTTTATCGGCGGCAGCAATCTGCGCGGGTTCAGTTTCGCCGGCCTCGGACCGCGGGATACGGCGACGGACGATGCCTTGGGCGGTAACACCTTCGTAATTGGAACGGCCGAATTACGGTTTCCTCTGGGCCTTCCGGATGAGTTACGACTGTTCGGACGTGGATTTGCTGAGGGCGGCACGCTCACGGGGATCGACGTCAGCGGTCCGACCCTCGTCGACACAAGCAATTTGCGGCTCTCGGTGGGTGTCGGTCTTTCCTGGCTGTCCCCCCTTGGCCCGATCTCCATCGATGTCGCGGAGGCGGTGGCAAAGGATGCTGATGACGAAACCGAGAGCTTGCGTGTTTCGTTCGGCACCAGGTTTTAAGGGAGCGAGGTGACGTGACGGTCAAAGCCTGTCGTTTGTGGCTTTGTGGACTGGCGCTTGCCGGCGGGATCGGTTTGGAGGCGGCCCCGGCGGCCGGCCAGAACCGCTTGCCTCAACCGACCGTGGCGATCATCGATTACCAGCGGATCATCAGGGAGTCGCTGGCCGCCAATCACATACGCGAACAGGTTGAAACGCGCCGCAAAGCCTATCAGGACGAAATCGCCCAGGAGGAAGAACGGCTGATAAATGCCGAACGGGAGCTGGCCAAACAGCGATCGATCCTGGCGCCGGAAGCCTTTGAGGCGAGGAGAAAGTCTTTTGAAGAGGATGTGGCGGGCGTCCAGCGTGTGGTCCAGAACCGGCGCCGCCAGTTGGACGAGGCCTCGAGCCAGGCGTTCGATCAGGTGCAGAGCACGGTTGTCAGGATGCTGGACGAGATGAGCGAGGCCTACGCGTTCAACCTGGTGCTGCCCCGGCGCAACGTCCTGTTGTTCTCCGCCGAGCTGGATTTGACCGTCGAGGTGCTGGAGAAACTCAACGAGGAACTGCCGACCGTCGACGTTCCCGAGCCGCAAGGTTAGCCATGGCGGATCCGCGCTTTTTTCAGAGATCCGGCCCCTTTGCGCTCGGCGAACTGGCGGCGGCCGCCGGTATCACGCTGGAGAAAGGAGCGGACAAGTCGATCAGCGACGTGGCACCTCTCGGTGAGGCAGGCGGCGACGAGCTAACCTTCTTCGACAACCGGAAATACCGCTCGGCCTTGGCGGACACCCGGGCCGCGGCTTGCGTCATCCGGCCCGCCGATGCCGGTCTCTTGCCGGATCACGTGACGGCGCTGGTGACCGAAGAGCCCTATCTGGCCTACGCCCGCATTGCCAAGCGCTTCTATCCGGCGCCGGCGCCCGAGCACGACGTTTCGGCCGGTGCTCTCGTCGATGACCAGGCGACCCTCGGCAATCCGGTGTCCGTGGCGCCTGGCGCCGTTATCGACGCCGGCGCCGAAATCGAGCCAGAGGTCACGATCGGCGCCAACGCGGTGATCGGCAAAGGTGTCAAGGTCGGGCGTGGCACCCGGATTGCCGCCGGCGCCACGCTCTCCCATTGCATTGTCGGTCAACGGTGCATCATTCACCCAGGCGTACGCATCGGACAGGACGGTTTCGGTTTCGCCATGGGCGCGGCCCATGAAAAAGTGCCGCAACTGGGCGGCGTCGTGATCGGCGACGATGTGGAGATCGGCGCGAATAGCACCGTCGATCGGGGCAGCGGTCCCGACACTGTGATTGGAAACGGATGCAAAATCGACAATCTCGTGATGATCGCTCATAATGTAAGGCTTGGCGATCATTGCATCGTGGTGGCGCAAAGCGGCATTTCAGGTAGCACGACGCTCGAGCATCATGTGATCGTTGCGGCCCAATGCGGCATCACCGGTCACTTGACCATCGGCGCCGGCGCCCGCCTTTCGGCCCGTACCGCCGTCATCCGCGATATCAAAGGCGGCCAGGACTATGGAGGCGCGCCCGCCATTCCGATGGAGGAGTTTCGCCGTCAGATCGTTGCCGTCCGGCGGTTGGGACGGCGGTAAGCTGGGAGGCTACAACAGATGCAGTCGGCGGCAGAGACGGTCGGGCCGATTGAACTCGGTATCGAACAAATCAAGAACCGAATTCCCCATCGTTATCCGTTTTTGATGATCGATCGAATGGTCGACGTTGTCCTTGGCGAAAGCGCCGTCGGCATCAAGAACGTCACCATCAACGAACCTTTCTTCCAGGGCCACTTTCCCGACCAGCCAATCATGCCGGGCGTCCTGGTGATCGAGGCCATGGCGCAGACGGCGGGCACGCTGGTGGCTGAAACCTACGACCTCAATGCCGAGACCAGCGCCGTCTTCTTCATGGCGATCGAGCAGGCGAAATTCCGCCACCCGATTTATCCTGGCGATCAGCTGCGCATCCCTGTAAGGCAGCTGCGATCGAAACTGTCGGTCTACAAATATGAGGGCAAGGCCTATGTCGGCGACAAGCTGGTGGCCGAAGCGACCTATTCGGCCAAGATGATATCGGTCTGACGATGGCAACCGAAATCCATCCCGCCGCCTCCGTTCTCCCCAAGGCGGAGATCGGCGCCAACGTCAAAGTCGGGCCTTTTTGTTCCGTCGACGAGTATGTTCGCCTGGATGATGGCGTCGAGCTTCTGGCCCACGTCGCCGTGGGCGGCTTTACCGAGGTCGGCGAGGGCACGGTGATCTACCCGTTCGCCGCCGTTGGCTTCGCCCCTCAGGATATGAAATACGCCGGCGAGCCCTCGAGGCTGGTCATCGGCAAGAACAACCGCATCCGCGAGCACGTCACCATTCATCCCGGCACCAAGACCGGCAAGATGCTGACAAGCGTGGGCGACGGCTGCCTGTTCATGGCGACCACCCATGTCGCCCACGACTGCATGATCGGTAACTCGGTGGTGATGGCCAACAACGCCACCCTTGGCGGTCATGTCGAAGTCGGTGATTGCGCGGTGTTGGGCGGGCTTTGCGCGATCCACCAGTTCGTGCGTATCGGCCAATACGCCATGGTCGGCGGCACCGCCGGCGTCGAGAGCGACGTCATTCCTTACGGTCTGGTGCAGGGACGGCGCGCCAATCTCTCGGGCCTGAACATGGTCGGCATGAAACGGCGCGGTATCGGCTCCGAAGAGATCCGGACCATGCGCAACGCCTACCGACAATTGTTCACCGAACCGGGCTCTTTCGCCAACAAGCTGATCGAAGTCGCCGAGGTGTACAGCGATGAGCCGCGGGTGATGGAGATCGTCGAGTTCGTCAAATCGCCAACATTGCGCGCGATCTCCCAGCCCGAGATCGACCACAAGGGTTGATTTTTGTCGGAGCCGTCCGGTCACGCGCTTGCTGTCCCGCATGGCCGGCGGCTTGCCGTCATCGCTGGATCGGGCCCTCTGCCTCGGTCCGTCGCGATCGCCGCGAGGCAGCAGGGCCGACCGGTTCACGTGATCGCGTTCGAGGGTCAGACCGATCCCGACTGGCTTATCGAGTTCCCCCACGACTGGGTTAAGCTTGGCGCCGTGGCCCGGACACTGAAGCTTCTGCACGAGGCAAAGGCCGATGATATCTGCATGATCGGGCCTGTCGGCCGCCCATCGCTCACCTCGCTCGCCCTCGACTGGCGTGCTCTGAAAATGTTGCCGCGCCTCGGCGGCGGCCTCGATGCCGGCGACGACAAGCTCTTGCGCGTCATCGTGGCCGAGTTGGAAAGCGAGGGTTTCCGCGTGGTTGGCGCCGACGATGTGTCATCCGATCTTTTGTCGCCGCCGGGTCAGTGGGGGCGCCACAAACCGACTGAGCAAGACCAAAAGGACATCGATCGGGCGATTGCCGTGTTGCAGGCGCTGGGTCCTCTCGATATCGGCCAGTCGATCGTGGTCCAGCAGGGCATGGTGCTGGCGGTCGAGGCGATTGAGGGAACCGATCGGATGATCGAGCGGGCCGGACAGTGGCGCCGGCAGGCGCCGGGCGGTGTCCTGGTCAAAGGCCGTAAATCAGCTCAAGATCGGCGCGCGGATTTGCCGACCATCGGTTCCGGTACGGTCGACGTGGTGGCCAAGGCCGGTTTCGCCGGCATCGCCGTCGAGGCGGGGCACAGTCTTGTTGTCGATCTGGAAGGCACGACCAAGGCCGCCAATCGGGCCGGTCTCTTCATCTTCGGCCTCAAGCCTTTTTCGTGACCAATCGGGTCTACCTCATCGCCGGCGAGGTTTCGGGCGATTATCTGGGCGCGCAGCTTTTAAGCCATCTGCGCGAGCTCGAGCCAGAGCTGGACATCGCCGGCGTCGGCGGCACTCAGATGGCCGACCAGGGGTTGGCCAGCCTCTTTCCCATGGAAGAGCTCTCGCTGATGGGCTTCGTCGAGATCTTGCCCCATCTGCCGCGCCTGATCCGCCGCATCTACCAGACCGTGGATCACATCAAGGCCTTTGATCCGGACGTTGTCGTCACCATCGACAGTCCCGGCTTTTGTCTGCGCGTGTTGAAGCGCCTTCAGGGGACGCGCGCCCGGCGCATGCACTACGTCGCCCCTCAAGCCTGGGCCTGGCGGCCCGGCCGCGCCGCCAAATTCAAGGACCTGATCGACGAGATGCTTTTGCTCTTTCCGTTTGAGCAGGCGTTTTTTGAGACCTACGGCGTCAACACCCGCTTCGTCGGTCACCCGATCACCGAGAGCTGGCGTGAACCTCGGGATCCGCAGGCTCTCGCCAGCGAACTGGGCCTGAACCGGGCCGACCCCATTCTCTGCCTGTTGCCCGGCAGCCGGCGCAGTGAGGTGGACAAGCATCTGCCTGTCATTGCCGAAACGCTCGCTATCCTCCGCGACGAGTTCCCGCGGCTCGGCTGCGTGCTTCCGACCCTGCCGCGGCTCAAGGACCGGGTGAGCGACGGCACGAAGTCCTGGCCGGTGCCGACCGCCGTCTTCGATGATCGAAACCGGCGCTACGACGCCTACGCGCTCTGCGGGGCGGCGATCGCGGCGTCTGGTACGGTCGGTCTGGAGCTGGCGCTTGCCGGTCTGCCGCCGGTCATCATCTACCGGGGCAATCCGATCAGCGCCGCTCTCGCCCGGCGCCTGATCCGCGTGCCCCATGTCAGCCTGCTCAACCTCATCCTTGAACGCGAAGCGTTTCGCGAGCTCCTGCAGGAAAACCTGACCCCGGGCGTCTTGGCCCGGGAGACGGCGCTCCTCCTGGCGGATGGTGAGCGGAGCCAAAGGGGCAGAGCTGATCTGCGCCAGGTGGTCGCCGCTTTGCAGGGAGAAGGCAGCGATCCGCCAAGCCTCCACGCCGCGAGGCGGGTGCTCGCCAATATCGAGCTTGTGCCTAGGCCGTCAGCTTGAACAGCTCGCGGCCGATCAGCATGCGCCGGATCTCGCTGGTTCCGGCGCCGATCTCGTAGAGTTTGGCGTCCCGGAGCAGCCGGCCGCTCGCATACTCGTTGATATAGCCGTTGCCGCCCAGGGCCTGGATCGCTTCCAGTGCCATCCAGGTCGCCTTTTCAGCGGCATAGAGCAGACAGCCCGCAGCGTCCTGGCGGGTCAAGAGCCCCCGGTCCGCTGCCTTGGCGCAGGTGTAAACGTAGGCCTTGCACGCGTTCATGGTCGCGTACATGTCGGCGATCTTGCCTTGCATCAGCTGAAATTCGCCGATCGCCGTGCCGAACTGTTTTCGTTCGTGAATGTAGGGCAGCACCAGATCCATGGCCGCCTGCATGATCCCAGTCGGCCCGCCGGCGAGCACGAGGCGCTCATAATCAAGGCCGGACATGAGCACATTGACGCCCTTGCCGACCTTGCCCAAGACCTGGTCCTCGTCGACCTCACAATCCTCAAATACGAGCTCGCAGGTGTCCGAGCCCCTCATGCCGAGCTTGTCGAGCTTCTGAGCGGTGGAAAAGCCCTCCATGCCCTTCTCGATCAGAAACGCGGTGATGCCCTTGGGGCCGGCCTCGGGATCGGTCTTGGCGTAGACGACCAAGGTCTCGGCGACCGGACCGTTGGTGATCCACATTTTCGAGCCATTGAGAACGAAGCGGCCACCATTGCGCCTCGCCGTCGTGGTCATCGACACCACGTCCGAGCCGGCGCCCGGCTCGCTCATGGCCAGCGCGCCCACATGCTCACCGGAGATCAGCTTCGGCAGATACTTTGACTTCTGTTCGGCTGTGCCAAACCTCCGGATCTGATTGACGCAGAGATTGGAATGGGCGCCGTAGCTTAAGCCCACCGAGCCCGAGGCGCGGCTGATCTCCTCCATGGCGATGGTATGGTCCAGATAGCCCAGACCGGCACCGCCATCCTTCTCCTCGACCGTGATGCCGAGCAGGCCCAGCTCGCCCAGCTTTGGCCAGAGATCGCGCGGAAACTGGTTTGTCCGGTCGATCTCGTCGGCGCGGGGGAGGATCTCGTCGTTGGCGAAACGGCCCACCTGCTCGCGGATCATTTCCGCGGTTTCGTCCAGATCGAAATCGATGGTCGGACTACGGAACTGCGCCATGACCAGAGCTCCTGCTATTGGCTCACAACAGATAAAGAGCGGCGAGACCGAGAAAAGCGAAAAAGCCGACGACGTCGGTGACCGTGGTCAGAAAGACGCCCGATGCCACAGCCGGGTCGACCTTGAGCCGGTCCAAGACAAGCGGGATGGTCACACCGGCGATCGCGGCGGCCAAAAGATTGATCACCATCGCGGCACCGAAGATCAGCGCCAGGAGCGGCTGCTGAAACCAGAAAACGGCAAGCAGAATGCCAACCACGAAGAAGACGACCGCGTGCAAGCCGCCGACCAGGAGCTCTTTTATGAAGATGCGAAACGCGTTGGCGGTGGAGACGTCCCGCGTGGCGAGCGCGCGCACGACCACGGTCAAGGTCTGGGTTCCCGCATTGCCGCCCATCGATGCCACGATCGGCATCAGCACGGCCAATGCCACGGCCTGGGCGATCTGATCTTCGAACCGGGCGATGACCAGGGATGCGACCACGGCGGTCAGGAGATTGACGATCAGCCAGGGCACGCGCCGGAGCCCGGTCTTGAGCGGCGGCGTCAGAATATCACCCTCCTGGACGCCGCCCAGGGCCAGGATATCCTCCTCCGCCTCCTCCTGGATGACCTCGACGATGTCATCGACCGTGATGACCCCGATCAGTCGGCCGGTATCGCCGGTGACCGGTGCCGAGACCAGGCCGTACTGGCGGAACAAAAGCGCGGCATCTTCCTGGTCGGTGGTCGCCGAGACGGTTTTCAGATCCTGGTGCTGGAGCTGGTTCAAAGGTGTCTGGCGCTTGCTTCTCAGGATCCGGCTCAGGGCGATGGCGCCCACCGGCTGGAAGCGGGGATTGACCAGATAGATCTCGAAGAAGTCGTCCGGCAGATTGGATTGGCTTCGAAGATAATCGATCGCCTGGCCGACCAGCCAGTAGTCGGGGATTGCGACGAACTCCCGCTGCATGAGCCGGCCGGCCGATGATTCGCCGTAGGCCAAACTCTGTTCGACGGTCTCGCGCTCGCGTTGCGGCAGGATCTCGAGGATGGCGAGCTGGGTTTCGACGTCCAGCTCCTCAAGAAAATCGATGGCGTCATCGCTATCGAGCTCGATGATCGCGCTGGCGACACGGGCTGGCGTCAACTGCTCGACGATGAACGGCCGAAGCTCATCGTCGATGTAACTCAGCAAGTTGGGCCGGAAATCGTCCCGGATCGCGGCCAGCAGTTGGACCCGCTGATCCTGACCCAAGAGTTCGATCAGGTCGGCCTGGTCGGCCTCGTGGAGGGAGCCAACGATCTCGCGCACGGCGTCCTGGTCGTCATTGGCCAGAGCCTCGCGAACCGCCCGCAATTTGCGGTCATCCGGGCCGAAGATCTCGTCCGTGTCGGTCTCACCGTTGAGCTCGTCGATGGGTCAGGTCCACCCCTGGGCTTCGATGGCGGCCACGGCCGTCAGGTTGACGATACCTCGGGCGGAGACCGTCGGCGTAGCGATATGCGCAGGTTTCGCCGGGCCAATCAGGATCGGACCCACCGAGATCGCGCCCGTCACCGCCTTCAACATGTTGAAGGCGATATTGGCGGCGTCCAGATCGGGCAAAACCAAAAGGTTGGCGTCGCCTTTGAGGGGTGAGCCCGGAAAAATCGATGCTCGGATTTTCTCCGAGAGCGCGGCGTCGGCGTGCATCTCGCCGTCGACCTCCAAATCCGGCGCCCGGTCACGGATAATCGACAACGCCTCGCGCATGCAGATCGCGGTCGGGCTGTCGTGGGTCCCGAAGTTGGAATGAGAGAGCAGCGCCACCTTGGGCGTAATGCCAAACTGCCGTACCAGGCGGGCGGCACGGAGCGTGGTCTCGGCGATCTCCTCGGCGCAGGGCTGCAGGCTGACATAGGTGTCGGTCATGAAGAGCGGGCCCCGGTCGAGCACCAGCGCGTGCACGGTGGAGGAATCGCTCATATCCTCGCGCAGGCCCAAAACGGCGCAGACGTGGGCGAGATGGGCGTCGAAGCGTCCGATCGGGCCGGCAATCATGGCGTCGGCGTCGGCCCTGTGGACGGCGAGCGCCGCGATCACGGTGTTGTTCGTGCGCACCATTGTCTTGGCACCGTCCGGCGTGACCCCGCGGCGCGCCATGCGTTCGTGGTAGAGGTTCACATAGTCGTTGAACCGCGGATCGCTCTGGGGATTGATCAGGTCGAAATCGGTTTCGACCTCGAGCCTTAGGCCCAACCGTTCGATCCGCATGGCAACGACTTCCGGGCGACCGATCAGGGTCGGCCGGGCCAAGCCCTCGTCGACCACGACCTGCACGCCCCTAAGCACCCGTTCCTCCTCGCCGTCGGTGTAAATCACCCGTTTCTGCTCGGCCCGGGCCCGCTCGAACAAAGGCTTCATGACAAAGCCTGAGCGATAGACGAACTGGCTCAGACGCTGGCGGTAGGGCCGCAGATTTTCCATAGGTCGCTCGGCGACGCCGCTCTTCATCGCCGCCTCGGCCACCGCCGCTGGCAGCTCGACCATGAGCCTCGGATCGAAGGGTTTGGGGATGAGATAATCGCGGCCGAAGGCGAGCCGCTCCAGACCATAAGCCGCCGTGACCGTTTCCGGTGTCGTCGAGCGGGCGAGGCCGGCGATCGCATGGGCGCAGGCGAGCTTCATCTCCTCGTTAATAGCCTTGGCGCCGACGTCGAGCGCGCCGCGAAAGATGAAGGGAAAGCAGAGCACATTGTTGACCTGATTGGGCTGATCGCTGCGCCCGGGTGCGATGATCACGTCGTCGCGCGTCTCGCGGGCCAGTTCCGGCATGATTTCGGGTGTCGGGTTGGCGAGAGCGAGAACGATGGGATCGGCGGCCATCGAGGCCAGCATGTCAGGTTTGAGCACATTGCCCGCCGACAGACCCAGAAACAGATCCGCGCCCTTGATGACCTCCGCCAAAGTTCGCTTGTCGGTGTTGGTCGCATAGCGGGCCATGTAGTGGTTCATCGCCTCGGTTCGGCCCTCGTAGACCACGCCCTTGATGTCGGTGATCGTGATGTTTTCGAGCTTGGCGCCGAGATTGACCAAAAGATCAAGGCAGGCGAGGGCCGCCGCACCGGCGCCGCTTGTCACGATCCGGATCTCCTCGATCCGCTTGCCAACGAGATGCAGGCCGTTGATGCAGGCGGCGCCGACGCAAATGGCCGTGCCGTGCTGGTCGTCGTGGAAGACCGGGATGTTCATCCGTTCCCGGAGCCGCTCCTCGATCTCGAAACATTCGGGTGCCTTGATGTCCTCCAGGTTAATGGCTCCGAAGGACGGTTCGAGGGCCGCGACGATGTCGACGAACCGGTCGACATCGGTGGTGTCGATTTCGATGTCGAAGCTGTCGATGTTAGCGAACTTTTTGAAGAGAACCGCTTTGCCTTCCATCACCGGCTTGGATGCCAGGGGGCCGATTGCCCCGAGGCCCAAGACCGCCGTGCCGTTGGTGATGACGGCGACGAGATTGCCGCGCGCGGTCAGTTGGGCGGCGCGCAACGGATCCTCGGCAATGGCGTTGCAGGCGGCGCTGACGCCGGGTGAGTAGGCGAGCGCAAGGTCATACTGAGTGGTCAGCGGCTTGGTCGCCACGACCTGAAGTTTGCCGGGTGTCGGATCCTCGTGATAGCGTATTGCGTCGTCGTCGAGCTGACCTACGCTCATGGATTATGCCTCCCCGGCAGAACGGCCGCGATGGCGACCCTACTTTTCGTCTTTGTCTGCCCGCAAGCTCGCCGCGGTTGTCAATTGCCGTGGTCTCGAGACACAGTTGGCGTTGGCCAGACGAACTTAGACACCCATGAAATCGATGGGTTTTTGCTTAAGGTCTCAAGCCGGGTCCTGCCTCTCCGACCGTCCCCGCGTAACCGGATAGCGAGACATAGGCGAATTCATGCGGGCGTGCAACGCGGACCGCGGGCACGCTAAAGGGAACGAAAAACGGTTCGTTGAAAGCCTGAATTAGCGCCTCAGTGGCCCGCCTGATCTACCCGGCTACTGTAGAGTGCCTTCACCAGGCATCGGCTCGCACGCCTGTCACAAAGCTGAGCGAGGACAGCTACGAAGCCATTGTCCAAGGAAAAGCAAACCACGACCAACAGTTGTGGTTACTGGAGGAAATTGCCGTGCCAGCCCGCTTTTCGTGCTGCCTGCTCGCGGGCCTTGCCCTTCTTTTAAGCCTGCCTTCGACGGCTTATGCGCAAGACGATTATAAGGGCGCGCTTCAGAATTGGCTCGATACCAAGGACGAGCCCCGCATCCCGACCGGTGTTCCGCGCCGGGCGCAAGACGTCGATGCGACCAGGATGACCGACGCCAATGTGGCGATCGTCGAGGCTCTTTCGGGCCGTCGGCTGACGCCGTCCGAGCGGGATGAGATCGCCACCGACGTTGCTCGGGAACTGGAGCGAAGCCCGGCAGGCGTCGCCCAGACAGCCACTCATTTCGAGAGCGTGCTGGCGCAGTTGGGAAGCGAACCTTCCGCAGCGCGAGCCGAAGCTCTGCGCGAGCGGGTGCGTGCCCAGATCTTCTATGGATTGGCGCCGGAAGCGCGGTCGCGACTGGCGGCGTGGCGGATCATCGAGGCGAGCGATCCGACCCTGGCCAACCATGAGCAAAGCCTGACCTTGCTGACCCGGTCGGACGCGATGGCGCTCGCCCGCTTTGAAGCCGCCGATAACGAAACCTGGCCGCGAGACGTCGATGCCGCTGCCGTGGAACGGACCGCCGCGGCACTAACCGAGGCCTACGGGGAGAAAGGCGAAAGCCCGTGCACCTTGGGTGTCCGCGGGCTCACCATCGTCAGCGCCTTCGCAGCCGGGGTCGATCAAACCTGGCCGAACATGTCACGGGAGGAGCGCGGTTTGGCGGTTCAGATGGGGGCCGGCGACACACCCTTGACGCCTGAGATCGCGCACGCGGTGGTTGGCGATCCGGATGTCTTCGCCTTTTTCAGCCTGAGCGGAGCCTCGCATCTCGATAAGGACCTCTTCGAGGCGAAGGAGGCGCAGAACGCCGCGACCGCGCTGATGGTGGGCGACATCGTTACCACCATGTCGATCGAACAGGCGACCCTCTCAGGGCTTTACCTCGAGCAGATGGCGCGGTGCAGCCAGTGAGCTGAGAACCGGCTGCGCCGAAGGCTTCTTGAGCGACCGCCTCGGCCTCGTCGTCCGGTGTCCTGACGGTTTTTTGCCTGAGACCCTTGCGGACAACCGACCCGCTCGGGCGATGTTGGTGCGGCCGAGAAGACTCGAACTTCCACCCCGTTGCCAGGACAGCGACCTCAACGCTGCGCGTCTACCAATTCCGCCACGGCCGCACGGTAGCGCCTGACCGGCGCCCGCTCTAGTGTGGGCTGGCTAGTAACAAAACCATCCGGCCGAGGCAAGGACGGCGACCGATGACCAGCGTGGAATGGCGGACCGAGGCGGGCCTGTTGGATTACCCAGACGCGGTGGCCCGAATGGAGGAGAGGGTCGCGGCCATTCAAAGCGGCACGGCCCGTGAGATGGTCTGGCTGGTAGAACACCCGCCGCTCTATACCGCCGGCACCAGCGCAAGGCTCGAAGACCTGCTCGATCGTGACCGATTTCCGATCTACGCGACCGGTCGCGGCGGTCAGTACACCTATCACGGCCCGGGCCAGCGGGTGGGATACGTCATGCTCGATCTCAAGCGTCGGGGAGCCGATCTCCGCCGCTATGTGCGGGATCTGGAGCAATGGATCATCGATGTTCTGGCGTCATTCGGCGTCAAGGGGGAGCGCCGCCAAGGCCGGGTCGGCATCTGGCTGGTGCTGGCCGATGGCAGCGAGGCCAAGATTGCCGCGATAGGCGTCCGCGTCCGGCGCTGGGTCACCTATCACGGTGTCGCGATCAATGTCGAACCGGATCTCTCCCATTTCGGCGGCATCGTCCCCTGCGGCATAAGGGACCATGGCGTCACGTCGCTGAAAGCGCTGGGTATCAGCGTGTCGATGGCGGCTGTCGACCAGTGCATGAAAGCCGCGTTTGAGCAGGTGTTTGCGGAGCCGATGGTCACATCGGCCTAGGCGGTCGGCTGTGAGCGCATTAGGTTTGTTGTAATCGCCAGGTTTGAGGAGGAAACCGATCTCAGGTGTAAGTGCTGGCTGGAAAGCCAAGATGATCGGTGGCGCCGTTCTGGCCGCGGTCACGACCATCGACATCGGTCCGGCCCTGGCCGGTTGCAGCGACGTGCCGGCGCCGGAGGTGAACTGGCGACGCTGTCAGCTCGACGGCGACAGTTTTCCCGGGATCGATGTAAGCCGTGGCATGCTGCGTGACGCGTCGTTCAAACGCAGCGATCTCACCGGCGCGATCCTCGATGGTATCGAGGCCCAGCGGGCAAAATTCGTCTCGGCAGTCGCCAACGAAGCCAGTTTCGAAGACGCCAATCTGGTCATGGCGGATTTTACCAGCGCGGAGCTCAACGGCGCGTCATTCCGAGGCGCCAATCTGTTGCGCGCGCGGTTTTTCCGGGCCGATCTGCGCAACGCTGATCTGACCGGGGCGCAATTACGCGAAACCGACTTCCTCAAGGCCCAGTTGGAAGGCGCCCGTTGGATCGACGGTAAGACCATCTGCGCTGAGGGCTCGGTGGGCCGATGCCTTCCGGAGGCCCAAACCAAGGACAAGGCCGCGGCGCTCCCCGTTCTCGAAACCGGCGCTTTATCTGGGCCTTAAGGACAAGGACCGCTCCAGCTGCCTTAGATCTCGGCCTGGGGAAACCCGCCAATGATGTGCTGCTCGAAATCGACGATCGAACCGGTCATGAGACCGGAATCGTCCGACGCCAGGAAAGCGATGGCCCGACCGACATCCAGCGGTCGGAGCAAGCGGCCGAAGGGCTGTTGGGCGTCCACCTCATCGAGCCAGTTTTCCGGCCGATCGTGGAAGCGGGTCTGAATGACGTGCTCATTGGGCGTGGCCGTCCAGCCCATATTGAGCCCGTTGACCCGCACCCGGTCCTTGGCGACCGCGTTGGCGACATTTTTGGTTAGGACCGAAAGCGCGCCTTTGGCGCTGCAATAGGCGGCGATGAAAGGTGGCCCGCCATGGGCCACGATGGACTGAACGTTGACGATGGTGCCGCCACCGGCCCTGCGCAGATGGGGAAGGATCCGCTGGATCAGGAAGAACGGTGCCCGAGCATTGACGTGAAACTGCATGTCCCAGAGTTCGGAACTGGTATCGTCGATGGTGCCGCGCTCGGTGAAGCCGGCGGCGTTGACCAGACCGTTCAATTGACCGAACGTTTCCGCGGCCAGGTCAATGACCCGAAAACAGGCGTCAACATGCTGAAGATCGGCGCTGATCGCCACCGTCTCGCAGCCCTTGTCCTTCAGCTTCGCCGCCATGGAGTCGAGTTTGTCCTGGTCGCGGCCGCAGATCGCGATGCCGGCGGCGCCCCGCTCGGCCATCAGCTCGGCAGCCGCGCCGCCGATGCCCTGGCTGCCGCCGGTGACGACGAAATATTGCCCCTCAAACGACCAGGCTGGTTTTTCACCCACAGCTCTTATGCCTCCCCAGATCCGTGCTTGTCGGTCTCATCTGAGCCGAAGGAAGGTTCGAGGACAATGCTGGCAAGCAAAAATCAGTCGGCGAGCGTCAGCTTGCGGCCTTCCTGAAGCAGAGACAGAAGTTCATCGGACGGTAGCGGGCGGCTGAACAGATAGCCCTGCATCTCGTGGCAACCGAAGGTCTTCAGAAGCGCCAACTGCTCCTGGGTCTCCACGCCTTCCGCCCCGCCCTACAGGTTCAGCATCTCGCCGAGAGCCACGACTGCCTGGGCGATCGCCGCGTCGTTCGGATCGGTCGTGATGTCTTGGACGAAGCCCTTGTCGATCTTGAGACAGCGGATCGGAAAGCGCTTCAGATAGGCGAGCGACGAGTAGCCGGTACCGAAATCGTCGACCGCCAGCTGAACGCCGAGCTCGTCGATCTTCTTCAGCCGCTGGATCGAACCGGAGACGTCCTCCATCAACGCGCTTTCGGTGATTTCCAGCTCGAGCATCGCCGCCGGCATCTGAGTGTCCTTCAGCACCCGATCGACGACCTCGACCAGATTACGCTGGCGGAATTGCCGGCTCGACAGATTGACCGCCAAACGGATCTGACCGAAGCCCGCCTCGTGCCAGGTGCGAACCCGCCGGCAAGCCTCGTGCAGCACCCACTGGCCGACCGGCATGATCAAGCCGGTTTCTTCCGCCAGCGGAATGAATTCGGCCGGTGGGATCCGTCCCAGTTCAGGGTGGAACCACCGGACCAGGGCTTCGACGCCGGTGATCTCGCCGGTCTGCATACTCAATTGCGGTTGGAAGTAGACGACCAGCTCGTTGCGCTCGAGCGCCTTCCGCAACTGGGTTTCAAGGACCAGCCGCTCGAACGCCCGGGCGTTCATGTCGTTGGTGTAGAACTGGTAGGTGTTGCGGCCCTGCTCCTTGGCCCGCGCCAACGCCGTGTCGGCATTGCGCAACAGCGCCTCGCGGTCGTCGCCGTCGTGGGGGTAGAGGGCGATGCCGATGCTGGCGCTGACATTGACCTCCTGGCCGTTGACGTCGACCAGGGGCTTCAGCGCATCCAACACCTTCTGGCCGACCCGGGCGGCGCCCTCCGCCCCTTGTGTCCCGGGCAGCAAGAGCAGGAACTCGTCGCCGCCGAGCCTGGCGACCGTGTCGCTTTTACGCAGCGCGGTCGTCAGCCGTTCGGCCACGCGCTTCAGAATCTGATCGCCCTGGGCGTGACCGAGGGATTCGTTGATCAACTTGAATCGGTCCAGGTCCAGGAGCATCACCGCGAACTGCTGCGGGTTGCGCTTGGCCCGTTCCACCGCCTGATCGAGGCGGTCGTTGAACAGAAGCTTGTTGGGAAGGCCGGTCAGCGGATCATTATAGTGAAGACGGCGGATCGTCTCTTCGGTCTGCTTTCTCGAGGTGATGTCCCGCAGCGTCAGGATGTAGGTGGTGCCGCCGTGGATCTGCACCTCGCGGACCGAGAGCTCCAAGGGAAAGAGCTCTCCGCTGGCGCGGCGCCCCATGAAATCGGTGGTGGTCTCCTCGGCGCCGGCCGCCAAGTCGCGGAGGCTGCGCAGCACGTCAATCACCTCGTCGCCATTGCCGGCGAGCAGCGTATCGATCGGCCGGGCGATGATCTCGTCGTCCGGGTAACCGAACAGAAGTTCGGCCGAGCGGGAAAAACTCTCGATGACGCCTTTGACGTCGATGGTGACGATGCCGTCAGCCACATGGTCCATGATCGCCGCGAGCCTGACCTGATCCAGGCTCTGCTCGTGGGCCACCGGCTGAGGAACCTGCTCGCCGCGGACGATCAGACGTTGGCGATCACCCTCGTCCTGGATTGCGATCCGCCAGAGAAGGAGCGATTCCGGCCCCGGCTCCGGCATGATGTGTAGCCAGAGCCTGACCGAGCCGATCCCGTCGCTGAGGTCCTTGTATGCTCGGGCCAGCGCCTCCTGGTCACCATCGCCGACCACGAGTTCCTTGAAGGGGCGATGGAGCCACCCTTCGGCGGTGTCGGCCATGTCCTTGGGCGCCGCCAGGATCCGCCGGATATGTCCGTCCTGGTCGAGGATCAACGACCAGTCGTCGCTGATCGTTTGCGGCCGGCCGGAGAGGGCTTCGAAATGGGCCGGTGCTTCGTGCAGGCCGAGGGACGGCCCCTCGATATCGGGCAACTGCATCGGCTTCAGGCTTATCAGAAGGTCATCACTGGCCGCGGCCAGGGTCACCGAAACCGGCGACGGATCGCTTGGATCGGCGAGGGTAAGCATGAAGTCGACGGGCGGGTCCTGCTCGTTTTGTTCCAGGAGTGCCGTGTCCAGGCGGGAGCGATCGCGCTGATGAACCGCGCTCAAGACCGACGTACCGGCCACCCAGGGCTCGCCCGGGTTGATCGAGCCCTGGACCAGCACTTGGGCTACGGTGCCGTCGCGCCGCACCCGAAGCACCGTGTCGCCCGCAAGACGCGCAAGCGCGTCCATATCATGCGGCACGCTGCCGTTGGGAGCGATGGAAGGAGCGGTCTCCTGCCGGCTCGCCTCGCGCAACAGACCGCAAATGCCGATGATCTGGCCGTCATCATCCCGATCCGGCAGGGCGTGGTCGATCAGCCGCCGGCGCTCGCCGGTGCGGCTCCGGATCTCATACTCGATCTGCTGGTTGGCGCCGGCGAGCACCGCCAGGTTGCGGCGCTTGACCAGGTCGAGATCGCCGGGCTCGATCAGGGAGAACCAGCCGCCGCTCTGATCCAACTTGTCAGCGTCATAGCCGGTCAGCCGCTCGAAGGCGGCGCCGCCGTGGACCAGGCGCAAACGGCAATCGGCATCCAGTTCAAGGCGATAGATACCATCCTCGATGAGCGCTTCGAGACTGGTGATCGGCGACCAGCGCGTTGGTTTGGGGTCCGTAAGGTCGCCGGCTGCGGCGTCCGCCGCGACGCTTTTTTCCGGGATCGCCATCAACTTGCCATTGGCTTTGGCCGGCGGCGCTGCCGCGGTATCGGCAATCGACGGCGAAGGATCGGTCAATGGCGCCAGAAGGAGCTGGTAAAGGCCTGATTTTTGATCCGGTTGGCCGATCACCTGCACCAGGCGCTCGGGATCCTTGAGCGTCAGCTCGGTTCGGCAGGTGCGGCGCTCACGGATGGCGTCAATCAGCGTGCCGAACCGTTCAAAGCTGGTGGTCCGCCTGGTCAGATCGAGGAGGTTGACGCCGCCATCCTCTTTCAATTCCAGGTCGAGAACGTCTCCGGCTCTGTCATTGGCCCGCCTGATGTCGAGGTCCGTCGGTTCCAGATCGAGCACCGCCACGCCGAACTCGGCCAGCAGGTCCACGAGGCTGCCCTCGTCGATGTCCGGCGCTAGAGATTTGTCCATGGGCTGTATGAAGCCTCGATTGGTTCGCCCGCTTTCGATGGTCATCCGGGAGGGGGTTCGCAAACCAGCGCAAAGGTCGTGATCACGGCTTCGCGCAGACGGTTTATATCGTGATTATCCTCTGGGATGATCAATCAAAAAGCAAACAAATCAAGAACCCTCGGGACTTGCAATTCCATTTCTGGGCGTGAGCAGCCGCTCCGCGACATCGCCGATCCGCTCACTCAAACCTTCGGCCGTCAGCGCGCCGCCGGCCTCGAGCGCCGCCTGGCTGTGGATCCAGATGGCGGCGCCAGCGGCCTCGAATGCTGGCATGCCCTGGGCCAGAAAACCAGTAATCAAGCCGGCTAGACAGTCGCCCGAACCGGCCGTTGCCAGCTTCGGTGAGGAAACCGTCTGGACCGCGGCGCGGCCGTCAGGTGCGGCGACCACCGTGTCGGCACCCTTGATCAGACAAACCGCGCCGGAACGCCGGGCGGCATCCCGCACCCGCGTCACTTTATTCTCGTTCAAAGAGAACAGGCGACTGGCTTCGCCGGCATGAGGTGTCAGGACACAAGTATCGTCGAGCAGGGCGAACAGGTCTTCAGGGCCGTCCGCAAAGCTGGTCAGCGCATCGGCGTCGAAAACGCTGGGCCGACCGCTTCGGCGGATGGCGGCGGCCGCGGCGCGGCTGACTTCGCCGATGCCGGCGGCGGGGCCGAACAAAACCGCGCTCAGGCGATTGTCCTCGAGGATCGAGCTCAAGCCATCGGCGTCCGTGAAGCCGGCCACCATGACGCTCGTTAAATGGGAGGCGTAGATGTCGAGCGCGCCTGTCGGACAAGCGACGCTCACGAGTCCGGTGCCCGCGCGCAGCGCCGTCGTCGCCGCCAGCCGGGCGGCGCCGCTTCGGTGCCGAGAGCCGCCGACGATCAGCGCGTGGCCACGGGCATATTTGTGTTGCTCCGGTCGTCGGACGTTGGGCGCGTGCCGGAACAAGGCGGGGTGGAGCTGCCAGAGGGCGCTCGTCTCGGCGGCGATGGCGTCCGCCTCAAGTCCAATATCGGCGAGCTTGAGCTCCCCCCTGTACGCACGCCCGGGATAGAGGAAATGACCAGGCTTGGCGCAGCCGAATGTCACCGTATGGGTCGCCTGAAACGCTGGCCCCAGCACCTCGCCGGTCTCACCGGAAACACCAGAAGGCAGATCGATGGCAATTGTTGCCGCACAGGTCTCCACCACTCGCTCGACCGCTTCAGCGGCGGTGCCGTCGAGGGGTCGGGTAAGACCTGCCCCGAAAAGACCATCGACGACTGCTCCGCACCGCTCGGGCTCGGCGTCTGCCAGGCTGCCGGTCGTCCCGTTCCACCTCTCAAAAGCTGTGCGGGCATCGCCTTTGAGCTTTTCCGCCTCGCCCAGAAGTGACAGGCGGATATCAAAACCGTCGGCGGCCAGTATCCGCGCCGCCACGAACCCGTCGCCGCCATTGTTGCCGGGGCCGCAGAGAACGGCGACGGGACCGCCGTCCCACTGGTCACGGACCACCTGAGCGACCGCCAGCCCGGCGCGTTCCATGAGCACCATGCCCGGAGTGCCGGCCTCGATCGTCCGACGATCGATCCGGCCCATTTCCGCGGGCGTGGCCAGTCTCAGGCCGCCGGACGGGGTCACGGCGGCGCCACCTCAAAGCCTTGCGAAGCGGGCGCCGGCGGCCTTCTCGATCGCCGCTGCGGTCAGCCGTTCGACACCGATCTGATGGCGCAGCATTTCAAGCAGCCTTAATTCTTCTTGGGTGACCTTATTGTCGGCCGCGGCCACGTCGCAGGCCAAGGCATAGGCCGTGTCACGCAGTTTCGGCGGCAGCCCGTCGCGGATCTGTTCGAGCGCTTGATCCAGACCGTCCTCCCGACGCAGCAGTTCGGCGCAGTCACTTCCCAGCGGGATCAGCCGCTCAGGGTCGAAGCCTTGGAACACCGGCAGGTGACGGACCAACCGGCCGATAGCATCGAGCTCTTTGTCCGAGATTTCGCCCTCTGCGGCCGACACGATCATCATCGTGTAGACAAGGGCTGCATGGGGATCGATGGTCGACATCTGAATAAACCTGCTTGAAAGAGATGACAGTGGGTCGGCGCCTGTCTGATCGGCTGCCACGGATGTAACGTAGAGAGAGCACTGTGCTGGCGCTAGATTTGTCACACGAGGTGCGGGCGGCGCTTCGCGACGGCCGGCCTGTTGTGGCGCTCGAGACGACGATCCTGGCCCACGGTTTGCCCCGGCCTGACAATCTGGAGGTCGGCCTGGCCTTGGAGGCAACCGTCCGCGATGCCGGTGCGGTCCCGGCGACCATCGCCATCCTGGAGGGCCGTGTCACCGTCGGTCTTGAGCAGGACCAGCTGGCGGCGATCGCCGAGAGGTCGGATGTGGAGAAATGCTCTAGCCGAGACCTGGCCAGGGCTATAGCCGAGGGCAAGTTCGGCGCCACCACCGTCGCCAGCACCATAGCCCTGGCCGCCCGGGCCGGCATCAGCGTGATGGCGACCGGTGGCATCGGCGGCGTTCATCGTGGTGGCGAGGTGACCGGCGATGTTTCCGCCGATCTGCCGGAATTGGCCAGGACCCGAACGGTCGTGGTCTCCGCCGGCGCCAAGATCATTCTCGATCTCCCAAGAACCCTGGAAATGCTCGAAACCCTGGGCGTGCCGGTGCTGGGCTTCGAAACCGATCACTTCCCGGCCTTTTATGCCGCCGATAGCGGTCTCAGCGTGCCGAGGATCGATCAGCTCGACCGTCTGGCCGCCGTCTGTCGGGCGCATTTGGACTTCGGTTCCGGAGGTGCCCTGGTGGTGCAACCGCCGCCATCCGCCCATGCGCTGAGCCGCGACCAGGCCGAGGCGCTGGTTGATCAGGCGCTCGCGGCCGCTGAGGACGCCGGGATCCAGGGGGCGGACGCAACACCGTTCTTGTTGCAGCATATGGCATCGGCGAGCGATGGCGCGACGGTGATTCTCAACCGGGAACTGGTGCTCGCCAACGCCAACTTGGCGGCGAGGTTGGCTGTCGCCATGAACGCATAAATCTCTCATAAATAGAAAAATCTTGATTTTTATCGCGCAAAAAGTGTTTTTCGGTTCGATCGGAAGCGGGAGCCAGGATCCGATGAGCCAGACACCCATCGTCGATGAGAACCACCTCGCCAGTTTTACCGGCGGTGATCCCAAAGCGGAACAGGAGCTTTGGGATCTCTATCTTTTGACCGCCGACAGCTATCTCGAGAGCCTGAGGCAGGCGAGCACAGAACCTGAACCTTGGCAGCGCGCCGCCCACAGTCTCAAGGGAGCATCGGCCAATATGGGGGCTCAGGACATGGCTCGGCTTGCGGCAGAAGCCGAGCGTGAGGTGCCGAACGATGAGCGGGTGGCAGTCCTGAAAGGGGGACTGGAAAGGCTCCGAAGGGTCATCGATGAGCGCCAGCAGGCAAGCTGAAGGTTGCCGGTAACCACCGTACGCGACCCTCGCAAGACGCGGAACAAGCGTGTCACTTATCGCGCTAAGGGCAAGAAAACACTTGCTTTCCGCGGGACGTTCGCCTGATATCCCGGCGGCGCCGGCGAGGTTGATCGGTCGGCAGGAATCGCGCGAAAAAATGGATCGGTGAGTGGGATTGTTGAGATGGTGACAGGCGCGAAGCGGGGGGTGGTTGTGGCGCTGGCGGTCTTGGCCGCGGCTTGCGATCCCTTCGACGCTCCCCAGACTCTGGATGTCGGCGCATTGCCGATCAGTGGCAATCGTGACGCCCACGACGAGATCGATTTTTGGATTTGGGATCTGGACGCGGCCCATAAAATGGCGCCGCACGGTCCTGCCTTCAGCCAGGGTCTCCGCGTTGAGTATCTGCAACTGAGCGACGCCGAGAATTCAAGCTTCGATTTTCGCGATTACCGTCATTTCGCCCGCAAGGCCGTGGCCTCGGCGAGTGCTCAAAACGTTCTCCCGGATGCGGTGAACTCACGCAACATTGACGAGCCGTTCGTCCTCGAACTTCAGCAAGCTTATTTTCGTCTGAACGACGCGCTCGAGGAGACCGCCCGGAAAAAGGCGCCGCTGCAGTCGGCAAAGGCTCAGGCCAGTTTCGATTGCTGGCTGGAGCAGCAAGAGGAGAATGCACAACCCGATGACATCGCCGCTTGCAAGGATTCCTTCCTGACGGCGATGGCCCGGGTCGACGACGCTCTCGCAAGCTCGGTCGACAATGTCTACGTCGTCTTCTTCGCCTTCGATCAGGCGACGATCACGCCCGTGGCCGAGCGGATCTTGGACGAGGCGATCGCCGATTTCGCCGAGGGCGAGGCCGTTCGGGTCATCCTCGCCGGTCATGCCGATACCGCCGGTGATGCCCGCTACAATGATTTCCTGTCGGAACAGCGGGCGCGCATCGTTGCCGACTATCTCAGCCGGTCCGGGGTCGACAATGAGCAGATCTTCGTCACCTGGTTCGGCGAAACCCAACCGCGGGTCGCCACCGCCGACGGCGTTCTCGAGCCGCAGAACCGCCGGGTCGAATTGAGCTTCGAGTAAGTCAAATCGGCCGCCTTAAGGCAGGACAACCCGTCAAAACGGCTGGTTTCGCCCGGTCTCCGAAGCGAGAATTAGATAAGGAAGTATTACGGAGCGCTTAACCGTTCGTTAACTAAGACCTTAAGATCAACAACCATTAGTTGTGCCGTTGACCATCTCGCGAAACAGCCGCCGGGGGGACGTCGATGGCAACCGCACCGTTTAGGATCTTCGTCAGGGACGAAAACGCCAACGTCGTCGTCATGACGGCTTTCGCCATGATCCCGCTGATGCTGGCGATCGGGGGCGCGATCGACCTCGGCCGTGCGTACGTCTTTCGCTCGCAGCTGAGCTATGCGGCGGACGCGGCTGCTCTTGCCGGCGCCCAAAGCCTGGATGACGCCAAGGTTCAATTGGACGCCCGGGCCTATTTCAATGCGAATTTCGCTCCCGAACCCGGTGCCGGTTCGGTCGACACGATCTCCGTCCGGCTCGATCCGGACGAGGCACAGGTCGAGGTTGACGTCGAGGCGACCATGCCCACTACCTTCTTGCGTCTCGCCAATATCGATACGATTGATTTGACGACCAGGGCGGTGGCGCGGCGTGATCCGGTGCCTTTGGAACTTGCCCTGGTTCTCGACACTACCGGCTCGATGTCGAAGAACGGAAAGATCCAGGCGCTGCGGGCCGCCAGCCGCAAACTGGTGGACATTCTGTACGAGCGCCCCGGCTCCGAGGATTATGTTCGGATCGCGCTTGCCCCCTACGCCGGTGCCGTCCGGCTGGACACGGGCTTGCATGGTCTGGTCGATGATGAGCCGGAGGATTGGAACGGTTGTCTGGGTATTCGCGACGGCTCGGCCGCGTTCAGCGACGCGCCTCCCTCGGTCAAGGCGCTGGTTCCGGACACCGGCGCCACCGGCGTCTGCACCGCCAACCGGATCAAGCCGATGAACAATGTGCCGGCCACGATCAAGGATGACCTGGCTGATCTGAACGCCACCGGCAACACCCGGATCGACATCGGCGCGAGCTGGGGCTGGCGGCTGATCTCACCCCGCTGGCAGGGTGTTTGGACGGGCGTTGGCCGGCCGGACGACTATGATGACGCTTCCGACAAGGCCATGATCATCCTCACCGACGGCAAGAACGTGCCCCGGTCGCCGACCACCAGGGCCCAGGCCAACGCCAATCTCAGCGCGGTCTGCGAGGACGCCAAACGCGAAGGCATTGAGATCTTCACGATCACCTTCCAGGCACCGGCCAGCGTTCAGCCGATGATGCGGGATTGCGCCAGCGAGCCTGGCAACTACTACGAATCGCCCAGCAATCAGGCGCTCGAAATCGCGTTCCGTTCGATCGCCCGTAAGTTGGCCCAGCTCCGGCTTACCAGCTGACGCTGACGCGTCAGGCGCCCGCTGATCGCCCTGCCGGGCTATCGCCCCGTGCGCTTACTTATAGACTTGTGGGGCTATCGCCCCGTGCGCTCACCCATCCGGGTTCGCTTTGCTGTTACATCCCGCAACCCCTACCAACCACCCGGCAGTGTCCGGGTAGGCTACCGGGGTGGTTGGGAGGGGGAGCGGGATGGAACAGTTTGGGGGGCCGGACGGATGTCCGAGACCAACCGGCAAAAAGCGGAGCGGGATGGCGCGGTAGGGGACCAGGACGGAGGTCTGGGGGCCAAAAACTAAGACCGAAAGGCGACCTCGACCAAGACACCCTCATGATCTGATCCGGGCAGGTCGACCACGTGGCGGGACAGGATCATCAGATCGCTACCAACGAACACCTGGTCGATGGGCAACCGCAGGGGAAGCGGCAGCCAACTGGGCCAGGTGCCGGTGAGGCCACCGGCGGTGGCAAGAACGCCGCTTCGCGCTTCAAACCGTTTCACCACCTGACCCCAGGGAACGGCATTGAAGTCGCCGCCGACGATCGTCGCCTGATCGATCGCTGCCCGGTCGATGATGAAATCCACCTGAGCCAATTGCCGGCCGAGCGAGCCCTCGACGATCGGCCGCGTGAGGTGGGTTCCGACCGCGCGCAGACGCCGGTCGCCGACCAGCAGATCGGTGGCATTGACCGACGCGCCGGTTTTCGGATCGACCTTATCGATGGCCGAACCAGCGGTCGGAAAGCGCGTCAGCAGAAGGACGTCGCAGGACCGGGCCTCGCAATCCAGCCGGGTCGGATGCGAAGACGCGAAGACCTCAAGCGCCGGGTGATGGCGCCGGTGTACTTCCAGCAAGAACATGAGATCGGCGTCGAGGTCGCGGATCCGCTCGACCAGGGCCTCAGACTGGCGGTTGCGTCCCCAGACGTTCGCGACCAGAGCGGTGAAGGTCTGGGGCGGGGCGGCTTCCGCGTCTCGGGCCAGGCTTCCCGGCCACTCACCCGCCAACGGAACGGCGGCCAAACCGACGACAACCGTGCCGCAGACAGCGCAGACCCAATGTCTCGTGGCGGCGGCGGTAACGGTGATGAGGGCTGCGACCACGGTCGCCTGAATAAGAAATTGGGCCAGAAGATCGCTTAACCAGAAGGCCACGTTCGCCAGACTTGCCGCATTGACAAGGCCGGCGAGTACCAAGCCCGTGACGAAACCGATGCGAAGCAGGGAAGGTTTGTGCAAAGGCTTACAGATCGGAGGACGTCATGGCGGCAATCACTATCAACCCGCGAGCGGTCGAAAGCAAGCTTACCCTTGTTTATCAACTAAAAGTTTATATAGAAAAGTATTTCTTCTGTTTTTGCGCGCGTTCATCTGGTCAGGGCTGGTGTTGGTGGTCAGCCCCGGTCTGGCCAGGGGTGACGGCACCGGAAACGGATCTATCTTTGCACAGGCGATGCGCGTCCAACCAAAGGTGAGCCCATGACTTCGCGGCCGATCGAGATGACCGACCCTCTAGGCGTGCCGATGCTTGCGACATCCGAAGCGAGCCCTGGCCTGGTGGATGCGCTGTTGGTCGCCCATGTCGGCATGACCGGCGACGCTGACGAAAAACTGGCGAGCGCCCGGGCCGCCGACCCCCATTGTCTGTTGATCGACCTGATCGAGGCCATCGGCCTCTTGAGCGCCATGGAGACGCGCACACTCGGCCAGGTCGGAGAGTTGTTGGATCGGGTTGGCGCCTCGGATCTCCCTTTCCGCGAGCGGGGTCATCTCGACGCCGCGCGGGCCTGGCTGGTCGGCGATTTGGAGACGTCGGGGCGGATTTGGGAAACGCTTCTCCATGCGCATCCGCGCGATCTCCTGGCAGCCCATAGCGCCCATATGGTCGATTTCTATCTGGGCAATGCCGTCGAGATGCGTGATCGCATGGCCCGAATCTTGCCGGAGTGGCCCACCAGCCATCCGGCCTACGGCTATCTCCTCGGCATCTATGCCTTCGGCCTCGAGGAGGCCGGACAACTGGAGCTTGCGGGACCGATGGTTCAACGGGCTCTCGACCGCCATTGCGACGATATCTACGCCATCCATGCAGGTGCTCACGTCTTCGAGATGAAGGGCGACTTCACGGGCGGCATCGCCTGGCTCGAGGGCCGCGGGTCCGACTGGTGTGACAATCCTTGCATGGGGATGCATGTCTGGTGGCACAAGGCGCTCTATTATTTCAATCTGACCGATATCAGCAACTCGCTGGCTGTCTTCGACCGTCGGATCGCCGTTTGCGCCGACGGTGCGCTCGATGATCTTGACGGTGCCGCGCTTCTCTGGCGCCTGCACCTGTTGGATGTCGACGTGAAGGACCGGTCGGCGGCGGTCGCCGAGCGTTGGGCCCATGTCGCCGAGCAACGGGACTATCCGTTCAACGCCTTCCATGCGGTCATGGCCTTCGGTGCTGCTGGACGCACCGATCTGGTGGGTAAGCTTTGCCAGCGGCGCGGCGAGCCCTGGCGGATCAAGGGCATCGGCGGCACCGCCATGGCCGTGGCCGACGATCTGATCGACGGTTTTGCCGCGTTTACCCAAGGTCGGTTCGAGGTGTGTGTCGACCGCTTGGATCCGATCCGCTACCGGACTCATGCCATCGGCGGCTCCCACGCCCAGCGCGACGTCATCCACCTGACCCTGATCGAAGCGGCGATACGGGCGCATCAGACCGGCCGGGCTCGGGCACTGCTCCACGAACGGCGCGCCGCCCGTGGCCCCTGTCCGCTCCAGGACCTTCTGGAAGACCGGCTGGAGCGGTCGCGAACCAGGACGCTCGCGGCCTAGCGGTTCCGCCTGCGGGGCCACAACCCTCGCCAGCCTGGCAAATCTCTTGCGGCGCCTAGCCGCTTTGTCTAACGCTCGGTTGGGTAAAGGCCCCAACGAACAAGAGCGCGACCAGGCCCATGTACTATTTTTTGCAGCAGCTCGTGAACGGCCTGACCCTGGGCGCCATGTATGGGTTGATCGCCATCGGCTACTCGATGGTCTATGGCATCATCGGCATGATCAATTTCGCCCACGGCGAGATCTACATGATCGGCGCCTTCATCACGATCATCGGCTTTACCCTGCTCGGGATCCTCGGGCTCACCTGGGTTCCCCTGGCGCTCCTCTTGGTGTTGCTGGCGGCGATGCTGTTCACCGCAGCCTATGGCTGGACCGTGGAACGGCTGGCCTACCGCCCGCTTCGGGGATCGTTTCGGCTGGCGCCCCTGATTTCGGCGATCGGCATGTCGATCTTTCTGCAGAACTACGTGCAGCTGCTCCAGGGCGCCAATCTCAAGCCGCTTCGGCCGGTGATCAGCGGTGGCTTCGTCCTCGGCGATCCGAGCGGCTTCACCGTCACCATCAGCTACATCCAGATCGTCATCATCGTCGTCACCGTGGTGTTGATGGCGATCTTCGCGTCGATCATCGCCAAGACGCCGCTCGGCCGCTCCCAACGGGCCTGCGAACAGGATCTGACCATGGCCGGCCTTTGCGGGGTCAATGTCGATCGAACCATCTCGACCACCTTCGTCATGGGTGCCGCCCTGGCCGCCGTCGCCGGCATGATGGCGACGCTATACTACGGCGTGGTCGATTTCTTCATCGGCTTTCTCGCTGGCATCAAAGCGTTCACGGCGGCTGTGCTGGGCGGGATCGGCTCGATCCCGGGCGCGATGTTGGGTGGTCTGATCCTGGGCTTGGTCGAGGCCTTCTGGTCCGGCTATTTCTCGATCGAATACAAAGACGTAGCCGCGTTCGGCATCCTGGTTCTGGTCCTGATCTTCTTGCCGACGGGTCTTTTGGGACGACCCGAGATCGAGAAGGTTTAGACGATGACTTCCGCCGAGCGCTCGTCGGTCCAGACGGCCCTCCGGGATGCCGGCCTCGCCGCCTTCGTCGCCTTGGTCCTGTTCGTTCCCCTGATGGGATTTCGAACCATCAGCGTCGAGGGCGGCCTGGGTCTCCGCTATCGCTGGGATTGGGTTTTGATCGGCGTCGGGGTCGTCTTCGCCGGCCGGTTCCTCCTGGCGCTTTGGGTCAATCGGGGTGGGCTTTCCAGCATCGGCCTGGGCCTGCCGTTCAAAGGCGGCATCGACGATCAGCGCCGTAACCTCCTGCAGACCGTTGCCGTCGCGATCGGCCTGATCGTCGGCATCGGACTGCCCATCGTCTATGGCGACAATCGCTACGTGGTGGATATCGCCACCTCGGTCCTGATCTACATCATGCTCGGCTGGGGCCTGAACATCGTCGTCGGTCTCGCCGGCCTGCTCGACCTGGGCTACGTCGCGTTCTTCGCCGTCGGCGCCTATTCCTACGCGCTTCTCGCCATCCACTTCGATTTGGGATTTTGGATCTGCTTGCCGCTGGCCGGCCTGTTCGCCTGCGCTTTCGGTGTCTTGCTCGGCTTTCCCGTGCTCCGCCTAAGGGGCGATTATTTGGCGATCGTCAACCTCGGCTTCGGCGAGATCATCCGGATCATCTAGCTCAATTGGTATGAGGTGACCCGGGGCCCGGATGGCCTCTCCGCCATCCCGCGCCCCACCATACTGGGCATGGAATTCACCCGCAGGCCGGACGAGGGCGAGATCGCCTTTCACGAATATTTCGGCCTCGATTATTCGGGCGTCCACCGGGTGATCTTTCTTTATTACATCATCCTGATACTGGCGCTGATCACCAACGCGTTCGTATTGCGGGTGCGGAAACTGCCCGTAGGCCGGGCTTGGGAGGCGCTGCGGGAGGACGAAATCGCCTGCCGAACGTTGGGTATCAACCCGACCAACACCAAGCTCACGGCCTTCGCCCTGGGCGCCACCTTCGGCGGCTTTGCCGGCTCGTTCTTCGCTACCCGCCAGGGTTTCATCAGTCCGGAAAGCTTCACCTTCATCGAGAGCGCCCTGATCCTGGCGATCGTCGTGCTCGGCGGTATGGGCAGCCAGATCGGCGTGGTGTTGGCCGCGATCGTGCTGGTCCTGCTGCCGGAACTGGGCCGGGAGTTCGAGCAGTACCGGATGCTGCTCTTTGGCGCGGCCATGGTCGCGATCATGGTCTGGCGACCACGCGGACTCCTCTCCCACCGGGAGCCGACGGTGAGGCTCAATCCGATCGGCAGCCGCGCCGCCATCAAGGCCGAGGCCGCGGAAAAGGCCGGACCATGACCGTGGCCGCTCAGGACCCGCTGCTCGAGGTCACCCATCTGACCATGCGTTTCGGCGGCCTGGTCGCGATCGACGATCTGAGCTTCGTCGCCGCCAAGCGTGAGATCACGGCGATCATCGGTCCTAACGGCGCCGGCAAGACCACGGTGTTCAACTGTTTGACCGGCTTTTACAAGCCGTCGGTGGGCGAACTCCGCTTTTTGGGCGAGGGCAGGCCCGTGCTGCTGGAACAACTCGCCGGCCACCTAATCGCGCGCCATGGCGTGGCCCGGACTTTTCAGAACATCCGGCTGTTCGCCAATATGAGCGTTCTCGAGAACCTGTTGGTGGCCCAGCACAACCGGCTGATGATGGCATCTCTCGGTAGCTTCAGCCTGGCCGGCCTATTCGGTCTCGCCAGCTACCGAAACGCGGAGAACGACGCGATCGACCGGGCGCGCTACTGGCTCGACAAGACCCGCCTGAGCCCGCAGGCGGACTGGTCTGCGGGAAACCTGCCCTACGGTCAGCAAAGGCGGCTGGAGATCGCGCGAGCCATGTGCACCAGGCCTCATCTCTTGTGCCTGGACGAGCCGGCGGCCGGTCTCAACCCCCGTGAGACGGCCGAATTGGGCGAACTCCTGATCTCGATCCGCGACGAGGAGCAGATCGGGGTTCTTCTGATCGAACATGACATGGGCGTGGTGATGGGGATCTCCGATCACATCATCGTGCTCGACTACGGCAAGAAAATCGCGGACGGTGATCCGGACGCCGTGCGCAACGATCCGAACGTGATCAAGGCCTATCTGGGCGAGAGCGAGGAGGAAGAACTGCCGCCGGAGGTCGCTGCCGATCTCGGAGCGAGTCGGTGATCCTCGAACTCGACAAGGTGCACACCCACTACGGCAATATCGAGGCGTTAAAGGGGGTCTCGATTCACCTGGATGCGGGCGAAATCGTCACGATCATCGGCGCCAACGGTGCCGGCAAGTCGACATTGTTGATGACGATTTCAGGTCAGCCTCGAGCGTCCGCCGGGCGCATTCTTTTCGAAGGGCTGGAAATTCAGACCCTTCGCCCCTATGACATCGTCAATATGGGGATCGCCCAGGCGCCGGAGGGACGCCGCATCTTCGCCCGCATGACGGTGATGGAGAATCTCCAGATGGGCTCGGTGCCCACCAAAGGCGTCCATTTCGACGAGGACGTGGAGAAGGTCTTCACCCTGTTTCCTCGGCTCAAGGAACGGGTCGGCCAGCGGGGCGGCACGCTTTCCGGTGGTGAACAGCAGATGCTGTGCATCGGTCGGGCTCTCATGGCCCGGCCCCGGCTTCTCCTCCTCGACGAACCGTCGCTCGGCATCGCGCCCATCCTGGTCCGGCAGATCTTCGAAGCCATTGTCGAGATCAATCGGGACCAGGGGCTTTCCATCCTGCTGGTGGAACAGAACGCCTACCAGGCCTTGCGCATTGCCCATCGGGGTTACGTGCTGGCGACCGGCCGTCTCGTCCTCGAGGGAACCGGCCAGGAGCTTCTGGCCAATCCCGAGATCAGGGCCGCCTATCTCGAGGGAGGGCACTGATGGAAACCCTTCTGGGCACGACCTGGCCGGTCTTCCTTGGTCTGACCCTGATCGTGAACGGCGCCGCCGCGGTCCTGACCGGGATCGCCGTCGCCCGGAATTTTCGTCCTGTCTGGCAGATCTATCTGGCTTGCTTCTGTTTAGCGCTGTGGGACCGGTTCCTGGTCTACGCTCTCTTCGAGGGTCAGATTTTGCATCTATTGGGCTTCGTCATTCACGGCCTCGCCCTCTTGGGTCTGGCTTTGCTCGCTTATCGGCTGGCGCATGTGGAGAAGATGCTCCAGCAATATCCATGGCGCTATGACCGGGTCGGATTGTTCAACTACCGGGAGAAGTCGGAGTGAGCCGGTACGCTGTTTTCGGCTGAGAGCTTGGCAATCGCCGAACGACACTCTAGGACCGAATGTAAGCGCGTCGGCCCTTACTGGTTCAAAACCGACCGATGAAACCGATACCGGGAGTGTTCGAATGACCCGTATGACCACCTCTCTTCTCGCAGCCAGCGCGGTGGTGGCCCTGACGGCCGGCACCGCTGCCGCCGAGATCACGATCGCCACGGCTGGCCCGATGACCGGCCAGTACGCCGTGTTCGGTCAGCAGATGAAAGCCGGCGCCGAACAGGCCGTAGCCGACATCAACGCCGCCGGCGGCGTTCTCGGCGAGCAGCTCGTGCTCGAGGTCGGCGACGATGCCTGCGACCCGAAACAGGCGGTCAATGTCGCCAATCAGATGGTCAATAACGACGTCGTGTTCATGGCCGGTCATTTCTGTTCCGGCTCATCCATTCCGGCGTCAGCCGTCTACAATGAGGAGGGCATCCTCCAGATTTCGCCGGCGTCGACCAACCCCCAATTGACCGAGCAGGGTTTCGATAACGTCTTCCGCACCTGCGGCCGGGACGATCAGCAGGGTCAGGTAGCCGCCAACTACGTCACCGATAACAGCGTCGGTGAGAAGATCGCCGTGCTTCACGACAAGACGGCTTATGGCAAGGGGCTCGCCGACGAGTTCAAAAAGCAACTGAACGCCAACGGCGTTGACGAGGTCATGTACGAGGCGATCACTGCCGGTGATAAAGACTTCACCGCGCTGATCACCAAGATGAAGGAAGCTCAGGTCGATCTGATCTATCTCGGCGGCTATCATGCCGAGGGCGGCCTCATCAAACGCCAAGCCAGCGACCAGGGTCTCGGCGCCAATCTCATGTCCGGCGACGCGCTGGTGACCGATGAGTATTGGGCGATCACCGGCGACACCGGTGCCGGCACGCTCATGACCTTCAGCCCAGACCCGCGCAAGAATGAGAGCGCTGCCGACGTCGTCGCCAGTTTCGAAGAGGCGGGCGTCGATCCGGAGGGCTACGTCCTCTACACCTACGGCACGATCCAGGCCTGGGCGCAAGCCGTGGAGGCCGCCGGCTCGACCGACCTCGATCCGGTCATCGCCAAGCTCCGGGAAATGGAGTTCGACACCGTTCTCGGCACCATCTCCTTCGATGAGAAGGGCGATGTCCAGGGTTCGAACTATGTGATGTATGAGTGGCAGGACGGCGAGTACGAGGAGATCGGCGGCTAGTTACGCTGTCAGTTCGAACTCATCTGCGGGGCCGGGCGTCAGTCCGGCCCTTTTTCATGATCCTCCTTCCGTCTATCTTGAGTGTTGGAAGGGGACCGAGGTGACGATTTACGAGCGTATCGGCGTCCAGGAGGGTGAGATGATTGCGTGGCGGCATCATCTTCACGCCAATCCGGAACTGGGCTTCCAGGAAACTCAGACCGCCGCATTCATTCAGGACCGACTGAACGAGTTCGGTGTCGACGAAATCCATACCGGGCTCGCTGGTACGGGCGTCGTTGGTGTCGTTCGATCGGGAGCGGGAGACCGCAAGATCGCGCTCCGCGCCGATATGGACGCGCTTCCCATTCAAGAGCAAACCAATCTCGGCCACGCCTCCAAGACGGAAGGCGTGATGCATGCCTGCGGCCATGACGGTCATGTGACCATGCTTCTGGGCGCGGCTCGCCATCTCGCAGAAACCAGACAGTTCGACGGCACCGTCTATCTGGTCTTTCAGCCCGCCGAGGAGGGCCACGGCGGTGCGCGGGTCATGGTTAGGGAGGGCCTGTTCGAACGGTTCCCCGCGGACAAGGTTTTCGGCATGCATAACTGGCCCGGCGCCAATATCGGTCATTTCGCCATTCGACCTGGCCCGGTGATGGCGGCGTCCGACACATTTTCGATCACGCTGGTGGGCGAAGGCGGTCATGCCGCACTGCCCCATACCGTCCGCGATCCGATGCCGGCGACCGGCGCGCTCATCCAGGGGCTTCATAGTATCGTGTCACGGGCGATCGCTCCCCGGGATTCGGCCGTCATCTCGGTAACACGAGTGCGCGGCGGTGATGCTTACAATGTGATCCCGGAAGCGGTCGAATTGTGGGGCACAACCCGGTGCTTCGATGAGGAGATCCGCAGTTTGTGTCAGGTCCGGATCGAATGTCTGGCCCGGGGCGTCGCCGAGGCTTATGGCCTGGAGGCGCGGATCGATTATCAGCGTGGCTATCCACCCACGGTCAACACCGAGATGGACGCGACCTTCGCCGCCGACGCCGCCGCGTCGATCGTCGGCGAGCAGAAGGTTGATCGCAACGTGACGCCCAGCACCGGCAGCGAGGATTTCGCTTACATGCTCGAGGAACGGCCCGGCGCTTACATTCTGATGGGCAACGGCTCCAGCGAAGGCGGACGCGTTCTGCACAGCCCGCACTATGATTTCAACGACCGGGCGCTGGTCTTCGGCGCCAGCTACTGGGTCAGTCTCGCCGAACGTTATCTGAACCATGACTGAGGCGGAAGGTCCGGCAAGCCTGGCACCGCCGCCTCGGGTGGACTACCGGGTCATCTACGCCGATCCGCCCTGGCACTTCCAGACTTACTCCAAACGAGGCAAGGGGCGCAGCGCCGAGGCTCACTATGACTGTATGAGCCTGGATCGGATCAAAAGTCTGCCGGTCGCTGACTGGGCGGCGGACAATGCTTTGCTCTTAATGTGGACGACCGATCCGCTTCTGCCCCAGGCGCTCTCAGTCATCGAGTCTTGGGGCTTTACCTACAAGACTGTCGGCTTTTACTGGGCGAAGCTGAACAAGGGCGCCAAAGACCGGCTGTTCACCGAACAGGATCTGTTCGTCGGCATGGGGTTTTGGACCCGGGCCAACCCGGAAATGTGTCTCTTGGCGACGAAAGGCAGTCCGAAGCGCCAGTCGGCGGCTGTTCGCCGTCTGGTTATGGCCAAACGACGCGAACATTCGAGAAAACCGGAAGAGGTCTACCGGCGGATTGAGGCGCTCAGCGATGGACCCTATCTGGAGCTTTTCGCCCGTGACCGGCGGCGGGGCTGGGACGTTTGGGGACGCGAGATCGACCTGTTCGCGCTCGGTCAGGACGTCAAAAGACGGGTTCCTTCGTCGCTCGCGGGGGTGGCGGACAACCTTCTAGACGGCCTCGGCGACCCGCAGTGACCTGTCGCCAGGTCGTCTGACATTATCTTAAGCTTAACAAGTGGTTAGCTGAAACGCCCCATGCTGCGCCGCGATTGAATGAGAAGTCGTTGCCAGGGTGGGTTCGAAGCGTTTAAGTTGAGGCTTCCTACGGGGGACATAAAGGACAGCGTCGATCTATGAACGGCGAACGATATCAAGGGGAGCGCCGGGGCTTGCGGCTGTTCCTCGAAGGTTTGTTACCTTCGGTGGAGAAGGAGCTTGGGCGTAGTTCGCTTTTGTTCCATAGGATCCGGGCGGCTTTGAAGCGGGGCGATTTGCACTCGCTCCGGGACGCCCGGCAGATGTTCAACCATCAGGACAGTGCCCTTAAGCGTCGCCTTTCCCTCCCGGCCCGCCTCGGACCTCGTCAGGATTTCAGCCAGGAGCGACGCCCGGTCCACGACCGCGATGGCGCACACTCCCAGCCCTATGTCGTTTTCTCCCGTGATCAGGACAGCGCATCGAAAACCCGGGTCGAGTACCGCTTCGATCCTGTGGACAACAGCGCGCTGCAGGTGATGATCGAGCCCGGCACCCTTCCCAAGACGGCGGCCGAAGAGCTGCGCAACATCGCCGATGCGATCGAGAGTGATCGGGCTATTTTGTCCAACAAGCATTGGCTTCGCCGTCACCACACCGACGACGACGTCAACTCTCGCTAGGTGGTGCGGCGCCGGTCACGGCGCTAGCCCGCAATGCTCCGTCGACGGCGGAGCCGACCAGCCGTCAACTCCTGAGTTGAGCCAGAATTCTGTTCGACGTTTGCGCAACGATCTCCGGTCTGCCGGTGGCGATCGCCAGGATCATCGCGCCCTGCAGGCCCGCGACGATCTGTGCCGCACCCAACCGGTCTTTCCGTGGTGCAGGGGATAGGGCGTTTTCGGTCCACGCTAGCAGCTGCTCGAAAAAGGACCGTATGGCGTCCGCCACGGGATCTGGTAGGTCCCGGCTTTCCGCACCCAGGACGCAGCATAAGCATGGCAAACCGTCATCGACGAAGGCGGTCTCGTAGGCGCGGCATAGCCGTTCGATCCGCGCCGAACTGCTTTCGCCACTGCTATCGGCTGACCGCAGCCCGGTCAGGAACCTCGAGCCATAGCGCTCGATCAAGGCTACCGCCAAATCCGCCTTCTGTGGAAAGTGATAGTGGACGCTGGCGCTCTTGATCCCGGCATCGCCGGCGATATCGCGGAAACTGACCGCCTCATAGCCGCCCCGGCGCATACGCCGCTCGGCGGCATCAAGAATGTCGGCGGCCGTGCCTGAATAACGCTGATAGCTCATCTCAATCGTTATCTATCAGTAGATAGGTGTTTACAAGGCGGGGTCGCGGAACCAGTCTATATCTATCGATAGATAGAATACGGACGGCGGCAGATGAAGGTCTACGAGTTCAAAGGATTTCCAAACCCCCTTAGGGTTCGTATTGCCCTGGCGGAGAAGGGGCTTCTAGAGGCAACGGAGTTCGTTCACGTGGATGTGCCTGCTGGCGAGCATAAACAGCCAGCGTTTCTCGCGATAAACCCGTCCGGCACGGTGCCGGTCCTCGAGCTGGACGATGGCACCATCATCTCCGAATGTTCTGCAATCACGGAGTACCTGGATCACAGTACCGGCGCGCCGGATCTGACAGGTCAGGAAGCGAAGGAGCGGGGCGTCATCGCCATGATCCACCGCAAGATCGAGGCCGGTCTCTTGGACGCGGTGGCTGCCTATTTTCATCACGCGACCCCCGGCCTAGGTCCGGATATCGAGATCGATCAGAACAGGGCTTGGGGTGAGCGTCAGCGACGGACGGCGCTTGCGACCATGGAATGGATGAACGGCCTCCTTAAAGATCGCCGCTATCTGGCGTGGAGCCGCTTCACCATCGCCGACATCACCGCCATGGCCGGTTTCGCCTATGCTGATTTCGTCGATCTCGCCATGCCGGAATCGTGCGAGGATCTGCGCCGGTGGCGAGAGCGGGTGGCGGCCAGATCCACGGCGCGAGCCGCCGCCTGACCTCGCTGATCAAACGGGAGATCGAGCTTTGGAACTAAATGCCGACTTCACCCGTCGTGCCTCGGCGCATGCCGACAGCTTGCCCTGGCAACCGTCACCGATGGCCGGCGTCAGCCGGAGAATGCTCGATCGTATCGGCGACGAGGTCGCGCGGGCCACGTCGATCGTCCGCTATGATCCTGAAAGTCGGTTCTCCCCGCACGTCCATGAAGGCGGCGAGGAGTTCATCGTCCTGGAAGGCGTTTTTCAGGACGAACACGGCGATTTTCCCGCCGGCGCTTATGTTCGCAATCCGCCCCAATCGAGGCACACGCCGGGATCCGAGCCAGGATGCACGATCATGGTCAAGCTCTGGCAGTTCGATCCGGCGGACAGAACCCATGTTCGGATCGACATGAATAAGATCGGCAGCGTCCCGGACAGCGACCGTCCGGGGGTCAGCATAACACCCCTGTACCGCGATCCCCGGGAAGACGTCCGTCTTGAGACTTGGGCACCGGGCAAAGAGCTTGCGCTCGACACTCGGGGCGGGGCGGAATTGTTCGTCTTGGCCGGCGGTTTCGAGCAGGACGGTGAACGCTTCGAACGCCATTCCTGGCTTCGCCTGCCGATCAACGCCGACGCCGAAGCCCGGGCAGGACCTGACGGCGCCCGGGTCTGGATCAAGACAGGTCATTTGCGTTTCGCGGGCTCGCCTCGACCGGGCGCCTAGGCTCGACCGAAGCCGTCCCGGCTATAGGTGGTGGCCTAGTCAAGCGTCCGGATCACGTCCCGTGCTTGCCCTTCCCTCCGAACTCTAGATAGTAGGGGCAACGAAGAGAACCATGGAGGATATCGGTCATGGCGTTCAGACCAAGACTTTGGGGCGTGGCCCTTTTGGCCTCAGGCCTGATCAACTTTGAGGCGTCGGCAGAAACGCTTCGATGGGTCCGCTCAGGCGACAGCCTGACCCTCGATCCGCATTCCCAGAACGAGGGTCCGACCCACACGCTCGCGCATCAGATCTACGAGCCGCTGGTCATCCCTGACATGGCCGCCGAAATCGTGCCTGGCCTCGCCACCGAATGGGGCGTCACCGACGATCCCAATGTCTGGTTCTTTAAGCTCCGTGAGGGCGTGACCTTCCACAATGGCGCTGACTTTACGGCCAGCGACGTTATCTTCTCGATCAAGCGCGCCCAACAAGAGAGCTCCGACATGAAGGAGCTTGTAGCATCGATCGTGCAGGTCGAGGCGGTCGACGACCACCTGGTGCACATCACCACCGACGGACCCAATCCCATCCTGCCCAACAATCTCACCAATATGTTCATGATGGATGAGGACTGGGCCAAGGAGCATGACGTTGAGGTGCCCCAGGAGTTTGCCGCGGGCGAGGACAACTACGCCGTGCGCAACACCAACGGGACGGGTCCAAACCAGAACGTCCGCCGCGAGGAAGGCACCAAGACAGAGCTACGCGCCGTTGAAGAATAATGGGGCAAGGACGAGTTCCCGCTCGACGTGACCGAGATCATCTACACGCCGATCCAGAACGCGGCGACCCGGGTGGCGGCGCTGCTCTCGGGTGAGGTTGACTTCATGCAGGACGTGCCGGTCCAGGACTTGGAGCGGTTGGCGACTGCGGGCAACATTCGGGTCAACAACGCACCCCAGAACCGCACCATCTTTTTCGGCCTGAATGCCGGCGATGACGATCTTGAATGGGATGATGTCGAGGGCGCCAACCCGCTTAGTGACATTCGTGTGCGTCAGGCGATGAACATGGCGATCAACCGCGATGCCATCAAACAGGTGGTGATGCGCGGCCAGTCGGCGCCGACAGGGGTCATCATTCCGCCCTTCGTCAATGGCTGGACCGAAGAGCTGGACACGCCGCCAGCCTTCGACGTCGAAGGCGCCAAGGGGCTGATGGGCGAGGCCGGATACGGCGATGGCTTCGGCATCACGCTCCACTGCCCCAATGACCGCTACATCAATGACGAAGCCATTTGCCAGGCGGCGACCGCGATGCTTGGCCAGATAGGGATCGACGTGACGCTCGACGCCCGGACCAAGAGCATCCACTTCGCCGAGATCCAGAACCGCGAGATCGATTTCTATCTGCTCGGTTGGGGCGTGCCCACCTTCGACAGCGAGTATGTGTTCAACTTCCTCTACCACAGCACCGAGGGAGACTTCGGTACCTGGAACGCCACGCGCTGGGGTGATCCGGAGCTGGACGACATGATCCGCTCACTCTCCAGTGAGATCGACCTCGGCAAGCGCAACCAGACCATCGCCGACATCTGGAGCCGGGTGCAGGAAGAAACGGTCTACGTACCCGTCCACAACCAGATCCTCAATTGGGCGATGATCGACCGGCTCGACGTGCCAGTGCAGCCGGAAGATCAGCCGAAGGTCAAATATTTCGCTCTAGCCGAATAACGAGGTTGGCGGGCGGGCGCGTGGTGCGTCCCGCCCGTCTTCTCCGAAGGTAGAGCCATGCTCGCGTTCATCGTTCGACGTCTGGTTCAGGCGGTCATCGTGATGGCGACGGTGGCGCTGATCGCCTTCGCCCTGTTCCGCTTCGTCGGTGACCCGGTCAACAATATGCTGGGCCAGGAGGCGACGCTCGAAGACCGGGAGCGCCTGCGCGAAACCCTCGGGCTCAACGATCCGGTCCCCATCCAATACTTCAATTTCATCGTCAACGCGGCCCAGGGCGAGTTCGGCATTTCCTACCGTCTGCGGCGGCCGGTGGCGGAGATCATCGCCGAGCGCCTGCCCGCGACCTTGGAGCTGGCCCTTACCTCCGGCATTCTCGCCTTCGTGTTCGGCGTGGGCCTGGGTGTCTATACCGCGCTCAACCGCGACAGCTGGCTTTCCAACGCGATCATGACCGCGTCCTTGATCGGTGTTTCCCTGCCGACCTTTCTTATCGGCATTTTCTTGATCTAACTGTTCGCCGTCGAGCTCGGCTGGCTGCCATCCTTTGGCCGGGGCGAGGTCGTGGATCTTGGCTGGTGGACCACCGGCTTTTTGACCGCCAGCGGTCTCCAATCCTTGATCATGCCGGCGCTCACGCTTGGCCTTTTTCAGATGACCTTGATCATGCGCCTGGTGAGAGCCGAGATGCTGGAGGTCTTGCGCCAGGACTACATCAAGTTCGCTCGCGCCCGCGGGCTCAGCGACCGGGCCGTGCATTTCAGCCACGCGCTCAAGAATACGCTGGTGCCGGTCATCACCATCACCGGTCTGCAGCTCGGTTCGATCATCGCCTTCGCGATCATCACCGAGACCGTGTTCCAGTGGCCGGGCGTCGGCCTGCAGTTCATCAACGCCATCCGGTTTGTCGATATCCCGATGATGGCCGCCTATCTGATGCTGATCGCGCTGATCTTCGTGGTGATCAATCTGATCGTCGACCTGCTCTACTATGCCGTCGATCCCAGGCTGCGGGTCGGCAAAGGAGCGGCCCATGGCTAGCGAACCGGCACTCAAGGACCAGACGCTCGATCATCCTGCGGAGTTGAAGGGACGGTTGGCAAGAGCTTGGGACAGTGACCTGGCCTACCGGTTCCGCCATTCGCCGGTAACGATCGTCGCCGCCGCGGTCGCCCTCCTGATCATCGTCGCCTCGGTCCTTGCACCCCTGGTGGCGCCTCATGACCCATTCAATCCGGCGACTTTGAACCTGATGGACGGCTTCACCCCGCCGATGGAGCCGAACGCGTTCACCGGCAACACCTACTGGCTCGGCACCGACAATCAAGGCCGCGACGTCTTCTCGGCGATCCTCTACGGCTCGCGGATCTCGCTGCTGGTGGGTTTCGCGTCCGTACTTTTCGCCGCCGTGCTCGGGGTGAGCCTAGGTCTGATCGCCGGGTTCCGGGGCGGTTGGCTCGACACGCTGATCATGCGGGTTGCCGACGTCCAGCTGAGCTTCCCCTCGATCCTCATCGCCCTTCTGATCTTCGGCGTCGCGCGCGGTTTTCTACCGCCCCAATATCACGAAACGATGGCGATCTATGTGCTGATCCTGTCGATCGGTCTCTCGGACTGGGTGCAGTATGCGAGGACGGTTCGCGGCGCCACCCTGGTCGAACGCAACAAGGAATATGTGCTGGCGGCCCGGGTCATTGGCGTTCCGCCCCGCCGGATCCTGGTCGGGCACATCCTGCCGAACGTGATGGGGCCGGTGCTGGTGATCGCCACAATCGGTCTGGCCCTGGCGATCATTGCCGAGGCGACCTTGTCCTATCTCGGGGTCGGCGTGCCGCCGACCCAGCCCTCGCTCGGCACCCTGATCCGCATCGGCCAGGACTTTTTGTTCTCTGGCGAGTGGTGGATCATCCTGTTCCCAGCGCTGACGCTTCTGGCCCTGGCGCTTTCGGTCAATCTCTTGGGTGACTGGCTCCGCGACGCGCTCAATCCCCGATTGAAGTAGCTTTGTCAGTGTGAATTCTTCGGACGTCTGGGCCCGGCATTTGGCATTAATAGGCGTTGGTGCCCTTGAGGCAGAGGAAGACGGTCCGGGCGAGGATTCGGAAATCGAAGCCCAGGGTCCAGTGGTCGATATAGTCCAAATCGAGCTCGATCCGTCGGCGCATGTCATCGACGGTCTCGGTCTCGCCGCGGAAGCCATTGACCTGAGCCCAGCCGGTGATGCCCGGTTTCACCCGGTGGCGGCCGAGATAGCCGTCGATCAGGGCCGCGTAGTAATCGTCGTGGGCGACGGCGTGCGGACGGGGGCCGACCAGGGACATCTCACCGCGGAGCACGTTGAAGAGCTGTGGTAGCTCGTCGAGGCTGGAGCGGCGGAGGAAACGGCCAATCGGCGTGACCCGCGGATCATTGCGGGTTGCCTGCTGAACATTGTCCGATAAGCCTTCGTCGCAGCGATCGACATACATCGAGCGAAACTTCAGAACCTCGATCATCTGCTGGTTAAAGCCGTAGCGCTGCTGGCGGAACAGAACTGGGCCCTTCGAGGTCAGGCGCACGGCAAGCGCGATGATAGCCATGATCGGCGACAGAAGAATGAGCGCGATCATCGCCAGGCAACGGTCGGCGAGACCCTTGAGAAGCGTCTGCCAACTGTCGAGCGGCCTTTCCAGCAAGGTGACGTGCGGCGTGTCGCCAAACTGTGTAACGCCGAGGATCGGCAGGCCGAAGGGCACCGGCGTCAGGGCGACGCTGACCTCCACGGAGAAGCGGCGAAGCGCTTTGACGATCGGCGCCACGGCCCAGTGAGCCTCGCGCGGCAGAGCGATCGCGACATGGTCGACATTGCGACCGGTCAAGACCGATGTCAGGACCGAGCGCAGCTCGTCGGCGATATCGTTGTCGGATCCGGCTTCCAGGGACGCCGACAGGTCGACATAGCCGATCACCCGCGTCGGCGCGTCTTGGCCGGAAAGCTCGGCGCGATGGGCATCGCCTTCAGTGCCGGCGCCGATCACCAGCACGTCATAGGAGAGTTCGCCCGCATGCCAGGCGGACCGGATCCAGCCGCGAAGAACGCAGCGTGTGGCGATGATCATCACAGCGCCGCTGACGAACCATGCCGACACCCACAGGCGTGACATGGCATCCACGCCCTTCAGCATGAACATGACAACGACGACGCCGGCAAGCGTCACGCCCAGCGCGGCGGAGACCCTTAGCAACTGATAGGTGAGTTGGGCGTAACGTTCGCGGTCGTAGGTGCCGAACAAGGGGAAGACGAACAGGCTGATCAGGAGCGCCATCGCCATCGGCAGGACGGTCGTGTCAGCGATCAAAAAAACCTTCGGCAAGGCCGCGACGGAGATTAGTCCGGAGACGGCGATCAGTAAGAAATCGACGAAGCGCAGGCCCGCGTCGATCAGTTGGGGCGTCATCAACAGGTTGGCGCGCAAGGATCTTCTGTTCTCGCGGACGGGCAAGACGACTTGCGTGGCGCTCATTCGTGCGGGTCTCCGTTCCCGTGGAGCCGGTTGTCAGCGATCGCCCCAAGAGCGGTCGCCCAGCCGAACTCCTCATCCCAACTCTTGTTTGTTCTCAACAAGTGTCCGTCGGTGAATTTCGGTCACCGTCTTCGTGTCACGCAGACCTTGGACGATGCGTCTCTCTATCAACGCCTTTTGCGTCCGAAAGGTGCCATGGCGAATGGGACAAAACCATGACGGCAACCGCAGTGATCTTCTTTCAACGACACTGGGATGATGCCCGGATATCCGGGAAATCGCAACAACCCAGGATTGGTTAAGAATGCGTTTAGATATGCTTTTCAACGATTAACCATCTTTCTCTCATCCAAATTTGTGCTGTTGAAGAGCGAACGTCCCTAATGGAACCCACGGTCAAAGCGGATTCCTTGCCGATTGATCACCGAAGCGCGAGCGCCAGACCATCAACCGTGGAGCGAGAGCTCCAGATCGTCGGCATTTTTGCCAATCGGCGATAAAGCCGGGCGTTTGGCTCGGCCAGTTGTTCCATCGAAGCGCGATCGTAGCGGTCATCGGACCAGTTCGAGATCAGCGGTTTCGATACCGAATTGCGGCGTTCTGTCGCCGATGAAACGGGTTGGTTCGCTGAGTGCCACGGCCTCGTAAGCCGCGAGCAGCTTCGGCCGCTGGTGATCCCAAGCCAGTTCATTGAGCACCCGGGCGCGGCCGAGAGCCCCCATACGCGCGCGCTGATCCGGGTCGTCCAGAAGCATCATGATCTTCGCAGCCAGGTCTCGCTCATCATTCGGTCTTGCGTAAAGGGACGACTCACCCGCCGAAAAGCGTCCCTCGACCGTCTCGAATTGAACCATCGCCTTGCCCAAGGCCATGTATTCGAGGATCTTGTTCATGGTCGATTTGTCGTTCATCGGGTTGACTTCATCCGGATTGACGCAGACGTCTGCGGTACAGAGCGCCTCCACCAGATCGTGATCCGATACCCGTCCGGTGAAGGTGACGTGATCGTCGAGGCCCAAGGTCCGCGCCATCTGCGCCAAGGCATCGCGTTCCGGTCCGCCGCCAACAAGGGTGAGATGGACGTCGCGGCGTCCTCTTTCGTGGACGATCTCAGCCATCGCCCGGAGCAGGTAATCGATGCCTTCCTGCTTACCCATGACGCCGAGATAACCGATCATCAGATCCTTGCCGGCCTTCCAGCGCGGGTTCGCCGGCACTGGCTGGAAGCGTTCGATCTCCGGACCCGAACGGACGACGAACACCCGGTCGGCGGGAACCTTGCCCCGCTCCATGGCGATCTGCTTGTAGGATTGATTGGTGGCGATCGAGATATCGGCGGCGCGGAAGGTCCAGCGTTCGAACGCTGCCAACAGGCGGTAGCAAAAGCCCTTTTTTCCAAACTTCGCCAGGAACAGTTCGGGGCAAAGATCGTGGTGGTCGAAGACGAACTTGGTGCCGAACAGAAACTTGAAGAGGTGCGCCAGGAGAAAGATTGTGTCGGGCGGATTACAGGCCTGGATCACGTCGAAGCCATGGCTCCACTTGACCCTGGTCGCCAAGACAAGCTGCCAGAACAGCGCCATCGTGTATTCGAGCGGATAGTCCCGAGCGCTACGCGCTTCAAAGGGAAGCGGGTGGCGGTAGATCCTGACACCTTCCAAAATCTCGAAGGCCGCTTGCGACGTGTCGGCTTTGGGACAGATGACCGTGACCTCATGCCCGGCCGCGGTCAGGGTTCGCGCCTCGTTCCATACCCTACGGTCGAATGGAACGGATAAATTTTCAACTATTACGAGAATTCGGAGGCGCGAAAACGCTCCATGCTGTCTTCCAAGCATCGACCAGGCCTTTCACACAAGCTCTCCGCAAACGGAGAGAGGACAAAGAGTACGCGGTTGCCGCCCGCTAAGCGGGCGGCGGGTTAGGGGTTAAGTCAGCGCGAAATTCCGCGCGACGTAGCCGACCAGTTGTTCCGTCGCCTCGTCGACGGCTAGGGTCGAGGTATCAACGACCAAATCCGGCGTTTCAGGGGCTTCGTAAGGGCTGTCGATGCCGGTGAAATCGCTGATCTCGCCGGCGCGGGCGCGTTTGTAGAGGCCTTTCGGGTCGCGCTCCTCACAGACTTCCAAAGATGCCTGGACATAGACCTCGTGGAAGCGTTCACCGGCGGCGGCCCGGGCCCGCTCCCGGTCGCTTCGATAGGGCGAGATGAACGAGCTCAGCACGATGAAGCCAGCGTCGGCGAATAGCGCTGCGACCTCGCCCACCCGGCGGATATTCTCGGCGCGGTCTTCCGGCGAGAAGCCGAGATTGGCGTTGAGCCCGGTCCGAACATTGTCACCGTCGAGAACGTAAACCTGATAGCCCTTGGCGAAGAGCTCGGCCTCGACCGCTAGGGCGAGGGGCGACTTGCCCGCGCCGGAAAGCCCGGTGAGCCAGAGCACGGCGCCGCTATGGCCGTTTCGGCCCTCGCGCGCCTCCTTGCTCACCGCGTGGCCGACCGAGGTGATGTTGGTCGACCGGACGGTGATCAGATCGCGCTGGTCGGGATAACCCTCCATCGAGATCTGGCCGCCCGCCACCGGCAGATAATTGTCGACCAAAACGAAACGGCCGGTGCTGGGATTGGTGCTGTGCTCGTCGACCGCCAGCATCCGCCGGGCGCGCAGGATGACCTCGCCGACGGCATTCTTCTCGATCTGCTCCGAGCCGCCGGCACTGAGCGACGACGTGTCGATCGCCCGCTCGATCCGCTCCACCGTAACCGGACATTCGAGTGTCCCGTGCTTGAGCGTGTACTGGCCGCCGGGAACGAGAGGCTGCTGACCCAGCCAGAACAGCTTGCCGCGGAACACGCTGCTTTCGATCGGCGCGTTCTCGACATGGCTCATGATCTCGCCGCGCTCGACGAAAATCTGCTGTTCCAGGGTGATCCCGACACTGTCGCCGGCGCTGGCCTCGGTCGGTGCTTCCGCGACGTTCCAAGCCTCGATCGACCGGACGACGGCGGTTTTGTTCGACGGCGAGAACATCACCTCGTCGCCGGCCCGGATCGTGCCGGAATCGATGCGGCCGGCGATGATGCGCCGTTGATCGAACTTGTAGACGTCTTGAACCGGCATTCTCAGGGTTTTTTCCGCCGGCCGCGCGCTCGGCTGGAACATGTCCAATGCCTGCAGCACGCTCGGGCCCTGGTACCAGGACATCTTGCTGCTGTGGCTGGCGATATTGTCGCCTTCGCGGGCGCTGATCGGAATGAACGCCGAAGGCGTTACCCCGAGGTCGGCCAGATAGGCGCGGTAGGTTTCCGCGACCTCGCCGAACCGGCTCGCGTCGTAGCCGACCAGATCCATCTTATTGACCAGGACCGCGACCTGACTGACCCCCAGGAGAGACAGGAGGTAGCCATGGCGGCGCGATTGCTCCTTAACGCCCTCGTCGACGTCGATCAGCAACAGCGCGGCTTCGCTCGAGGCGGCACCGGTCACCATGTTCTTGAGGAACTCGACATGGCCCGGGGCATCGATGATGACGTAGCCCCGCTTGTCGGTCCGGAAACGGATCTGGGATGTGTCGACTGTGATCCCCTGATCCCGCTCCGCCTGCATCGCGTCCATCAAGAACGCCCACTCGAACGGCATGCCGCGCCGCTCGCACATGGCCTTGATCGCTTCCATCTTGCCGTCGGGCAGGGAATTGGTGTCGTGGAACAAACGGCCGATCAGGGTCGATTTGCCGTGATCCACATGGCCGACGATGACGATCTTGAGGGTTTCGTCCGTTCTCATGGGCTCGCTCCTCAAAGATAGCCGTCGGCGCGCAGACGCTCGAACGCGTCTTCGGCCTCATGGTCCATGGCGCGCCCGGACCGTTCGGCCACCTTCGTGGTTTCCAACTCGGTGATGATCCTATCGATCGAATCGGCTTCGCTCGGCACCGGGCTGGTGATGTCCTGATCGCCCAATGAGCGGTAGCGCTTGCCGTCCTTCGCCAGGTACAGATCGATGATCGGAATGGATTCGCGATTGGTGTAGCGCCAGATATCCGCCTCGGTCCAATGCAGGAGCGGGTGGATGCGGACGTGAACGCCGGGCGGGAAAGTCGTCATGTATTGATTGAAGAACTCGGGCGGCTGGTTCTTCAGATCCCAATTGCCGGTCTCGTCCCGCGGGCTGAAATAGCGCTCCTTGGCCCGAAGCGCCTCCTCATCGCGGCGAATTCCGGCAACCAGGCCGCGGAAGCCGTGTTTCTTCACGGCGGCCTTGAGCCCGTAGGTCTTACGCGCGGCCGAGCGGGCGGCGGGCGGCAGGCTCTGATCCATCTCGTCGACCGGCGGACAATATTCGACCAGGAGCTTCAGATTCCACTCCTTGGCGTAGCGCTCGCGAAAAGCGTACATCTCCGGAAACTTCTTCTCGGTGTCGACGTGCATCACCGGGAATGGAACATGGCCGAGAAAGGCCTTTCGGCACAACCAGAGGACGACGTTGCTGTCTTTGCCGAGCGACCAGAGGACCGCGATATTGTCGAGTTTGGCGTATGCTTCGCGGAGTACGTAGACGCTTTCTGCTTCAAGGTCGTCGAGATAGGACATTAGCGGCGGATCCAAAATGTTTGGCGACTTGGAGGTTGTGATCGGGTCAGCGCGATCGCCCGCTGAAGACGGGAGTTTCGGAAATCGCGACCGAGGTTGGCCATTCGGGTCTTACCATCTTCGCTGCACTGCACAATAGCTGTGGCGATCTGGCTGACGCTCGCGGTCGCGTTCCTGCTGCTCTCGCATCCATTGCGGTAAATCAGGGCTTCTATAGCAGAGTTCACGGTCGGGTCAGCGATATCATTCTACGCAACCAAAGGGCGAATGCACGGACGTACGACGCCCTCATTGCGTTAGTCCTACTGGACGCCCCGACCGTTCGCTGCCGTCCACCCCGGACCCGTGCCCATCACCCCGTTGATCCGAAAAGATCGCTGACATCCTGAGGTGTCGACCCCTTCAGAGACGTACGGGAGGAAACAGTTCGGTTGGAAGGTATCGCATAGCGTGCAGAGGGCATCAATCGTGGTCGGCGCGGCCCTGCTCGTGGCAGAACGGCCTCCTCATGAGGCTCGACCGCCGGCACTGGATCCAAGGGCGGTCGTTTGAACATCATGGAGAGGGCGAAAAAAAGCAGGATCCCGGGCAGCGCGATCAGCGTGTTCGAGGTCAGGGAGAAGATGAGCAGCAGGACGGCAAAGATCGAGATCGCAAAACGCTCCGGCCGGTCCAGATGGCGGCTGCGCCGGCGGATCCAGACACCGATACTGACGATCAACGCCAGGGTCCCCAGAATACCCACATCTACGGCCAAGCGCAGATACTCGTTGTGGGCGGCGCTGGTGCCTGCGAACTCGATCACGTCCTCCGAGACGATCAGCGTGTTTGCGCCCATGCCCCGGCCCAGCCAGGGGTGTTCCACGATCTCGGCGACGAAGACCTCCCAGATGACCCCGCGGCCGGAGAGATTAATCGATTGATCCTGGCTCTCGCGTCCCGCCAGACGGGCCTCCAGATTGGGCCAGTAGAGCACCAAAAGAAGCGTGAATAGAACGCCGCCGACGATCGCCAGATTGAGTTTCAGCCGGCTGGTCAGCGTCGCGCTGCGGACAAAGAGGAAGACCGACAGGCCGAACAGGCCGGCACAGAATATGCCCATGCGGGCACCCGTCAGGAAGATGATAGCCAGATTGACGGCCGCCAGCGCATAGAACAGGCGATCGCCTTTGCGCAGAACCTCGATCGTCGCGACGAACAGGCCGATCAGCGCGGTGTAGGCCATGTAGGCGGGGATGCTCAGACCCTGGAGCCGGAGAGCGCCGGTATATTCCCGACGGAACAAAGGATGAGTACCGGCGGCATCGGCGAACACACCGAGGACGACGAGTGCGGCCGGCGTCGCGGCGATGAACAGAAGGTAGCGATCCGCGTCCCGTTCGTTTGTGCGCATGTAATCGAACAGAAACAGAAGAAAGAGGCCGATCGCCGTCTTGATGATCTGAACGTCGCCCAAGGCCGGATGGCGTCCCGGAACCAGCATCGAGACGAAGATCAGGAAGACGATCGTCACCAGCGGCAGGCTGATGTGTTTTTCGTGTCCGAAGCGGATGATGTTCACCCCGATCGCGCCGATCAGCGCGAGCTTGGTGAGCGTCTTCATGTCGAAGCCGGCGACCGAGAGTGCCACGAACTTGTCGAGGCCAACGCTGATGGCGGCGAGGCTGAGGATCAAAATCAGGCGCGGAAACAAGAGCGCCAGCACTGATGACAAGGCGAGCCCGCCCAGTGGCGCCAGCTTCTCCACCAGGGCCACGGGCTTTGCGTTCGCGAGCGCGACGCTCATAGCGCCCGCCACCAGGAGCCCGCCATTGATGATCTGCTGAACGTTCATGCGCCCGTCGGATGACCGTGACATCGAGGTTTGGACGCTAAGGCAGTAAAGTTAAGTTTTGGACAATTTTGACGAGCGAATCAGGTGAGAAGAAACCGGGTCTCCGCCCAAACAAGTCTGCGGGTTGTGCCCGCGGGCACGATCAGACCGCCAGGCAGATGGGGCAGATCGGCGAGCCTGAGCTCCTGGTCTGACCGATTGACGATGATCACCTCCTGGCCGGGACGCGGGCAAGGCGTGAGCCTTATGCCATTGCCCTGCCGGACGCTCTCGATCTCGATCACCTGAAGCGGCTTACCGGTCAGGTCTGCCGCGAGCTCGAAGTTTTCACCGCCGGCGGGCGCAAGCTCGCGGTAAACTTGGTGACCGCTTTGAGCGTTGGCCATCCCGTTGAGGTTTCCAGCGCGCCAATCGACGTCGCGGCGGCCGCCGGCCGATGTCGCGGCATCCCGGTGTTTTTCAAACGGCCGGTCGATCGTCGCATCGGCCGCGTCAATCTGGCCGAAAAGCCGCGCCCGCCGATTGGCGTAATTGATCAACCACTTCAGGGAGCCGCCGGCAGCGGGTGGAACCACCCGAAGATCGATTTCCGTCTCGCTGGCATCATTCTCTTCGCCCACGCGCAAAAGCTCGTCATGCTGCCAGGTGACCTCGGACAGATCGATCACCCCTTGAAGCAGGCTGCCGGGCGCGCAGTCGCCGAGCTTGAGCAGCTCGCGATTTTGACCGGCGATCAGCCACAGATTGCGGGCATAGACAAATCCCTTGGGCGTCCAGGGTTCGTTGGCGATCTGCTTGTAGCGGAGCCCGTCGATGAACATCCGATCGGGCGAACGGCGATTATAGACCACCGCGTCCCCCCGGACCTCGTCGGCCCGGACATTGACGATGCTGATGTCGCCGATCCTGGTGCCTGAGCCCGGCGCGTTCTCATCGTCATTGAGCTGGAACAGGACCCCGCAGGAGTTGATCCAGCAGTTTTCGGCCCGGTGATGCCAGCCGCGGAACTGAATGGCGTAACCGACGTCGAGAAAGGCCGTGTCCCTGATGGTGACGTTAAGCGACGACGCGTGGATCCCGACCGCCGAGCCATTGCAATTGGCGAAGGTGCCGCTCTGGAAGACCAGGCCGTCGTCGTAGCCGGTCACAAGCGCCGTCGCCGGATCGGCCAAGTCCCGTCCATCGGTCGATTTGGCGTTGGCGTCGAGCCCGTGGCGGCAGTGGGTCGCCGTGCAGCCCAGGAACTGTGTGTCCTTGCTGGACTGGCTCTTGAACGCGTAGCCGTAGTGAATCTTAGGCCTGACGCCGGTCGTGTCGAAATCGGCGAGCCTCGACACCCGGCAACCGATCGCCCGGGCGGAGAGACAACCCAACACCATGAAGCCGGTCGACCAGCCCTGGCGCACGGTCAGATCGCGCATTTCCGGCTGATCGAAGCCGATGATCTGGATCATGTCGCCGGCAAGCGTTTCCGGGTTGCCGTTCTCATTGGAGAAGAAGACGCCGCCTGAGATGGACAAGCGATTGTCCCGATACTTGGCGGCACGAATGTTGGTCCGGTAGGCGTCACGATAGCGAAGGCCGGCAACGATGGCGGCGTCGCCGTCAAAGCTTCGGACCCGCAAGGCTTCACCAAGCCGGTGGGTGACGTATTGAAACCAGGGGTAGTTGTCTTCGGCGGTGATCTTGATCGCCGAATCCCGACGCAGATCGTGGGGCAGCCGATCGAAGACGACCCGCGTTAACTCTCCCTTATAGGCATCGTCCTTCCCTTCCAAACGCTCCGAATGAACCCAGGCCGCGGACTGATGGAGCTTTAGGCAGGTTTGGCCGTGGTCCTGGAAGACGCGCGCCGAGCCGAAGTCCAAGCTCAGATCGGCGCCGGCAACGTCGCCGCCGAGTGTCCGAAAGACGACGTAGGTGCCATCCGGCCAGGAGATGCGGCCGCCGCCGACGTCAACGATATGGGCGAACGCGGCTTGCGAAGCCGCCCAGTCGATTTCGTCGTCGAGCCCGCCCACATGGGGAAAATCCTTCCGCAAGGCGTCCAGATCGGGATAGTGCCGGTCATGGGCGCCGCCCTTGAGCCACTCGCTCACGGGATGAGAACCGCCGTCGGCGATGGCGCCGAAATCCCTGACCGAGACGGTTTCACCTAGTCTCGCAGCCGTGGATCGCTCGAGCGCGCCCGCGCCGGCCCCTCGGAAAAAGCCGCCATGGTCCAACTCCCGGGCTGCAGCCTGAAAATTGTCCCGAAAATCAGCCTTGTTCGCTGGCATGCCCGGCTCGGGCTTGGAAGCATCGATCGCGCTCGGCATGGAAAACCTCGATGTCGGTGACAGGCGGGTCCCGATGCTCGCGCCTCGAAGCCCGGGAACGGCCGCTAGCGCTATAGGAATTTGTGCCTTTTATCAACCAAGGGTACTACGTACCTTGCGATAATCGCCCAAAAGTGTCCAGACGTACGCTTCTCGCAGAGCTTATACGAGCCCTGGTTTTGTTGACCCGTGGGGTGTTGGGTCAAGCGTAATAGTCGGTCTCAGAGACGGGCGCTTGCGAGTGTTGGCCAGCTTGAGGCCCGCTTCGCTTCGCGCGGCTCCTGGCGGAAAACAAGGGACCGCGCGCTGGTCGTTGCGTTGCGAAGCTCTAAAAGCCGATGTCGCGGGCCACATCCACGTAAACCGCCTCCATGCCGCCATCCATGAAGTAGGCTTCGTGCCAAAAGCCGGTTCCCCCACTATGGCGAAGAAAATCCGACCACCAGATCTTATGCGGCTCAGACCGGGCCCAGGTCTCCAGAGCATCGAAGTCACGCCAGTATTGACGCATGCCGAGATGGGGTGGTGCGAGGGAAAACAGCAGATTTTCGTGGCACAAAAGGCCGTCGGGCCGAGCCGCGACGGCACTGTTGATCTTCGGCCCGAAGCCCAGCAGGGTCTTCAATCCGGCAAGCCTGTTCACCCGCATGCCGAGCATGATCACGACCAACTCGGGAAAGGCCGAAAGGTCGACGGTCCGTCGTTCGACTTGCTGTCTGTTCAGGCCAGAAGCCGGATCGTCACCCACGATTTCATTCCCCACCAGTGCCCATGATGTCAGCCATTTAGGTGTTCGGCGGGGGAAAGCTTGTCCCGATGGTGCGGGCGGCCGGACTCGAACCGGCACGGGACAAAGCCCAACGGATTTTAAGTCCGTTGCGTCTACCTATTCCGCCACGCCCGCATGTGTTCCTGGATCCTTGCACTCCTGAAACCTCGACAAAAATCTAGCGGCCCGGAGGTCCGACACCAAGCCCGGCCATTCAAGGATCGGCTTCGATCGACGCTTGGCGCGCGACGTCGTAATCGGCGGTTTCGATCGCTTGTTCCTCGGCTCGGCGGGTAATGGCGGCGATCGCCCCATCGATCGCCTGCCCGTCGGTGCCGCGAACGACCACCGAGGTGCCGAAGCGGGCCTGGCGAAAGAAGGGGTAGCTGCCGATGTCGAGATCGGGGTTTTGATCCTGCACCGACCGCAGGATCGGCGCGATCTGGCCCTCCGGCGCGAACAGGGTGACCGCCCGGCTGACGATCGGCGTACCGCCCTCGAGCTTGGGCACGAGCCCGTCCACCATCGCCGCCATGATTTTCGGGACACCGGCCAGAACGTGAACATTTTCAATGGAAAAGCCGGGGGCGACGCTCACCGGATTGTCGATAAGGGCGACCCCTTCCGGCATGTCGGCCATGCTCATCCGGGCTTCGGTCACCATGGCCGGATCATAGTAGGCGAGCAGCCGCCGTTCGGCTTCCGCATTGCGCTCCAAGGCCCGGCCAAACGCCTTCGCGATGGCGGCCGCCGTGATGTCGTCATGGGTTGGGCCGATGCCGCCGGTGGTGAACACATGGTCGTGTTTGGCCCGGCAGGCATTGACCGCGTCGACGATCTCCGCCTCGATGTCCGGCACGATCCTGACCTCCCTCAAGCGGATGCCGGCGCCGTTCAGTTTTTCCGCGAGATAGGGAAGGTTCGCGTCCCTCGTCCGCCCGGAGAGAATTTCGTTGCCGATGATGACCAACGCGGCCGTCAGCTTCTGGTCCTGTGCCATAGGAGGTGAGCCGTTCCTTGTCGTATCCGGTCCTAGCATGGCGCAGCCGGCGCGCTCGGCCCAGCGATGATACTGCCGGGCCCCTTGCAGAAAGGCCGGCTGGTGAAGCGCTACAAGCGTTTTCTGGCCGATATAGAATTGGATGAGGGCGAGCTCATCACCGCCCATTGCCCCAATCCCGGGCGAATGCTCGGTCTCAACGTTCCGGGCGCCACCGTCTGGGTGGCGCCGTCACGGGGCAAGCTGAGCCACCGCCTGGAGATGGTCGAGGTCGAGGGCCGTGGTCTGGTGGGGATCAACACGGGCTATCCCAACCACATCGTCAGGGAGGCGCTCCTCGAGGGCCGTGTCGCGCAACTTCAGGGCTATGGCCGGCTTCGAAGCGAAGTCGCCTACGGCACCAATTCTCGGATCGATCTCCTGCTTGAGGACGAGGCCCGGCCCGACTGCTATGTCGAGATCAAGAACGTTCATTATGAGGTTGACGGCGCCGCCTTGTTTCCGGATTCCGTGACCGCGCGGGGCACGAAGCATCTGGGCGAGCTGGAACGGGTCGTCGCGGCAGGCCGTCGAGGGGTGATCTTCTACTGCGTGCAGCGGATGGATTGTTCCTCCTTCGCGCTCGCCGAATCCATCGATCCGGTCTATGCCCAGGCCTGCCGCCGGGCGGTGGCCCATGGGGTCGAGGCTTTGTGCTATCACTGCCGCGTCGAGCTCGGCGAAATAACACTGGAAAGAGAGCTTTCTGTGGAATTATAACGTGTGAGTTGAGTGTATGATGCGCAGTTACGCCCAGGCCGCCGAGCAACGGCCGATCCCGATCCACGGTGCGAACGCCTTCGAAGGCATGCGGCGTGCCGGGCGCTTGGCCGCGCAAGTGCTGGACGAAATCGACGCTTATGTGGAACCGGGCATCACCACGGACGAGTTGGACCGCCATTGCGACGCGTTCATTCGGGCGGGCAACGCGGTTCCGGCGACTCTCAACTACCGGGGTTATCCGAAATCGAGCTGCATCTCGCTCAACCACGTGGTCTGCCACGGCATTCCCGGCGAGCGAAAGCTGAAGGATGACGACATCCTCAACATCGACGTCACGGTCATTCTCGACGGCTTGTACGGCGACAGCTCGCGCATGTATTTTGCCGGCCGGCCGCCGCTTAAGGCCCGACGCCTCTGCCAGGTCACCTTCGAGGCCCTGTGGAAAGGGATCGAGGCGGCCAGGCCCGGCGCGACCCTGGGCGATATCGGCCACGCCATCCAGGCTCACGCCGAAGGCAGTCGCTGCTCCGTCGTTCGCGACTATTGCGGCCACGGCATCGGCCGGGTGTTTCACGACGCACCCAGCGTGCTCCACTATGGCAAGCCCGGCGAAGGCGCGCGCCTCGAGCCCGGCATGCTGTTCACCATTGAGCCCATGATCAATCTCGGCACCTTTCAGACCAAGGTCTTGAAGGACGGCTGGACCGTGGTCACCCGCGACAAGCAGCTCTCGGCCCAGTTCGAGCACACCATCGGCATCACGGACGATGGCTGCGAAGTTTTCACCCTCTCCCCGAAAGGTCTGCACCACCCGCCATGGTAGAGCCCCGCGGGGGGGACGATCTCAACGATGAACTGGAACGACTCGGTCTCGTGCTGGACGCTCGCACGCTCGACGGCGGATCGACGGAGTATGTGCTGAGCGGCAACACATTCGCCCATCGCGAAGCGATCAAGGCCGCCGGTGGTCGCTGGCGCCGGGACGAGCAGGCCTGGGTTTTGTCCGACGCCGACCGCCTCGTGACCGTCGCCGAGCGGGCGGCCGCGACATCGACCGGCGGCGGGCTGGGGCTCAATGACGCCGCCACCAAATTCTCAGGCTATGGGACGAAACATTACCACGGTCACCGGGAGCGTCTGCGGAACCGTTTCAAGGAACAGGGGCCGGAAAGCCTCGCCGACTATGAGCTGCTCGAGCAGCTCTTGTTCTATTCGATCCGCCGCCGGGACACCAAGCCGATCGCCAAGGAGCTGATCGAACGCTTCGGCGGGCTCGGTGCCGTCTTCGCGGCGGAGCCCACGCGCATTGCCGAAGCCCCCTCCCTGGCGGCCGTCGCCGAGGACGCTGAGGACAAGGACCTGCCGTTCACCGCGATCCTGATCAAAACCGTCCAGGCGCTGATGGAGCGGATCGCCAAGGAGCAGATCAAGGACCGGGCGGTGATCGGCTCGTGGACGGCGCTGATCGACTACCTCACGCTGGCCCTTGCCCACGAGACCAAGGAACAGCTCCGGGTCCTGTTCCTCGACCGCAAGAACGTGCTGATCAAGGATGAGGTGCTGGGCAAGGGCACGGTCGACCACACGCCGCTCTATCCGCGCGAAGTGGTCAGCCGGGCACTCGAGCTTTCGGCCTCGGCCATCATCCTGGTGCACAACCATCCGAGCGGCGATCCCAATCCGTCACGGCCCGATATCGAGATGACCAAGCAGGTGGTGGCGGCGCTCTCCACCGTCGGTATCAGCCTCCACGACCACGTCATCGTCGGCAAAAACGGCCACACCAGCTTCAAAGGCCTGAAGCTAATTTAATCGGCGCGCGTGCTCTCGAAGCCGCACATCCTGGAAGTCCTCAGATCCGGTTCTCGATTTTAACGCGGACCAGGTCAACCAGCATTCACTGACCAATCTTCTGGGAAACGCCGAGCTTACGCCGAACAGGGCTCCCGGTTGTTTAGGGCAAAAGCGGGAGGCTAGTGCAATTTGGACTGTTGACCGGATTGCTGGTCAGCTGCACAACGTTTGACCAAGAATGACCGGATTTCGGAGTCAATCCCGTTGCAGACAATTACCAACGAGCGCCCAAGGATCTATCTGAAGGTAGACAGGTGCGCTCAATTTTCGATCAAAACGCGAGTAAATTGTATTTACTCGCGTTCGGGCAATATAGAGTAACCATGCCAAACTAGCGGGATCACGTTGAGGTTTCAATGGCAGACGCGCAATCCTCAGAATTTGAGATTCGATCTACCGCAGTGGATTTCTCTTTTGGTGAGATCTTAAATTTACATAAAGATAGAGAAATCATAATAAGGCCAGAATACCAAAGATTATTTCGGTGGTCAAACGAACAGAGATCTCGGCTTATCGAGTCAATTTTGCTTGGATTGCCGATCCCGCCAATATTTTTAATTGAAAATGAAGATGGTGTATTAGAATTGATCGATGGGCTGCAACGTATCAGCTCCGTTCTCCAGTTTCTTGAACACACAGCTATCAATGAACCTCAACTCACATTGGACGGATGTGATTTCTTGAAGGAACTCAATGGAAAATCCTATGAGCAACTTCAAACTGTACAGAAGCTGAAAATTAAAAGGAGTCCTATTCGTGCCACCATAATCAATAGAACAGGAGATTCTTTTGTAAAGTATGAGATGTTCAAAAGACTTAACACAGGAGGGTCACTACTCAGCGCTCAAGAGATTCGCAACTGTTCCTCTCGCATGGTGGAAGGTGGTGAGGAATTTTACGGAGTTCTCCAGTCGCTTGCGATCCACGATACGTTTGCCAAATCAATTGTTCGCCTTCCTCAGACAGCAAGGGAGCAAAAAGCGGATGAAGAATTGGTGCTTAGGTTCTTTGCGTTGTACTTTGCTCAAGATATCTATAAAGGAAACATAGAAGAGTGGCTTGATGCCTATATGGAGAAGATTCTTTTTGGTAAAACTGAATTTCAGATAGAAAGTAGCTCAAAGATTTTTCGTGAGTGCTTTGACACCATATTTGACAAATTTGGCGATCAAGCGTTTACACGCTTCAACGATAACGGGGAAGCGATCGGCAGGTTGGCACCTGCCTATTTTGAAGCCGTCTGCGGCGCAGTTTCGCGAAATATTGAGTTCATCAAATCACTAGCGGCAGAACAGGCCATAGCTCGGCTGCGCTCCGCATTTGCGGACGAAAATTTTAAACAGTCTACGGGTCCAGGTGCAAACACCATACCCAAGCTTGCAACGCGAATTGATGTAGTAACAACATATCTCAAGAGCGATGTCGATAATTGACCAATTAGAACAAGAACTTAACTGGCGGGAGAGTGAGCTTGGCTCGCTAAAGCTTATTTTGAATAGCACAAATACCTCCGAGCAGCAACAAAGGGTTTTGTTGCGTGCAGCGTGGGCTTTGCTGTATGCGCACTACGAAGGTTTTGCTAAATTTTGCCTAACTTTGTTTTACGATCATTTGCAAAGAAGTGATATAAATTGCGACTCGCTACCACGTGCTACCCAGGTATTTGCACTTTCTAAACCTCTCGAACAAATCCGAAACAAAGCGCCCGATGAGATGCTCTCTCGGATTCAGACTTTCCAAGATGATCATATGGTTTGTGCTCCTGATTTTCCGGATGTTGATACAAAGTCGAACTTGTGGCCTTCGATTCTTTCGGAGTTGCTCCATACCGCTGATATTGATAATAGTATTATTAACAAACACGAAGCGAAAATCAAAACTCTGGTGTCTAGGCGTAACGAAATTGCGCATGGCGAGCGGAATTTTATAAAAAAGATTTCCTATTACAACTCATTCGAGTACGTCGTTTACGAAGTTATGTATGATTTGACGCTAGCGATTGATGAAAAACTTTGTAATTACCGGCCTTATAGATGTTTAACGCCTGGGCCCTGATAGACTGGACCGGGTTATTTTTAGTTCCGAACCTCTTGCGCCCAACTCGACGGTGATGCTGGCGACGGCGGACTATGGGAGAAACAATGGCGGCGCACCGCGAAGCCGCGTTGATCGGCGTTGACTGGGGTACCAGTTCGCTTCGCGCCTATCTCATAGGTCGCGATGGTGAGGTGCTGGACGAGCTCGCCGCCGATGACGGCATCACCCGCGTCACCGACAAAAAATTCGGGCCGGTGCTGAGCCGCCATCTCGGCGCCTGGCTCCAAACAGACAAAAAATTGCCGGTGGTGGCGTCGGGCATGATCACCAGCCGTCAGGGCTGGCGCGAAACGCCCTACGTGTCGACGCCGGCGAGCTCGTCCGGTCTGGCTGATGCTCTTTTGATCGATGAGTGGAACGGGAAAACAATCGCGTTTGTCTCCGGGGTCAGTCACCGGTCCGAGGCCGGCATGCCGGATGTGATGCGGGGCGAGGAGACGCAGCTTCTGGGCCTGGAGCCGGGTGATTGCCTGGCGGTCATGCCCGGCACTCACAGCAAGTGGGTGAGGGTAAAGGACCAAAAAATCGAACAGTTCTCGACCTTCGTCACCGGCGAGCTCTACGAGGTGCTGAGCCGTCACAGCTTCGTCGCCGGCCTCACGGGTGATCAAGTCCCGTCCGGCGATGTTTTTCAGCGGGGTCTGGAAATCGGAAAGAGCGACGGCGCCGGGCTTTTGAACCGTTTATTTGCCTGTCGGACCTTGAGACTGTTCGGTGAGCTGGAGGAAGCCGAGCTCGGTGATTTCCTGTCGGGTTTGATCATCGGATCCGAACTCGCCGAGGCCCAGGCGGAAGGTTATGACGCGGCCGGCGCCAAGCGGGTCATCGTCATCGCCAACGACCGGCTCACCGATCTTTACCGCAAAGCGTTTGCTATGATCGGCGTGGAGATCGAGGTTCCGCCGGCGAACATCGCCGCTCGCGGACAGTGGAGGCTGGCCTCGGCTTCGGGCCTGATCGAGGGAGAGAACTTTTGAGCGACGGCATCGATCCACATCTCGCGAAAATGCCGTTGGTGGCGATCATGCGCGGTCTAAGGCCTGACGAGGCGATCGATCGGGTAGGCGTTCTGGTCGAGCTCGGTTTTCGGGTGATCGAGGTTCCGCTCAACTCGCCGCACCCGCTCACCAGCATCGAGCGGCTGGTTCATCGTTTCGGTGATCAGGCGCTGATCGGCGCCGGCACCGTGCTGATGCCGCGCCAGGTGGATGAGCTGGCGGACGCCGGCGGCAGGCTGGTGATTGCTCCCAATCTGGACAGCGCGGTCATGGCCCGCGCCGGCGAGCGGGGCTTCGTCAGGATGCCAGGCGTGGCGACACCGAGCGAAGCTTTTGCCGCCATCGCTCAGGGCATTCGGACCCTCAAACTGTTTCCGGCCGAAACCCTGCCGCCGGCTGCGGTCAAGGCCTGGCGCGCGGTGGTCCCGGCTGATGTCTGGCTTTTGCCGGTGGGTGGCATCACAGCAACCGGCATGGCCGCCTATCGGAATGCTGGCGCCAACGGCTTCGGTCTGGGCTCGGCCTTGTTCCGACCGGGCGAGGGGAGGGGCACGCTCAGGCGAAACGCCGAAGCGTTCGTGAACGCCTGGAACGGCTCCCTTTCCGTTTAACGCAGCGTCGCGCCGTTTATCGCCGCCGATCAGCACCTATGTCAGGTCAACTATCATCACCGGATGAGGCCTGGCCCGTGGCAACCGTTTACGTCCTTCATGAAAACGCCGAGTGGCTGCCGCCGCTTCGCGAGGCGTTCGAGCGCCAGGATATCGACTATGTCGAATGGGATCTGTCGTCCGGATCGATCGAGCTCGCGAAAACGCCGCCCGAGTGTGTGTTCTACAATCGGATGAGCGCCTCGTCCTTCACCCGGGATCACCGGTTCGCTCCGGAATTCACGGCCGCGGTTCTGAACTGGCTGGAAGGTCACGGCCGGATGGTCGTGAATGACAGCCGGGCGCTGGCGCTCGAAATCAACAAGGTCGGCCAATATGCGCGCCTGAGCGAGGCTGGCATCCAGGTGCCGGAGACGTTTGCCGCTTTGGGCCGGGATCATCTCGAGAAAATGGCCGAAAGGCTTGGGCCTGGCCCCTGGGTGCTCAAACCCAATCGCGGCGGCAAGGGCCATGGTGTGGTCCGTTTCGACGACAAGCAGGGCCTCCTCGATCACATCCGCTCGGACGCATTCGAAGACGCGACCGACGGCATCTCGTTGATCCAACGCTATGTCGAGGCAGCCGAGCCTTTCATCACCCGGGCGGAGTTCATCGGCGGCAAATTCTACTACGCGGTCCGGGTCGACACGTCTGACGGCTTCGAGCTCTGTCCGGCGGACGTCTGTGCGATCGACGGTGCGCCGCCCAAGTTCCAGATCACCGGTAAGGTGCCGGACGACCTGATCAGCAAGCTCGAAGCATGGCTGCCGCGCTTCGGCATCGGCGCCGCCGGCGTCGAGTTCGTGACCGATCCAAAAGGGCAGGCTTGGGTCTACGACGTGAATACAAATACCAACTACAATGCGGATGCCGAGGCTGGAACCGGCCTTTCCGGAATGGGCCGGCTAGCGGCGTTTCTGGGCGAGCAGGCCCGGTCACTCGCGAGGCCGGCGGCCGCCTAGGCTTTGGTGATCTTCCGCCGGTAAGCGTCGACCTTGTCTTTCATTTCGAACAACGCCCGTTCGCGAAATCCCATCTCCTCCAGATGCTCGAGCGTGCTGGCGAGATAGGCGTAAGAGCTGCCAAGCGGTCCCTCGGCGGTGGCGAGCGCGTGAATGATTTGTTCCGCCGGCGCGTCGTCGGCGAAGCGTTCATGGTCGCGGTTCATGACGAAGGCGATCGCTCGGATCGAACGCTCGGCGGTTTTGAGGGTCACCCAACGGGGATGGTAGGCGCGGCCAACCATCTCGCGGCGCCAGAGGACCCGGAGCTCGCTTTGCGCCTTTGCTGGCTCGATGCCGATCACCGCGCCTGTGCAGGAGCCGCCGGGCACCAGTCCCAGAACGAGGCCCGGATTGTCCGGACTGCCGCGGCCGACGGGCGTCCATAATGAAAATGCCCGGTGATAGCCGTGGATCTTGCCCTTACGGCGGTCGACATAGTCGAAGCATGGGTTCCAGATCAGCGAGCCGTAGCCGAACACCCAAACCGTGGATTTGCCATCCCATTCCGCCAGGGTTTCGTCCTGCGACGCCTGCAATTCATCATCCGAAAGCAGGCGAAAATCCGGACTGTACTGGCGGATCAGATCGCGGATGACGTCGCTTTCCAGCATCTCCCGGGTCAGCGACGAGCCTAGCTTGCCCGATCCGTCAGGTTGTCTCAGCGATCTCGTCCGTTGTCGGGCGTTGCCATCTTGGTCCTCCTCGGACGAGCCGTTCGATCGGCGCTCCTTCTAACCTGCAGCCCAGCGACTGTGGCGGTGACGCATGGGCAGACAATGGGGGCGCCGTTCCATCTGCATCGTTAGCAGGTCTTTGGCCTGGTCGAAACGTCCGGCACGGATCGTCGCCTCGATCAGGAAGTGGTTGAGGACATCGCGCTGGACCACGCTGCCGCCGACCAGATGCCAGACCGGCTTCGACGAGATGAGTTGATCGACCGCCCGGTCGTAGGCTCCCTCGTAAAAATCGATCAGCGCGCGGCAGATGGGGAGTGCCGCCGGCGTGACGGCCTGGGCATCCGTGCTTCGCGACTGGCGGGCATAAGTTTCGAGAGACCGGCAGAGATCGAGCGCCAGATCGGTACGGCCGCCGGCGGCGAGAGCCGCTGTGGCGTGCAGATCGGCAAAGACCAGACCCCGATCCTGAACCCGCGGTTCGACGACGGTGGCGAGCTTCGCCCAGCGGTCGCCGACATCGATGCCGGCAAGATCCATGCGCCACAAAAGCGCCGCCGCATTGATGGTATCGACGTAGAACTCCTGATGCGCTGGCGCGATCATGCGGTCATACCAGGCGAGCGCCTCGTCGAAGCGACCTTGATCGAACCAGAACAGGCCCTGGTGCCAGTAGAGATGGGCTTTCATGGAATCCCGGTCGAACCAGGCGTCCACCCCCCGATCGAGCCAGGCGACCCCTTCCTCCTGGCGTCCCATCTCGTCGAGCGCGTGAGCGACGGCGTGGAGCGTCCAGAGCTCGTCCGGATCCAACTCATGTGCCTCGCGGCCAAGGCGTTCGCCAGCCTCGAAGTCGCCGCCTTCCTGTTGGGCGAAGGCGAGCATGCCCAGAACGTAAGCGTAACCCGGAACCTGTTCGTCGAAGCGGTCCATCGCCGCGACAACACCCTCGGTCAGCGGCCGAGCCGAACCCGAATAGATGGCGGCGAAATGCTGAACACGAAGCGCCAGCAGATCGAGGGGCCAATCCTTCAGGATCTGCTGCCAACAGCCCAGCGCGCCCCAGAGGTCGCCGCGCGCCCAGCGGGCGAGCGCATCGGCATGAATGACCTCCCGCGGGCAGGCCCGCTCCACGAGCCGAGAGACCAGGGCCAGCGTCATCTCCAGGTCCTCGGTCTTGGTTCGGCTCCGCGCCATCACCTGGAGATAGCCTTGCAGAATTCGGGCCAGCGGGCATTCGGGATCGAGCACCAGGCAGCTTTTCAAATGATCCGGGCCGTCGAGATGAAAACTGAGAAACCGTTCGATCGCCCTATCCAGGCTCTTGGCTGCCTCGGCGCTCGCTGCGGTCAAAGCGAGGCCGCGTCGATCAAGCAGTTCGCTCACCCACGGATCCCTTGTTGTTTTACCTGACTGGTTCGCCTCCTATCATGACGCAAAAGCGCTTCCGCGCCCAGCGTTGGACCAGGGGAGACCACGATCATGGCAGAAATGAACCGGCGGCTACTGCTCGCGAGGCGACCCCAGGGGCGTCCGAAACCGGAAGACTTTAGCTTTGTGGAGGAACAACGTCCGGAGCTGGGGCCGGGGGAGGTTCTCTGCCGGACGATTTACCTCTCGCTCGATCCCTATATGCGCGGCCGGATGAACGAGGCCAAGTCCTACGCGCCCTTCGTCCGTCTGGGCGATGTCATGGTCGGCGAAACTGTGAGCCAGGTGGTCAAATCTCAGGCGCCGGACGTCGAGGAGGGCGCCTTCGTGCGCGCTCATGGCGGCTGGCAGACCTATACCGTGCACGATGCCCGGGATGTCGCGCTGCTGGACCCGGGGGCCGCGCCACTTTCGACCCGCTTGGGCGTCATGGGCATGCCCGGCTTCACGGCCTATGGCGGGCTATTGGGGATCGGCAAGCCGAAGGCGGGCGAGACCCTGGTGGTAGCGGCGGCGACCGGCCCGGTGGCCTCCGCGGCGGCTCAGATCGCCAAGATCAAGGGGTTGCGGACGGTTGGGATTGCCGGTGGGCCCGAGAAATGTGCGCTGGCGGTCGAGCGGTTCGGCTTCGATGTCTGTCTCGATCGGAAGGAAGGCGATCTCGAAAAGCGGCTGGCCGAAGCCTGTCCCGACGGGGTCGACATCTATGTTGAGCTGGTCGGGGGACCGGTTTTGCAGGCTGTCTTGCCGCTCTTGAACGATTTCGCGCGGATGCCCGTAATCGGCACCATCGCACATTACAACGCGACCTCGCTGCCCGATGGACCGGACAAAACGCCCTTGTTCATGCGCCACGTCCTGGTCAAGCGGCTCACCGTCCGGGGCATGATTGTCTACGATTTCGAACCGCTCCGCGCTGATTTCGAGCGCGATATGGGCGCCTGGCTTAAGGCCGGCAAGGTTGCCTATCTCGAGGACATCGTCGACGGGCTGGACCGGGCAGCCGACGCCTTTATCGGCATGTTGGAGGGCGCGAACACGGGCAAGCTTCTGGTCCGCGTTAGCGACGATCCAACCTTGCGCTAATGACGCGGATGAGAGTTTGTCACGGATTTGTCATCGATTGAGCGGCATCATATGGGAGCATCGGACCTGTTAGGGAACGAGTATTGCGCATTGCTTTGGTGACCGACGCCTGGACGCCTCAGATCAACGGCGTGGTCACCACTCTTGTCCGGCTCGTCTCTGGCCTCAGGGCCCGCGGCCATGAGGTGGATGTCATCGAGCCTGGCGCTTTCACCACCGTTCCCTGTCCCAGCTACCCAGAGATACCGCTTAGCCTCGACTTGCATCAGGTCTGGCGGCGCCTGCGCGGCGCGGCGATCCAGCGGCTCCACATCAGCACGGAAGGGCCGCTCGGCCTCGCCGCCCGGGCCTGGGCGCGCGTCAACGGCGTTCCTTTCACGACCAGTCTCCACACCCGGTTTCCCGATTATTTCGACATCCGGGTTCCGGGCACCCGGTCCGTCGGCATGGCCTATCTGCGCTGGTTTCACAAACCAAGCCGAGCGGTCCTGGTGCCGAGCCGATCGATGCGCGACAGCCTCCAGGCCGAGGGTTTTCGTCATTTGCGCCTTTGGACCCGGGGCTTCGATGCCGGTCTGTTTTCGCCCGCTCACCGGGATCCGTCGCTTCTTCCCGGTAAGCCGCACCTCCTGTGTGTGAGCAGGCTTGCGCCGGAAAAAAATCTGGAGGCGTTCTGCGCACTCGGCGATCGCTTCATCTGCACGCTGGTCGGCGACGGTCCGGACCGGCCCCGGCTCGAGGCGCAGTACCCCCGCGTTCGCTATCTGGGGTTTCAGCAGGGGGTGGCACTGGCGCGCCTTTACGCCAGCGCCGATGTTTTTGTCTTTCCGAGCAGGACCGACACCTTTGGTGTGGTCATGCTCGAGGCGATGGCGAGCGGCACGCCGGTGGTGGGATATCCCGTGACAGGCCCCATGGACGTCATCGAGCCTGGACTCAACGGCTGGTTAGGGGAAGATCTTTCAGCCCTGATCGAACCCGCCCTTACCCTCGACAGGAAACGGGTCCGGGCGAGTGCCGAACGCTGGTCCTGGGACGAATGCGTCGATCTGTTCGAGGCGCAGACACCCTATCAAACGGACAAAATCCTTTCCCGCCGCCGGCGCGGTACGAGCTTGTTGCCAAGGCCCAGTCTCTCCCGTTAGCGGATGACGCCTCGGATAAGGGGAGGCGTCGCGATGCAATCGGCGGCTATGGACACCGAAACACTTGAGGGCATTCGGCAAGGTGTCGCCGGTCTCTGTGCCCGCTTCGAGCCGGTCTACTGGCGAGCCCTGGACCGTGAAAGGCGCTATCCGAGCGCGTTCGTCGACGCGCTTACCCAAGCCGGCTATCTGGCCTGCCTGATCCCGGAGGCTCACGGCGGCTCCGGTCTGCCGCTGGCCGCCGCCGTCGCGATCCTCGAGACGATCCATGAACAAGGCGCCAACGGTGCCGCTTGCCACGCCCAGATGTACACCATGGGCACGCTTCTACGGCATGGAAGCGAGGCCCAGAAGGAACGGTGGCTGCCGGAGATCGCGGCGGGCAGGCTGCGGCTCCAGGCGTTCGGCGTCACCGAGCCCACCAGCGGCACCGACACGCTGGCCCTTCGAACCCGAGCCGTCCGGCAAGGCGACCACTATCTCATTGACGGACAAAAAATCTGGACCTCGCGGGCCGAGCATTCCGACCTTTTGCTGCTACTCGCCAGGACGACGCCGCGCGCGGAGGTCACCCATCGGACCGACGGTCTGTCGGTCTTTCTCGTCGACCTGCGCCAGGTCAAGGGCGATGCCGTCCGGATCCAGCCGATCCGCACCATGATCAATCACGCCACCACGGAACTGTTCATCGAAGGGTTGGAAGTTCCGGCCGACCAGTTGATTGGCGCTGAGGGCAAGGGCTTTCGCTACATTCTGGACGGCATGAACGCGGAACGGATCCTGATCGCCGCCGAGTGTCTAGGCGACGCCCGTTGGTTCATCACCAAGGCGACGGCATACGCCAACGAGCGAAACATCTTCGACCGGCCGATCGGCCAGAACCAGGGTGTTCAATTCCCGATCGCCCGCGCCTACGCCCAGTACCGGGCGGCGCGGCTGATGGTCGAGGAGGCTTGCCGGCGCTTCGACAATGGCGAGCCCTGCGCCCCTGAGGCCAACATGGCCAAGCTGCTGGCCGCGGACGCTTCCTGGGCCGCGGCCGAGACCTGCCTTCAGACGCTAGGCGGTTTCGGCTTCGCCGAAGACTATGACGTGGAGCGCAAATGGCGGGAGACCCGGCTTTATCAGGTGGCGCCGATCTCGACCAACATAATCCTTAGCTACCTGGCGGAACACGTTCTGGGCCTGCCCCGGTCTTATTGACGAGATGGTGATCTCAAAGTATGACTAAGTCATACCACGGGAGTTGAAGATGACCGTGAAGACCACATTGAGCTTTACCGACCGGCATCACCGCTTTCTCGCGCGCAAGGTCGAAGAGGGGGTTTTCGCCACGACGAGCGCGGCCGTGGCCTCAGCGGTTGAGCAGATGATCGAGTATGAGCGGGCTCGCGAGGTCGCGCTTGACGCCATGGCGGACCAGATCCGAGCACGCATGGCAACGCCGGTTCAGGATTTCATCAGCGCGGACGACGTTTTTCAGACTGTTGATGGCACTAGAGCGGCATCCGGCGACGAGTGAGCTACAAGATCAAGTTTCACCCGGCGGTTCGGCGTGATCTTGAAGCGATCGCCGAGCTGATTGGGGAATTCGCGGGCCGAGACGTCGCACGCCGCAAAATCCGGGAAATCACGCAAACGATTCAGTCACTTGCGACCACACCACACATCGGTTCGATACGGGACGAAATCGCGCCGGGCCTACGGGCCCTACCGGCTGGCAATCGTGGCGTCGTCGTCTTCACGGTCAGTGACGCGGAGCGTTGTGTCCTGGTCTATGCGGTCACTTACGGTGGCGGGGATTGGATGCGCGGGACGAGGAAGCGGCGTTGAACTGGCGGTTTGTCTAGTCTTGCACCTCTGTGCAAAAGACATTCTTATGGTGTCAACCAAACATCTTAAGCGCTCGTGACGTGAGCAAAAAGACAAAAAGGCAGGGAGGGCAGCATGACCTTTGACCGACGGCAATTCTTAGCGACCTCATCTCTCGCGTTGCTCGGCGCCAACCTCGCAAAACCCGTCTTCGGCGACGAGCTCAAATACGCTCTCAAGCCCGGCAAGCCTTACGAAGGCACCACGCTCAACGTCATGTCGGTGGTCACGCCGCAGTTCGACGGGCTGATGCTGCGGGACCAGGAATTCACCGACATGACCGGCATCGAGCTGGAGTGGACCTTCATTCCGTTCACCGCCCTTCAGGAGAAGATGGCGGCCGAGGGCATCGCCGCCAACGGCACCTTCGACGTTGTCAACTATTTGGACAGCTGGGGACCGCCCAACGCCCACTGGCTGATGCCGATCGACGAGCTGATGGCCGAGGACGGCATCGCCATGGACCGCTATCCGGCGGCCTTCGCCCGCTCGGCGCAGTTCGAGGGCCAGACGCTCGGCTTTCCCTTGAGGGCCCATGCCCAGCTCATGTTCCGCCGCGCCGATCTGATCCCGGAGGAACCCTCGAGCTGGGAGGAGGTCGTCGACGTCGGCAAAAAGCTCAAGGCCGATCACCCCGACATCTCGCCCTTGGCACTCTACTACAACAACGACGGCAACCGGCAGAACCTGTTCATCTGGCTCAATTTTCTTTGGGCGGCCGGTGGTGACGTCTTCGATGAGAACTACAACGCCGCTTGGACAAGCGAGGCGGCGATGAAGGCGACCGAGGACTATATCGGGCTCCACACGGAGCATCAGATCACCAATCCGGCATCCTTGTCCTTCGTCGAGCAGGATGCCCGCCAGTCGTTCCAACAGGGCCAGTCGGCGATGATCCCGGTCTGGTGGTGGGCTTATTCGGGCTATTACAACCCCGACGCCTCGACGCTGACCAAGGATCAGGTGGGCTTTACGGGGATGCCGTCCTACGAGGGCACGACCAAGACCTATGCGATCTCTATGCCGTTCTCGATCTCGGAGTATTCGAAGAACCAGGACGCGTCTTGGGAGTTCCTGAAATGGCTGTCGATCCCTGAATTGGACTTGGCGAACGCGACGGTGCGCGAGGTGAAGGGCAAGACCATCGTCAACAACGTCGTCACCCACATCTCGTCCCTGCAGGACGCGGAGGTCAACGCGGCCAATGACGGCATCCAGGCCGCCGCCTGGGAGAGCCTGAAAGAATCCGAC
>JBHJGP010000025.1:0-211153 GCA_050331695.1 Geminicoccaceae bacterium
ACCAACCCAAGGCCCCAAACATAGAACCCCAGACCAACAGCCCGGCACGCCCGGAAAACGGGACGCCACAACCTGGCTTCGATAGACAAACGGCAACCACCGCCCGTCTATCCCTTCTCTTCTATCAAATGTCCAAAAAACGGAGGCGTCACGCTAAATGGTCAGAACCCAACCGGCGGCGCCCGCAGACCGATGAATTTAGCGATCACCTCCTGGCCGCGCAAGGGAGGAAGGTCGCGAAATCCGAATTTCTTTACGGAATGATAACCGTCGCCTGCTAAGAATTGACAAGGATGGCGTGGCTGCACATTTTTCGCTGGGCGGTTCGCCTCCGCCAATAAAAACCGCTTTTTTCCGAAATGGTCGTCCCTTTGTCAGCTCCCCCGCCCGCGCCCCGTCATGTTTCGTCTCGTCCCCGGCTGGCGAGCCTGATTTTGGTCGGCGGTTTGTCGGTGGTGAGCATTGCCTTCTCTCTTCACCACCTGAACGCGGCCCTGGCCACGCGCGCCTTGGGCGAGGCCGTCCCGTTCGCCGGGCTCAACGCAGGCGATCCAAGCCCGGACAATGTCTCGGTCGGTGCTGACGGAGACGGCGTGAACGGGCACGCCGAATTGATAGAAGTGGTGCCGACGGCGAGGACCGTATCGGCACGACAAAGCCCGGCTCGGGCCGACGCCGACATTCGCAACCAAACGCCCGTGCAGACAGCCAGCGCCGCGGCGAAAACGAGCTCCGCGACGCTCCGGCCAAGCGCGCGGACCGAGCCGTCGATCGCCATAGGCACAGGCAGCGTGGTGTCCACGCCCCAGGTCGAGACAGCCGCCAACGCTGAACAGCCGGTCCTTCAGCAAATGGTCACGGTACGATCCGGTGACACGTTGGCCGCCATTCTGGAACGCTCGGGCATCGACCGTCAGGCGGCACATCAAGCGTTGACGGCGCTCTCCGACATTTTCGATCCGCGACGTCTTCAGGTTGGCGAGCAGCTCACCCTGTGGCTCGGCGACAAAGACAGTTCGCTGACGAAAATGCGGTTCGATGCAGGCGATGCGAGAACGGTGGAGCTGCGGCAAGAAGGCGACACCTTCGTCGCGACCATGATCGAGCGGCCCCTCGAGCGGCGTTTGACCTATCGGTCTGCCGCCATTCAAACCAGCATCTATGAAGCCGCCGGTCGCGCGGGCGTTCCCAGCACGACCATGGCCGATTTACTAAAGCTGTTCAGCTGGGACGTGGATTTTCAGCGGGACGTTCGAACGGGCGACGATTTCGAGCTGCTTTACGATGTGGTTTCCGACCAGGCGCGGGCTCGGAGCTGGGCTGACGATCTTCACTACGGCGCTTTGCGGGTCAATGGCGACCTGTTGGAGGCGTACCGGTTTGACACCTCGGACGGGCGCACGGACTACTACGACCGGCAAGGCCGCGCGCTGCGCAAATTTTTGCTCAGAACGCCCATCGACGGCGCCCGCATTTCCTCTGGTTACGGCATGCGCCGCCACCCGATTCTGGGCTACAACCGCATGCATAAGGGCATCGATTTCGCGGCCCCTACCGGCACACCGATCTACGCGGCCGGTGATGGCACGGTGGCGGAAATCGGGCGCAAAGGAGCCTATGGCAACTACATCCGCATCCGGCATGATGGTGATTACAGCACGGCTTATGCCCACATGGCGCGCTTCGCCAACGGCCTGAAACGTGGTGCGAGGGTGAAACAGGGCCAGCAGATCGGCCGGGTCGGGGCGACCGGGCGGGTTACCGGGCCCCATCTTCATTACGAGGTCCTGCTGCGGGGCCAGCAGATGAACCCGCTCAAGCTGCCGCGTCCGCCTGCGGTCAGATTGACCGGCAACGACCTCGTCCGGTTTCAGATCCAGGTGGCCGATCTGGACCGACAGCGGGTTACCCTGGCGACCCGCCAGCTCGCGGCAAACCGCTAGCACGCCATCGCTCGCAGCCGCTTTTCGGATTGGTCTCAGGCTCGCGGCCTCTGGTCGGTATCGACCGTGATCGGATCGGGGGCGGCTCAAGATCTGGCTCCCAAAAGGTCGCCCCTCCGGTCGTTGCTGCCAGGCCAGCCTGTTCTGACACCGTCGGGACCTCTCTTTTGAAAGAGTATTCGTTCGCCCAGCCCCGATGGCGCCGGTCCCGATGAGTTGGTCTACGACCGAGACATCTGAGGCGATGCCCGCCGGCAGTTCGCCAAACTTCATTGGCAGGGTCGTTGAACCGGTCGTCGCCGATCAAGAGCTCCTCGACGGTTATCGCAGCGACTTTCCGGTCATGCGCTTGCGCATATCCAGTGCCATGAAACGGGCGGGGCAGGAAAATCGCGCGTGGCCGCTGCCTTATCGATCGCGTCATCGATCAGGTCGGCGCACTCGATCAACCGTCAGCCCAATGGACGCTCGGCCACTCATTCGATCCGCTGATCAGCGCGATCGAGGACGAGCGGCGCTCACTGCAACCAACCAACCGGAGAATTCCAGTCCAGCGCGGACCTAATCCAGGGAGAAGGTCATAGCCTGCCACAGGGACTGGATCGTGCTGAATGCGGCGATGGAAACGCTCAGCGCTTGGGCCAGGCTTGATGGGGCGGTCCAGGAACGGCTCAAGCCGCCGCTCGAAAGGTGGGTTGCGGATGGCCGCAAATCGGTGTTTCACGAGCCGTGGAGAAGCTGCGGACCTTGCACTCAGACCCGCCTGGTCCCTCGTGAGGCGGCACAGATGGATGGTTCTCACCTATCTGAGCCGAAAGCCGCACGATCCCGACGAGTTCGTGCACCTTCGGCGCGAACCAACCTCCTCTCTCCGTTTGGGTCGGCACACTCGCGGCGCGAACCCAACCGCGGTGTCCGTGCTTCAGGTGTGCGCTCCACGAACGCCATGATCCAGTCTTTCGGATCGATCGGATGGGAGCCATGTGATTTGCCCGGACCGCTGGCCCCACGATCCGAGTGACCGGCGCCGCTCGATCAATCTGTGAACCATCCCGGCCCGCCTGTTTGTCGTCGCATGACAACCAACTTGGCTTGTCGATGGGCCGGCAATCCCGCCGTCCAGGGCATTGATGCCTGTACGCCTTCAACCCGTCACGGCACTTCCAGCCACAGCCCTGAACGGGAAGATTTCGGTCAAGCGGGTTTCGGCTCGGCTAGCGCAAAAATTGACCGGCAGATGAAAGCAAAAAGCCGCACGAAAGGGCGTGTAAAATGTCACAGAATCCAAGTCGAAAATGACTGATAAATCGATTTGTCGCCAATTTTTGCAATCTATTTATCCGTAAACCCGGTGAGCTGTTTTCCTTGCAAGAAACACCAAAATCTTTTGGTGGTTAGAGATAACCACCAATTCAGCAAGAGAAGAAAACTCATACGCGAAGGCCCGTGATCCAAAACCGTCCGGAGGTCTGCTTTGCACCTTCCATCGACGAGGATTGGAGTACGGTCAAGATGCTTTATCAAATCGGGCATGGCAGCAAAACGATCTACAAATCCAAACAAAGCAAAGAGAAGCCATACTTGTACGAGCCAGGCATCGACTGCAGCAAGACCTGCAGCCTGGTCGACGAGCCGCAACCCAATGGAGCGACCAGTTGCGGGAATGGCCAGGTTCCACTGAATGAGACACCGGGGCTCTCGCCGCGTCAGGTTTTTCGCTACTACTTCAAGAATGTCGCCGACGTTCCGGCGAGCGATAACGTGCCGGGCCACCTTGTGGCGCTCGCCAATGCCATTGCGGAGCCCTGTGCCGACGACAACGATTCCGATATCCCGCCGCTCTTCACCTATCTTGGTCAGTTCATCGACCATGACATTACCGCGAACACAGACCGGGAGCAGATAGATCCGGCGGGCGACCGGTTCAACATCGATCGGATCGACGTGGCGCCGCAACCGCGGGACGCCGTCGAGCAATTCAAGATCAATCTGCGCAAGGGCCGGCTCGAACTCGACAGCGTCTATGGCGATGGGCCGGGTCAGAGGCCCGAGGCAATGAGGCTCGAAGCGGCGCTTCGGGATCCGAATGATCCTGCCAAGATGAGGCTCGGCGACGTTACGCCTCTACCGACGGAATTTGGTTTCGAGCGACCGCCATTGCCGATCGATCAAGGCGCTGACCTGCCTCGGGTTGGTGCTGCGATCGACGATCGCAGCCTGACGATGGCCGAGGTCGAAGAGCTGTTCGATGATCCCGATCATCCGAAATCCGTGCGTGAACTTAGGCAGATGGCGCTGATCGGTGACTGCCGCAACGACGAAAATCTGATCGTTGCCCAGCTGCATCTCGCCTTTCTTCGATTTCACAACGCGGTCGTCGACCAGTTGAGAGCCAACGGTCACGGGGCCGCCGAAGCTGACGATGTTTTCGCGGAAACAAGCAGGCAGGTCACCTGGATCTATCAATGGCTGGTCGTGAACAGTTTTCTTCCGACCGTCTGCGGTCCAGCCGTGGTCACACAGGTCGTGAATGACCGTGCTCCGGTTTATGCCAGGTTCTACGACACGCACAAAAACGGATGCCCCGACGGCGTTCGGCCCATGCCGCTAGAATTCTCGGTGGCGGCGATCCGCTACGGCCACACGATGGTCCGTGCGACCTACGATTACAATCGAAACTTCGGCCGGGGCTCGAGCGTCACGGGTAATGACCGGGCGAGCTTCGAACAGATCTTTCAGTTCGCGGGCCGGGGCGAATTAGGGGGCGCAGCAACCCTCCCGGACAATTGGATCATCGAATGGGACCGCTTCATCCAAGAAGCGCAGAACCCAAGCGACCGTAAAGCGCGAAAGATTGACACGAGACTTGCGCTACCGCTTCAATCGATGCGCAACGAAAAGCCCGGCATGACCGGTCTTTTGGCCCATCTCGCGGCTCGCAATCTGCGGCGTGGCTACGTCTTCAACATCCCCGACGCCCAGGCGATCATCCAGGACCTGGCCGACCAGGGGATCGATGTGGGCCAGCCTCTTGCTCCAGACGAGATCGCAAATGACGAACGCCAATCGATCAGCGAGGTGTTCGACAAATCGGATTTCGGTGAACGGACACCGCTCTGGTTCTACCTCCTGAAAGAAGCTGAGGCCCGGGGCAGTGGCGACCATCTGGGGCCACTCGGTAGCCGCATCGTTGCCGAAACCCTTTTGGGTCTGATCGTTACGGATCCGGCCAGCTACATCAATCAGGGCACCTTCGCTTCCTGGACGCCCAGCGATGGGGTCCAGCCCGCAGGCGAACCGGTCGACAACTTTGCCGCGTTCTTTAGGGCGGGTGGTCTGCTGGCTTAGGCTTCAACGGGAGCGGTCCCTAAAGCTCGGGGGCCGCTCTCGGAGAAGACGGCAGTTGTCTGAAACTGTCGCTGGGATTTGCGGATTTGCGGCAGGCGAGGACCAAGCGGTCGAGGCCTGATGGAAACGCTTGTGACGCGAGCGAGCTATTCGACAGAGGTTTCGATCGGAACCGTGCCAGCCCAATTCAACATCGAAATATCCGCCAAACGGTTGAAATTTACCTCCACCTGCGCAAAGCGCAAAGCGCACAAGACGAATAGCAACGCAGCACTCGCATAAGGTATGGTGACGCGCAGGCCGCGCACCAGCAGCTTTCGGGATCGATCCACGATCCCTCGACGGGCCATCACATTCGTAGCCATTGCGACACCTGACACAGGACAGGACGGGTTTGTGGGTAACCATATGCACCGACAGATTGGTGATCGGCAACGTCTCTGTTGCGGTGCATCATATCGCGAGGCTAGCCAACGGCATTGGAACCTCCTGTGATGCTTGTCACGTCCTCCCGCAACCTGGTGCAAAAAGGAACGACTGATAGCCTCAGTATGTTTCGGCGCAGGCAAACGCCGTCATCTTATCCAACAGGACGCCGGAGAAGATGAGGCCATTCCGTTCACCTCTCGCTCTAGGATACGCATCTCACCCTACGGTTGAGCTGGATCATCGCGGTCAGGGTTCTGGCGTCAAATTGAGAACAGCGGGGTAGGGGCAAGGCCCCGAATAAGCGCAGAAAGCAAACCAAGCTCTGTCGCCGTTTGCGGCGGTGGCCTTGGCCTTTGCGGGGGGCATGGCGTCTGGCCTTCGGCAATCTACCGATCGCCTACCGAGCCGGGCGCCGACACCGCCAAACGGGCCAATGGAAAGCGGACCACCTCATCGAGCAGGCCGAGCAAACGATCGGCTACGTGGTTCAAGATCTTCTCCCCCCGCTCGCCGGTGGCGGCCGAGGCGTTGCCGCAGGCGCCGCTTGGCTCGAGATCCTGAGCCTTCCAGCCGAAGCCCGTCGCCCCCAGGCTCATGATCGTTGGAAAAGCGGTCTCATACTGTTTGCTCAAAGGCTCAAAATTCGCCGCTTCTTCCATGGCCACAAGATCGGGCCGTATCGCCAACATCATCGAGGTCTCGACATCGCCGGCGTGGATACCGTGGCGAGCCTCCTCGGCGCTGACGGTTGCCTCGGGAAACCCCAATTGAGGCCAGCTGACCGAACAGACGAACATATCGTGCGTGACGCGCAATTGCCTGGCGACGATCTGCATCACCTGGACCTGGCCGCCATGGCTGTTCAGGATTACCAATTTGCGCAAGCCAGCCCGTGCCACGCTTTGGCCGATCTCAAACCAGAGCCGGGTTAAGGTCTCAGCGGAGAGAGTCAGCGTGCCGGGAAAATCGATGTGTTCCTCACTGCGACCAACCCAGGTCATCGGCAGGACGGTGACCGGAAGATCGGCCGGTTTTCGCCTAAGCGTGAGGTCGATGATCCGCTGATTGATCGCGGCGTCGACCGAAACCGGCAGGTGTGGTCCATGCTGCTCGACGGCACCGACCGGCAGAACGGCGACCCATCGTTCCGGATCGACGGCGGCGAAATCGGCGCTTCGCATCTCATGCCAATGGTGCCGGGGCAGGGTGGTCACCCGAACATCTCCTTCTTCAACTGGGTGTTCAATCGTCGCCGACGTGATCGGTCGTGACTGGTTGGCCGTGGACAGGACTGTAGCTTTCTCGCGATCGGCCGTAACAAGGGCGTTTGTTGTTCATCGGCGTGTGACGTTGACGGGCGCGTGCGCATCATCTCGAGCAACGGGCGCACCCGACCATGCCAGTTGTGCTATGCCGGCTGGAAAGGCCTTAGCCGGGAGGACTCCAACGATGTTGCCAAGTTTTGTGCTGTCGACGCTCAATGTGCTGGCGACTTTGTTCGTCGTGGCGATCGGCGCCGGCGTTCTGGTCGTCCTGATCCTCTACGTTGTCGATGTCACTCAGACCAAACACGCCGTCAGACGAAACTATCCGGTCGTCGGTCGCCTTCGTTACTTTTTTGAACATATGGGCGAGTTCTTCCGCCAGTATTTCTTTTCCATGGATCGCGAAGAGCTGCCGTTCAATCGCGCCCAGCGGGGCTGGGCCTACCGGGCGGCGAAGGATATCGACAATACGGTCGCTTTTGGCTCCACCCGCGACCTTCGTCCGGCCGGAACGCCCTTGTTCGTCGCCTGTCCTTTCCCGACGCTGAGCACGGATGCGGTCGAAACCGAAAGCATCGTCATCGGTCCCTACTGCCGCGATCCTTACTCCACTTCCAAGTTCTTTCACATCTCAGGCATGAGCTTCGGGGCGCTGTCCAAGGTGGCGGTCAAGGCGCTGTCCCGCGGTGCGGCGATCGCCAATTGCTGGTACAACACGGGCGAGGGCGCTCTCTCGAGCTACCACCTGGAAGGCGGTTGCGACATCATGTTCCAGATCGGCACCGCGAAATACGGCGTCCGTGATGGGGCGGGCAATTTTTCGGAAGAGAAACTCGCGGAAGTCGCCCGCATTCCCCAGGTCAAGATGTTCGAGGTGAAGCTCAGTCAGGGGGCCAAGCCGGGCAAGGGCGGTATTCTGCCAGCGAACAAGGTTTCCACCGAAATCGCACGCTACCGGGGGATACCCGAAAATGAGGCGTCGATCAGTCCCAACCGCCATCCGGAGATCGACAATCCCGCTGAGCTGCTGGATTTCGTCGAGCGCGTGCGTCGGGTCAGCGGCCTGCCGACCGGCTTCAAGACGGTTATCAGCGGAACCGGCTGGCTTGAGACCCTATTCGAGGAGGTGCACCGCCGAGGCATCGAAAGCGCGCCCGATTTCATCACGGTCGACGGGGCCGACGGTGGCACCGGTGCCGCGCCCATGTCGCTGATCGACAATATGGGCCTGCCGGTCCAGGAGGGTCTGCCGATGGTCGTGGACGCGCTCAACGCCTACGCGCTCCAAGACCGGGTCAAGGTGATCGCGTCCGGCAAATTGATCACGCCGACCGAGGTGGCCTGGGCTCTCTGCGCGGGCGCGGATTTCGTCGTCTCGGCGCGGGGCTTCATGTTCGCGCTGGGCTGCATTCAGGCGCTTCAGTGCAACAAAAACACCTGCCCCACGGGCATCACCACCCATGAGAAGAGGCTTCAGCGCGGTCTGGTCCCGAGAGAAAAGGATAAGCGGGTCGCCGCCTATCAGCAGAACATGGAAAAAGAGGTCGGCGTGATCGCCCATTCCTGCGGCGTTAGGGAACCGCGGCGCCTGAAGCGCTATCACGTGCGCATACAGACGGACAGCAGCAAGTCAATCCCGATGAACCAGCTTTGGCCGGACGTGGCCGTGGGCTCGGCGCTGAAGCAAAAGACTGAAGCGGCGGCGAGCTAAGCGATGGCACCTGTCAAACTGATGGTTCCCGGAGCCGAGCCAGCCGGTCAGATGGAAGTGGTCTCGCCTTACGATCTGAGCTCCGTCGCCGCCGTCGAGACGGGCGGTTTGGCGGCCGTTGACCACGCGCTCTCAACGGCTGAGCGCCTGTTTCGCGACCGGTCCTCCTGGATACCGGCCCATCGCCGCCTCGCCATTCTTGAACGAACGGCCGAGCTCATGGCCGAGCGGTTTGATGAGCTGGTCGATCAGGCGGTGGCCGAAGGCGGCAAACCGCTCACGGACAGCCGGGTCGAGGTCAACCGTTCCATCTCGTCGGTGAAGGTGGCGATCGAGACCTTGCGAACGGATGCTGGCTCCATGGTTCCCATGGGGATCAACGAGGCCTCGGCCGGTCGGATGGCCGCGATCCGAAAGGAGCCCATCGGTCCGGTGGTGGCGGTGAGTGCCTTCAATCACCCGTTTAACCTGATCGCCCATCAGGTGGCACCGGCCGTTGCCACTGGCTGTCCGGTCATCGTCAAACCGGCGGACGACACCCCTCTTTCGGCCATGAGCTTCGTCCAAATCCTTCATGAAGCGGGGCTGCCGCCCGAATGGGCGCAAGGGATCGTGACGGATGATCTGGAAACGGCCGAAGCCCTAGCTACCGATCGGAGGGTCGCGTTCTTCAGCTTCATCGGCTCCGCGAAGGTCGGCTGGATGCTCAGATCCAAGCTGGCGCCCGGCTGTCGGGTGGCGCTGGAACATGGCGGTGCGGCACCGGTGATCGTGACGGAAGACGCCGATCTGGAGGTCGCCGTGCCGCCTATTCTAAAGGGCGGCTACTATCATGCCGGCCAGGTCTGCGTCTCCGTGCAGCGGATCTTCGCTCATCACTCGATCCGAGATGCGCTGGTGGACCGCATAGTGGCGGGCGCTGAAGCCTTGAAGGTTGGTGATCCGAGGAACGAAGAGACCGATGTCGGGCCGCTGATCCGCCCGAAAGAGGTGGAACGGGTTGCCTCGTGGGTCGACGAGGCGCGGGAGGCCGGAGCCCTGGTCGCCTGCGGCGGCGAGCGGCTTTCGGAAACGTTCTACAAACCAACCGTCCTGGTCGAGCCGGCACCGGAACTCGCCGTATCGGCCCAGGAGATCTTCGGGCCGGTCGTCTGCGTTTACGGCTTCGACGACATGGATGAGGCGATCGCCCGGGCGAACAGCCTGCCTTACGCCTTTCAGGCAGCAATCTTCACAAGCAATCTGGACGCCGCTTTGCGGGCCGCCGACCGGCTCGACGGTTCTGCCGTGATGATCAACGATCACACCGCCTTCCGCGTCGACTGGATGCCGTTCGCGGGCCTGCGCCAATCGGGCCTCGGCACGGGCGGTATTCCCTACACTATGGAAGATATGACGGTCGACAAGATGATCGTCTTCAAATCAAACGCGCTTCAGTAACCGACGAGGCGCCCGCTAACGGAGGATAAGAATGGCCCAGGGGACCAAGGCGTCCGATCTCTTCGTGCGCTGCCTCGAGGAAGAAGGCGTCACCCACATCTTCGGCGTGCCCGGCGAGGAGAACGCCGACTTCATGATCTCCCTTTTGGAGAGCAAGATCGATTTCGTGCTCTGCCGCCATGAACAAGCGGCGGCTTTCATGGCGGACGCCTATGGTCGGCTCACCGGCAAGGCGGGCGTTTGTCTTTCCACCCTCGGCCCCGGGGCGACCAATCTGGTCACCGGGCTTGCCGACGCGAATATGGACCGGGCGCCCACGGTCGCCATCGTCGGTCAGGGCTCGACCGCCAGGCTGCACAAGGAGAGCCATCAGAACATGGACGCGATCGGCATGTTCGAGCCGATCACCAAGTGGAGCCACGCGATCAGGAATGCGCAGATCGTGCCCGAGGTGATCCGTAAGGCGTTCAAACTGGCGCAGATGGAGAAGCCCGGCGTCTGCGTTCTCGAACTGCCGGAGGACCTGGCGAAGGTGACCGTTGAGGGAGCGCCAATGGTGCCGGTCAAGACGCGCCGGCCGGGCGCCGATCACAAAGCCGTGGCCGAAGCCCTGGCACTCATAGCCGAGGCGAAATCGCCTTTGATCATCGCCGGCAATGGTTCGGTCCGCAAACGCGCGGCCAAGCAGTTGAAAAGGCTCGCGCGCAAGACCGGGATCGGTGTCGTCTGCACCTTCATGGGCAAGGGCGCCGTCTCGCTCGACGATCCCCACTGCCTGTTCACGATCGGTCTGCAGGGCAAGGACCACATCATCGGTGCCATGGCCAAGGCCGATCTGATCATCTCCGTCGGCTATGATCTGGTCGAGTACGCGCCTTCGACCTGGAACACAGGCGAGGCCAAGAAAATCGTGCACATTGATTTCGAGCCCGCGGAGATCGACGCCGATTATCCGGTAAGCGTCGACATCGTCGCGGACGTGGCCGACGCCCTCTGGCAGTTGAACGAAGGTCTGAACGACGCTTACGAGGGCAAACTACCGCTGTTCGACATTCGAGAGCGCAAGGAGTTGCGCGATACCATCGCCGCGGATCTGGCCGCCGAGGCCGACGACACCTCGTTTCCGATGAAGCCGCAGAAGATGATCTCGGATTTGCGCAAACTGCTGGGACCGGAGGACATTCTTCTGTCGGATGTGGGTGCGCACAAGATGTGGGTGGCCCGCTACTTTCATTGCTATGAGCCGAATACGTGTCTGATCTCGAACGGTTTTTGCTCGATGGGCTTCGCTTTCCCGGGAGCCATGGGCGCCAAGATCGCGTTCCCCGAAAAGCGCGTGCTGGCGCTTTGTGGCGATGCCGGGTTCCTCATGAACGTCCAGGATCTCGAGACGGCAGTCAGGCGCAAGCTGAACGTGGTGATCTTGGTTTGGACCGACGGCGAGTACGGTCTGATCAAGTGGAAGCAGCAAAACCACTATGAGGGCCGGCACTCGGATCTGGCCTTCGACAATCCCGACTTCGAGCTTCTGGCCAAAGCCTTCGGCATGTGGGGCCGCGAGGTGAAGAGCTCGGATGCTTTCGTGCCGGCGCTCGAGGAGGCCTTTGCCCAGGACGGCCCGGCCCTGGTGGCGGTTCCGGTCGACTATGCGGAGAACCGCAAGCTCACTGAGCGCCTGGGCAATCTGGAGATCGCGATCTAGAGCTAGCCGTAATCCTCATATTTGCGGACCTTCTCCCTTGCCAGCAGTTGCGCCTTTCGTTCCGTGCCCCAGCGGTAGCCGCCGAGTTCGCCGTTGGCCCGCACCACCCGGTGACAGGGAACAGCAAGCGCGACCGGGTTGGACGCGCAAGCACCGGCGACGGCGCGGACGGCCTTGGGCGATCCGATCGCTTTGGCGATCTCCTGATAGCTAGCGGTCACGCCGGCTGGGATTGCCCGGAGGGCCTGCCAGACGCGCCGCTGAAACGCGGTGCCGCGGATGTCGAGAGGCAGGTCCAGGCCGGCGGCGGGTTCGTCGAGAAAGGCGAGGATCTTCTCCAAAATGGGTGAGAGCTCCATCGGATCATGCTCGATCCGCGCTTTGGGGAAAGTGGAGCGCAACGAGGCCAGCAGCTCGGCCTCGGTTTCGCCAAGCCTGATCGCGCAAACGCCCTTCTCGGTCCGGGCGACGAGCAGATGACCCAAGGGCGAACGGCCGATTGCGTAAGTGATGGGCACCCCGGGACCGCCGGCACGGAATGCGGACGGCGTCATGCCGAGGTCGGCGCTGGCGTCATCATAGAACCGGCCGGAACTGGCATAGCCGCTGTCGTATATGGCCTCCGTCACGTTGCGGCTGGTCTTAAGCGTGTCCTTCGCCTTCTCGGCGCGTCTCGCCTTGGCATAGGTTTTCGGTGTCAGACCCGTCACAGCCTTGAAGACCCGGTGAAAGTGATGGGCGCTCAGACCGCTGGTGGCGGCGAGCGTCTCCAGGTTCGGAGCTTCGTCGGCTTCTTCGATCCGGCGGCACGCCTCCTCGACCAGGCGCACCCGTTCCTGCGCGAGGGAGGGCCGATCCGGCCGGCATCGCTTGCAGGGCCTGAGATTGGCGGCTTCAGCGTCTCGGCGAAGGTCGAAGAAACGAACATTTTCGCGTTTCGGGTGGCGGGCCGGACAGCTTGGACGGCAGTAGATGCCGGTGGTGAGAACGCCGGTGAAGAACATGCCGTCCGCGTCCGGATCGCGTGCTAAGACCGCCTGCCATCTCTCGTTGTCGGTGGCGTAAAGGGGTCCGGATTGCGCGGTCGTGATGGTCATGATTGGGCCCTCGGCTTCCTTGATGACGCTACCAGGACTAAGACGTCCCGAGGAAGCCGGAACCCTGGTTCTTGCGCTCAAATCACGCCGTAAAAACCGGTCCGTCCCAGGTAGCGCGCTGAGCTTGTCAGCCGCTACACCGGGAGCGATCGTGTCTTTGAGAGGATGACGCCGATGCAGACCATGGATCCCCTGCTCTCGCGCGTTTGGCGTTGGGGCGACGGTTTCGGTCAGTTTGGCGAGACGCGGATTTGGCCCTGGATCGATCTGGCGATCCGTATCTATCTTGCTCAGATCTATTGGGTATCGGGGATCTTGAAGGTCCTCGACTGGGACCAGGCGCTGATCCTGGCGGCTGACCAGGCGCCGGCAGGGTGGCTCGCGCCGGTGACCGCCGCCTATATCGGCGCGATCATCCAACTGATTGCGCCGGTTCTGCTGGCCTTCGGCCTGCTCACCCGCTTTGCCGCTCTGCCGATGGCGTTGCTCGCGATCACCGTCGAGTTCACCTACCTGTCCACGCCCGTCCACCACTACTGGGCGCTATTGTTCGGCTGGTACGTGGTGATGGGTGCGGGGCCCCTTTCGATTGATCATCTTCTGGCTCGGGGCGTGTCAGACAGCGCCATCCCGCTGGCCTCGCCGATCGCCCGGTTCTGCGCCGGACTGCCCACCCACGCGGGACCGTTTTACGGGTTGCTCCTTCGTGTCTGGCTGGCGGTCATCCTGGTGCGCGCGGCGCTGGGTTGGATTGGGGCGGGCGGTCCGGATCTGGCCGTCGGCGTCATTCAGATCGCTCTCGCCCTCTGCCTGGCGGCCGGGTTCTTGACACGCACCGCCGCCTGGATCCTGATCGTCATGATCGGGACCATGTACCTGATGGGCACGGCCCACGGTCACCACCATTACTGGGCCGGTTTGCTCGCCATCCTGGCGGTTTGCGGCGCGGGCCCGCTGGCGCTCGATCGGCTGCTCCGCAATCGGGCCGAACGCTGGTCCGAGGAAAAACAGGCGGCGATCGAAGAGACCTATGAGCGGCGGCCCCATGTTGTGATCGTCGGTGCCGGTTTCGGCGGCATGGCCGCGGCCCGGGGTCTCGCTGAATGCCCCTGCCGAATGACCATCATCGATCGCCGCAACTACCACCTTTTCCAGCCGCTTCTCTATCAGGTCGCCACGGCCGGGCTGTCGCCCGCCAACATCGCCGCGCCGATCCGCGAGCTGTTTCGTCACCAGCGAAACGTGCGGGTTTTGTTGGGTCGGGTCACTGACATCGATGTCGAGGCGCAAGAGGTCAAGATGGGTGATGCCGGCATTGGTTACGATTATCTGGTGGTCGGCACCGGTGCCCGGCACAATTATTTCGGCAAGGACCATTGGGAGGAAGTCGCGCCGGGGCTCAAAAAGATTGATGACGCCACGGACATTCGCCATCGGATCCTGCTCGCCTTCGAGCGCGCCGAGAACTCCGATGATCCGGATCAGCAAGCCGCCCATCTCACCTTCATCGTCGTCGGCGGCGGGCCTACCGGGGTCGAGATGGCGGGCGCGATCGCCGAGCTCGCCAGCCACGGCATGCAGCGGGACTTTCGCAACATCAATCCGACCACGGCCCGCATTATCCTGGTCCAGGCCGGCGACCGGCTGCTGCCGCCGTTTCCGCCATCTCTGTCCGAGAAAACCAAAGAGCAGCTAGAAGATCTGGGGGTCGAGGTCATGCTCAATGCCCGGGCGGACGATATCGACGGTGACGGCATCACCATCGGTGACGAGCGGATCCCGGCGAAGACCGTGATCTGGGCGGCGGGCGTGATCGCCTCACCGGCGGCCAAATGGCTGGGCGCCGAGGCCGATCGCGCCGGCCGGGTAATGGTCGGCGACGATCTCTCGGTGCCGGACCATGGCAACGTGTTCGTGATCGGCGACACCTGCCACTCGCTCAGCTGGAACGGCAATCCGATGCCCGGTGTCGCGCCTGCGGCCAAGCAATGCGGCACCTATGTCGCCAAGGTCATCTCCGCGAAGATCAGGGGCGCCAAACCGCCCAAGCCTTTCCGCTACAACCACGCCGGCAATCTGGCGACTATCGGCCGCAAGGCGGCGGTGGCTGATCTCGGCTGGCTCAAGCTCAGCGGCTCGCCCGCCTGGTGGTTCTGGGGCGCCGTGCACGTATTTTTCCTCGCCGGGATGCGCAACCGCGCTCAGGTCATGATGGAGTGGTTCTGGGCCTATCTCACCTTCAGACGCTCGACCCGGCTGATCACCAGCACGGAGCGGTGATGGAGGCGTTCGTGCGGTCCCAGACCGGCAACGCGAAGCCACCGGAGTTGAGCATCTTTTTCGTTTCTGGAGGGACCTGCTCCATCGGATGGTCCCTCAGCAGTCGGCTAGCCTGGCGATCAAACTATCCTTAATCTGTCGGCGTTATCGCTTGATCGGACCAAAACCGTTCGGAGACGTGGAGAGCGATGCTTTTGTCCAATCTCGAGGTGGTGCCGGGCAAACGCATCACGGATCATCTTGGCCTGGTTCAGGGCAGCACCGTGCAAACCAAGCATGTCGGCCGGGACTTCATGGCCGGGCTTAAGAACCTGGTGGGCGGCGAGCTGCGGGGCTACACGGAGCTTTTGATCCAAGCCCGTGACCAGGCGCTGAACCGAATGGTGCAACAGGCCGAGGCGTTGGGCGCGAACGCGGTTGTCAATGTCCGCTTCTCGACCTCGACCGTGACCACCGGCGCCGCCGAGATGCTGGCCTATGGCACTGCCGTCCGGCTGGAGGACATGTGATCAGCGCCATTCTCCTGTCCGAGCAGGTTTTGGGCCCGATCATTGCGATCCTTTTGTTTTTCGCCATCGGCCGGGCGGTCGAAGCCGCTCACTACCGCCGGCTGCGGAAAGGCGAGGCCGAGCTTGCCGGCATTCCGATCTACGTTGTTCGGGATCCACCTGAAGACTGGACCAGCACGAGCGACCCGCTGGTCACCGGCAGCGCCGTGATTTCGGTCGACTATTTCAAACGGTTTCTGGCGAGCCTTCGGATGATTTTCGGTGGGCGGATCAACGCTTACGAAACGCTGGTCGACCGGGCCCGACGGGAGGCCGTGCTGAGGCTTAAACGGGCGGCGCTCGCCCAAGGCGCCGATGTCATCTGCAATCTCAAGTTCGAAACGTCCCGGGTCTTCGGTGGCAGCGGCGGCACGATCTCGGTCGAGGTGCTGGCCTATGGGACCGCGCTCAAACGCGGGGTCAGGCCAGATTGACCAGGCGGCCTCCCGCTTCGGTGCCGCCGTCCGGCCGCCCGCCGGCGCCACCGGAACGACCGCCAGACGCGTCGACCGAACCGGCTAAACCACCCCCGCCGCCCCGAGCTTCCAAGACGAAAAATGACGGTCCCAACTACCGAGTGCCGCCACCGCCGCCCAACAGCGTCAACGCCAGACGAACCGGTCACTTCAAAGAGTTCCTGCTCCTGCTCGTCGCCTTGGCCGGTGGCTTCGGGCTGCTCCTGGCCGCCGTTTTCTTGGTCGGTCAGTGGCTGGGCCCGATGGTTCCCTTCGCCTGGGAAAAGCGCCTGGGTGGTGCGGTTTCGGCGGAATTGGGCACGGAAGGCTCGGGGCAAATCCGCACCGAACTGGAGCAGCGAGCCGCGACCCTTGTCCGCGTGATGGATTTGCCGGAGCCGGTCAGTGTCACCGTTCACTATGACCGGGGACGGACGGTCAACGCGTTCGCCACCTTTGGCGGCAACATCGTCGTCTTTCGTGGGCTGATCGATGCCATGCCCGATGATCGGGCTCTGGATTTCGTGCTGGCTCACGAGATCGCCCACGTTCGCCACCGCGATGTCATGCGGGCGATCGGTGGACGCGCACTTCTCGGTATCGCGCTTTCGCTATTGTTCGGTGATACCGGTCTCGTCGGTTCACTGGTCGGCGGCGCGAGCGAGTTGGGCGCTCTTTCCTATGGGCGTTCACGCGAAGCCGCGGCCGACCGGGCAGCGCTCGAGGCGCTTTGCCGGCTCTATGGCGATGGACGGGGTTTCACCGGCGCCTTTCAGGCGCTGAGCGAGGCCCATGGCGAAACCTTCGTGCCGGCTCTCTTGAGCACACACCCTGACCCGCAGGCCCGCATCGAAGCACTCCGAGTCTATGCGGGACGGCTGGATTGCCCGGTCAGCGGTTGAGGTGATTGCTAGGCCGTCGGGGACGGTTGCGGTGATGGTTCGGCAACGGACCGCTCGGGAACGGAACGAATGGACCGTCCGGAGTGCTCATGGGCCTCAAATCCTATCCCGCTGACGCCTCATCGGCGTCGCCGCTGGTCTGCTCAAACTGCGCGATCAACCAAATCGCCAGATCCGCCGGGTCAAAGGGCTTGGCGAAGGTTTCCGTCGCGCCGAGGGTCTTGAGGACATGGTCGCTCAGGGGATCGATCGCACCGCTGGCAACCGCGATGATCGGTGGATCGCCGCTTTGCGCCAGCCGACTGCACAGTTCGAAGCCATCCACTCCGGGCAGCATGAGATCGGTGATCGCGGCGCCGAACGAAGCGGTCTCGAGCGCGCGTAAAAAAGATGTGCTGGTCGCGAACTGTTCGACCTCGAAGCCATAGTCTTCGAGAAGAAAGGCGAGGGACGAGCGGTAATCCGGATCGTCATCGATGATCGCAACGCGCCCCGTCATCGAGCATGTTCGGTGCCGGAGATGCCGACAGCAAGGCCGATCCTCACCAATTCGGCAAAGCTGGTTGAACGCGTCTTCTCCATGATCCGGGAGCGGTGAATTTCGACCGTGCGCGGACTGATGCCCAGGTCTCGTGCCGCTTCCTTGTTGGACGCGCCACTGACGAGAGAGGTCATCACCTCCAATTCGCGTGCGCTCAGTTCGGCGACCCGGGCGCGGCTTTCTTCGGCGAGGGCGCGCTGATCACGGGTGCGCTGATGGGTGTCCAACGCGTGGTCGATCGCCTGCAAGAGCCTGTCATCGTTGAACGGCTTCTCGACGAAATCGACGGCTCCCTCGCGCATCGCCCGAACCGCCGTGCTCACATCCGCAAAGCCCGTCAGCATCACGACCGCCGGCGCTTCGGCGCGCCGGCTCAGATGTTCCAGCAAGCGCAGACCATCGATCTCCGGCATGCGCACATCGATGAGCGCACAACCCGAGGTTGCGCCATGGTTCGAAGATAGAAACTCTGCGGCAGAGCCAAAAGCCTGCGCTTCGTAACCTTCCAGCTCCAAAAGGATCTTCAGCGCATCCCGGACGCCGATGTCGTCATCGACGATCGAGACCTTCCCCTTGATTTCAGAATCCATCCGCGGCGCTCACGAGCTAGTCGAGGTGCTGACAAAGACCGTCACCACCGTCATCGTCAGGTGGCGGATCCAGGGCGATGACCTGAGAACGCGAGATCTTGCGCCTCAGTTTATCGAGCATCTGCCCGGCTCGATCGGTTTGCTCGATGATCCGCTCGATCGCCGCGATCAGACGCTGATCGGGCTGTGGATCACGTTTTTTGAGCAAACGCTCAGCAACAGCGGCGTAGTTGCGAACTGTGCTGAGCGGCTGTGCCAACTCGTGAACAGTCTGAACGAGATCAGTCGATCCGGACGTTTCGGCGGGAGACAAGCTGGCGGATGACACGGAATAAACCGAAAAAGTTTGCGATTGTCTTTGAACTCAACTGTAAGGATATCAACGGATCATTCGCTTGGCAATTCTTAGCTGCATTAGCGCTGTCGACTTTCGTCGGCGCCCAGACGACGCTCCAGCCAGCGCACGCCCCACGACACGAGCAAGATCAAAACGAGGTACTCGAGAACCAGGAAGGTATAGATCTCCAGGGGACGATATTGATTGGTCACCAACTCGTTGGCCTGCCGGGTGAGTTCGCCGAGTCCGATCACCGAGACCAGCGAGCTCATCTTCAGCATGTAGACGAACTGGTTGCCCAAGGGCGGGAGGATCCGACGCACCGCTTGGGGAAGGATGACGTCGCGCATCTTGTCACCGTAACCGAGGCCCAGCGAGTCGGCGGCCTCGAATTGTCCCCGGGCGATCGACTGAACCCCGCCGCGAAAGATCTCGGCGAGAAAGGCGCTTTCGCAGATCGCCAGCGCCACAACACCGGATGCGAAGACATCGAAATTGAGGCCCAAAATGACCGGCAAGCCGTAATGCACCCAGAGCAGCATGACCAGAACGGGCACCGATCGAACGATCTCCACGTAAGTCCGGTTGAAGCCGCGGGCCACGGGATCGCTGGACAGGCCGAACAGCGCGATGATTAGGCCCATCACCATGGCGATCAGGATCGCCAGAACCGACAGGGTGATGGTGGCGCCGAGCCCCGCCAGCAGAAACTGGATATTGGTCATGCCAGTGTCGGTGGTCGGCAGGATGACGTACCAGCCCCAGTTGTAGGAGCTTTCTTGAATGCGGATCCACCAGACGAGCAGCGCGAACGCGCCGACCAAAAGGGCCAGGGTGGCGTACGACCGGGTTTGCAGCATGGGTGTGGAGCTTAAGCCTAGTGAGAGAGAATGCGGCTCAGAAACAGGCGCGTGCGCTCGCTATCCGGTGACGCGAAGAACGGCTCTGGCGGTGCGGCCTCGACGATCCGCCCCTGGTCCATGAACACCATCTTGTCCGCAACCTTGCGGGCAAAACCCATCTCGTGGGTCACGCAGATCATGGTCATGCCGTCCTCCGCCAGCGCGATCATCACGTCCAGCACCTCCTTGATCATCTCCGGATCGAGGGCGGAAGTGGGTTCGTCGAACAGCATGATCTTCGGGCTCATGCACAAGGAGCGGGCGATCGCCACGCGCTGCTGCTGACCGCCGGACAGTTGGCTCGGATATTTTTGCGCCTGTTCGGGGATGCGCACGCGCTCCAAAAGCTCCATGGCTAGGGCCTCGGCATCCCGTCTGCTCATCTTGCGAACGCGCATCGGCGCCAAGGCCAGATTGTCGATCACGGTCAGGTGGGGAAACAAATTGAACTGCTGGAAAACCATGCCGATTTCCCGGCGAACCTCGCGGATATTGCGGGTGTCTTCATTGAGCTCGATGCCGTCGATCGTGATCCGGCCTTCGTCATGCTCTTCAAGGCGGTTGAGGCAGCGAATGAGGGTGGATTTGCCCGAGCCCGAGGGTCCGCAGACCACCACCCGTTCACCGTTGGCGACCTCCAGCGACACCTGGTCGAGCGCTTTGAAATCGCCAAAACGTTTGGTGATCTTTTCGATCTGAATGATGGGCTGAGGCAAAGGGTCGATCCCGGTCACGAGCCTACGACATGCGAGCTTACCTGGTCGCCACGGTCGCCGTTAACTTATGTAGCACTAAACTTACCCTCTGCACTGCGGCCGGCAAGCGCCGGCAATTGGATGGAAATCTGAAGGAAAAGACGAATGAACAAGTTGAAGGCGATGGCTTTCGCGGCGGTGATGGTCGGACTGGCCGGGGGCGAGAGCGCCGCGCAGTCACGTCTGCAGGACATCCTGGAAAGTGGCACGCTTAGGGTCGGGACGACCGGCGATTTCAATCCCATGAGCTACAAGGATCCGGCGAGCGGCGACTATGTCGGCTACGACATTGATGCGGTCAAAAAGCTCGCCGCGGACATGGAGGTCGACATCGAGTTCGTCCCGACCGATTGGAAAACGCTGGTCAACGGCGTCGTCGCCGACAAATACGATCTTACCACCAGCGCATCGATGAGCATGGCGCGGGCCAAGGTCGCGGGCTTCAGCGAGCCTTATGTCGAGTTTTCCACCGTGCCGGTCATGCTCGCCAGCAATGCCGAAAACTATGATGGCTGGGATGCTATGAATGTCGCCGACGTCAAGGTCGCGGTTACTCTCGGCACGGTGTTCGAGGAACAGGCCCGGGCCTACTTCGACACTGCCGAAATCATCACGGTCGAGGCGCCGGCCCGGGGCTATCAGGAGGTTCTGGCCGGCCGTGCGACGGCGACCATCACCAGCAATGTCGACGCCGCACAGCTCACCAGCAACTATCCGGAGCTCGCCATCGTCGAGGTCGATAAGCCGCGCAGTCGCCGGCCCGGTGCGTTTTTGCTCGCCCAGGATGATCAGGTGTGGCTCAATTACGTCAATCACTGGGTGCGTTTGAATCACACCAACGGCTTTTTCGAAGAGCTTCAGGCCAAGTGGAACATCGCCAGATAGCATTGCCGCTGAACCTCGGCCGTCGGCGAGCGTCGGTTCAGTGTCTTGATGGCCGAGGGAAGGGGGCGCGTTGAGGCTCTACAGCGTCCCGGTAAGCAATTATTGCTCCAAGATCCGCCTGATCATGGCGGCCAAATCCCTTTCCTTTGACGAGTTGATGCCCCCGGACGGTTACGGATCCGAGGCTTACAAGGCGGTCATCCCGTCGGGCACCATCCCCGGTCTGATCGATGGTGACGTGGTCTTGAGCGAAAGCACGGTCATCGCCGAGTATCTCGAGGAAGCCTACCGTATCCCGCCTTTGATGCCGGCCGACGTCAAGGACAGGGCCCATGTCCGCCTGGTGAACAGCTTTCACGACAGCCGTCTCGAACCGGTCATTCGTGGTCTGTTCGGCCAGATCGACCCGGCAAAGCGGATCCAGGCCCAGGTCGAAGGCGGGGCGGCGCTGTGGCAATCGAGGCTCGAGGATTTGGAGCGGATCGTCGAACCGAAACCGTTCATTGCCGGCACCAGCCTCAGCCTCGCCGATTGCGCCTATCCGGCGACACTGCTTCTGGCGGAGCGGATGTTCGCGGCTTTGAGGGTCAATGCGCCGCTGCCACGGCGTCTCGCCGATTGGTGGGCCCATATCGGCACGATCGAGACAGTCGAAAGCGAGCTTCGGCTCTATGGCGAGGCGGTCGACGCCTGGATCACGCGCAAGCTCAACGAAAGCGAAGCGAAGGACCCGACCGACGAGCCGCGGGGCTGAGGCGCCCATGGCCGTGGAGCAGGCAGAACCATTGATCGCACCGCCGCCGGTGGTGACCGGGACGGTCGAGAGGATCGCCTTCCGCAATGACGATACGGGCTACGCCGTGCTTCGGGTCAAGGTCTCGAAACGGGGCGAGCCGGTAACCATGGTCGGCAGCGTACCGCCGCTCGATGTCGGCGAGTTCGTCCGGGCCGAGGGGCGCTGGGAGGAAGATGCCAGTTGGGGGCGGCAGTTTCGCGTCGCCTCGCTGACCACCCAGCCGCCGACCACCGAGGAGGGGATCGAGGCCTATCTCGCCTCCGGTGTGGTCAAGGGTATCGGCAAAAACCTGGCGAAACGATTGATCGCCCGGTTCGGCGCCTCGCTTCTGGACGTGCTCGACCAAGATCCCGCACGATTGAAGGAGGTTTCGGGGGTTGGTCCGAAGCTGATCGAGCGCATTCGCCAGGCTTGGGCCGAGCAACGGGCGGTTCGAGGCATCATGATGTTTCTCCACGCCCATGGCCTCGGTGCCGGCCGGGCGAAAGCGGTCTACGACGCCTATGGCAACGGGGCGATCGAACGGATTCGCGAAGATCCCTACCGCCTGGCCCGGGACATTCGGGGGATCGGTTTCACGCTCGCCGATCAGCTCGCGGCCAAGCTCGGTCAGCCGGAGGTGGCGCCGCCCCGCCTGCGGGCTGGCTTGGATCACGCACTCCTCCAGGCATTGGAAAACGGCGATCTGGGCCTGCCGAAAGAGCGATTGATCGACCGGGCGGCGGACATCCTGGGCGTCGAGCGTACGCCTCTCGACGAGGCGCTGGATCAGGCGATCCCCGGCGGATCCCTCAAAGCCGAGCCGATCGGAGGCGAGCCTCATGTTTTCGCTGGTCCCTGGTACGAGATCGAGAAACGGATCGCCGACCGGTTGATCGCGCTCGCCGCGGCACCGGTTCCCTGGGCTCAAGACGATCTGCCGGCCAAGATCCAGAAAGCCGGCGAAACCCTCGAAACGCCCCTGTCTGTCAGCCAGACCGAGGCGCTGAACCAAGCGCTCGCCAGCAAGGTTACCGTCATCACCGGCGGTCCCGGCACCGGCAAGACGACCCTGGTGAAGGCGCTCCTGGCCGCGTTGCCACTCGCCACGGACGACGTTTTGCTGGCGGCACCGACCGGCCGGGCGGCCAGACGGTTGGCCGACAGCTCGGGCCGGCCGGCGAAGACGCTTCACCGTCTGCTCGAGGCGGAACCGGGTCGGGGGTTTCGCCGCGACGCCGTCAAGCCTTTGGAAGCGAAGATGGTGATCGTCGACGAGAGCTCGATGATCGACGTGTCGCTGATGGACGCGCTGCTTTTGGCCCTGCCCGACCATGCCGCCCTGGTCCTGGTGGGCGATGTCGACCAGCTTCCTTCCATCGGACCGGGTCACGTTTTGGGTGACATCATCGCGAGCGACCGGTTCGCCACGGTCCACCTGACCGAGATTTTTCGTCAGGCGAGAGAGAGCATGATCGTCGCCGGCGCGCATGCCGTGAACGGCGGCATCCTGCCCGACCTCGGCCAGGCAGGTGCGGCGCGGGATCTTTTTGCGATCCGGGTGCGCAATGCCGAGGACGCGGAAACCAAACTCCTGGAACTGGTCCGGGAACGGATACCCGGGCGTTTTGGTCTGGAGCCGTTCGAGCAGGTCCAGGTCCTTTGCCCGAGCCACCGTGGCCGGGCCGGTACCAAAGCGCTGAACGAGGTGTTACGCCAAACCCTCAATCCCAACCCTGTCGACACGCTTGAAAGGTATGGCGCGCTTTTCGCAGCGGGCGACAAGATCATGCAGATCGAGAACGACTACGACCGCGACGTTTACAATGGTGATCTCGGGCGGATTGAGAGGATCGACCGGGACAAGAAGGAGGTCACCATCGAGATCGACGGACGCTCACTGACCTATCCGTTCGACAAGCTCGATGCGCTGGCGCCGGCCTACGCCACGACGGTCCACAAAGCCCAAGGCTCCGAGTATCCCGCCGTCATTTTGCTGTTGATGCAACAACATCGTCGCATGCTTCGGCGTAACCTGGTCTACACGGCGATGACCCGCGCTCGGCAACTCCTGGTTCTCCTGGTGGAGGGCGATGTGCTGGACCAGGCCATTGCCCGGACCGAAAGACCGCGCGTGACCCGTCTCGCCGGTCTCTTAAGCCGGACGGCATCAAACGAAAGGTAGCCCACGCGTGAGCGCTGACATCGACGAGCGGCTCGAAGCCGCCAGTACCATCATGGCCGACGCCGGCGCGCTGGCCCTCGATTATTTTCGCCGGCGCGATGAGCTCAAGATCGAGCAAAAAGGCCACCAGGACCTGGTCTCGATCGCCGATAAGGATGTCGAGCGGCTGATCCGCGAGCGGTTGGTTCGGGCCTTTCCGGACGATGCGATCATCGGTGAGGAGGAGGGTGGAGAAGAGCAGCAATCGGCCTGGGTTATTGACCCCATCGACGGCACCCAGAATTTTCTTCTCGGCCTTCCTTATTGGACTTGCGTGATCGCCTATGTGCGGGATCGGGAGACGGTGATTGGCGTTACGGTCGATCCGCTCCATGACGAGACCTACGTTGCCAGCCGCGGTGGAGGCGCTTGGCGTAACGGCGTGCTGATGCGTTGCGATGATGCGGCCACAGCCGAGGAGTCCGTCGTTGCGCTCAGTTTCAGCTTCAAGCACGAGATCGAACCGTTTTTCGCCGCCATGCGCCGTCTGGCCGACGAGGGGATCGGGATCAGGCGGCTCGGCTCGACCGCGCTCAAGCTGGCTCACGTCGCTGATGGCCGCCTCCATGGGATGTATGCGGTCAAATGCAATAGTTGGGATTGTATCGCCGGCCTGTTGACGGTCCGCGAGGCGGGCGGCGTTGCGACCGACTTCGTGCATCGCTATGGCTTGATCCAGCCAGGCGGGATCGTCGCCGGGACCAAGACGCTCGCGGGCTTGTTGGGGGAGGTGAGCGGCTTGCCACCGGAATAGCACCGCTTTGTCGCCGTCTTGTCATCAATCTCGATTCAAGGATCCGAGATCAAGACGGCTGGGACCATGAGTGCGGTGAAAAATATCGGCAAGCCAGAGCAAGCGTTGATCGCTCGAGCCGAGAATTATCCGTTTGATCTATTGGATGAGCCATTCGCGCTGACGGCCGGTCAGGTTGACCGGGTTCTCCAAGCGATCGACGGTGATCGGGTGGCGGTGATGGCCATCGGCTCCAACGCGTCGCCCTCCCGCCTGATCGAGAAGTTCGGCAGCGATGACCAGCCGCTGTTCGTTGTCCCTGCACGGCTGCGGGACCGAGCCGTTGTCTTTTCCGCCCATCTGACGGGCTATGCCTCGATGCCGGCGACGCTGGTCGAGCGCGCCGGCGCCCAAGCTGCCGTCGCGATGACATTTTTGACGCCCCGTCAGTTGGAACGCATGCACTTGTCGGAGAGCCTCGGCCATTCCTACACCTTCGAGACGATCGATCCGGCGCTGGTCGATCTGGATGTCGGCGTCGTGCCGGAGAAGGTTTATGTCTATGAAAGCGTTAGCGGGCCCTTGCGGATCGATGGAAATTGTGTCCGCCTCGCCGAGGTCGCGACGCTTGGATCCGGTCTACCAGCGCTCTATCAAAGGACCATGTTACGCCTTATCCAAAAGCATCTGGAGCCGGAGCTCACTTATCCCGCCTTTCTCGGCCGCGTCGTGGGCTCGTCCGAGTATCGTGCAGCGGTCCGCCAGCGCCTGGCTGAAGGGCTGCAGACGGCGGGCGCCGCGATGGTGCCAGAGGATCACTGACCGAAGCTGTTCGCCGGGTCCTCCAGCATCGCTGTCTCTTCGCTGGTGCTTTCGCGGCCCAGCACCTCGTTTCGATGGGGAAACCGCCCGAAGCGCTCGATGATGTCCTTGTGTTTGATCGCGTGCTCGAGATAGGTCTCGTTGCCCAGCGTAGCGGTCAAGGTGATCGAGAGCAGCTGATCCCCAACATCCTCGCTGTGCTCGAAGGGGAGGTAGCAGAACAGCTTTTCGTCGGTGCTGAAACTATTGTCATAGCCCCGGGCGATCGCCCGGCCGGCAGCGGCCCGCGCCAGGGGGTCGTAGGCGAACGCTTTCGCCGTCCCGCGGTGGATGTTACGCGGGATCTGGTCGGTTGCGATGATATAGGCGAGGCAGGTTTTAGGATCGTCGAGCCAGGTGTCGAGCGAGCCCTCCGCCGCGGCATCCGGCAGATGCCCAAAGCGCGTTGCCAGCGTCAGATCGACCTCGTCCGTCGACTTGAACCAAGCATCGGGACCGATTTCCCTGAACCAAAATCGATGCAGCGCGATCGCGTCCTCGCTCATCCTTCCACCTTTCCGACATCGAACCTTATCCAGCGCCGGAGCACGGGCGCCATCACCATCGGCAGGATGTAAATGGGAAATTGCGCCAACCCCAGAAAGATGATGAGCCGGTCGCTGGCGACGCCGCTCATGGCGGCAACGACGACACCCAGATTGTTGTAGCCGGTGACCAGGCCGGCGGTTAGCGCCACCTGTGGCCCCGTCCAGGAAAACACCAGCGTGCCGAACAGCTGAAGCGCAAGGCAGACCAGAAAAAGAGCCGCTACCGTTGTCATCAGGATCAGAGGATCCTTGGCGAGCTGGGCCGTGACGCCGTCCATCACGGCGACCCCGAAGGCCAGCATAGAAAGAACGATGAGGCCCCTGATCGGTTCGGACCAGGCGCGCAGACGAACCGCGCTGACCCGCCGTCGAACAAGCCAGCTGATCAGGAAACCAGCACCGATGAAGAGGGCCAGGCGCGAGAAGAAGGCAGCGCTGGAGAGACCGAGATCGAGGCCAAGCGTGGTCAGGACCAAGGGCGGCATGGTCAGTGGAAGTAGGGCTGTTGCCGCCAATGTGACCGCCAGGGCCAACGCCGCGTCGAGACCCAGCATCAGAGCGAAGGCGGCCGCGCTGAAAATCGGCGGCGAGGCCGCCGTCAGGATCAGCTGTTCGTGTAGCCATGGATCGATGACGTCCGGACGGCCGAGGACGAAGAGCCCCGCCGGCGCACCGATCAGCACCCAAACGACCATCGCCAGCACCAGTAATGGGCGGGAGCGAACCGTTTTAGCCAAGGCCGCCGGCTCGATTAGAATGAGTGTGAAGGTGTAAAGGCAGATCACCGACAGGGGTAAAAACGGTCGAAAGCTCGAAGCCAGACCCGGAAAGAGCACTCCCAGAAAAATGCCGATCGGCAGAACCAGCCGGCTCCGACGGGCCAGGGCCACCAGGAAACCTAGACCGACCTCGACAAGCGAGCTCACGAAGGAGGGGGCAGGAGGTAGACCTGGATCGGCTCGTCGCGTCCTTTCAAGAGGTGCTCACCGATCGGTACGAGCGAGCTGGTGACACCCGCTGCGTTGGCGGTCTCCGCGCTGACCATCACCGCGACCTGCTCGGATCGGCCGAGGTCGCGGGCCAGAACCTGAAGACGCTGGGCCGTATTCACCGCATCGCCGACGATGGTGTAGTCGACTCGGGACCTGCCGCCGATATCGCCGACCACGACAGGCCCGGTGTGAACGCCGATGCGAAGGCGAAGCGGCAACTGATCGCCCGCGTTCTCTTGTTGCAACGCTCGGGCAATGGCGTCGGCGGCGGCCAAAGCGCGGCGGGCGTGATCCGCCATGGGCTCCGGAGCTCCCCAAAACGCCAGGACGCCATCACCAAGAAACTTGTCGAGCGTGCCCCGGGCATCCTCCACGCACGCCTCCAGGACATGAAAATGGTCGTTGAGAAATGCGGCGGTTTCCTCCGCGGTCATGGATTGGGCCCGTGTCGTGAAGCCGGCGATATCGGTGAACATCACGGTAAGCTCGCGGGTTTCCGTGGGCACCGCCTCCGCTCCGCTCACGTCCAGAAGCCGTCTCACCAGACGGCTCGGCACGTACCGGGCGAAACGCGCGAGCGCCGCGGACATCTGATCGAAAGCCGAGATCGCACGATCGATTTCGTCGACCCGACTACTGGCGCCTATTCGGGCGTGATCGAACTCGAGATGGCTCAACCTGCCCGCGGCGTCGGCCAGAGCCTGGATCGGCTTCGCCATACGTCGGCCGATGACAAAAGACATGATGAGGGCGAGAGCGATGGCGATCAGACTAACGAGGGTGACGAGTTCCAGCCGTTCGAGCTCCTGATTGACGCTGTCTTCTGGAAAGTAGCTGCCGACGATCAGGGGACGATCGGCAAGCCCGTCGAGCTGGCGATAGAGGTAGATGTACTGGACGTCGTCGACCCAGCCGTAATGGCCAATGGCCGTCACGTCCAAGAGGCGAGATCGCCAATCTCCGTCCCACATGCCTTGGATCACGGGATCGCCGAAGCTGGCGACATCGATCAGAGGATTTTCGTTGTCGACATCGTCACGCCAGGTCTGGAGCAAGGGGTGGGCCAGAACCTGATCACGACCGTAGAGAATAAAGGCCTGTTGGCCGTCGCGCACTTCGAGCGAACTGACGAAGGCTGACAGATAGCGGACGCTGACGACGGCCACGATCAGGCCCGTCAGCTCATCACCTTGGTGGATGGGTCGGCGCAGGGTGAGGGAAGAGCCTGCTTCCGGACCGGCGAACACCGGTTCACCCCAGAACGGCTCATCCCCGGATTTCGCGGCGTTGGCGATTGCCCGGTCCACATCAGGATCGTCCGCGAGCGTTTGAACGGTCGAGCCAACCTCGCCGGTAGCGCTGCGGGTGACGATGTAGGCTCTCTTGTTCGGTCGAAGGAAGACGATGCCACTCAGTTGCGGTTTGGTCGTGACCAGGTGGGTCGCGACCTCGAGAAACGGCCCCGCTTCGGTGAGATCGAGGACACCTGTGGTGATCAGGTGGTGCAGATAGCGCACATCATCACTAGCGGTCTCGAGATGGCGTCGCGTTTGCTGAGCCAATGTATCGGTGAGCATTTCGCCGTTCTCGGCCAACAAACCCAGCGTGTTGCGGGCGGCCGTCACCATGGTGATGACGAAAACGACGGCCATGGCAACGAGCACCAGCGTGCCGAGCGTGACGGCGAGATAGAGTGAGATCGGCCAGCGCCGGCGACCGGTCCTGTCAAGTGACGCCATGGGCCAGGAAGCTAAGGCTCGAGGATCAATTGGTCCAGCGGATGATCCGGCTGACGAGCGCTTGGCGAAAGGTCTGATCTCCCCGACGCTCGAAAGCTCTGTTAAAGATCGAGCCATTGCCGTTCGGTTGTATGAGGAACCATGATTCCCCGTTACACGCGGCCCGCGATGGCGGGGATTTTCGAAGTCGAGCACAAGCTCGAAATATGGCTTGACGTCGAGCTCGCCGTCGCCAAGGCCATGGCGTCGCTCGACCTGTTGCCACGCCAGCCGATCGAAGCCTTGGAGCGCAAGGTCAAAGAGCGGCGCGACGCGATCATCGATCCAGCCGCGATCGACGCGATCGAAGCGGTCACCCGCCACGACGTCATCGCCTTTCTCACCCACGTCGAGGCAGTGGCCGGTGAGGAAGCGCGCTTTCTGCACCTGGGCATGACGTCGTCGGATCTCCTGGATACGGCGCTGGCGATCCAGTTGAAACAGGCGGCCGATCTTCTGATCGCCGAGCTCGACCATCTGTTGCGCGTGCTGGAGCGTCGCGCCAGACAGCACAAAGACGATGTCTGCATCGGTCGCAGCCATGGCATTCACGCGGAACCGACGACCTTCGGGCTCAAACTCGCCGGCCACTTCGCCGAGTTCAAGCGCCACCGGAGTAGGCTGCTCACCGCCCGGCGGGAGATCGCCACCTGTGCCATTTCAGGCGCCGTCGGCACCTTCGCCAATATCGACCCGCGCATCGAGGCTATGGTTTCAGAGCAATTCGATCTCGAGCCGGAACCGGTGTCGACCCAGATCATTCCCCGCGATCGCCACGCCGCCTTCGTCGCGGCCTTGGCTCTGATCGCCGGCGGGATCGAGAGGTTGGCTGTGGAGATCCGCCATCTGCAGAGGACCGAGGTCGGTGAGGCGGAGGAGAGTTTCCACGCTGGCCAGAAGGGCAGCTCAGCCATGCCCCACAAGCGAAATCCGGTCCTGTCCGAAAACCTGACCGGTCTCGCCCGACTGGTCCGGGCCCAGCTTCACCCCTGTCTCGAGAACATGGCCCTGTGGCACGAGCGCGACATCTCCCATAGTTCCGTGGAGCGGATCGCCCTGCCTGAGGCGTGCATTCTCAGCGACTTCGCCCTGGCGCGCCTCAGCCAGATGATGGACCGGCTCGCGGTCTACCCGACCAAGATGCTGGAAAATGTGGAGAAGACCCACGGTCTGGTCTTCTCTCAGCGGGTTTTGCTGGCGATCACCGGCGCCGGTGTCCCACGCCAGGAGGCCTATGGCATCGTTCAGGCGCACGCCATGGAAGCTTGGCATAAGGGAGTACCGTTTCTCGATTTGTTGATGGCAGACAAGCGCGTGACCAAGTTGCTAGAGGTTGAAGCACTCAAAGCGCTATTCGACCTGAGCTATCATACCCGTCACGTGGATGAGCTTTTGGAGCGGGCGCTGGGGAGCTCGCAATAACGAAAAATTAGGGATGTGTTGCGAGGCTCCTCGGGCAACCGAAGGAGGCTCGAATGCAGCGTTTCTGCGCCATGCTCGCTTTGTTGACCGGTCTTCTCGCCGCCGCTCCAGCCTCAGCCGCGGTCCTCGTCGACGCCACCTATCTGGGGCGGGCGCTCCGCATCGTCGCTGAGAGTGACCAATCTCTGGTGAAAGTGACGCTTGGCGATCGCGTTCGAATGATTGATCTGGCTCGCGGCCTGGTTGCGTCGGCGGACGGCCGGGTGGCGCGAATGCCATCGGCGGAGAGCCCCGGCGCGACGGATCGCTCCCTGACGGTGGAGGCATGGAGCCCCGGCCCCGCCATCGCCGGCTATTCCAGCAGCTACCAGGTGGTGATGAATAACAATCGCCGGGTCTGTGCCGAGGTTCTGGCGAATGACGCCGTGCGCCGGAAAATGGAGCCGGTGATCCAAGCGATGGCCGTGATCCAGCTGTTGGACGGCTCCTACACTATGAACGAGCCGGCACCGGGTTGTGGACCCGTGCCGTTCGAAGTCCTGGCCAGCCAGGGGTGGCCGCTGATGGCGGGCGAGATGGAGAAGCCGGCATTCACCACCCGCCGGCTCGACTTGAGCTATCGGCCGGCACCCCGGGAGATGATTTGGCCGGGACGGTAAACGGATCATCACCGCGTTATCGGACGATGTCGCCAGTGTACAAGAGGGTGAGGCTGTGTTAGCTGACACATCCTGGGAGATCACGACCGCAACATGTTGTAACACCGCGACAAAGAGCGCGGCAGTCGGATTATCGAGGTTGCGCTGATGTGGTTTTGTTCGCGGCTAACCCAGTTACCTATGGCTTTGAGCGGTGTCGTCCTTTGTTTGCTGCTGGCGAGCGCGTCGCCGGCGGAGGCCCGTCGCTACGCCTCGATCGTTATCGACGCCGTCACCGGGCGTACGCTGCATGAGGCCAATCCGGACCGGTGGGTCTATCCGGCGTCGCTGACCAAGATGATGACCATGTACATGACCTTCGACGCGCTGGCGGACGGGCGGCTGACCTTGAAAAAGCGGCTGCTCGTATCGCGCCGGGCGGCGGGCATGACACCGTCGAAGCTCTGGTTGCGGGTGGGCGACACGATCACGGTTGACGACGCCCTGGCCGCCCTCGCGACAAAGTCGGCTAATGACGCGGCCGTCGTCCTGGCCGAGGCGATCGGCGGAACCGAGCAAAATTTTGCTCGCATGATGACCGAGAAAGCGAAAAGCCTTGGCATGCGGCGGACCACGTTCCGCAACGCGTCCGGGCTTCCCAACCGTCACCAGCGATCCACCGCCCGTGATCAGGCGGCCTTGGCCCGGGCGCTAGTCCTCCATCATTCCGGCTTCTATCACTATTTCAGCCGGAAGAAATTCTCCTACCGCGGCCGTAACTACGGCAATCACAACAAGCTCCTGAAATCCTATCCCGGCGTCGACGGTATCAAGACCGGCTACATCAGCGCCGCCGGTTACAACCTCGTGGCGTCGGCGGTCCGCGACAATCGTCGCATCATCGCGGTGGTGATCGGTGGCCGGACGTCCAAAAGCCGCGACCGGCACATGGTCGAGCTTCTGGATCATGGGTTCGAGCGAGCGAAGACGCTGCCGGCGGTTCACTTCGTCCGACCGTCGCCACGTCGTCCGGTGCGGGATCTGCAGGTGGCCGATGCGGCGGGCGCTACTTCCGGGGCGATCCGTGGTGGCGTTTCGGCTTCGAGGAATTGGCTGCCGCCGGTACCGAAGCGGCGGCCATCGACCGCGAACCCCGGCGAAGACGCGCTGACGACGGCCCTAGCGGAGGGCGTGCTGCCGGCGCCTCGACCGGTCGACGTTGCACCGTCGCCGGCGGCGAGCCCGCAGCCAGTTGCTCGCGGCGGCACGGCCATCGCCGGCGCCTACGCGGTTCAAGTTGGGGCCTTCTCCCGGCGAGGGCAGGCCGAGGCCGCGGCCCGGCTGGCGGGCAGCCGCTTGCCGGATCTCCTGGCCGGAACCCGCGTCGAGCTGGCGCCGATCAGGGGACGAGGCGGGTTGATCTACCGAGCCCGGCGTGTGGGATTGAGTGCCGGACAGGCCGAGCGGGCCTGTCTTCGATTGAAGCAATTGGGCGAAGCGTGTCTCGTCGTTCGCGTCACCGATACCGACGTTGCCACCGGCGGGGGCGGGCAAGCTTCCTTTTCGGTCTCCGAGCGCTTGAAGGCGGACGGGGCAGTGCGGCGGATCTCACTCATCGCGGCGCCGGAAATCGACGAATCTAATCAAGCCGCCGACAGTTCATCCCAGATTACTGGTCCGGAAACAGCCGGCGCAATCCGTCCGTCGATGCTTCCGCTACACCGCGTTCCGTGATCAGGCCGGTAACGAGCCGGGCCGGCGTCACATCGAAGGCGTAATTCGCGCAAGGGGTCCGGCTGGGCGCTATGTCGATGGTCTCCAACCGGCCATCATCGGTTCGGCCCCACAATTTTCTGACCTCATCGGCCGAACGCTGCTCGATCGGAATATCGCGGCCCGAGGCCAGGCTCCAATCGATCGTGGTGGACGGCAGGGCGACGTAGAACGGGACCTGATTGTCGAAAGCGGCGAGCTCCTTCAGATAGTTGCCGATCTAGTTCGCCACTTCGCCGTTCGCAGCCGTTCGGTCCGTCCCGACGATACACAGATCGACCAACCCCTGTTGCATCAGGTGACCACCGACATTGTCGACCACCAGCGTGTGATCGATACCCTGCTCAGCAAGTTCAAACGCCGTCAACGCTGCTCCCTGATTTCGGGGGCGGGTTTCGTCGACCCAAACCTCGACGGCGATGCCTTGCGTCTGCGCCCTGTAAACGGGCGCCGTTGCCGTCCCCCAATCGATGGTCGCGAGCCAGCCGGCATTGCAATGGGTCAGCATCCGTACCGGCTCGCCCGCCGGCTTGTCGGCAGCAATCCGTCGGATCAGGGCGACACCATGATTGCCGATCGCCTCGCAGATGCCGACGTCGGCCTCGACGATCGCATCAGCTTTCCTGAAGGCCGCCTTCGCCCGGTCAGGGCCATCGACCGTTTTCAGAGCCGCGACCATCTCGTCGAGCGCCCAGCGGAGGTTGACAGCCGTGGGCCGGGTTCGGATCAAGCGTTCGTAAGCCTTGGCCATCGCCTGGTCGTTCGGATCCTCAGCCAGGGCCAAGGCCATGCCGTAAGCGGCGGTCGCGCCGATCAAAGGAGCGCCCCGGACCTTCATCACCTCGATCGCCCGGGCGGCCGCCTCCAAATCCTCGAGCCTTTCGAACGTCACCTCATGGGGAAGGCGGGTTTGATCGATGATCACGACACCGCCGTCATCATCTCGCCAGATCGTGCGCCGGTGAACCCCGTCGATCTTCATGGGCGAACTCCCGCTCAGGCTGCCTGCGGCGTACCCTCTTTTTCCACCCGCGCCGCATTGGGATGGCTGATGTGCAGATAGCGTCGGCCACAATAGGCACAGATGGCCTCGCCACCTTTCGCCAACGTCATATACTCCACCGGGTGACCGAGGGGACCGCCACCGCCGTCGCAAGCGACGTGGATCTGCGACGTCAAGACGACCTCGCGGTCGTCAAGAAAGTAAAATCTGTTTGCTTCCATGAACCTACATCTCATTTAGACGTCGAAATGATAGGTGCTTGAAGGAACGAGACAATGACAAACCTGGCGCCTGCGAGCCGTTTAAGCGATTTGCGAAAAACCTACGCCCCCTCGGGCAATGAGCCGGCCAAGGAAGCGTTGAAGGGCGTCGATCTCACGGTGCCCAGGGGCTCGTTCTTCGGGCTTCTGGGCCCGAACGGTGCCGGCAAATCGACCATGATCAACATCCTTGCCGGTCTGGTGACGAAGACCGACGGCGTCGCCGAGGTCTGCGGCATCGATATCGACAGGAACCCGAGAAGAGCGCGCCGCGCGATCGGCGTCGTTCCTCAGGAGCTCAATCTCGACGCGTTTTTCACGCCCCGGGAAACCCTCGAGCTGCAGGCCGGTCTCTATGGCGTGCCCCGCTCGAAACGGACCACCGACGCCATCCTCGAAGCCGTCGGGCTCGCCGATAAGGCCAATGCCTATTCGAGAAGCCTCTCCGGTGGCATGCGCCGTCGCCTCTTGGTCGCCAAGGCCCTGGTCCATCACCCGAGCGTCATCATTCTCGATGAACCGACCGCCGGCGTCGATGTCGAGTTGCGGCGCAGTCTCTGGGCCTATATGCGCGATCTCAACGATGCTGGCGTCACCGTCGTGCTCACAACCCACTATCTGGAAGAGGCGGAGGCACTCTGCGACCAGATCGCGATCATCGCCAATGGCGAAGTCGTGACCCACGGCGAGAAACAAGCGCTTGTCGGCCAGTTGGATGAAAAATGCCTGAGCGTCACCACGGTCGAGCCGGTCGAAACGCTTCCCGAACCGCTTGTCTCTGCCGGCGCCATTCTTGATGACGACCAACGGATCGTTCTTCGCTACCAGCCGAGCCGCTCCAAGATCGGCGATCTCTTGGACCGCATCCGGGCGTCGGGCTTCACCATCGCCGACGTGCGCACCGAGGAAGCCGATCTAGAAGAACTATTCGTCCGGCTGACCTCGTCGCCGCCCAGCTGAGGGGATGGTCGCCCGCGACTTGTAAATGGAGATCAAGGCTTTGATGGCGCTACGGCCTGCGCTATAGCCAAGCCTTCGCGCGCGTAGCTCAGCTGGATAGAGCGCTTGCCTCCGGAGCAAGTGGTCGCAGGTTCGAGTCCTGCCGTGCGCACCAAAAGCGTCGCTGTCAGGCCGCGCGGGCCCGGATTGTTTTGGTTCGATGAGCCAGGAGCAGCGCTAGAACCACGGTCGGTAGCACCCAGACCACACGGCCCTGGTAGCGATCGGTGACGGCAGAAAGCGCACCACAGATGACGGCATTGGCCGCGAGACCCGTAACCGTCACCGACACCATGATCCAAGCGCCCCGGTCGAGGGCTCGGCGGCCAATCAACCAGACCAGAATGAGAACGGACAGGGCCACCACCGAATAGTGGACCCATTCGACAGTCCGTTTGAACGTCTTGGCCTCACCGTAGTTCGGCTGAAGGGCGAAGGTCTCGAACCGATCGCCGGTGATCTCGCCGCCAAAGTGGAGGTCGGAGATGCCGAAGGTCAGGAACTGGGTGACACTGTTGTCGAGTACCACCCAGGCGGTCGTCCATGGATAGTCGGCGCTGGCGCGTTCGATGATGAGAGCTTCTTCGGCACGAATGCGGTCCATCTGTTCAGGCGTTGCCCGGTTGCGCAGGCCGCCTTCGGTCCACAAAAAATCGTTCGCGGTTCTGGGGATCTCGTCGAAGACCTCACAGACCGCGTAGCGATGCGCGTCGCACTGGGCCTCGAGATGCCATCGGGCCGGACCGTCCTCGATAAAGCGGCCGAGCGTGATCGGATAGCGCTTGGCAATGACATTGGCCTCGCCGACGCCGATTTTGTTGGCGGCGCTCGTCACACCGATACCGACGAGAAAGGAGGCGATCAGACCGGCTGCGACCATCCCGCTAACGCGTCGCTCCGAGCGCCACCGTTCCACGATCAACCAACCGGTGGCGGCCAGCAGCAGGGCGGCGATTAGGGGGATATGGCTGGCGTGAGCGCTCGCGGAAAAGGCGATGATCGCAAAAAGGCTGAAGGCCGCCGTTATGGAAAGCGCTTTCCCGTAGGCTGTCAGGATCGCGACCGATAGGATCGCAAGGCCCGCCAGAATGTCGGGCATCACGAAGGACGTGTACCAAGACGCGCTAGTGGCGAGCGCCACCAGTGAGGGCGCCCCGAAAGTGATCGCGGAACTGCCAGGCACCGTGGAAAGCCGTAACAGGAGGAGCACGAGACCGGCCATCGCCAACGCCTGGGCGACGCTGACAAGGTTTAAAGCTGAATTTGGCCAGCTCGCCAGATAGACGAACAAACTGTAGGTCGCCGAGCGCATGCCCGAGACGACGGTTCGCCTCTGCTCGCTCTCCGCTTTTTCGTCCGACGGTCCGAGCTCGGGCCACATGGCGCCGGCTTTCTCTTGGACGAAGCTCACAGCAACCGCTCCGCCCTTCATGTAGGAAACGCTGTCTCGAAAATAGAACGGAGCGCCGTTCAGGAACATAGGCCAGAGAAGAAGGAGACTGAACACGGCGAACTGGACCCAGAGACGCCATCCGCCGAGCGCCGGTCTGTCAGTCGTTTCGGCCGCGTTCGGCATCGGCGCGTCATAGCCTTCGACCGACCTCACGTCCGTTTAATCCCCAGCGCCTGCGGCGGATGGTGTGAGAAGAGCGTCAGCCAGCCTTCGACGGCGCTTCCTGATCGACCGGTTTGCGGCCCCGCCAGGTGGCGAAGACGTAGGCGAAAACCGAGCTCGCATAGACATGATAGAGCCAGTGCAGACAGGCACCGGCAATCAGCAACGGCGCCCCGCCCCGGCGTGCCAGCAAAGCGTAGAATGGAAGGTTGAGCGCCATGTAGGCCAACAGGACGACTGTCCAAACCGGACCGGCAGCGGGAACAAGAGCGGCCAGCAAGGCCAGTGCCCAAAGCAGATGAGCCAGCCCGCAAACGATCCTCTCTTTCCAGGATACGTTCAAATCAATGCCAGCAGCTTCGCCGGAAACCATCATCACCGACCAGGGCAGCGCGCGGTGGACGACATCGGTCCGCCACAATTTGGTCAGTGTCCAGTCTTTGTGATGCGTTGCCTGAGCCATTGGCTCCAAAACGATGCGCCACCCCGCTTTTTTGAGCCGCAAACCCAGATCGACGTCTTCGATACTGGGTCGCTCGAACCGCCGATCGAAACCGCCATTGTTCAGGAACGCGTCCCTGCGCACGGCGCCGAGCCCGGACCAGAAGCTGGATGCGTCGCGGTTGCCGTTCTGGTGGAACCAATGATGGCGAAGATTGGCATAGAGCCCGGCAAGGCGCTCGGCGCCCGGATCGTCATCATAGGAGCCGAAGGCGGCTGCGACCTTCGGATCGGCGATGATGGTTCGCTCCAGCAGGCCGATGGCATCGGGCTGCACTTCGACATCGGCGTCGACGAAGACGAGCACATCCGCGTCTGTGGTGCTCGCGCAAATATTGCGGCCCACCGCAGGCCCCCAGGGCCTGGTCGCGTTGGTCAGCACCTTGGCACCGAAGCTGGCCGCGATTTCGGCGCTGTCGTCCGTGGATGCATCGTCATAGACGATAATCTCGTCGGGCAAGCGGGTCGAGCGGATCAGGGCCGAGAGGCACGCTCGGAGCGTCGCGGCGCCATTGTGCACCGGAACAATGACGGCAAGCGACGAGTGCGCCGCACGGCTCGATGAACTATCGATCACGCTCAGGCCGCTTTCGCTCGTTGTTCGTTGACGGTAAATTCTTCGTGGTAGGACCGTTCGACATTGACGTTCCAGATATCGTGGCATTCCCCCAAAATATTCTAGGCAGCCAGCATCGCGGGCAGCATCGAATGGTCTTGATTGTTATAGCGATGCATGCCGTTACGGCCGACGGTCTGGAGGTTGTCGAGCGTCAGGATCCAGTCGCGGATGGTGTCGACCGCCTGCTTGTAGTCGCTGTCGTATACCGGATAGGCTTTGGGTTGCCGGATCACGGCGCCGTCGATCACGGTGGCCTCCTCCGCGAGGCCCAGACTGTCAAGCTCCTTCGCGGCGAGACGGATCAGATCCTGATCGTCCCGCTCCCACAGACCGTCGCCCTCGTGGCAGAAATACTCCATGCCGATGCTCGCACGGTTTGCCTCGGGCACCATCTCCTCGGACCAGGACCGGAAATTCTGGATCCGTCCGACCATCACATCGGGGCTGTGGATGTAAATCCAGTTGTCGGGAAATGGATCGGCGTGATCGAGGATCAGCGTGACGATCAGAAAATCCCGGTAGCGAAGCTTGTCGGCGGCGGCGAGAACCGGCACGGGCGGCGGCGGATCGATCGCCTGCAACAGTTCGCGAAGCGGCATGGATGACAGGAAGTTGTCGGCCTTGACCTGGTAGGTGTGCGACACGCCGTCCCGTTCCTCGACGACATCCATGGCGTGGAACCTAGCGCCGTCGCGATACAGCTTCGTGACGCGACTGTTCATCCGCACAGCGCCGCCGCGCTGGGTGATCCGGTCCCGAAACTTCTCCCACATCATGCCGGGGCCGAGCCGCGGGTAGTCGAACCGCTCGATCAGGCTGGCGGTGTCGTTGGCGCCGGTCAGAGCATTCCAAACCGCCTTGCTCAACGACAGATTCTTAATCCTTTGCGCGGCCCAGTCGGCCCGGATCTCGGTGCAGGGAATGCCCCAGACCTTCTCGGTGTAGGTCTTGAAAAAATGGTAAAAAAGCCGCCCGCCGAAGCGGTTGGTGACCCACTGCTGGAAGTTCTCTTCCTCGCGGTGGGGACGTACCTGCCACTTGATGTAGCTAAGCATGATATGACCGGCCTCGACCGGTCCCATATTGGCAAGCGCGTTGAAGATCTTGAGGGGATAGGCGTAGTAACGGCCCCGGTAGTAGATCCGGCTCATCCGCGGCCTTGTAATGAAATCGTCGCCGCAGATCTCGCGCCAGAGGGCCTCGACTTCCTTGACCTTAGTGAAAAAGCGATGGCCACCGATATCGAACCGAAAGCCTTTGTAGCTTTCGGTTCGAGCGATGCCGCCGACCAGATTCGACGCCTCGAACACCACCAATTGATGCGACGGATCATCGTCTAGGAGAATATGCGCAGCCGTAAGCCCGGCAGGGCCGCCGCCGATGATGGCAGTGTTTGAGATTTCGACCCCGCTAGTGCTTAGCTGCCGCATGAACGCCGCTCCGATACGAAAACGTTGGAAGAGTGTGCAGGTTCCAAGCTTGGGACGGAAAAGGAGCGGAAACCATCCGAGCGCTTTGCGACGCGGGAACGTAGCGTCGCTCAAGCATTCCCTTCCCACTATTCAACCTACGATAGCACCGACAAACAAATTCTTAGTTTTTGCGGGACCAAACGCAGCTGCCCGACGTGCATGGTTTATCTTAAATAAGTTGCGTTCTGTCATCGTGCTTTGCAGGTCCATCATACGTGAGGGCACCATCTTTTTGCACTGCCGAACAGAAACCTAGGGTGGAAGCGCCTGCGGACAAACAATATCGGACGTCTCAGTCGATGGTTCGCGCTTTATGGTTTTGTTGCAACATGGTTTCCGCGACGCCGGCGGAACCGCTCGTCGGCGAAGCCGGCAACCATGGCCACCTGCGACAGGCCGAGCAGGCACGTTCGCAAAGCGGCGTTAGGCCGCCCCTCGCGAAACGGGAAGTGGGCCATGCGCGCGTAAAAGCGCAGCCCCTCGAAAGGAACCTTGCGCCCATCCCGGTCGGCCATCCTCACCCGCAGATGACGGGCACCCCGTCCGTAATTGGCCTGCTGGCGCCAGAAGCGTGCCAGGCTCAAGGCGTGAAGGTGCCCGACCACCGCGCCCGGCGCATGGATAAGCGGCCAACCCTGCTCCTTCCAGCGAAGACCAAAGTCCCGGTCTTCGGCGGCTGCCAGGGGAAAGGTCTCGTCGAATCCACCCAGCGCGGCGAACCGGTCCTTCCGGCACGCCATGTTGTTTGATGTGAAGAAATCGAGGCCGCGGCCGTGACGGAGCGCATAGTCGTAGAGAAAACTGACCAGATCCTGGCTCGCTTCGGCGTAGACATTGTCGGTCAGAAGGTTGACCGTTTGACCACCCACCAGCGCGTCCGGCCGATCTTTCAACGGCGCGATCAAGCGCTCGAGCCAAGTCGGCTCAGGCCGGCAATCATCGTCCGTAAAGGCCAGATATTGGCCTTGAGCGGCGGCGGCACCTCGGTTTCGCGCCTTGGCCGGGCCGGCATTTTCCTGGCGAAGGCAAGTGACGTGAAGCCGGCCGTTGGCCTTCGCGACCACCGGTTCGACCGGCTCCGGCGAGCCGTCATCGACGACGATCACCTCTTACGATGTCGCCGCGGTCCGGCTCAATGCGTCCAGGCAATCCGCCAGCCGATCCGGCCGCGCGAAGGTCGGGATGATGACGCTGATGGATGGCACGGCTTGATGGCTAGCGTTGGCGGTTGCTGGCACCGGAAACCCAGGTGAGGCTCGGCATCCTCTGCGGCAGGAGGGTCAGTCCGGTCCTGGCCAGATCCTCGGCGAAGCCGCGCCAGCGGGGCCAGGTCGTAAGACGCTGGACAATCCAGCCGGACAGCCGCGCGCCGCGCAACCGGATCCTGCCGGGCCCGTGCCGGTCGAAGACGATCCGGCGCCCGGCGAACCAATGGCGCCAAAAATAGGTGGTCAGCACGGCCAGGCCGGCGCCGCCCACCACATCGCTCAGAAAATGGGCGTCGATGAGCACACGGCTGAACGCCACCCAGCAGGCGATCGCCATCCAAAGCACCCGGTAGCGGGACCAAAAGAACAGCAAAACCAGGGCGAGCGTGAAGATCGTGTTAGCGTGACCTGAAGGAAAGCCGGCGAAGTCGGCGTCCATCGAGAAGGGTGCGAAGCCTAGCAGCCCCTGCTCTTCCAGAAGCTTCGGCCGGGCCCGGCCGATGCCGTACTTCAGGAAGACCGCGATCAAGCCGGAGGACGCGATGGCGACAAAGGCGAATGTCGAACACCGACTGATCCAGGCAAAAGCCTGACGTTCACGAAATCCGGTCTCGCGGCGGGCAAATCGGGCGAAAGCGATGGCGGCGAGGGCGGTCGGGATCAGATACCAACTGGAATCGCCAAGCACCGAAAGTCCGCCCAGATCATGTATCACCTGTTGATCGAGGGCGTTTAGCCAGTGGTACAAGGGCAGATCGATGATCGCCACGATAAGCGAGAGGCCCAGGCCGACGGCGACAGCCGACGCCACCCTCGGCCGGGAGACGCAGACCTCTCGGGTGACCTTAAAAGCCTTCTCGGCACCCGGCAAAACGCGCCTAATCACAGGACACACCGATCCTCGCTATTGTTGTCTTCCTCGAAAAACCGCCAGCGGTTGGAACGCAACGCGTTTAGCGCGATGGACCGGCCGGTGCCAGCGGTTAGGGCCTGCCGCTCTCGGATCAGCGCTGCCCATCATCGGGTCCGGCATAGACGAAGAGATGAAGTCGGTCGGCGCCATTAAGCGCTGTTCCGTTCAATTCCGCCAAGATCGTCGCCTCGGCACCTCGTTGCTCCAGCGCAGCCGAGAACAGCTCCAGATCAGGCTGTTCGACGATGCCGACGCGGCACGGACCATCGGCGAGAAACCGGGCCACGCCTTCAGCGTCCGTCAATTCGATGTCGGTGCCGACGAGAAAGACGAGGCTCGGTTCATGGGTGCCGGATGCCGCGACCTTGGGATCAGGGCAGGGGCTTTGCTGCTCGATCGCCTCGGCGAGACGGGGGCTGAGCCAAAGACCGGTGAGGTTGGGGAAGGTGAAGCCGTAGGCCATCACGTAAGCCAAAAGAGCGGCCGCCAAGCCGCAGGCAAGCGCTCGATCAAAAGCCAGACGACGGATCGCCATCGCCATCAAGAAGGCGAGGGGAAGCGCGGCGAGAACGGCGATCCGGACGATGATCAGCACGTCGCTTAAGAGCAGATAGGGTATGGCCGCGACCGCGACCGGCAGCGCCAGAGCGACAATTGCCCAAGGCAGCATCGGCCAGAGGGTCAGCCAACTCGGCCTCTTGGTCCAGCCGAAACGATCATACATCGCCGCGGCCGTTAAAAGCGCGATCGCCGGGTAGGTCGGCAGCGTGTAGTGAGGCAATTTCGTGACCGACAACTCGAACACGATCCAGGTGGGAATGATCCACCCGAGACAAAACCGGACCACCGGTGTCGCGCGATGCCGCCAGACCCAAGGAATGGCAAGACCGGCCAGCACGCAGAATGGCCAGAAGGTGACCCAGAACATCGCCAGGTAAAGGCCCGGCGGCGCGCCGTGGGATTCCTGTCCGGTCGAGATTTTGCCGAACATGTCGTGGCCGAACGAAGCCTGGAGGAAAGCGCCGTCAGTCATGACGGTGATCGCGACCAGCCAGGGCAGCACAACCGCGAGCGCCAACGGCACGCCCACGAGGAAGCGCAAGCGTTTGAGCCAGAAGATCCGGCGTTCGGTGACGATCAGCCAGAGCAGGGTGCCGCCACAAACCAGAGGTAGAACCGGGCCCTTGATCAGCACGCCGACGCCGGCCGCCAGCCAGAAGGTGATAGGCGCCGCCCAGCCGACATCGTCGTCACGGGACAGATAGATCCGGGCGAGCGCAAACTGCGCCGCCAGGATGGTCGCGAGCAGGGCGGCGTCGGTCTTCGCCAGCCGGGCCTCCACGCCGAGGATCACGCAACCGACCATCATGACGCCGGCAAACAGGCCGACCGTTGGATTGAAAAGCCTGGCACCGGCCCAGGCGGTCAACAACACCGCGAGCGTGGCGCCGATCAGCGACGGGATCCGATAGGCCCAGATGTTATCGAGGGTTTCGGCGCCGAAAACCGAGACGCTTGCCGCCTGCAGCCAGTAGATGCCGATAAGCTTTTTATGCCGAGGGTCGTCCTGAAAGCGGATGTTGATGAAATCGCCGGTTTCGAACATCTGGCTGGTGGCCTGGGCAAAGCGCGCTTCGTCCCGGTCCACCGGTGGTATCGAGAAAAATCCGGGCAGGAACGCGACCAGGCACAAAAGCACCAACGCGGCGGAACGAAGATCGGCGCGGCGCGCCAAAAGATCGACCCATCCACTGACGACAAGGGGAGCATGCTCCTCGGCCGTTCGATCCGCAGTCCCCATCAAAGGCCAGCCCGGTCCAGCCGGCGGCCACGCCATCTGCCGGCGAAAAGCGTCCGCAAAGTGTCACTCCCGTCAATCAGCCAACAAACCGGTGGCGGCATCTCTAGAGAATGACGGGCGCAGGGTGAAGCGCGTTAAAGCGCTGGCTCAGTCACGGTCGCCGGCGTTCGGTTCCCGCGTCTTCGACATGGACGGCGGCGATGAGGCGACGGTTGACGTAGCGCAGAAGAACCTAAGACGGAGCGGCGGGCAGCTCGGAAGTCAAGAGGTTGGCATCGCCTCTTGTTGGCGGATGCCACCGTTTGCGCCGCACCCGCCTTTCGGCTATGCGAGAAACCAGCAATATGCTGACGACACTCGAGAACAAGGGACCCGAAACGGGTTTCTGCTAGGCAAGGGAGTGCTTAACATGACATGGAGACTGCTCGCCACCGCGGCGCTGGCCGCGGGCGTCGCGGCCGGGTTGATGCTGACCAGCGGTTCTGCCGACGCCCAGGAACGGGTTCGGTGGAAATTGGCCAGCACCTATTCTGGTTCGCTGACCCAGCTCGGCACGCTCGGCAAACGGATCACCGAGGAAATCGAGAAGGTGTCGGGCGGATCGAACCGCATGCGCTTCAATGAGCCTGGCGCGCTCGTGCCGGCTCTGGAAGTGTTCGACGCGGTGTCAGCGGGCTCGGTCGACGTCGCCTGGTCGACGGCTGGCTATTGGGCCGGCAAGATCCCGGCTGCCCCGCTGTTCTCAGCCGTGCCGTTCGGTCCGCGCGCTGGTGAGTATCTCGCCTGGTTCGAGTTCGCCGGCGGCAAGGAACTCTTTAAGGAAGACTACAGCGGATTTGGCATCGAGCCGGTCCTGTGCGGCATCATCGCGCCGGAAGCCTCCGGCTGGTTCAAGAACGAAATCACCTCGGTAGAGGATCTGCGTGGGCTCAAGATGCGTTTCTTCGGTCTCGGCGCCCAGGTGATGGAGAAGATGGGTGTCTCGACCCAACTGATCGCCGGCGGTGATATCTATCCGGCATTGGAATTGGGCTCGATCGACGCCACCGAATTCTCCATGCCGGCGATCGACCTTAACCTGGGCTTCTATCAGGTCGCCAAGCACTACTACTTCCCTGGCTGGCATCAGCAGTCGACGACGTTCGAACTGCTGATCAACCAGGAGAAGTGGGACGCGCTCGACGAAACGCAGCAAGCGCAGATCAATGCGGTTTGCGGCGACAGTATCCGTTACGGCCTCGCCGAGGGTGAGGCGATCCAGTTCGCCGCGCTGGAGGAGCTTCAGGAAAAGGGCGTGACCGTCCACCAGTGGCCGGACGAGATTCTGGAGCAGCTCGAAGCCGCCTGGCTCGAGGTGGGCGAGGAGCAAAAGGCCGATGAAGACTTCGCCCGGGTGTGGGAATCGCTCTCAAGCTTTCGCGACGGCTACCAGACCTGGGAAGAAATCGGTTATCTGAAGTAGATCGCAAGATGGACGGAGGCGGGCTTATGCCCGCCTTCAATTTTCGCTAACAATGAACAAGGCGGCCATCCTGGTCGTGAGCGAAGGCCAAGATTATGGCGGCTATCGTAAAGATTAGCGTGGTTCTTGAGAGCATCGTTTCTTGGATCGGCAAGATCGCGTCCTGGCTTTGCGTTCCGCTTTTCTTGATCATTGTCTTCGACGTCGTCACCCGCAAGCTCAACCTGATCCAGGGCACTTTTCTGGACGGCTGGGTGACATCGACTAAACTCCAGGAGATGGAATGGCACCTGCACGCGGCGCTGTTCCTGCTGGTGCTGGCTTACGCCTATTTTCAGGACGGCCACGTCCGGATTGATCTCGTCCGTGATCGTCTGAATGCTCGGACCAAGGCCTGGATCGAGATCATCGGCTGCCTGATCTTCCTCATCCCCTACGCCGCGATGGTGGTCTTCTACAGCTCCGATTTCTGGTACAAATCCTGGGTCATCGACGAAGGGTCGGCGGCGACGACCGGTCTGCCGCACCGCTACATCATCAAGGCGACCTTACCGATCGCGTTCGGCCTGTTGTTTCTCGCCGGTGTGTCGATGGTGCTCAACCGCATCGCGTTTCTCGCGGGCCACCGGGTGCCGGACCACCACGGCGCCGACGATGCTCATAAGCCGCACGGCGAATAGGGAGAAGTCGCTTGTACGTCGAGGACTATCTTCCGCTTCTGATGTTCGCCGTGCTCGCCATGTTGTTGTTCAGCGGTTTTCCGGTCGCCTTCGTGTTGGGCGGTGTAGGTCTCGCTTTTGGCTTCATCGGTATCTACTTCGACGTGTTCTCGGTGATCGAGTTCTTCAACATAGCGCCTCGGATCTGGGGTGGTGTCGCCGAGAATCTTGTCCTGGTCGCGGTCCCGATGTTCGTCTTCATGGGCACCATGCTGGAGCGCTCAGGCGTCGCCAAGGACCTGCTTGAATGTCTTGAGATCCTGCTTAGGCGTGTGCCCGGTGGCCTCGCCCTCTCGGTGACGCTCATGGGCACAATCATGGCGGCCACCACAGGCATTATCGGCGCTTCGGTGGTGATGATGAGCCTCCTGGCGCTGCCGGTGATGCTCAACTCGAAGTACAGCCCGCCACTGGCAACCGGCACCATCTGCGCGTCGGGCACGCTCGGCATCCTGATCCCGCCAAGCATCATGCTGGTGCTGATGGCCGATCTCTTGTCGATATCGGTGGGCACGCTGTTCATGGCCGCGGTGATCCCGGGCTTCCTGCTCTCCGGCTTCTATTACCTCTACATCTATGGGCTCTGTCATTTCCGGCCCCAACTGGCGCCATTGCCGGACCATCTCGAGATCGATTCGAAAGGACCGGTGGTCGTCATGGTCCTGAAGAGCTTCCTGCCGCCGGTCTTTCTGATCGTTCTGGTCTTGGGCTCCATCTTCGGTGGCTGGGCGACGCCGACCGAGGCCGCTGGCGTCGGCGCCGCGGGGGCCGTGCTACTCGCCATCTTCAATCGAACGCTCAACCTGCAGACGCTCAAGGAAGTGGTTCACCGCACGGCGATCACCAACGCCATGATCTTCGGCATTTTCGTCGGCGCCACCTGCTTTTCCTACGTCTTCCGGTCGCTCGGCGGTGATTTCATCGTCGAGGATCTGATCCTGGATTCCGGCCTCGGCGATTGGGGCGTCCTGATCTTGATCATGGCGGTGGTGTTCGCGCTGGGCTTCTTCTTCGACTGGCTGGAAATCACGCTGATCGTGCTGCCGGTCTTCGCGCCGATCGTCAGCCAGTTGAGCAGCTTCGCCGACCATGTCGGCAGCGCCTCGGCGATCGTCCCCTGGTTCGCCATCGTCATCGCGGTCAACCTCCAGACGAGTTTTCTAACCCCGCCTTTTGGTTTCGCCCTCTTCTACTTGAAGGGGGTGGCGCCGCCCTCGGTGAAGATTCAGCAGATCTACCTGGGCATCATTCCGTTCGTTCTCCTCCAACTTCTCGGACTGGCGATGGTCATTGCGTTCCCGCAGATCGCCATGTGGCTGCCGACCACGCTTTTGGACTAGCAAGCGCGGTCAAGGCCTGATCGTGGTTCTGTGATTAACGCTCACGTTTGCCATCGAACTGTGCTTCTCTACCGACGGGGAGTGCTATTGGAAGGTATCGATGAGCGTTGATCCAAAAGCGCGCAAAGCCAAGATCTTAGCTGAGGTCGAAGCCCGCATCCGCGAGCGAGTGGCCGCCAAGGAAGTCGAGCGGACGGTCGACTTCGTCAATCACTACTATGCCGGCGTGGCCACCGAAGATCTGGCGGCGCGAGACCCGATGGACCTCTACGGCGCGGCGCTCGCCCATCTTGCGTCGTCCGAAAAACGCAAACCCGGTCAGGCGGTGGTCCGCGTCTACAATCCGGAACTTGAGCGTGACGGCTGGCAATCAACCCACACGATGGTCGAGGTGGTCACCTCCGACATGCCGTTTCTGGTCGACAGTGTCAGCGTGGCGCTGTCCCAGAAAACCATCGGCCTGCACCTGATCATTCATCCCATCGTCGCGGTTCGCCGGACCAAGGCTGGCAATCTGCAGGCGATACAGCCTCGGGCCGAGGACGGCTTCGAGTATGAATCGCTGATCCGGATCGAGATCGACCGCCAGGCCGAGGAGCGCCTCGAACGGCTCGAACAGACCCTGATCGACGTGCTGGCGGATGTCGCGGCGGCGGTGCGCGACTGGAAACCGATGCTGGCACGGGTCGACAACGCGCTCGCCGACATCAAGCGAGGTGCCAAGAACATCGCTGCCGACGACGCCGACGAGATCTCAGCGTTCATCGAATGGATGCGCGAGGATCACTTCACCTTCATCGGCTACGGCGCCTACACCCTGAAGCAGAACGGTGAGGGACCGCAGCTTTTCCGCGACGAGGAGAGCGCGCTGGGGGTCGCCACCCGCTGGCAACGCGGGGTCAAATCGCAGACTTTCGCCATGCTGCCGCCGTCCGTCCGTGAGCGTGCGACGGATCCGACGACGCCGCTGATCGTCACCAAGGCCAATACCAAGAGCACCGTGCACCGCCGGACCTATCTCGATTACGTCGGGGTCAAACGCTACAACCGCACCGGCAAGGTGGTCGGGGAACACCGGTTTTTCGGCCTGTTCACCTCGGTTGCCTACAATCGCAGTCCGCGTGAGATCCCGCTTCTCCGGCGGAAAGTCGAGCGCGTCCTCCAAGAGGCGGGGCTCCGATCGAGCTCGCACGACGGCAAGGCGCTGATCAATATTCTCGAAACCTATCCCCGGGACGAGCTGCTCCAGAGCGACTTCGACACGCTGTTTCGAACCGCGATCGGTATCCTCCACCTTCAGGACCGCCAGTTGACCCGTCTGTTCATGCGCCACGACCCCTTCGGCCGGTTCACGGCGTGTCTGGTCTACACGCCGCGCGAACGCTACTCGACGGCCCTTCGCGCACGGTTCGAGGATATCCTGAAAGATTCCCTCGGCGGCACCGACGTGCAGTTCGAGACCAAGCTTTCGGACGAGGTTTTGGCTCGTGTTCTGTTCATCGTGCGCACACCGAAGGACTCCTCGGCGCCCGAGGTCGATGTTTCCGTGCTTCAGGACGAGTTGATCCGAGCGACCCGCAGCTGGGAGGATCATCTCAAGGAGTCGCTGATCGATGCCTGCGGCGAGGGCGAGGGTAACCGGCTGTTTCAGACCTACGGCACGACCTTGCCCGTGGGCTATCAGGAATCGTTGCCGGCCCGGGCCGCGGTGACGGACATTGAATTCGTCGACTCGCTCGACAAAGGCAAAACCGACCTGGCCATGCGGCTCTATCGACCGATCGAGCCGGGCCAGGATCTTTTGCGTTTTCGCCTGATCCAGGCCGACAACAAGATTCCTCTCTCGACGGCCCTGCCCATTCTCGAGAACATGGGTCTCGCGGTCATCGACGAACATCCGGCCTCGCTCAATTCTCGGGCCGGACGGATGTTTTGGCTGCACGATTTCGGCGCCCTGGTGGACGAAGGAGCCGCCGTCGATCCGCTCGAGGTCCGCGACCTCTTCCAACAAGCTTTCGCGTCAGTCTGGCGAGGTGAGGTTGAAAATGACGGCCTCAACCGTTTGGTCCTGCTGGCGGGACTTTCCGTTCGGCAGGTCGCCGTTCTGAGGGCCTACTGCAAATACCTGTTGCAGATCAAAATTCCCTTCAGCCAGACTTACATCGAAGACACACTTTCTCACCACCCGCGCATCACCCAGTCCCTGACCGAGCTTTTCAAAGCCCGGTTCGATCCGACGCTGAAAGGGGATCGCGACAAGGCTCAGACGAAGATCTTCGAAGCGATTGGCGCTGATTTGGATCAGGTGGTCATACGCGACGAAGATATCATCATTCGCGCCCTTCGCGAGGTGATGGTGGCGACGGTGCGGACCAACGCCTTCCAGCGCGACGAAGACGGCAAGCCCAAGGACCGGATCGCCCTGAAGGTGGATCCGACCCAGATCCGGCTGATGCCCGAACCCCGGCCCTTCGCTGAGATCTGGGTCTATTCGAGCCGCGTCGAGGGCATTCATCTGCGCGGTGGTTCAGTTGCCCGGGGAGGGCTGCGCTGGTCCGACCGGCGCGAGGATTTCCGGACCGAGGTCCTGGCGCTGATGAAGGCTCAGCAGGTGAAGAACAGCGTCATCGTTCCGGTTGGCGCGAAGGGCGGCTTCGTCGTCAAACATCCGCCCAAGGGCGGCGACCGGGCGGCGTTCATCGAAGAAGGTGTCGCCTGCTACCGGACGTTCCTGTCGGGCCTTCTCGACGTTACCGACAACCGAACGGGCGAGGGTCTGAGCCACCCGCATGACGTGGTCCGCCATGACCCGGATGACCCCTATTTGGTGGTGGCGGCCGACAAGGGTACCGCGACCTTCTCAGACATCGCCAATGAGCTCGCCAAGTCTTACGGCTTCTGGCTCGGCGACGGCTTCGCGTCCGGGGGCAGCGCCGGCTACGACCATAAGGGCATGGGTATCACCGCCAAAGGCGCCTGGGAGTCGGTGAAGCGGCACTTCCACGATATGGGTCGCGATTGCCAGACGGAGCCCTTCACCGTCGTTGGCGTCGGCGACATGTCCGGCGACGTGTTCGGCAACGGCATGTTGCTATCACGGCAGATCAGGCTGGTCGCGGCGTTCGATCACCGCAACGTCTTCCTGGATCCGGACCCGGATCCGGAGATCAGTTTCGTTGAACGGGAGCGGTTGTTCAAACTGCCGCGCTCGAGTTGGGAGGATTACGACGTCGCAAAGATCAGCGAAGGCGGCGGCATCTACCCAAGAAGTGCCAAATCCATTGCCGTCAGCGCCGAGATGCGGGCGGTTCTTGGGATTGAGGAAGAAACGCTTGCACCCAGCGAGCTGATCCGGGCGATCATCAAGGCGCCCGTCGATCTGTTCTGGAACGGCGGCATCGGCACTTACGTCAAGGCGTCCACGGAGCGCCACGCCGAGGCCGAAGACCGGGCCAACGACGCCGTTCGCGCTGACGCCACCGAACTCCGCTGCAAGGTGATCGGCGAAGGCGGTAATCTCGGCGTGACCCAGAAAGGGCGCATCGAGTTCGCCATGCATGGCGGCCGCGTCAACACTGATTTCATCGACAACTCCGCCGGCGTCGATTGTTCCGACCACGAGGTCAACATCAAGATCTTGCTCGACGGTGTCGTCAAAGCCGGCGACATGACCGAGAAGCAGCGTAACACGCTGCTCGCCAAGATGACGGACGAGGTTTCAGACCTCTGCCTGGCGGACAACATCCAGCAGAACTTCTGTTTGAGCGTGACCCAGGCGATGCCGCTCGACATCGTCGACAGTCAGTTGGCGCTGATGCGCCGGTTGGAGGGTGAGCGGCGTCTGGACCGGGCGCTTTCGGTCCTGCCGGACGATGAGAGCCTGAGTGAACGGCGCCAGGCGGATCTGGGGCTCACCCGACCGGAGCTCTCGGAACTGATGGCGCATGCCAAGAACGCGCTCTACACCGATATCCTCGCTTCCGATCTGCCGGACGAGCCGCATCTCGAAGGCGATCTCATCGACTATTTTCCGAAGCCGCTGGCCAAGCAGTTCGCCCCACAGATCAAAACGCATCAGCTGCGCCGGGAAATCATAGCGACCACGATCACTAACAGTCTGGTCAACATCGGGCTGGACGTGATGGTCGGCGAAATACAGGAATCAACCGGGCGCGAAACGCCGGACATCGCCCGGGCATTCATGATCGCCCGTGACGCTTTCGAGTTGGACGAGCTCTGGCAGGAAATTCAGGCGTTGGCGCCGGAGATCGATGCGGCCGAGCAGATCGGCATGTTGAAGCGATGCCGGTCAGTTGCCGTGCAGGGTACGGCCTGGTTCCTCACCCACCTGCCGCGGGACGCCGATATCGCTCAGGCGGTCGCCCGGTTCGAAGGCGGTGTCGACACCGTACTGAAGGGGCTCGAGAAAACCCTCGATACCGATCAAGGTCTGCAGTTCAAGCGGGAGATCGAAGGAGCTTGCGGCAAGGGTGTGAATAAGAAGCTTTCACGCAAACTAACGGCGCTGCCCTACGCTCTTGCTGCCTGCGATATCGTCGAGGTGTCGAACGAGACCGGCTGTGCCTTGGAGACGACGGCTAACGTCTACTTCTCCTTGTCCGGGCGACTGGGCCTGGAGCGGATCCACCGGCGGCTCAGCCTGGTGCCGGTCCGCAACCGCTGGGATCGCCGGGCGATCGTCAATCTGGCGGACGATCTCAACCGCGAGCAGCGGCGCCTGACCGCCGCCATTCTCCGCTCGGTCGATGGCCGGGGCACCGATCAAGCCGGTGTCGAAGCCTGGCTCGAGGGCGAAGGCATGCCATACCAGCGGGTCAGGCGGATCTGGGGTGAAATGGAAAGCGCGTCCGGCGCCGATCTCGCGATGATGAGCGTTGCCCTGCGCTCCTTGGGCGATCTCGGCGGCCAGGCGATCGCTGCTTGAGATTTGCCACCACCAGCCTGAGCGTCTATCTGATCGGTGTGGACAGTCTCAAAGACACCCTAATCAGAACATGAAAGTGAGGGCATGCAACCAATTGAGGTGGCACGCGAGAGCGGTGTTTTCTTTCGTTCCTGGCTGCGAGATCCGAGATCGATGGGCTCGGTGCATCCCTCGTCCCGGTGCCTCGCCCGAGCGATCGCTCGCGAAGTCGACTACCGGCCCGGCACCCTCGTCATAGAGCTGGGCGGCGGCACCGGTGCCATCTCCCGGGGACTCCTGACGGCGGGCGTGCCGGCGGACGGGCTCGTCGTGGTGGAAAGGGACCCGAAACTGCACGCTTTCCTGACCCGAGATCTTCCCGACGTCCGGGTCATCAACGCGGACGCCACCAAACTCACGGAGATCCTGGAGCGTTTCGGTGACCCTGAGATCTCGGCTGTCGTTTCCGGCCTGCCCATGGTCAATATGCCGATTTCCTTCCAAAAAGGGATCTATCATGAGAGCTTTCGCGCCATGAATGGGGAGGGAGCGGTGATCCAATACTCCTATTCACCGATCTCGCCGGTACGCGCCAAGGCCTTGGAAGCGCGGGCGACGTTGAAGCGATACGTCATGCGTAATCTGCCGCCGGCAACGGTTTGGCGCGTCGAGCCATTGGTGCGGGATGACTGGAAGCAGCGCTGACGCTCTGAAGACATTTGATTGGTGGGGGCTGAGCCTCAGGCTGGTCCGCGAGCACGTCACCGGCCAAAGGCTTTGGCTGGCGGTGGCGCTTGGCTGCATGGTGCTGGTCGCGGGTGCGACCGCGATGTACGCGAAGCTTCTGGAACCGGTGCTCGACCGAGTGTTCATCAACAAGAGCGAAGCGGCCTTGCTGGTGATCCCGGTGGTGGTTGTAATCGTGGCGCTCATCAAATCCGGCGCGACTTACGTTCAGTCGGTGATCATGATCCGCATCGGCCAGCGGATCATCGCCGACATGCAGCATCGGGTCGTCGCCCGGCTTATTCACGCCGATCTCACCTTCTTCGTCGAGCGTAGCACCGGCAGCCTGGTCTCCAACCTGATCTACGACGTCAATCTCCTGCGAGCAGGTGTCTCGACGGCAGTCACAGGCCTGGTCCGCGACGGCCTCACCGTGATTTTCCTGGCAGCGCTCATGCTCTACCAGGATTGGCAGCTGGCACTGATCGCCCTGATAGGTTTTCCCCTCTCGATCATCCCGATCCGCATTATTGGCCGTCGAACCCGCGAGCTCGCCACCGACGGCCAGGAGCATATGGGCAGGATCACCTCACGGCTCGAGGAGATCATCACCGGCATTCGCCAGGTCCAGGCCTATCGCCGGGAAGAGGACGAAACCGCCCGGGTCGGGCGGCAGATCGAGGATATGTTCCACCTTCAGGTGTTGATCGCCCGGGTCAAAAACCTGGCTTCGCCTCTGACCGAAGCGATTGCCGGCCTCGCCGTCGGCGCGGTGATCTATTACGGCGGATCGAAGGTGATGGCGGGCGAGACAACGCCGGGCGCCTTTATCTCCTTCGTCGGTGCGATCCTCATGGCCTATCAGCCGGCGAAAAACCTGGCCAAGATCAACAGCTCCATTCAGGAGGCTTTGTCGGCGGCGCGGCGGCTCTACGAGATCATCGACCGTCCCTATCTGATCGCCGACAAGGATCACGCGAAGCCTCTCGAACTTCGAACAGGTGCCATCCGTTTCGAGCAGGTGTCATTCGCCTACGACACCACTCGTTCCGCGCTGAACGACATCAATCTCGACGTCGAGCCGGGCACCACGGTGGCTCTCGTCGGGCCTTCGGGCGGCGGCAAGACGACTTTGTTGAACCTGTTGCTCCGATTTTACGACGTCGATAACGGCCGGGTGCTGATCGACGATCAGGACGTTCGCGACGTGACCCTCGATTCCCTGCGCCGGTCGATCGCGCTCGTCAGCCAGCAAATCAATCTGTTCGACGACACCGTCCGTGCCAACATCGCCTACGGCCGCCCCTCGGCGACCGAGGAGGAAATCGTGTCGGCGGCGAAGGCAGCGGCGGTGCATGACTTCGTCGCGGGCCTGCCGAAAGGCTACGATACGCCGATCGGCGAGGCCGGCCTTTCACTCTCGGGCGGGCAACGCCAGCGGCTCAGCATCGCCCGGGCGCTGGTCAAGGATGCGCCCATCTTATTGTTGGATGAGGCCACCTCGGCGCTTGACAGCGAGAGTGAACGCCACGTGCAGGCGGCGCTCGAACACCTCATGCAGGGGCGCACCACCCTTGTCATCGCCCACCGGCTCTCAACCATCATCCACGCGGATAAGATCGCGATGATCGATCGGGGCCGGATTGTCGAAACCGGAACCCACCGGGAGTTGATCACCGCAGGCGGCGCCTATTCACGGCTCTATGATCTGCAGTATGCCACGGACCGCCGGCCCACGGCCCATCCGGCGGTCGATGCCGTCATTGCCTGACGGCTGCCGCTCGATGGCTGGTTACTAATGGCCGGCAAGGTCAGGCTGCTTCACCGGCCGCCGGTCGCCCGGCTGATCGGCAATCTGGCGGCGGGATGGACCATCCTGACCGACCGGCTGGGCCGATGGCGGATCGATGTCGATCCGGCGACCCTCCAAATCATGATGGATGGTAAGCCGGTTGTCATGGCTCTCTGGCACAATCGCCTGATGATGGCAGGGCGATTGTGGCACCGTTTCCTCAAGGAGTATCGGCCGACGACAGGCCCGCGGATGGCGGCGATGGTGTCGCGGTCGGGCGATGGCCGGCTCGTGGGCTACGCCTTCGAGCGTCTGGGTCTGGAACCGCTTCTGGGTTCGAGCGGCACCCAGGGCCGTCAGGCCTATCGCCGCTCGCTCGAAGCGATCGAAAACGGGTTGAGCGTGGCGCTCGCGGTCGATGGGTCCAGGGGACCGCGGCACGTCATGCATAAAGGGGCGGTGAAGCTTGCGGCAAAGACCGGTGCGCCGATCGTTCTCTTATGCATTGCCGCTAAGAGACGATGGGTCCTCAAAACCTGGGACCGCTTTCAGATCCCGCGACCGGGCGCCACCGGCATCTACCGGCTCGATCCGCCGGTTTACGTCGCTGCAGACAGCACGTCTGAGCAGCTTGAAGATCTGCGGCTCCGTCTTCAGGCGCGGCTTTTGACGATGAACGTCGAGACCGACCGGGCGCTAGGCATCGAACAGACGGCCCCGTGACCTTCGTCATCGACGCCTATCGGATTGTGAGCCACCTGGGAGGACCGATCTTCGCCTGGTACCTCAATCATCGCGTCAAGCGAGGCAATGAGGACCCGGATCGGCTGGGCGAACGGTGGGGATGGAGCAAGCTCGAACGACCAACTCGAAAGCTGCTCTGGTTCCATGGCGCCAGCGTCGGCGAGAGCCTGTCGATCCTGCCCGTTCTGGAAGACCTTCTACAGCGGCGGGCCGACGTCCATGTCTTGGTGACGACCGGTACGGTGACATCGGCGAAACTCATGGCCGAGCGCTTGCCGGACCGGGCGATCCATCAGTTTTTGCCGATGGACCGTCCCGCGACTGTACGCCGTTTCTTCGACCATTGGCGGCCGGATCTTTCGGTCCTGGTCGAGAGCGAGATTTGGCCGAACCTGGTCATGGCGATGCCACGGCCGGCCTTGGCGCTGAACGCTCGGATGTCCAAGCGGTCATTCGGCCGTTGGTCGAAACTGCCGGCGACCGCGGCGAAGCTGATGGGCCGTTTCGACCTGGTATTGGCCCAATCGGAAAGCGATGCGGCTCGCTGGAAGGCGCTGGGCGCGGGCAAGGTGCGGGTTGTCGGCAATTTGAAGAACACGGCGCCGCCTCTTCCGGCCGATCCGGCAAAGCTTCACGAGCTGAGGCAGGCGGTGGCCGGCCGCGTGGTTTGGCTGGCCGCCAGCACCCACGCCGGCGAAGAGCCGATCATCGCCCGGGTTCATGACCAGGTGCGGGAGGTGGTTCCCAATCTGCTTACGATTATCGTGCCCCGGCACCCAGAACGGGGGCCTGAGGTCGTGGAAGCCGTCGGTCCCCGGACCCGCGGTCGCCGCAGCGTCGATCCCGCGACACTGAAAGGCGCCCAAATCCATGTGGCCGACACGCTTGGGGAACTCGGTCTCTTCTATCGCGTGGCGCATCTGGCCTTTATCGGAGGATCGCTCATACGCCACGGCGGTCAGAATCCCCTTGAGGCGGCGCGCTTGGGCGTGCCCGTCCTGTTCGGTCCGCACATGTTCAACTTTGATGACACCGTCTGCCGATTGACCGCCGCCGGATGCGCTTTGCAGGTCTCGGGCGAGGCCGAGCTTGCCGCCCAGGTCTTGGCGTTGCTCACCGACGACAAGCGGCGCCAGGAGATGGGGAAGGCGGGGGCGGCACTTGCCGCCGCCGACAAGGGCATCCTCAAGGCGAGCGTCGACGAGATCGTTTCGCTGATCGCAAACCGCTGATTTCTGATCCTCTACAGGTAGCCAAAGCCGGCGATGGCACGGAACGCCTTTGTTCTTAGCGTCCCGACCCGCTGACATTTTCGCGCAGAACCCCATATGACAAAATTATGATCGCGACGACGGAATGACGCCGACCCTCATGCGCGCTCTCGCCCGAACGTGTTCATTGTTGGCTTTCGCAACCAGCGCTTCCGCGTTGAATGGCAACTTGCGGCGCGGTGGTACTTCAGCCGCCGTGCCTCGGTGCCACCGTCGGCTGTCCAGGATCCGGGCGTTTCAGGCTTACGGGCAGTGGCGGTTCGGCCACGGAAGGTCGTTGGGCGATTAGCCCGGTGGTCGCCCGACTAGCCTTGTTTTCGAGGAACCTTTGAACCCACCCTCCTTTTGGCAAAAAGCGGACTGGCGGTCCTGGGCGTTGTTGCCCTTGTCGGCGCTCTTCCTTCTCGCAAGCTTTCTCCGACGCCTTTTCGCCCAGCCGCTGCAACCAAGCTGCCCCGTTCTCTGCGTCGGCAACGTGACGGTGGGCGGTACCGGCAAGACACCGGTCGCTATCGATCTCGCCCGACGATTTCAGGAAAGAGGCGAAAATGTTCATTTGCTTTGCCGGGGGTATGGCGGACGCTTGTCCGGACCCGTTCTTGTCGATCTGGCGACCCACGATGCGGGTGACGTCGGCGATGAAGCGCTTCTGCTGGCTCAAGCCGCGCCGACCTGGGCCGCCTGGGACAGGGAGGCTGGCGCCAAGGCCGCGGCGGCGGCAGGGGCCAGCTTAATCATCCTCGACGACGGGCTTCAGAACCCGCACCTCGCCAAAACCTGTTCGCTTTTGGTGATCGACGGCGAAACCGGTTTCGGCAATGGCATGGTTCTGCCGGCGGGTCCCTTGCGCGAACCTGTTCGCTCGGCGCTGGCCCGGGTCGATGCCGTGGTCATCATGGGCCAGCCCAAGGCCGCCGCCCTCAACCGTCTGCCTTTCGATAAGCCGACGCTCCAGGCCGCGATCGTCCCCAGGGGCGACATGGTCGACCGGTGGGCCGAGAGGCGAGTGGTCGCCTTCGCCGGGATCGGCCGGCCGGACAAATTCTTCACGGCGTTGACGGAGCTCGGCTCGAAGGTGGTCGCCCGCTGCGCCTATCCCGATCACCACCGCTTCGACGCCGACGAACTGGAGCGAATTGGATCGCTCGCGGAACGTCACAAAGCTGAGATGGTGACGACGGTCAAAGACTGGGTGCGTCTGCCGCAGACCTGGCAACAGCGCTGCGATCCGCTGTTTGTGAATGTTCGGTGGCAAGACGCCGAGCTTCTGGAAAAACTTTTGTTCCACCAGGCCGCTGACAAAGCGGCACGATATTGATCCAACGGCGTTAAAGCACCGTAGAAAGACATAGAAGCAAGACGGGAAGGGTCCACAAACACGCACCATCAGGTGCGGGAGGAGAGGTATCCATGGCGTATTATGACACGCCTGAAACACAGCGTGCCAGTCGTCGCTTCATTCGCAGTGCGATGAACGCACCTATTTTAACGCGCGAACATGAAATGGATTTGGCGCGGCGGTGGCGCCATCAGGACGACGAGGCCGCGCTACACGAACTCATCGAATCCTACACACGATTGGTGATCTCGACCGCATCCAAATTCAAACACTACGGTTTGCCGATGAGTGATCTGGTCCAGGAGGGCACCGTCGGCCTGATGCAGGCGGCAGCGCGCTTCGAGCCCGAACGGGATGTTCGGTTTTCGACCTATGCCGCTTGGTGGATCCGTTCGTCGATGCAGGATTTCGTGCTGCGCAACTGGTCGGTCGTCCGAACTGGCACGACCGCCGCGCAGAAAGCGCTTTTCTTCAACCTTCGGCGCCTTCGGGCCAAGATCGACGACGGCGGCAACATCTCGCTTACCGACGAAGGGCGCCGATACATTGCCGGCGAGCTCTCGGTCAACCTCACGGACGTGGAATCGATGGAGATGCGCCTTTCCGGCGCCGACCAGAGCCTCAACGCTTCGATCAGCCCGACCGGCGAGGACGAGTGGCAGGATTTTCTCGCTGATTCTCGGCCTAGCCCCGAGGACATCGTCGGCGACGACCATGATGAGCGGACCGTTCTTGGCTGGATCAACGACGCCGTCTCCGAGCTGAACGATCGGGAACAGATCATTATTCGCGAGCGGCGCCTTTGCGACGAAGGCAAGACCCTCGAGGAGCTGGGCCGCGACCTTGGTATCAGCAAGGAGCGGGTGCGGCAGATCGAGCACCGTGCTCTGCAAAAGCTGAAAGCATCGCTGCTCGACCGGGCGACCGATCCGGCCGACACGCAATTGCTGACGAACGCTCTCGCGGCTTAGGTCCGCAGCTTCTCGCCAGGGCAATCGCTGGCACGATGGTCAGAGGGCCGCGTGGACAAGGGTCGCGAGGCCCTCTAGCTGTCAGATCATGGAACAGCATAGCGATATCATCGTCGTCGGAGCCGGTCATGCCGGTTTGACCTTGGCGCTCGCCTGCGCCGGTCAGAAGCGAACCGTGACCCTCATCGATCCCGCAGCCCAAACCGACATTGTCGAGGCGCCGTTCGACGGCCGCGCGCTGGCTTTGATGGCGGGCTCGCAAAAGCGGCTCGATCGCCTCGGTGTCTGGCCCACGATCGCGCCCGTCGCCTGGCCGGTCCGACAAGCCGAGGTCACCGACATGACGACCGGCGTTCACTGGACCCATAGGGCCCGGGACGTCGGCGAACCGGCCTTGGCGTTCGGCGTCGAGACGCGGCGGCTGCGCGCTGTTCTGATGGCGGCTGCGATCGTCGAACCTCGGATCCGGATCATCGACCGCGTATCGGCGAAGCATCTCCACGCGGATGGGGGAACCGTCGCGCTCGAACTCGACGATGGTCGGCGCCTCGGTGCTGCCCTGCTGGTGGGCGCTGACGGTCGGGGATCAACCGTTCGTGATCTCGCCGGCATCAAGGCCGAGATCACCGCCTATCCCCAGTCCGCGCTGACCTTCGCAGTCACAACCGATGACCAAGCCGACGGCATCAGCGAGTTTCTCCGACCCGAAGGACCGATCGCAGCGCTGCCGATCGATCAAAGCCTCGTGTCGCTCACCTGGGTCGACGGTCCGGCCCAAGGGGAGCGTCGTCGTCGGCTCGATGACCAGGATCTTGCGGCGGAGCTGGCAGCGGCGACAAACGGACGGCTGTCGGCCCGCTCCGTGCAGGCGAGGCCGATGGCGTACCGGCTATCTCAACACCATGCCGATCGTTATGTGGACCGGCGGGTGGCTTTGATCGGCGACGCCGCCCATGGCGTTCACCCGCTTCACGCCCAAGGGTTCAACATGGCGGTCGCCGATATCGACACGCTGGTCACCAAAACACGAGAAAACGACGATCCCGGTCGGGCGGCGTCGTTGAAGGAATATGAGCGCGAAGCAAGACCGGCCAATCGGTTTCGCATCGCCGGAACCGACTGGCTCAACAGGCTCTACGGGCTCGATGGCGGGATGGCGGCGATGGGGCGAGGCGCGCTGTTCGACGTCATAGATGCAACCCGACCGCTGAAGCGCGCCGCCATGACCACAGGCCTCGGTCTCAATTGATCTCTTTTTGAGCGAACCTCCCAACTAGACATTGCGCCTATAGGTAGAAGGCCCTAGTTTTCGCCTCTCGCGAGAACAAGGACCTTCATTATGAACTTAAAGGCGATCGTTCGTGTCGACCTGACGCGACCCCTGGTCGTGTCACTTGTTCTTCTGACCGGCTGTGGCGGCGGTGGCGGAGGCGGCGGCGATATCGGCAGCGGCCTGTCCACCAACACGACCTTTTCCAGCTTCGCGATCTCGACTGGCGGCGGTTACGTCCCGAGTGGTGAGCCCAGCCCGGTGAGCTCCGCCGCCGACTGGTCGGCCCGGGCGGAGTATGCGAACAGCACCGGACTTGCCCAGGTCCGGGCCGCGGAAGGCTATGCACTGCGAACCGGAGGGCTGCCAGGCGGCGAGGGCGTCAAGGTGGCGGTCATCGATGGCGGCATCGATCTGCGCCACGCCGACCTGCAGGATGCGTTGGCCGGCCAAAAGGCCTTCTTTTACGCGACGGAAGCCGGTGTGACACCCAGTGGCCACGGCACCCATGTGGCGGGGATCATCGGCGCGCCCCGTTCCGACAACACCGATCCGAACAATCGTCACGGTATCGCCTACAACGCATCGATCGTTCCGATCCAGGTCCATCGCCCGAGCGTGTTCGGCGGCTCGCTCCAGTTCTATGTGGATGACGTAGCCCATGCGATCGCCTCGGCGGCGGGCTTGGAGAAAAACTACAGTGGCGCGAAGGACCCGTCCGGCGAACTTCTGATTTCAGAGCCGAGCGCCGAGGCCGACATTATCAATCTGAGCCTTGGCGGTCCGATGCCGGCGCCAGTCGAGCTGGACGCCATGCGCGACGCCGCTGCTAGAGGCAAGATCATGGTCATTGCGACGGGTAACAGGGGTGCCGATGATCCCGACTACCCGGCCCGCTACGTGATCGATCCCCAGGTCCAGGGCTACAGCCTGGCGGTCGGCAATCTCAACGGCTCGGGCGTTGCCGAGCCAACCAGCAATGGTTGCGGCGTCACCCAAGCCTATTGCCTGTTCGCGCCCGGAACGGCGATCAATTCCACCGTGCCCAACGACGGCTATGGTGAGATCACCGGGACCTCGATGGCGGCACCACTGGTCGCCGGCGCGGCCGCCGTCCTTCAGGCGGCCTTTCCCGGTGTCGGACCCACCGATATCGTCGGCCGGCTCTTGAGCTCGGCCGATGATCTGGGCGATTCCGATCTCTACGGCCATGGTCGGCTCAATCTGGAAGCGGCGATGACCGCCGTCGGCGCGTTGAGCATTCCCACGGGCCCGACCATCGCCGACAGCGCCGCCTCGCCACAGACCGCCTCGTTCCAGGCCGGTAGCGGCTTCGGTCTCGCCGGCCTGCAGGGTGAGACCATGGCCAGAACCATGGTGCTGGACGAGCAGGGCTTTCCATTCTGGGTCGATCTCCGCGATCGGGCGGATAAGGCCCGAGTGGTCGGCGCCCTGGCGCCCTTCACGGCACCGGCCGAGCACACCTCGGTGATCGCCGACAGCCCGGCGCTCGGCTTCGCCGCCCGGATCACACGGCCGGCTGCTGCGCGCGTCGACGAAGACCTGGCCTGGCGGGCCGATCTCGCCTCGACGCGCCAAGACGCGCCGAGCGAACTCCGGATGCGGCTCGCGCTCAACGACAGGCTCACGGCTTTCGCCGAAATGCGAAGTGGGTCGCAGCCATCGGTGTTCGCTGAAGGCGGCGATGATCTCGAACTTGGCCTGATCCAGGGCGGGCGCTGGTTGCAGCCCCTGGCCAGTCTCACCGGCCCCCAGGATCGAACCGGCCTCAGTTTCGTGTTGACGGATGATCTCGCGCTCAGCTTCGCTGCCAGCCGGTCGAGCGAGGAGCATGACAGCCGAGGTGTCGGCATTGCGCTGACCAAGCGGGTCGGCGAGCGCGGTGCGTTCGAGCTCGGTCTCGGCGATCACCGTGAGCGCGGCCGCTTTCTGGGGAGCGAGGGTGAGGGGGCGTTCCGGCTCACCAAGGGGCTTACGCGAAACCTGCAGCTCACGGGACGGTGGGAGGTGGCGCACGGGACGCACCTTTTCGCCAGTGTCACGCAAGCCTTCGGTGAGGCTGGAGGGGCCGCGATGATCCAGGATCTTGACCAGGTGCGCGCCCGGGCCTTCGCGCTCGGCATGGCGCGCCAGGATGTTTTCGAGGCCGGCGATCGTCTAACGCTCACCTTCGGTCAGCCGCTTCGGGTCGAGCGCGCCCGGGCCGACCTCGCCGTGCCGGTCGCCCGACGAGTAGACGGCACGATCGATTATCGCCGGGACCAGGTGGACCTCGATGCCGAGGGCCGGGAGCTGGCCATGGAAGCGGTCTACACCAGCCCGCTCGCCGAAAACATGGACCTGCGCCTCGGCGGTTTTCTCCGCCGCCAGCCGGATCACGATCCCGACCGCTCGGTGGATGTCGGCCTCGCGTTCCGGCTCGACTTTTCGTTCTAACTAGCGGGCGAAGGGCGCTGCCGTTATAGGCAGCGTCCATGAGCCAGAACCTGCCATCGACCCAGGGGCCGCCGGCTGTCGGCATTGTCAGTCTCGGCTGCCCCAAGGCCTTGGTCGATTCCGAGCGGATCCTCACTCGTCTCCGGTCCGAGGGCTACCGCTTATCCTCGGACTATGCCGGCGCCGACGTCGTGCTGGTCAACACGTGCGGCTTCCTGGACAGCGCCCGGGCCGAGAGCCTGGATGCCATCGGCGAAGCTTTGGCCGAAAACGGCCGGGTGATCGTTACGGGATGTCTCGGCAAAGACAAAAAACTGATCGAGGCGGCCCATCCGGGCGTGCTGGCGATCACCGGGCCGCAGCAGTATGAGGCGGTGATCGAGGCGGTGCACGAGGCCCTGCCGCCGGTTCCCGATCCATTTGTCAGTTTGGTCCCGCCCCAGGGCCTCAAGCTAACCCCACGGCACTACGCGTACTTGAAGATCGCCGAGGGCTGCAATCACCGCTGCAGCTTCTGCATCATTCCCAAGCTCCGGGGACGTCTGAAAAGCCGTTCGGCCGCGGAAATCCTCTACGAGGCCGAGCGCCTGGCCGATGCCGGCGTCCGCGAGCTTTTGGTCATCTCCCAGGACACCAGCGCCTACGGCGTCGATCTGCGCCATGAGACGAGCCGTTGGCGGGGCCGGGAGGTGAGGGCGCATATTACCGATCTTTCGTCCGCGCTCGGCGAGCTCGGCATCTGGGTCCGGCTCCACTACATCTACCCCTATCCGCATGTGGACCAACTCATTCCGCTGATGGCCGACGGCAAGATTCTGCCCTATCTGGATATTCCGTTTCAGCACGCTGATCCCTGGATCCTGAAAGCCATGCGCCGGCCGGCGCACCAGGAGAAGACGCTCTCTCGGATAGCCTCCTGGCGGGCGATCTGCCCCGATCTGACGCTTCGCTCGACCTTCATCGTCGGCTTTCCCGGCGAGACGGAGGAAGAATTCGAAGCGCTTCTCGCTTGGCTGCAAGAAGCCCAGTTGGACCGGGTCGGCTGTTTTCGTTACGAGGCCGTGGACGGCGCCGACGCCAACCAAATCGGTGGTTTCGTTGCGGATAAGGTCAAGAACGAGCGCTACCAGCGGCTGATGACGCTCCAGGCCCGGATCAGCGAGGAGCGGCTCCAGGCGAAGGTGGGTCAGACCCTGCAAGTTCTGGTCGACGAGGTGGAGGGCGACACCGCCATCGCCCGTTCCGAGGCCGACGCGCCCGAGATCGACGGTAATGTGTTCTTGCGGAACGCGGAAGGGCTGGAGCCGGGCGACATGCTCGAGGTTGAGATCGAGGGCGTCGACGGTCACGACCTGTTGGCGGGACCGCCTGAGTTCTAGCCGCGAATAGCTTTCGCCCGCTCGGTCATCTGCTCCCAGGCCGTGAACCGGTTCGCGTCGACGATCAGCTCGCGGGCCAGCGTCAGGTTCTTGCGCTCGCAAGCGGCGCGCCGATCCGGGTCCTCGATCTCCTCCATGTCGATATTATGGGCGAGACCCAACGTCCGGCGGATCATCGAGGTGCCGGCATAGCCCACGCAATCGGTGAACAGTTTTGTCAGGACGTCATCCTGGACCAGCTTTCGGCTGTTGGGATCCTCGAACAGAGCTTGCGGAAAGGCATCACCTTTTCGGCCGGCCAAGTCCCAGCGGGCTCGGAATTTTTGCGCGAAACCGGACCAGATCAGCGGGATCTGATCCAGGATCCAGGAACGATATCCGTTTCGCTCGCCCGGTTCCCGCTCATGACCATCTTGCGAAAAGTAACAAAGAAGAAAATTGCCGATCAGCTTGCCGATGTCGAAACCCATCGGGCCGTAGAACGCGAATTCGGGGTCGATCACCTTCGTGTCGTCCGCCGTCACCATGATCGAGCCGGTGTGCATGTCGCCATGCAGAAGCGCCTGGGTCTCGGTCATGAATTTTTGCTTGAGGAAGGCGACCGCCCGCTTCAGTTGGTCATCCTCGCGGATCCTTCGGGCGTCCTCGTCGAGCTGGGGCGAGGTCCAGCGGTTGCGCTCGTGGTGCATGTAGGGATCGGTGAAGATCAGATCCTCGGTGATCTTGCAAAGCTCGGTGTTGGCCGAGAAAAGCGCCACCTTTTCTTTCTTCTGGGCCGCCGGTATGGCGAGATCGGAGGTCTCGAACAAGGTGGCGGCCAGAAAATCGCTGATCTGCTCGGCGAAGCGGGGATAGACCACCCCGTCGATCATGCCGCGCCGCATGATGATGTGCGGGCTCAACCGCTCCATGACGATCGCGTACATCGCTTGATCATAGTGAAACACTTGCGGGACCCGTTCGGGACAAGCCTGGCCTTCCATGGCCAGCGCGTTGCTCTCGAAAAACGCCCGCTCGACCGGGAGCGGCCAGCTGTCACCCACCAGCCGGACGTAAGGCAGGGCCTGCTTCAGACAGAGATCGCCCGATGGTCCCTCGACGATGAACACCAGATTGAGATTGCCGTCGCCCACCTCGCGTACCACCCACGAGCCGGGCTCACCGCCCAACCTTTCGGCCACGCTCGGCAACCCGGCCAGATAGGCTGGCACGGTCTCCGGCGTCAGCGCGCGATATCCCTCAGGCGTCTCCAAAGCCACAAGCGTCCCCCTAATTTTTCGTTCACTTTCGCTACCGCCGAGCCATAGCACGGATCACGGCGGTGCCAACGGCTCACACGAGACGGATCGGTCCCGGGTAGCGCGCGACAACGGCATCGCTGGTCAGCAAGGTGATAGCCTCGATTTGCGCCTGAGCAACGAGCACCCGATCGAAAGGATCCTTGTGGATTGCCGGCAGATCGGTCACCGCGACCACGTGCTCCGAAAGGATGGGCAGTTCCTTGTACTCATTCTCCAGCAAGCCGCGGCGAAGGACTCTTGGATCGACCGTGAAATCCGTTCGACCGAGGCTCAGTTTGATTGCGATTTCCCAAAGGCTGGCCGCGCTGAACAGCAGTTCGGTTCGTGGATCGGATAAGACAGCGCGGGTGTCGGAAGACAGCCTCCGGCGCTCGCCCACTGCCCACAGGAGCAGATGGGTATCCAGCAGAAACTTCATTCCGAATCGTAGAACAGTGCGTTGATCTCCTGCTCGCTCATTCGGTCGAAAACGTCCGGAACGCTGATCTGCCCCTCGAGAAAACCGAGCCGCTGCGGTTTCTTGGCGGCCTCGGTCTCAAGCGCGATTACCTTAACCATGGGCTTTCCGGCCTTGGCGATGACGAACGGTTCCCCCTTCGCGGCCTGCTCGACCAACCGCGACAGATGGGTCTTCGCCTCATGAATGTTGACGGTGCGCATCACTCAACCCAAACAAATCTAGTTTACTAAACTTAGTTTATCCATAGAATGAATCAAAACAAAGAAAAAACCGCGCGGAGGCAGGCGTCAGCGCGCGATATCCCTCAGGCGTCTCCAAAGCCACGACATCCCCCAATTTTCTTTCGTTTTCGCAACCGCCGAGCCATAGCACGGATCACGGCGGTGCCAACCGGCGTCATTCGCCACCGTCAAACAGCGCCTCGATCTCGCTTTGTCCCATGCGGTCGAAATCGTCGGGGACGTGGATCTGGCCTTCGAAAAAACTGAGCCGACGCGGCTCAGTCGCCACAGGCGCGTCAACCGCGACCACCTTGACCATCGGCTTGCCATCCGCCGATATGGCGAACGATTCGTCGTTTGCCGCCTCCTCGATTAGTTGATCCGGACAGATTTTGGTATCCTAAAGATCGAAGACTCGCATCTTGTTTCTCCGTTGAGTGGCCTGAGAGGTAAATTGGCAACATGCGCACCGTCATCACTGTAGATTCTCATGACTCAGCGAAAGGTACCCTGCGGGCGTTATCTCACCTCAAACATATCGACCAAAAAATTCTTTTCCACGAAAAATATAATAGACGGCATCCTTTGGCTGTCTATTCAATATCAATTGGTCGTATTTGTGGGAAAATTAAAAAAACGACCGAAAAGCTCGAAAAACTTTGGATAAGTTCATCGAATATAGAGAAAATGATGGAAAATGGGGACATTATTGATGAAATTATCGATTATCTTGAGTTGAATTTCTATTCTGCGGCCGAACATGTTGATGATATTAAACATATTGTATCGTCTTTATTTAAGACAAAAGAATCTTGCATAACTTCAAAAAAGTACAAAAAATTTGTTGCAGATCTCAAGCCATTGAGAGATGAGATTGCCTCATTTGCAAACACCATTAAGCATAATCACGGGCGCGTTCGTCCATATATGCTTCAATTTTTGCACTGTGGAAAAAACATTGTCTTAATAGGGTTTTTTATTGAAGGTGTCAACGAAAATAAACTGTGTCCCTGTCCTGTTTTGCACAGCAAAAAAAGGATAATTTCAGTGACTTCTTTTCTTTGGAGCATAATAGTTTACGTTTGGCAAACATCAAATTTGACGGCCAAATTTATTGAAGAAATTGGCGGAGTCGACAGCGATGAGGTATCCCTCATTCCTGCTCCTGCCTTCTGCGATGCTGTACTGTCTCTATCGAGGCTTCCGCTCTATTCCTTTGATGACACTCATCCGTTTGCAACGACGACTGTCCTGCCACGCTTTGGTGAAAGTAGAGAATTGGACCAGAACCAGGTTTACGGATCATTTGGAAACCCTTGGCAAAAATCTGATGATGGGGAATTCAAGGGTGATTTTTTGATGTACGGCGGCGATGGCGTTTCGAACGAGTTTGAGCTGGTGAGACCGGAGAGATGGGAAATCAGGCATTGGGAGTAGAGACTACGCTTGGAAATCTGCTTGGCGGGTCGCTTGACAACCCCTGTCCACCCGTCATCTCTAGCCGGGGCTGAAACGGACAAAGAGTCGGGGGCAGGGTGGACGGCGGCGAACTGGCGAAAGAGCCAGAGTGGTTCCGGGCGAAACGGACCAAAAAACAGCTGATCGTCAGCCCCTGGGTGCCGGTGGCGCTGGTCGGCCTGCCCGTCATCATCCTAATCGCGATCGTCATCTACCCCACCATCTGGATGGCCTATCACGCCTTCCAGTCGACTGACATGATGAGCCTGTTCCGCCAGGACTGGACGTTCGTCGGCTGGCAGAATTTTGCGGCCGTTCTGTCGGAAGACCGGTTTCATGACAGCGTCGGGCGGCTGGCGCTCTATCTGACCTTCGGCGCGTGCTTGCAGGTGCTCTTGGGCGTGGCGCTGGCGCTGATCCTCTACGAAACCGTCAAGAGCAATCTGTGGCGGACGGTGATCCTGATCGCCATGGTCCTGCCGATGATGCTGCCGCCCTCGATCGTGGGCGTGCTCTGGAAATTCCTGCTTCAGGCCAACAACGGCGCGGTCAATCATCTGCTGTTGGGGCTCGGTCTTTTGGAGGGCGAGGAGCGGATCAACTGGCTGGGCCGGGATCTGGCCTTGTGGTCCCTAGTCATCGCTGACGTCTGGCAGTGGACCGCGCTGCCGCTCTTGATCGTTTATTCGGGCCGGGTCTCCCTGCCGCCCGCCGTGTTCGAGGCGGCCCGGGTCGACGGCGCGCCGCAGTGGACCGTACTCACCCGCCTGACCTTGCCGATGCTGAAGGAGATCATCGCCATCGCCTTCATCTTGCGGTTCATGGACGCCTACAAGTTCGTCGACAAGGTCTACGTCATGACCTCGGGCGGTCCCGCCCAGAGCTCGGAGCTGCCGGTGTTCATCGCCTTCCAGAAGGGCATCCGCGAGTTCCAGATCGGCGAGGCGGCCGCCTATTCCTGGCTGATCTTCGTGGTCGCGGCGGTAATCATCATTCTGTTTCTTCAGTATCTGAAGCGGGTGCTCCGCGCCCAGGCCTTCGCATGAGCGCCACGGGTCAAACCGGCCAGGTGTCGGCCCGCGTGATCCGCTACGTGCTATGGGCGTTTCTCGCCGTCTGGCTCCTGTTCACGCTTCTGCCCTTCTATTTTCAGTTGATCACCTCGATGAAACCGGTGGCCGAGATAAACCGGATGATCCCCACCTTTTGGCCCGAAAACTTCGCGATCACGTCCAACTATGCCGGCATCTTCGCCGATCCGGGCTCGCTCAAGAGCCTCCAGGACAGCGTCATCGTGGCGCTCAGCAATACAGCGCTCTCGCTGTTCCTCGGAACCCTCGCCGGCTACGCGCTCGCCCGGTTCCTGAAAGGCCCGGTCGGCGAAAACCTGTCCTTTTGGATACTGTCCAACCGCATGTTTCCGCCGGTCGCCATCCTGATCCCGATGTTTTTCCTGTTCGACGCGACGCCCTGGGGCACCGACAGCTATTTTTCGCTGATCCTGCTCTACCTCGTCTTCAACCTGCCGCTCGCCACCTGGCTAATGATGGTCTTTTTCCGGGACGCGCCGGTGGAGCTGGAGGAGGCGGCCTATCTCGACGGCTACACGCCGTTTCGCGCCTTCTTCAAGGTGACGCTCCCGCTCGTCTTTCCGGGCATGATCTCTGTCGCCATGCTCTGCTTCATCTTCGCCTGGAACGAGTATCTGTTCGCCAATCTCCTAACCGGCACGACCGTCAAAACCTTTCCGGTGCACATTCCGAGTTTCACCCAGGGCTCCCAGACCTTATGGAACCTGGTCATGGCCTTTTCGCTCGTGGCCATGCTGCCGCCGGTAATCATGTTCATTCTGCTCAGGCGCTACATGGTTCGGGGCCTCAGTCTCGGTGTGGTCAAGGGCTAGCGGGCGGCCGATGGCGCATCTCGAAGTGTTCGATCTCTGCAAAGGTTGGGATCATGTGGTCCTCGACCGGCTCGATCTCACCGTCGAGAAGGGCGAATTTTTCGTCATCGTCGGTCCGTCCGGGATTGGCAAGACCACGCTGCTCCGCCTGATCGCCGGTCTCGAGCATCCCGATCGCGGCACCGTCACTATCGCCGGCCGCGATCAGACAAAAATTCCACCCTACCGACGCAATGTGGCGCTCACCTTCGAAAGCTACGCCCTCTATCCGCATCTTTCCGTCTTCGAGAACATCGCTAGCCCCTTGCGCGCCCGACGGGAGAACGCCGCCGAAATCGAGACCAAGGTGAAGGAGGTGGCAAAGCTTCTGCGGATCGATCAGCTCCTAGACAGGAAACCCGGCGAGATTTCGGGCGGTCAGAAACAGCGGACGGCGCTCGGCCGGACGCTGGTCCGCCGCCCTGACGTCTTTCTTCTGGACGAGCCGATTTCGCACTTGGACGCCAAGATCCGCCACGAGCTGCGCCTCCAGTTCCATCATTTGGAGGAGCTGCGCCGGACCGCCACCGTCTACGTCACCCATGACTATGCCGAGGCTTTATCGCTGGGCGATCGGATCGGCGTGCTGGGCGACGGTCGCCTTCGGCAGATCGGCACGCCGCGCCAGGTCTTCGGTCAACCAGCTGACATCTTCGTCGCCCGCCATCTGGGCCAGCCCAGCATCAACGAGGTTCCGGCGGACCTGATCCGCCGGGGCGACCGGCTTTATGTGGCGCCGAAAGGCGAGGATATGGTCCTGGCGGTGGGCGCCGAGCAGAGCGCCGCGTTGAGTGACAGCTTCGAGGGTGCCGACGTGACCCTCGGGCTCAGACCCCAGCATCTCCGGGGCGGCCCGCCGGGCACCCCCCTGCCGCCCGCGTTCCAGGCGATGACCGGCACCGTCGACGTCTACGAGGCGCTCGGCACCCATGGCGTGCTGATGGCCCGGATCGGCGACCGGTCGCTCACCGCCTTGACCGATCTGGATCACGCTTTCGAGCCGGGCGAGCCGGTCCAACTGGGCGTCGATCCGGCCCACCTTCTCTACTTCTGCCCGACCCGCGGGCATAACCTCCTGGTGTAGCCCTTGGCCCGCGTCGTTCTGGACAAAGTCAACAAGATCTACCCGAGTGCTCCTGAACCGGTGCACGCAGTCAAGGATCTCTCGCTCGACGTCGAGGACGGTGAGTTCGTGGCGCTTCTGGGCCCCTCCGGCTGCGGCAAAAGTAGCACGCTTCGGATGATCGTGGGCCTGGAGGACATTTCAGGCGGTACGATCAGCTTCGACGGCGTGCCGGTCAACGATCTTGCGCCGGAGCAACGAAACGTCGCGATGGCATTCGAAACCTACGCGCTTTATCCCAATTTCACCGTCGCCCAGAATTTGAGCTTTCCCCTCGAGGTGAAGGGGATCGACGCGGACACCCGCCAGCGCCGGGTCATGGAGGTGGCGAGGCTTCTGCGGATCGAGCCGATCCTGGAGAGCCGGCCCGGTCAGCTCTCCGGCGGTCAGCAGCAGCGGGTTTCGCTCGGCCGGGCCCTGATCCGCGATCCCGCGGCCTTCATCCTCGATGAGGTGATGAGCCACCTGGACGCGCATCTGAAGTTTCAGATGCTGTTCGAGCTGAAGAAGCTGCATCAGGACATCGGCAAGACAATGATCTACGTGACCCACGACCAGATGGAGGCCCTGGCGCTGGCCGACCGGGTGGCGGTCATGTCGAACGCCGAGCTGCAGCAGTTCGGCAACCGGGATCAGCTCTACAACCAGCCCAAAAACACCTTCGTCGCCGACTTCATCGGCGAGCCGCCGACCAATTTCTTGTCAGGGCGTTGGGCCGAGGGCGGGGGCGATGCGATTGCCTTTGGTGCCGACGGGGCTAGTCAAAAGCTGGTCCCCGATGCTCGCCGCCGACAGGCGCTGCGCGAAAGGGGGCTCGACGAGGTGACGGTCGGTATCCGGCCGCAAAATCTGTTCGTCCACGGCCGGGACGGCGCCGATCAGTCGATTGATGTGGTCGTCGACATTGATGAATATGTGGGCGAGGCTTCGATCCTGACGGTGAAAGCGGGTGGCGAGCTTTTTCGTGCCGTAGCGCCGCCCGACTTTACAGCGAGCGAAGGCGATCGCATTAAGCTCTACTATCGCCAGCGCGACGTGATGATCTTTGACACCCAAGCGGGCGATTTTATCGGCTAGCCAAAAACAAGTCACCAACAGCTTACAGAAGCAACCCAACTCCCTTGAGAATGTGAAAAACAAAAAATGCAAGAAGATCGACTTCGCCGCGGACCATTCACGGTAAGCCCAACTTGGGCGCTTCATCAAACGCAGTATGGCCCATCGGTGAGGTGCTGTCCGGCATGGGTGTGTGACGGCAACGCCGGATCTGATGGATGACGATCCCTCGCTTATCGGTTAGTTCAGTAGGGTTTGTCTAATGCGTCGCCCGTTCGAGGACGCCGGGACGGTTGAGTTTTGGGCGCAGGGCGCTCAGACCGATGACTGGGTGCGTTCCCATTGGGGAAATGCCGGGGCCAACGCCCATTTCCTGAAGCAGACGGGCCTACTCAACGAGCCGAAACGCGTTCTCGAGATCGGGTGCGGCAAAGGCAATCTGTTGCGTGACCTTCATGCGCGCGGGCACCAGGTCGTGGGTCTCGACTTGAGCGAGAAAGCGCTCCGTGTCTGTGATCCCGATGTTCCGCGCGTGGCGGGTAGGGGTGATGCCCTACCATTCAAGACCGGCGCGTTCGACATCGTCGTGAGTTTCGATGTATTTGAGCATATCCCGAACTCAGACGTGCACCTGCAAGAGGTGGCGCGGGTCCTCACCCGCTCGGGCCACTATCTTCTTCAAACGCCCAACAAATGGACCAACGTGCCGTTTGAAATGCTCCGCTGGTCGCGGCGCTTCGGCCTTAAGCACATGTTCGATTTTCTGAAGCCTCCCGAGCATTGCGCTTTGCACAGTTACTGGCAACTCAGGCGCCGCCTGCGCAAAAACGGCTTCGTTGAACACTTCGACCATGTGCCTGTGGTCAATGACTTCTTCAAAGCCAAGCTTTCAGCATTTGCCGGACGGTTCGGGCTGATGGCCATCAAGATCATCAATCCGGATGAGCTGCCGATGTCTCTTCGAACCAATTTCTACGTCCGGGCCCAACGAACACAAATCTAGGACCCGCTACCCCTCCGGCAGTTTCACCGCTATTGCGCCAGCCATGACGCTGCAAGCGCAGGAGCCACCGGGGCCAACAGACGAGCGCCCGACGATAGCGATCGACGCCCGCTACGCGTCCGGACCCACATGCGGCATCGAACGCTACACGATGAACCTGCTTCCGGGCTTGGCGGAACTCGAAGAAACACCACCCGTCCTGATCATCCGCCATCCCGGTCAGGATCTGCCCGAGGCTGTGATCGCCGCCAAAACCTTCAGTATGGTGGACGAGCCGTCCTCCCGCCTGTCGCCCTGGAGCCAGTGGAAGCTCGCCCGCCGGCTCAAAAAACGGGGCATCGACGTCATGGTGAGCGCGGATGTCTATGCGCCGCTGGTGACAAGGCCCCGGCAGGTGATCACGCTTCACGACGTGACCCCGATCCGCTGCCGCGACAGGCTCAAAAGTTCGCTGAAAGCGAGGTTCTGGTGGCTCTGGGGGCTGTGGTTGTTCGTCCAGACCCGAGGGGCCTGGAAAGTGCTCACGGTGAGCCAATGGGCGGCCCGGGACATCGCCGACTGCCTGCACCTGAAGGCCGGCAAGCTTGCGGTCGTACCGAACTCGGTCATGCCCGGACAAGCAGCGCGGAACCGAAAGCCGGGGTCGGCCCGGCTGCTCTATGTCGGCCGGATGGATGGCAACAAAAACGTTGAGTCCTGCGTTGCGGTGCTCGGCCGGCTGGTCGCTCAAGGCTATGACGCTACGCTCACCATCGTCGGCAAGACCGACGCGCGCTACCCCCAGGCAAGCGAAGCCATCGACGCTTTGGGGCTTCGGGAGCGGGTGACGATCACCGGCCATGTCAGCGAGGAACAGCTCCGACATTGTTATGCCGAAGCGGACGTCTTCCTCTTTCTCTCAGTCTATGAGGGGTTTGGCCTGCCACCTCTGGAAGCCATGGCCCACGGGCTGCCCGTGGTCGCCAGCAATCGAACCGCCATGACGGAGGTTTTGGGTGATGCGGCGTTCTTGGTCGATCCGGACGACCTCGACAGCGCTGCCGAAGCGGTTGCTCGGATCCTCGACGATCCCGCCATGGCCGATCGGCTGGCTAAGGCCGGCCTTGAGCGTGCGCGGGCCTTCTCACCGGCCCGCCAAGCGCGAGCGCTTCTGGCCGCTGTCGGATCTTCAGCCGAGGACTGACCGCGACGCCCTCCTACTCGGTCTCCTCCTGGATCGCCTCGCCCGCATCCTCGATCACCTCGCCGGTGGCGTTGGTGTTCTCACGCGTGTCGTCCTTAAGGCCTTCCCAGGTATTACCGCAGGCGGCGAGGCCGAAAGCTGCGATCACGATCAAAAGGGTAATAGGATTTCTCGACATGTTTGAGTTGTCCTCATTGACTGTCTGTGGGCTTTCGCGCTGCCTAGCCGAGGACCCTCGCGCCCACAAGAGCTTCGGCGGGCTTGGCGGTGGCGAACCGCGAAGGCTCCGTGTAACGTCGAAATGCTAAGCGCCACGGCGAACCGTGGCAACGACGCGATCCTTGCTTGTTGGGAGGCTATGAGATGGCTTTGTTCAATGCGCACACGAGGCGCAAGTTTCTTCGGTCGGCCGCAATCGGAGCGGGCGCCCTGGCGACGCATCACGCCCTGCCGAAGCGGGCCTTTGCGGACACGAAATCCCTAACCCCGTCCGCGAAACTGTTCGACGACGTTGAGCTCACCTACTTCCAGGATAGCAACTGGCTGCACGCGCCTTTGTGGCTCAGTGAAAAATTCATGGCCGAAGCCGGGGTCGGCATTGCCAGCCGTGAGATGTATTCGGGCGGTGATACGGTCGCCAAGGTTCTGCCCCAGCTTCTGTCCCGTAACCCGCGTTTCGATTTCGTGCAGTTTCCGTCGCTGTTCTTCGGCACCTTCGCCGAGACCGGCCAATTGGAGCCGCTGGACGACTATTTCGCGCAATATGCCGAGTCCCAGGAATATCTGGACTGGGTGATGCCGGCCTATGGCGAGTTCTACACCAAGTGGGATGGAGGCACCTACGGCGTGATGCTGGACGGTGACATCCACATCCTCCACTACCGCCCCAGCCATTTCGACAATTCCGAACTGCAGACCAAGTTCTCCCAGCAGTTCCAGCGCGAGCTCACAGTGCCCAAGACCTGGCCCGAATTTCTGGAGACGGCGCGCTTCTTCACCGAGCAGCTTGGAAGCCAGGGCATCTACGGCACCTCGATGGTGGTGAACCCGCCCAATTTCGGCTGGGGCTTCTGGATGGACATCGCGGCATCCAAGGGCGTCAACTATTTCGACGAGAACATGACGCCGACGATCAACACGCCCGCGGCGGTCGAAGCTCTCGACATGTACAAGGAGATCGTGGCCGTCGGTCCGCCCGGATCCGAGACCATGGACATCGACCAGACCATCCAGCGCTGGCAGGCCGGCGCCGATGTGATGAGCATCTGGTGGATCGACCTGGCCGAATTCACGGTCCAGCAGCAGGGTCCTGAGCGGGCCCAAGACCAGGGTGCCGCGATCGTGCCCGGCTGGGAACAGGAGGACGGCTCCGTCTTGCACCGGGCGATCTCGCTCTGGTGCCGGACCGGCGCGATCCCGGCCAATCTGCCCCAGGATGTGAAGGACGCGGCCTTTTACTATCTGTTCCGCATGTCGCACCCGACAATCTCGGACGAGATCGTGGCCGACGAGTATTGCGGCTCGGATCCGTTCGGCGCGTCCCACTACACCGACGAAGCGGCCCAAAAATACCTCCAGGCCAACCCGCAGCGGGGCACGGACAACGAGCTTTGGTCGACCAATGCCGGCATCTTCCAGACCTTCGAGCGCGCACGCTCGCACCTGGACGGCGGGCTCGCCAATGTCGAGGTTGGCTATCCGCAGTTCTACTGGGAAGGCACGCCGGAATATGCCGATGCGCTCGGCCGCAACATCTCGAAGGCAGTCGTCGGCGAATTGACCTCGCAGCAGGCGCTCGACGAGGCGGCCGAGGAATGGACGGCAATCGTTCAGAAACTCGGGATCGACAGCCAAAAACGCCAGTACCAAAATTTCATCAATGGGGCCCGGGCGCTGGGTTATCAGATCTAGGCGCCACAACGGTCGAGATCGGGAAAGGGGGCTCCGGCCCCCTTTTTTCGTTTCGTCACTTGAACCAGCAACTTTTTGCGCCAATAATTGTATATGCAATTTTCGGAGATATTTCGATGGGCGGAACTGTTCTGGTCGTGGGTTCCACGGGCCAGGTTGGCTCTCAGATCGTCAAAATCCTTTTGGAGCGTGGGCAGCGGGTAAGGGCCTTGATCCGAAGACCAGGGGCGAAAATCAATGGGGCGGTTGGTGATTTGGACTATGCCGTCGGGGATCTGGGCGACGCGGAAAGCCTCAAACGCGCGATGGAAGGGGTCGATGTCGTCATGTCGACGGCCAACGGCATCATTCCGTCCGGCGCAACCCTACCAATCGATAAAATGAGCAACACCGGCTATGAAACGCTCATCAAGGTGGCTGAAACCGCAGGGGTTCGCCGGTTCGTCCAGTCGTCCGTCCCGAGCCATCCGCTCGAGCGGAGTGTCCCGGAGTTAACCGGCAAGCGCCACATCGAAGCGCGCCTCCGGTCTTCGAGCATACCCGCAACCATCGTTCGCAACCCGGCCTTCGCCGATGTTTGGCTGGTGATGCCGGGCGCTCGCCAGGCGATGGGCCCTGATCCGCACGCCACCGCTCGTCGTCCATACGGCTTTCTCAAGACATGGCTGCGGCTCACTGGCGATCTGGTTGCCAAGCGAGGCCTCTTGCTGGCGCCAGGTGGCGCTGACCACGGATCCGTGTTCGTCACCGTTCACGACGTGGCTCAGATGCTTGTGGGCGTTGTCGATCGCGAGGATGCGTTTGGCGAGATCATCGAGGCCGGCGGGCCTGAGTGGGTGAGCTGGCGGGAGATCGCCGATCTTTTGGCGAAGAAGGCGAAGCGATCAGTCCGGACCTTGCCGATGAACGCTAATTTTGCCGGCTTCGGCCAATGGGTCGTGAAACCATTTGCGCCAACGGCCGCCAACGTCCTCGGCCTGGTCCGCTTCGTCGCGACCTGGCAGCCCCGTTGGAACAGCCAACCGATTGTCCAACGTTTTGGTCTGCCGCCACAGATGACGGTTGCGGAGTACATCGATCGCAACTGGATACCGACATGAACCGCCACCCCCCCGACCTAGCCGCCACTATCGACGAGATCGCGTCCTCCTGCCGGGCGACCCGCGCCCGCATGGCCTCGCGCGAGCTAACCCGCGACTACGACGCGGCCCTGGCCGGGGCCGGTCTGCGCTCCACCGAACTCGCCGTTCTTGTCGCCAGCGGACGGCTAGCCACCGGACGTCTGAACGAGGTCGCCGAGCTTCTTTCGATGGATCTGTCGACCCTCAGCCGTGCCGCAGCACAGCTCGAACGGAAGGGATGGCTTCGTGTGGACAAAGAAGGCCACCGGACCCGCCGCGTTCGGCTGACCGACGAGGGGGCAGCCAAGATCATTGACAGTTACCCCGGTTGGCGTAGCGCGCAGGACCGGGCCGTTCGCGACGAGTGACCATCACTGAAGATCCCACATGAGAAAATCCATTGGAGGAAGGTGGATGAGCACGCTGCCTTTTCTGTTCGCGGCCCAACTCGCTTTCTTTCTTGCGGCATTTCGTCGATCGACGACTCGGCCGGTTCGCTGGCACCGGCTGATCTGGATCCCGGTGGCGCTCGTCCTTTGGGGTGCTCTCAGTAGCTGGTTTGCCATTTCCGGCGTCTACGACGCGTCCTGGCTTTTAGCGACCTTGCCAGCCCTCTGGTTGCCCTTCGTGCCACTTTTGGTCCTGGCGCTAGTCTTTTCGATACCTGCGGTCCGCCGCGATCTGGTTCCCCTGCTGAAAGCCGTTCCCGCCCATTGGCTGGTGGCGATCCAGGCTTTACGCATCACCGCGCTCGGAACGCTGATCAAGACGATACAAGGTCAATTTCCCTTACACGCCGAGCTGGCGGTGGGCCTCACTGATTTGGCGTTCGGGCTCAGCGCCTTGTGGCTGTTCGGCCGGGTGCGGAGCGGACGGGTGTCGGCTGATGCCTTGGCATTGTGGCACATTATCGGGATCGCGCTAATCGCCATCCCAGGCTTCGTCAGCATTCAGCTCGGCATGCCGGGCCCGGTCCAACTCCTGATCGATCCACCGACCACGGCCGTTCTTTACGACTTTCCCATGGTTCTGGCGCCGACCTTGGTCGTGCCCTTGTTCCTGGCGCTAAACGCTTGGGGGATCTGGAACGCCCTCAAGGCGCCGAGGGTTTCAGATGCGCGTGCCAGCGCTTCTCCAGCCGCTTGCCCGCCCAGACGATCAGGAAGGTGAGCGCCAGGTAGAACACGGCGGCGGTGAGAAAGGCCTCATAGGGACTGTAGAAGCGGGAATTGACGATCCGCGCGGCGCCGGTGAGATCGACGATCGTGATCACGCTCGCCACCGCCGAGCCGTGGAGCATGAAGATGACCTCGTTGCCATAGGCCGGCAGCGCGCGTCGTAGGGCGCTCGGCAGCACGATGCGTCTCAGCGCCTGGTTCGGCGACATGCCGAAGGCGATCGCCGCTTCCCGTTCGCCTTTGGGCGTGGCCTTGATCGCGCCGGCGAAGATTTCCGTCGTGTAGGCGGCTGTGTTCAGGGTGAAGGCGAGCAGCGCGCAGAACCAGGCCTCTCGCAACAGCGGCCAGAAGACACTCTCGCGCACCGCTTCGAACTGGCTGGCACCGTAGTAGATCAGGAAAAGCTGAATCAGGAGCGGCGTGCCGCGAAAGAAATAGGTGAACGCCCAGACCGGTCCCCAGGCGAAGGGCTGATGTCTGCTGCGCAGGACGGAAAGGGGAACGGCGATCAGGAGGCCCAGCACCAAGGCGGCGGTCACCAGCCAGACCGTGGTCCACAGGCCCTCGAGATAGAGCGGCAGTTGTTCGACGATGATCGCGAAATTCATCAACCGAGCCCGACGCTATAGCGCTTTTCGGCCCAGCGCAGCGCCCAAATCGAGAGCGTTGTTAGCAGAAGAAAAATCAGGGCCACGGCGAAATAGAAGGTAAACGGCTCGCGGGTGGATCCTGCCGCCAGATTGGCTTTCCGGACCATGTCGTCGAGGCCGATGATCGAGACCAGCGCCGTCGTCTTGAGCAGCACCAGCCAGTTGTTGCCGAAGCCGGGAAGCGCATGGATCACCATCTGCGGCAGGGTGATCCGGAAAAAAACCTTGTTCGGCGTCATGCCGAAGGCGCGGGCCGCCTCGATCTGCCCATGCGGCACGGCCAGGATCGCGCCCCGGAAGGTCTCGCCCATATAGGCGCCGAAGATGAAGCCGATGGTCAGCACGCCGGCCATGAAGGGGTTGATATCGATATAGGCGTCATAGCCGACCATCGGCGCCAGGCGGTTGACCAGGACCTGGCCGCCGAAAAAGATGATCAGCATCAACAGAAGATCGGGAATGCCGCGGATGATCGTCGTGTAGACGCCGGCGACGAGGCGGCTCAGTCTCGCCTCCGAAAGTTTCGCCAGCGCCGTCACCATACCCAGGACGCACGCAACGATCAGAGAGCACAGTGCGACCAGGACCGTGACGCCGGCGCCCTCGAGGATCTGCGGGCCGTAGCCCTGGAGGTCCAGCATCGGGCTGGATCAGGTCCCGGCCGCCAGCTCAGGGCCGCCGGGACCGCGTTGTCGGCTAACTGCCGTAGACGTTGAAGTCGAAATATTTGGCCGCGATCTTATCGTAGGTGCCGTTTTCGCGAATGGCATCGATTGCCGCGTTCAACCGGGCGTCCAGCTCGTCATCGTCTTTGCGGATGGCGATGCCGGCGCCCTCGCCGAACCATTTGGGGTCGGTCAGATCCGGGCCGACGAACTCGAAATCCTGGCCCGCCTCGGTCTGCAAAAAGCCCTCATCTAGCGTGATGCTGTCGGCGAGCAGCAGATCAACCCGGCCGGCGACCAGGTCGAGATTGGCTTCTTCCTGGGTGCCGTAGCGGACGATCTCGACCTTGCCCTCGTAATTGTCGGTCAGATAATTGTCGTGGATCGTCGCCCGCTGAACGCCGACCCGCTTGCCGTCCAGATCTTGCTCCGTGATCTCGATATCGGAACCCTTGGGGCGCACGAACTTGGCCGGCGTCTGGTAATATTTCTGGGTGAAGTCCACCGTCTGCTTGCGCTCTTCGGTGATCGACATGCTGGCGACGATCGCATCGTATTTGCGGGCCAAAAGAGCGGGGATGATGCCGTCCCAATCCTGGGCGATCAGTTCGCACTCGACACCCATCTCCTCACAGAGAGCGTAGGCAATGTCGATATCGAACCCTTCGAGCTTGCCATCCGCATTGACCATGCTGAACGGCGGATAAGCGCCCTCGACGCCGACCCGTAAGGTCTCCGCTTCGCTTGAAGCACCGGCGCCGACCAGACCCGCGGCAACCGCCAGGGTCATCAGATAACGTCGCATATGGAGGCTCTCCCAAACGCTGATTGTTTGGCCAGCCAGTTTCCAGCACCCACCGGGCCCGTCAAGCGATAAGCCGTATCCCGAGGCGTCAAGGGGTGTCGGCGGACCGGAAGCGGGCCGGTCGATACGATTTGTTAGGCATTTTACCGTTTGATGGCGCCCTGGCGAGGAACCGCGAGAGCGCGATCATGCTGCCGAGAATGGGATGACGTTGAGAGTATTTTTGGCCGATAGCGGCGGCAATCTGGCCGTCATGCTGGCGGTCGTGGCCGTCCCTGTCATGGGTGCGGTCGGCGTGGCCCTCGACCATGGCCGACAGACTTCGGCCCACACCGATCTGCGCGCGATCGCCCAGGAGGCCTGCCTCCGGGTCAATTCAAGCTTTCACGAAGCGAGATCGGTGGCGGAGAGACGCTCAGCCGCCAATGCGGTCATCTCCCGACGCTTGGCGGATCTGGACCAGGATCTACACCTAGACGACATCAGCTCGGACGTGTCGATCATCGGTAACAGGGTGAAGGTCCGCGTCGCTGCGACCATCCCGCCGGGCCTTTCGTCCGTCGCCGGCATCACCGATCTCAACCTCAACGTCGAGATGACTTGCGCTGATCCCAAAGCCAACGAGATCCTGGTGTTTGCAGACGGCTTCGAGGAACCGCAAGTGACCGACACGCGCGGCTGGCATATCTTTCCAAAAGGTCCGGTCTGGAAGACGATCGAGGGCGCGGGCCCTGAATATAAGACCGACTGGGATCCGCTGACGCCCGCGCTGCGACCGGCTGAGGGGCGCCAGTTCGTCGAGCTTGATTCCGACCTTGATGTTCGCCGCGGAGCCCTGCCGACAACGATCTCGAACAGCGCGATCCGGGCGCACTTCTGGGCTGGTCCCGGCGAGTATCGCCTGGTGTTCTCCTACCGCATGCGCAGCGCACTGCCGCTGAGCTCTCCCGTTGCCGCCTACTACTCCACAAACATGGGACGACCATTCGAAAACGAGATCATTCGGGCGGACGGCGGCCTCGAATGGCGCGATTGTGAAGCGCTATTCACAATCACCAAGAACGGCAATCACTTTTTGACGTTCCGCGCCGAGGGTCTGGAAGATCTTCAGGGCGGGCTGATCGACAATGTCCGGGTTCACCGGGTGAACTAAAAAGCCACCCGCTCGCCCGCTTCCCAACGCCCGACAACAGGTCGCCCGGTCAACGCTCCGCGTCGCGTCCGCCCAAATGCGCCAGGCGCCGTTCTGCTAGCCTTGCGGCCTGCGAAGGGAGGGCGGTCATGAGCAACCTGTTCGATCACAGCCGGCTGAGCGCTGATCTCGTTTCGGGCCTGCAAGAGGTCGACCGGCCCATCGAGCAGGCGCGGGGCCTGCCCAGCAGTTGCTACATCGATCCGGACGGCGAGCTGTTCGAACGCCGGCAGCTCTTTCACCGGAGCTGGGCCTGCATCGGCTTTGCTAAGGACCTGCCCAAGGCGGGCGACGCCCGGCCGATCGAATTTGCCGGAAGGCCCCTACTCTTGCTTCGAACCCGCGAAGGCGAGATCCGGGTCTTCGAGAATGTCTGCCGCCATCGGGGCATGGCCTTGGCGAGCGAACCCACCCGCTTCAAGCATGTGATCCGCTGCCCCTATCACTCCTGGTGCTACGAACATTCGGGTGAGCTCAAGGTGACGCCCCATGTCGGCGGCCCTGGCCACAACACCCATGACGCTATCGACCGGTCATCCTTGGCCCTGACGAAAATCCGCTCAGCCGTCTGGTGGGACCTGATCTTCGTTGATTTGTCGGGGGAGGCGGAGCCCTTCGAGGACTATATCGCGCCACTGGAGCAGCGGTGGGGTGAGTTTGCCTTCGATCGGCTGGTCCATGGCGGGCCGTCAGCCTCGTTCACGCTCGAGGTTGGCTGCAATTGGAAGCTGGCGGTCGAAAATTACTGCGAATCCTACCATCTGCCCTGGGTGCATCCGGGGCTGAACAGCTATTCCCGGCTGGAAGACCACTACGATATCATCGAAGAGAACCGGTTTTCCGGCCAGGGCACCCGGGTCTATCGGCCCATGCTGACCGATGACGGCGCCCGCTTTCCAGCCTTCGAAGGCCTCTCATCCAAATGGGACGCCGGCGCCGAATATGTGGCGCTCTATCCCAACCTCTTGCTCGGCATCCATCGGGACCACGCCTTCGCCATCCAGCTTGAGCCGAAAGCGGTCGACCGGACCCTCGAACATGTGGCGATCTACTATGTGGGCGAGGCAGCGCTCGGCGACGCCTATGGCGAGATGCGCCGGCGCATGGGCGTGCTTTGGCGGGGCGTGTTCGAAGAGGACATTTTCGCCGTCGAGGGTATGCAGAAGGGCCGGCACGCGCCGAGCTTCGATGGCGGGCGCTTCTCGCCGGCGATGGACGGATCCACCCACGCTTTTCACCGCTGGGTCGCCCGGCGTCTGAGGGGAGAGCCGGCGTGAGCCGTTCGGTCGATAGGCAAAGCCGCCCGGAAGAGCTGCCGGACGATCAGGCCCTGGTGGCACTCGCCAACGACCGAGCCTTTGATCGTCTGGCCAAAATCTATCTTCTGGCGGGCGAGAGCTGGTCCGCCAAAGGAGATATCGACCAGGCCTGCTTCTTCTGGACTCAAGCTTACGTGCTGGCGCTCGATGCCGGCAATGAGAGCGTTTCAATCGTGGCCGGCACCCGGCTTATGGAACGAGGGCGTTTGGCCCGGGCCTGAGCGCTCGGTGCCTGACTGGCGGTAGCGGAGCGTGGCGCTGCCGAAGCCGATCAATTTTTCGTTTTCGTCGAGGATCTCAGCCTCGGCGAAGTAGGTGGTTTTGCCGCCACCTTTCTTGTGACCGAGGGCACGAACCTCCCCGTCTCCCGCCTGGCCGGTGAACTGGGTGGTCAGTGACAAAGTGAGCGCCCGTAGCGGCGGTGCACCCGGCGGCACCCAAAGGCCCGCATAGCCGCAGGCCGTATCGATCAGGCTGGCGACGATGCCGCCATGGAGGACGTCCGACCGGTTCAGCATTTCCGGGCGTACGGCCATCGCCAGAACCACATGATCCGCGCTCCATTCGGTGATCCGGATGCCAAGGAACCGGACGAAAGCTCCCATGGCCGGATCGTGAAAACCGTCGCCGGTCGCCGTCTCATCCTGGTCGGTCATCACTCTCGCCTGACTGAATCAGCGCGCAGCGGACGCGATTTTCCGGAAACCGTCAATCCGGGACGCGCGCGGACATGAGAACAGGCCGAAGTTGCGCCACAGTGACGGGATCGTGGTCGTGCCCCGGAGACGAGCGATGGATCGGACCGCTGCGCCGCTTTTTCGATCGAAGATCCAGACGATCGCGGCGAAGCGAAAGGGGCTCGGCTGTTTCGGCGATCTAGGGCCGGGCCGGCTCGCCACCGACGAGTGGCAGGCGAGGGGCCTCGAGCTTCCGGACGTGGCCGCCTTGCGCCGCTACCGGTTGGATCGAGTCGTCGACGCGCTCGGGCGGGCCGATGTCGCCGCCATCCTGCTGAGCGATCCGATCAACGTCCGCTACGCCACCGACAGCACCAACATGCAGGTCTGGTGTACCCACAACCGGGTTCGCTACGCGCTGGTCTGTGCCGACGGCCACGTGGTCGTCTTCGACTTTCACGGCTCTTCGCACCTGTCGGATCATCTGGGTCTGGTAAAGGAGATCAGGCCGGCGACCGCCTGGACCTTCTTTCTCGCCGGTGAAAGCGCGCCGGACCAGGCCCGCGCCTGGGCCGCCGAAATCGATGACATCCTGCGTGACCGAGCCGGTGACAACCGCCGCTTAGCGCTGGACACCGCCGACATGACCGGCATCAAGGCGCTGCGTGATCTGGGTGTGGAACCGCTGGAGGGCCAACATCTGATCGAGCGGGCCCGGGTGATCAAGTCGGTCGATGAGATCCGGGCGATGCGCTGTGCGCTCGACGCCAAAGAGGCCGCGATGGCGGTGATGGAGGCAGCCTTGACGCCCGGCATCAGCGAGCAGGAACTTTGGGCGATCCTCCACAAAGAAGCGATCTCGAGGGGCGGGGAATGGATCGAAACCCGGCTATTGGCGTCGGGTCCGAGAACCAACCCCTGGTTCCAGGAGTGCTCGTCCCGCGTGATCGAGGAGGGCGACGTCGTCGCCTTCGACACCGATCTGATCGGTCCTTACGGCTATTGCGCCGACATTTCGCGAAGCTGGGTGTGCGGCGATGTCTGGTCGGCGGAGCAAAAAGAGCTCTACGCGATCGCGTCCGATCAGATCGAGACCAATGCCGCGCTGGTGACGCCGGGCCTGAGTTTCAGGGAATTTGCGGACCAGGCCTTCCAATTGCCCGAGGATTGTGTTGCCAATCGCTATTCGGCGATCGCCCACGGTGTCGGGCTTTGCGACGAATACCCCCACATCGGCTATCCCATGGACAGGGAGCCTGGCGCCTCCGACGATTATCTCGAGGCGGGCATGACGATCTGCATCGAATCTTATGTCGGCCGGGTCGGCGGCAGAGAGGGCATTAAACTGGAACAACAGGTTCTGGTGACCGAAGCCGGTTCTGAGCTGCTGTCCACCTACCGCCTTTGAACCGCGTTCGTGAGTTCACGCGACCATCGAGGCGGCCGGGCGGTCGAACAATTGGTGGCGCAGGGCATCTATCGGAAACAGGGGACCCGGATCGGTTTTTCTGTCCGGTGACACATCGTCATGGCCCAGCACAGCCGTGAGACCGTAGCCGTCGACCAAGACCTGGGCGAGCCTGAAGAGCGCGGATATCTGGGGCGCTGGAAACCGTTCCCAGGCGCGGACCGGGCCACCATGGCGGTGGGGCGCCTGAACCACCTTGGCATCGGCGATCATGGTGCCGGCCCAACTCCGCCAGGATCCGGGCCGTCCTTCCAACGGCCCCCAATTGGCGAGCTCGATGCCGAGGCTGTGGCGATTGAGGCCGGTGAATTGCTCCCACCGGCTCCGTCCTGCGTGAAAGGCTGCGCGATCGAACGGCACCATCTGGGTGATCGTGCCGTTCCGATCGACGAGCAGGTGGGCGGAAACACGGCTGCCGGGATTGGCAAACCAAGAAATCGAGCCCGAAGCGGACCCGGCGGCGGTGTAGTGAATGATCAGAAAGCGCAGAGCGGAGGGTGCGAACGGTTTGCCGACATTGGGCGAGGCGACGAACGGGTAAGGCTCGCCCCGGTCATCGATCAAGCGGTGATGTCGAATATGCACAGCTGATCCTCCGGAGATGGACGGAGCGACGTGATCACGCTTGTGACTATAAACCTAAATTCCGGTTGAGCGCAAGTTGGTTAATCAACCTTAGCGCGAAGTCTTGATGAACTGACGAAATCTCTCCGAACGAGGATCCGTGAACACCCGGTCCGGCGGTCCGTCTTCCTCGATTTGCCCTTTGTGCAGAAAGATCACCCGGTCGGAAACGTCTTTCGCGAAGCTCATTTCATGGGTGACGACGATCATGGTCCTGCCCTCGGCGGCCAGTTCCCGAATGACCTTCAACACCTCACCGACCAGTTCCGGATCGAGCGCTGAGGTGGGTTCGTCGAACAGAAGCACGGCGGGGTTCATGGCCAGCGCCCGAGCGATCGCTGCCCTTTGCTGCTGGCCGCCAGAGATATGGTTGGGATAGGCCTCCTTGCGCTCGAAAATGCCGACCTTCGACAGGAGAGCCTCGGCCTCTTCGATCGCTTCCGCCCGACCCTTGCCGAGAACATGAACCGGCGCCTCGATGACATTCTCCAGCACGGTCATATGCGACCATAGATTGAACTGTTGAAAGACGAAGCCCAGCTTGGTGCGCAGGCGCTCCAACTGACGGGGATCAACCGGCTCCAACCCCCGTTTTCCAGACCGGGTGATCAGGGCTTCGCCGTCGACCTCGAACCGGCCCTCATCCGGTTTCTCCAAGAAATTGACGCAGCGGAGAAAGGTGCTCTTGCCCGAACCGCTGGCGCCGAGCATGGCGATCACGTCACCCTGGCGGGCATTGATCGTCACGCCGTTAAGAACTGCGACCGTGCCGAATTTCTTGTGAACATCCTCGGCGATCAACGCCATTTCGGCCAAGGCAAGGTCTCCCAATCTTTGGTTTTATACGTTTGTCATCGGCAACGTGCAAAGTTGCACGTTGTCTGAATAAACGCAAAACAAGGCGTAAGGGATGAACAATGATCGACTCATGGACGGATAGGCGATTAGCTGCCGTCACTCCCGGAACATTTGCACTGATCTTCAACGGCGCCGGCAGGTCTCACGCCCGTTAGATTTGCCTCGTCGGACCCATAACCAGCCGCGCTTACGCCGCCGGCGGCTCGGGGCCGGATGAGCTGTGCAAGTCGGCGGCACGCTCGACCAAGCGCACCGCGAGCTTGCTCGTCCGGCCCCTGATCGCAACGTCCTCGCGCGGCAAGTCGGGCGCGTCGATACCGGCGCGGGTGATCAATTGTTCCGAGACGACGAGCTGAACCCGCCGTTCCTTGGTGAGGCCCTCCAACCGGCTGGCGACATTGACCGCATCGCCGATGGCCGTGAGCTGCCGGGCGCGGCCATAGCCGATCTCGCCGACGATCGACGAGCCCATGTGGAGGCCGATGCCGATGCGAAGAGGTTCGTTCAGGTCGCTGGCCAGGCTTTCGTTGAGCTCCTCCAGCGATGTGCCCATGCCTTGAGCGGCTGTGAGCGCGCTTCGGGCCGCCGTCTCCGGCGCATCGTTAATGCCGAACAAGGCCATGACACCGTCGCCGATGAACTTGTCGAGATGACCGCCGGCGGCCTCGATCTGTTCGCCCATCTGCCGCGAGTACTGATTGAGCAGATAGACCACGTCGTAAGGCAGTTTGCCCTCGGCGAGCCGGGTAAAATCGCGAATGTCGGCGAACAAAACGGCGATCTCCCGTTCCACGCCCTGGCTCGGATCGACCGCGCCCAGGGCGTCACGGAGAGCCGTTGGCGGCGCGACGATCGGAACGATCGACAGATCACTCCGCGGATAGAGCTGGCAGGCGAGGCGGACCCGCTCCGGGTAACCCAATCTCCCCAAAACCTTGGCCTCGATTGAGCTTGGCTCGGGCAGCGTTTCCAGCCCGGAAACGACCCGGACGCGGCAGGTCGAGCATCGGCCTCTGCCGCCGCAAACGCTGGCATGGGGTATCTTGTTGAGCCGGCTGACATCGAGGACGCTCAGGCCTTGGGGAGCCCGAACCTTCTTGCCGCTCGGATAGATCACGGCGAACCGGCGTTGGCGCAAGGTCGCCGTCGCCCGCATCCCCCAGGCGGCGAGCAGGATCACCACCGTGATCAGGTAAGCTTGTGTCACCCGGCGGTCGACCATCGCCAGATGCTTAAACTCCAGACCATCCGGCCAGTTATCGATCTCTGCCGCCTGCTGGATCTGTTCGGGTTGGTCCTGCTACAGCCGCGCCACCTCCCGGCCGCCGGCGACAAAGCCCAGGAGTGACAAGGTCGGTATCAGGACGGCCAGGAGAAGCAGAAACGAGCGCCATCGCTCATACCAGGGCTTCAGGCCGAGCCAGCCGTGAAGGCCAAGGCAGAGGTGGACCCAAACGACGACGACTAAGACCGACTGTTTGATCGCGACCCCTGGCCAGATCAGATGCAGGTTGAGCAGATAGTCGGTCCTGGTGCCGCAGCAATTAGGCGCGCCCCAGTTGGCAACGATGTGACTCGCCAGGAGCAGCGGGATGGCAAGGCCGGTCACGATCTGAATGGCGTCGCGAACGCGCATCCGAAGGCCTCGGCGGCCGAGGATCGCCTTGAAGGCAAGGATCCCATGAACCGTCATGGCACCGACCAGCAGCGTTTGGCCAACAAAACTGCCCCAAATCGGACCGAGTATTTCGGCCCCCATCTGCATGGCGCTGACAGAGATCAGGCCGAGACTGTGATTGAGCAGGTGGCCGATGACGAAGGCCGACAAAACGATGCCCGAAATGAGCCGGGCGCGGCCCGCGAGAAGGGACCAGCCGGGCCGCCACCAGGGCCCCTCGTCTTTTACAACCACCAAACCGACGAACCGGCCCGAAAGGTCTGGATCAAATAGATGATCCCCGCGCCATGGACACGAAAGACCACGAAGTTTCTAAGATCGAAAGCGCGAAAGCCCCAGGTCCGACACCAGATCCTTCTGGGTCCATGCCATCAGCCGCCATGCGCTTGTTGGATATCAATTCGCCAAAAGCCGATCGATCGCATCCGTCACTTGAGCATCGGTTGGTCGAACCGACGACGGCCAACTTTCGATGAGTTGTCCGTCGCCATCGACGAGAAACTTGTGAAAATTCCAGCGGGGAAGGGCTTCTTCTCCAAGCTCTGTCGCGACCTGGCCGAAAAACGGATGCTGGTGCGGCCCCCGGCTGGTCACCTTCGAGGTCAAAGGAAAATCGATGGCGAAATTGACCTCGCAAAACTCTTTGATCTCGGCGTTGCTGTCCAGTTCCTGGTGAAAATCGTCTGTCGGGACGCCGATTACCATCAAGCCCCGGTCCCGGTATCGGCGCCAGACGTCTTGCATGTCAGCATACTGATTGGTGAAGCCGCAAAGGCTCGCCGTATTGACGACCAGAAGCGGCGTGCCGCGGTAATCGCCGAGCGGCAGCTCGTCGCCGTCAATCGTCTCAAATCTTAGCTGATGAACGTCCGCCAAAGCGGGGGGCGCAAACGCAGTCACCGACGCTGTACCGATCACAGCCGCGAGAAACAGGGCACGCAACAAGACCATGGACGAACTCCTTTGTGCTCTCGTCCTACACTTAGTCTGCCGGCGCTGATTGACGAGCGGTCGACAAAGCGTCCCTGGTCACGCGAGCCAGACGGAGGCGTCACCCCGTCCGCCGGCCCGCCCTAACGAACGTCAGTGGTCTTCGGGGTCAAAAAGACAGCGAACTGCCCGGTCGATCCAAACCTTCAGGCGGAGCCCGCAATGTAGTCGTGGAGCATGGAGGTTTCGCTCTCCAGCTCGGTCATTCGCGACTTGACCACATCACCGATGCTGATCACGCCCAGAAGCTGATTGTCCTCGACCACTGGTAAATGACGGATCCGGTGCTCGGTCATTCTCCGCATCAGGTTTTGAACCGAAGCACTACGGTCCGTCGTGACCACATCCTTGGTCATCAGGTCACCGACATCGTGGCTGACGATCTGATCGCCGTCCCTTGCCAGCGCCCGGGTTATGTCCCGTTCGGATATAATGCCGGCGATCTCGCCGGCTTTGTCCAGTACCACCACCGCCCCGATATTGTGTTCCGCCATCAGCTTGGCGGCATCGTGAACGGAGCAGTCTGCGGTCGTGGTGATCGTGTCGCTACCCTTGGCCTTAAGAATCTGGGCAATGAGCATGTCTCGTTCTCCTGATCCTCTCCCGTACCCTGACGATGGGCATCTTTGAACATTACGCCTATGATGCCACGCAAGGGTTGTGACGCAAAGCCAGGCGTTTGCCCGATGAAACGGGCGCGGCGGCAAAGGATATTGGGGAGATCATGAGAAACAATCATCTGTGTGAGATGTGGCGGGACGGCGGCGCCGCCGTCAACGGATGGCTCAGCATTCCCTCGAGTTTCGCCGCCGAGGTCATGGCGCATCAGGGCTGGGACAGCCTGACCATCGATATGCAGCACGGGGTCGCCGACTACCAGCAGGCGGTGACCATGCTGCAGGCGATCAGCACCACCGACACGGTTCCGCTCTGCCGGGTGCCCTGGCTCGAGCCCGGAATTATCATGCGCATGCTCGATGCCGGCGCCTACGGGATCATCTGTCCGATGGTCAATACGGCGGAGGACGCAAGAGCCTTCGTCTCCTATTGCCGCTATCCGCCGGACGGCACCCGGAGTTTCGGGCCGATCCGGGCAACCCTCTATGCCGGCGCCGATTATCCCGAGAACGCGAACGCCACGGTCATCACCATGGCCATGATCGAGACCGCCGAGGCGCTTTCCAACCTGGACGAGATTTTGGCCGTGCCCGGCCTTGACGCCGTTTACGTGGGCCCCTCGGATCTCGCCAACTCCCTAGGACATCCGCCGCAGATGGATCCGAGCGAGCCGGCGGTGGTCGAAGCGATCGAACGGATCTGCAAAAAGGCGACCGACAAGGGCATCGTCGCCGGGCTCCATAACGGCACGCCGGACTATGCTGCCTCGATGATCTCAAAGGGTTTTCGGTTCGTCACGATCGGCTCGGATTCCCGTCTTATGGCGACCAAGGCCAAGGAAGTCCTGGGCGTGGTTCGAAGCGGCCGCGCCGGTGTCGCCGATACGAGTGGCTACTAAATATTTGATGTAGAACAGATAATTGAATAACCGGACGCCCGGCGCCGCCAGGCGTCCGTCGTAGACGGTACCATGAGACGCTGTCCTCCGGCGCCTCCACAACACTCTTTGCGTGCATAAACCGGTTCTTAATCGTTTTCGTGCGATACCGGTTCGCGAAGGGGATCAACAGTGGAGGAAACCCATGCGTACGGTTCGCGCTTTTCTCAGTGACGACAGCGGTGCGACGGCCATCGAATACGGCCTGATCGCCGCCCTGGTGTCCGTTGCCATCATCACCATCCTCGGCAACCTGGGCACCGAGCTCAACAGCACGTTCACCACCATCAACACCAAGTTGCAGAGCGCCAACACCGCCAGTGGCGGCAGTGGCGGCGGCGGCGGTGGCGGCGGCAGCTCTTAATCAGCCCACCACCCGGGCCTCCGGATCCGTCCGGAGGCCACCTCCCACCACCAATCGCCCCAAGCCTAGAGATGGAGTTAGAGCCCGTGAGTAGCCCAGTTCCCGCCACCGACAGCGATCCACGCGGCCGAGCCCGTCAGGACGCGACCAAGGCGGTGATCCTGGCCCGGGCCGCCATCCAGCGCTCGATCATCCAAGGTCGCTGAGCCATGACGAGCTTCGACCTTTTTTTATGGCTTGGCGTGTTAACCTTACTGGCCGTTGCCGTTTGGACCGATCTCAAGGAACGGCGCATCCGCAATGAGATCAATCTGACGCTGGCCGTGGTCTTCCTGATCGCAGCGCCGGTCATGGCACTCACCGCGTCTGCCGGTTGGCCCGACCTGGCCGGTCTTGGCTGGCACTTGGTCACCGGAGCCGCGGTTCTGACAATCGGCTTTTTGTTGTTCGCGTTCAACCTGGTGGGTGGCGGCGACGGCAAACTCTTGGCCGCGCTCAGCCTCTGGGTGGGGCCCGAGGGCGTCTACCCGCTTCTGGCCTTGACCGCCCTGTTCGGAGGCGTGCTCAGCGTCGCCTACCTCCTGGCCCGCTGGCTTCGGCCCTTTTGCGAAATCTGGCTGCTGCAGATGCGGATCTGGTTCCTGGCATTGCGGCCGGCGTGCGGGCCGGGCGACGAACCTTCGAGTGCGACCGAGCCGACTGATGGGGCGGACCTCGGTGCCGAGCCCGGCACCGCAGCCACGCACCGCGGCTCGCTACCCTACGCCTGCGCCATCGCACCCGCCGGCGCCATCGTCCTTTGGCAATTTCTGGAGCATTGATCCATGAGACGTGTCCTCGTTCCCGTCTTGGCTTTGACGATTGCCGGAGGCACGGCCCTGTACGTGCGCGGATGGCTGGCAAGCCAGCGCACCGATGTGGCGCCGGTCGAGGCGGCAGTGCAGCCGCAGCCGGTCACCACCCAGGTCCTGGTCGCCGACGTCGATCTGGCGATCGGAACCTTCGTTCGGCCCGAGCAGCTCCGCTGGCAGGATTGGCCGAGCGACGACCTGCCTGAGGCCTTCATGCTTCGCGGTGCCGTCGAGATCGAAGACTTCAGCGGTGCCGTCGTTCGGCGGACCATGACCACGGGTCAGCCGCTGCTGTCCGCCAACGTGGTGAAGCCCGGATCCAGGGGCTTTCTCGCCGCCGTTCTCGAACCCAACATGCGCGCGCTTTCGGTGCCGGTGAACGAGGCGTCCAGCAACGCCGGTTTGATCTTCCCGGGCGACCAGGTGGACGTGCTGCTGACCCAGAGGCTCGAAGTTCAGTTCAGCGGCGGTGGCGACGAAGTCGGCGGCGACAGCGAAGACCGTGTGGTCACGGAAACCGTTCTCGACGACGTTCGCATCATCGCCATGGGCCGGCGGCTTCAGGACGCCAGCGAAGGGGACAGCAACGAACGCGATCTGCGCACGGCCACCTTGGAGGTGACGCCGGAAGACGCCGAGATCCTGGCCCTGGTTGCCGAGCTCGGCAAACTGTCGCTGAGCCTCCGAAGCCTGGCTTCGACTGACCAGCCGGCGCTCCTCACCGAGCGGACGCCGACCTGGGACGTCGATGCGTCGGCGGCATTGTCCAGTGGTGACGGTGGCGCCGGCCTTAATCAGCGCATGACCTTGCTGCGTGGCAGCGCAACCCAACAGATCACGGTGACAGGAGCGGCTCGATGATCACGACCCTACCTCGTCGGCTCGCTGTCAAAGCGGCCCTGGTGCTGACCCTCACGATCGGCGCGATCGCGCCGGGCCACGCCCAAGAGCCCCAGTCCCTCGATATCGAGGTTGGCAAAGGCCAGTTGGTGCGCTTGGACCGGCCGGCGGTATCGATCTTTATCGCCAACCCCGAGATCGCCGACATCCAGACCCAGTCCCAGAACGTGATCTACGTCTTCGGCAAGCGTGCCGGAACGACGTCGCTCTACGCCGTGGACGCCACCGACCAGGTCATCCTGTCCCGCGAGGTCAAGGTTGATCACAATCTGAGCGGCCTCGGCGACGTCGTCGAGACGATGTTTCCGGGTGCCGACATCGGGCTCGCCTCCATCGAGGGTGGCATCATTCTCAGCGGCGCTGTCGCCAACCCGGTGCAGGCCGAGGAGCTGCGGCTGATCGCGACCCGCTTCCTCGGCGCCGAGGAGAACCTGATCAATCGAGTGGCGGTCAATTCGCCGACCCAGGTCAATCTCCGCGTTCAGATCGCTGAGGTCTCCCGGTCCGCCCTCAAGCAGCTGGGCGTCAGCTGGCAGAAACTCTTCAGCTTCACCGATATCGCCTTTGGCCTGGTGTTTGGCCGCGATTTCGTCGACGGCGCCGACACGATCGTGATCCCCGACGACGGCTCCGGCTTCGTGCCGCTCACCTATAGCCGCGGCGACGTCCAGATCCAGGGTCTGCTTAACGCGATCGAGGAGGAGGGTCTCGGCACCGTCCTGGCCCAGCCCAATCTCACCGCGCTGTCGGGCGAGACCGCAAGCTTCCTCGCCGGCGGTGAGTTTCCGATCGCGGTCGGTAACTCCGACGGCGAGATCGAAATCGAGTTCAAGCAATTCGGTGTTCAGCTCGCCTTCACGCCGACGGTTCTGTCGAACGAGCGGATCAGCATGCGGGTGCGGCCCGAGGTCAGCGCGCTGACCGAGACCGGCGCCATCACGCTCAACAGCATCACCGTACCCGCCTTGGCCACCCGCCGTGCCGAGACCACGGTCGAGTTGGGCAGCGGGCAAAGCTTTGCCATCGGCGGCCTGATCACCAACGAGACCAGCAACGACATCCGCAAGTTCCCGGGCCTTGGCGATGTGCCGATCCTAGGTGCGCTGTTCCGTTCCTCGGACTTTCAGAGGGACGAGTCGGAACTGGTCATCGTCGTCACACCCTATCTGGTGGAGCCTATTCGCACCGCCGAGGTCCAGGCTCCGACCGACAATTATCGCTCGCCCACCGACATCGAACGGGTTCTGGAAGGCCGGTTGTTCGGGAGCCAGCTCAGGACCGGTCGCAGCGATGTCCTGGTCGATGGTCGCCGCCTGTACGGCAATGCCGGCTTCATTCTCGATTGATCGCCGCTAGGAGAGTTGGACCCATGACACTGATGTCAATCAAGCGAGCCTGGCTCGGCCGTACCGCCGCGATCATGACGGCCGTTGCGTCGACCGCCTGCGGCTTCGTTCCCCTGGACGTGCAGCCGGTAACTCGCCAGCCCCAGGTCGAGCGGGTGTTCCTGACCCACGAGGTGCTGTTCGCCACCGATCAGGCGACGATCAATGCCGATGAGCGTGAGAAGCTGGCGCGGTTCGTCGCCGGTCTCACGGCCCACCAGGCGGAGCTGCAGATCGTCGGTTTCGCCGACAGCCGGGCCGGTGAGCTCTATAACCTGGAGCTTTCTGCGCGCCGCGCCGAAGCGGTGGCCGCCGCGGTCGAGCGCGACCTGGGCGTGGCCGTTCCGGTCCGGGTCCGGGCCCTCGGTGAGGCACGGCCGGTGGTGGGCGCCGACGACCGGCCCGATCTTCGCCTCAGTCGGCGGGTCGAGGTCCGGGCCACCACCTACGTGACGACCATTCCCCGCTGCGATCTGTTCTCCTCGGACCGGAGCCTGGATCCGATCCGCCAGCCTCTGCCGGGTCTTGGTTGCGCCAACGACGCCAATCTCGCGGCGATGGTCGCCGATCCCCGGGATCTGATCGACGGTCAGCCCACCGGTCCGGCCGACGGCCACCATCAAGCCGCCGGCGTGGAGCGCTACCACACCGACAAAGTCAAGGATCTGGTTGTCGAGGGGAACAACTGATGTCTGCCGCACCAGCAACCGCTGCTGATCTGAATGCGAACGACGAGCGCGAGACCTTTCTCGCCTTCGTGACGGACGCGGAATCCCAGCAGGTGATCGATCAGGTGGTGAGTGATCTTATGATCCCCCATGCCTCGATCCGAAAGGCCAATGTTCACGAGGCGATCAACTATCTGGGCGAACACCGCTCGCCCAAGCTCCTGGTGGTGGACATCAGCGGCTCGGATCTGCCGTTGTCGGACGTCGAAGCGCTCGCGGACGTGTGCGAGCCCGGTGTCACGGTCATCGCCGTCGGCGAGCGGAACGATGTCGGCCTGTTCCGGGACCTGATCAAGCACGGTATCGCCGACTATCTGGTGAAACCGATCAGCCCGACCCTTCTCAATCGGGCGATCCTCAATTCCGCCGAGCAGACCAACGAGAACCGCCAGACCAGCAAGCTCGGCAAGCTGGTTGGTGTCGTCGGTACCCGCGGCGGTGTCGGCGCCACGACGGTCGCCACCAACCTCGCCTGGCTCATGGCCAACGAGCGCCGTCGCCGGGTCGCCCTGCTCGATCTCGATCTGCAACTGGGCTCGGTGGCTCTGTCGCTCGATCTGGAGCCGAGCCAGGGCCTTCGGGAAGCTCTCGAGAACCCGAGCCGGATCGATGGCCTGTTCGTCGACCGGATCATGGTTCAGCATTCCGAGCGCCTGTTCGTTATGAGCGCCGAGGAAGCCCTCGACGAGCCCACCTATCCGGACGAGGCGGCCCTTGATCTTCTGCTCAACGAGTTGCGCTCGAAGTTCCACTATGTTGTCGTCGACGTGCCTCGGCAGCCGGGTCCCTGTTTCCAGCACGTGCTCCAGGCGGCGACCCATCTGATCGTGGTCTCGGATCTGTCGCTGGTCGGCATGCGCGACGCGCTGCGCCTCAACAGCTATCTGCCAGTGACCAACGCCGCCTGTCAGGTGACCGTCGTCGCCAATCGCCAGGGTGAACACAAAGGCGGTGAAATGCCGCTTGCGGAGTTCGAGAAAGGCATCGGCCGAAAGATCGACTATGCGCTTCCGTTCGACGGCAAGCACTGCGCCGCCGCGACCAATGTCGGTCAGCTCGTGGCCTCCGGCTCGAGCCCGACCATCGCCGGTCTCAAGGCGATCGCCGAACAGGTGGCAGGCAGTCGCAACCCCCGGAAGGCTTCCTTCTGGTCGCGCTGGCTGAAGGGCTAAATCCATGTTCGGTCGTCGCAATTCAGATCAGCCCGGCGAAAAGAAGGAGGTCGCGAACGCGAACCGCCTGCCGGCGCCCCAACCCGCAGCTCAGGCGAAGCCGCCGGTGAAACCATCGCTGCCGGCACCGACCGCCCAGAAGCGGCCGAAGAGTTCGGCCAATCCGGATGTCGTCAAACGCATCCACACGGCCGTCCTCGAGCGCATCGATGCCAGTGCCGCGGCCAAGCTGCCCAAGGACGAGCTGCAGCGCCAGGTCGCCGAGCTGATCACCGAGGTTGTGGGCGAGCAACGGATTTCGATCAGCACCAGCGAGCTACAGGCGGTGGGCGCCGGTCTCGTCGACGACATGATCGGTCTGGGCCCCCTCGAGACCTTGCTCTCGGACGAGAGCATCACCGATATCATGGTGAACGGGCCGGAACAGACCTACGTCGAGCGCAAGGGCAAGCTCGAGCTGACGGACGTCAAGTTCCGCAATAATCAGCATGTCATGAATATCGCCCAGCGGATCGTCACGCGGGTCGGTCGCCGGGTCGACGAAACCAATCCGATCTGTGATGCCCGCCTGGACGACGGCTCCCGTGTCAACATCATCGCTCCGCCGCTGGCCTTGGACGGCTGTTCGATCTCGATCCGTAAATTCTCGAAGAAATCGATCACGCTCGATCAGATGGTCCGACAAAGCAATGTCAGCGAGGACCTGGCCAAGGTGCTGAAGATTGCCGCCGCCTGCGGTCTTAACATCGTCATCTCCGGTGGCACCGGATCCGGTAAGACGACGATGTTGAACGCCATGTCTCAGCTGATCGACGCTGGCGAGCGTATCGTCACGATCGAGGACGCGGCGGAACTGAAGCTGCAGCAGCCCCATGTGGTTCGCCTGGAGACCCGGCCGCCCAACCTGGAAGGCCAGGGTGAGATCACCATGCGTGATCTGGTCAAGAACGCGCTTCGGATGCGACCCGACCGGATCATCTGCGGTGAGGTTCGCGGCGCCGAGGCGATGGACATGCTGCAGGCGATGAACACCGGCCATGACGGGTCGATGTGCACGCTTCACGCCAACAATCCCCGCGAAGCGCTTACGCGCATGGAGAACATGGTCGGCATGGCGGCCGCGACCCTGCCGCCGAAGGCGCTGAAGCATCAGATCGTCGGCGCGGTCAATCTGATCATTCAGGTCTCACGGATGCGGGACGGCGTCCGCCGGGTTACCCACGTGACCGAGATCATCGGCATGGAAGGCGAGGTCATCACCACCCAGGATCTGTTCCTCTACGTCTATGAGGGCGAGAACCGCGACGGCACCCTCAAGGGCAATTTCGAGAGCGCTCGGGTCCGGCCTCACTTCACCAAGCGGGCCGCCTATTACGGGCTGGACCGGGCACTTCTGCAAGCGACGACGGGCTGACCCTGATGCTGACCCAGTTGCTCGCGGCCGATGCTATGCCGATGATCCTGGTGTTCGCTGGCGTCGCCATCGCGCTTTGGCTGATGTTGGCCCAGTTCGATCCGGCCGCGGCCAAGGCGGCGAAGATGCAAAAGCGGATGGAGCGGATCGCGTCGCCGGAGAAAATAGGGCCGGCGGACGAGGAGCAGGCGCTGAAGTCGCTTCGGCGCAACGATCGCACCGGGGCGTTCAGCAATCGGATCTCGCGAATTCTGCCGAGCGCGCGGCTGTTGCGCAATCGCATGGACCGGGCCAACGTGCCCCTTTCGATCGCCGGATACGTTCTGATATGTGTCGTCGTCTGGCTCGGTGCGTCGGCGGGCTTGCTCCTGGCGGCAGGGTTCGCGCCGCTGACGAGCGCCATTTTGGGCTTCGTTATCGGCGCTGGTCTGCCCCATCTCGTGATCGGCAAGATGATCAAGAGGCGAGCGGTCAAGTTTACGGCCCAGTTGCCCGAAGCCCTGGATCTGATCGTCCGCAGCCTCCGATCAGGTCTACCGGCCACCGAGGCGATCCAGGTGATCGGCCAGGAGATGCAGGAACCGGTGGCTTCCCAATTCGCCGATATCGGCGCTCAGGTTCAGATCGGCGTCTCCATCGATGAGGCGTTGTGGGCAACCTCCGACCGCCTTCAGATCCAAGAGTTCAAATATTTCGCCATCAGCCTGGCCATCCAGCAGGAGACCGGTGGCAATCTGGCTGAGATCCTCGAGAATCTGTCGGCGATCATCCGAAAGCGCGAGCAGCTCAAGCTCAAGGTTAAGGCGCTTTCCTCGGAAGCACGGGCGTCGGCGCTGATCATCGGCTCCCTGCCTTTCATCATGGGCATCATTCTCTACATCGTCGATCCCGGCTACATCTCGCAGTTCTGGATCGATCCCCGCGGCCCCATTCTCCTCGGCATCGGGGGCGCCAGCATGCTCACAGGCATTCTGGTCATGGCCAAACTGATTAAGTTCGAAGCATGATGGAATTTCTGACAAATCAGCCCTCGGAACTGCTGGTGACCCTCGTTGCCGGGGGCGGCGCCTTCGCGGTCGTGATGATGATCTGGTACGGCCTGATGGAGGCAAGTCCGGTCAAGCACCGGATGCAGTACGTTCAGGATTATCAGCGCCGGGCCGGTCCGACGACCAGACCGTCCCGGTCCCGCGAGCGGCCTACCGCCATGGGCACGATGCGCGGCATCGTCGCCAAGGCGAAGCTGATGCAGGCGTCCCAGACCAACGCGCGCACGCTCAAACTGGCCCGGGCGGGCTACCGGTCCCGCGACTCGATCATCGTCTATCTGTTCGCCAAGTTGGTGAGCCCGTTCATCTTCGGCGCTTTGTCGCTGGTGGTCGGATCATTTGCCTTGCCCGAGGCCAGCATGTCCCAGACCGGTCTGATCGGCATGGGCGGCGTGTTGCTCGGCTTCTACGCGCCGGAACTCTATCTGAGTAACATCGCGAGCCGGCGTCAGCAGGCCATGCAGAAAGCCCTGCCCGACGCCCTCGATCTCATGGTTGTCTGCGCCGAGGCAGGCCTGAGCCTTGATGCCAGTCTCGGCCGGGTTGCCAACGAGCTCGCTCATTCCTGTGCGGAGCTGGCGGATGAGTTGTCGGTCACCGCGGTCGAACTGGCCTTTCTGCCTGAGCGCAAGACCGCGCTGACCAATCTCGCTATGCGCGCCGATCTGCAAGCGATCAGGGCGGTGGTCAATACCCTCAGTCAAACGGAAAAATACGGTACGCCGCTCTCCCAGAGCCTTCGGGTTCTGGCCAACGAGTTTCGCGAGCAGCGCATGCTCAAGGCCGAAGAGAAGGCCGCACGCCTGCCGGCGGTCCTCACCGTTCCGATGATCCTTTTCATTTTGCCCACCTTGTTCATCGTGCTGGTCGGTCCCGCCATGCTCGACCTCTACGATAAATTTTTGAATAAGTGACGCCCGCCGGCGCTATTGTCTGATTGAGCCGACATTGCTGAATGGGTCGGCCATCTTTGGACCGCTGCTCCGAGCGGCGATGACTTGGCCGGCTAAGCGAAGCAACAGCGAGGCGGAAGCTTCACTCTAGGACTTTTCGTCTTGGCGGCGTGACCGGTAGGCATTGACGCGACCCGCTCACTCGATCGAGCCTTTTGTCGGTGTCGCGGTGCAGAAGCGTTCGCGTCGGTGTTGCGGGGCCGGTATGGCTGAGACCTCACCACAGCTAGGCCGTGGCGGCAATTTAACAGATCCGCCTTGCCATACCTTGGCATCCTACAGTCCGGTCAAGTGACTAAGTCGGAGAAGCGACGCGATATGGTGGAGGGTATGAGGTCCATCCTTTGCCGCGTTTCGTTTCATCTTGCTTACTTTCCGGCCGTCATCCTGGCTGTCGGTCGCTGCCAAAGATCGGTTCCCAACGATGGGGCGCATCGCTCGAACCGTTTTAACGGCGCCGAGCCGGCGAAATCTGTGGTTTGACTGACCTCCTTCTAGACGAAGGCTGCTCAAGCAATCGAAAAACTTTGTCTCGCGGCGGCCTTCTTTAGAAATGGACTTGTTGGCGCAAGGCTGCCCTCTTCGACGAACGCCTCGAGTTTCGCCACCACCTGGTCCAGGCCGGTCGCTTCGCCCCAATACATCAGTCCTCCCCGCCATCGGGGAAAGCCATAGCCATGGATTTCAACGAGATCGATTTCGAACGGACGGGTCGCGATGCCCTCGTCCAGGATCCGGGCGCCGGTGTCGATCATCGGAAACAAAAGCCGCTCACGGATCTCCTCGCCGGAAAAGGACCGGGGCCGGGTTCCGGCCTTGATCCGTTCCGCGGCGATGACGCGCTCCACCTCCGGCGAGGGCGCCGGCCGACCATCATCAGACGAAAAATCGTACCAACCGCGGCCCGCTTTCCGGCCGAGGCGGTTCAGGGAAACCAGGCGATCGGCAATCGGTGCGAACGGCTCTTCACCGCGCTTTCTCGCAGCCTTGCGCTGGTAGTGGGCGATGTCGAGGCCTGCCAGGTCCTGAACCTGGAAAGGTCCCATAGGCATGCCGAATTCACGCATTGCCGCGTCCACATCCCAGGGCGAGGCGCCTTGGATAACCACGCGCTCGGCCTGGGTTCGGTAGGTCTTGAGAATGCGGTTGCCGATGAACCCGTCGCAGACGCCCGCCGCGACACCGATCTTTCCCAATCTTTTTGCCAGCGCAAAGGCTGCGGCCAGAACATCGGGGCGGCACGCATCGGTGCGAACGATCTCGATCAGTTTCATCACGTTGGCTGGGCTGAAGAAATGAAGACCGATCACCCGTTCAGGCGCTCTAGTCACCTCGGCCAGTTTATTGGGGTCCAGGTAGGATGTGTTGGTCGCGAGGATGGTGTGGGGCGAACAAGCGGTGTCGAGCCGTTGGAACACGGCGCGCTTGACCCCGAGATCCTCGAATACGGCTTCGATCACCAAATCGGCGGAACCCAGCTGGCCATAGTCCGTGGTGGGCGTTAACGCTGCCATCCGCGCTTGGCGTTCGTCTTCGTCCAACCGGCCCCTGGCGACGCTGCGATCGTAGATTTTACGAATATGGGCGAGGCCCTTCTCGAGGCTCGCCTCGTCCCGCTCCACCAGTGTCACCGGCAGGCCCGCGTCCTGAAGCGCTACCGTGATGCCGCTCCCCATGGTCCCGCCGCCGACAACACCAACCGTTTCGATCGATCGGGGCTGGACGCCCTCGAGCTCTGCAAGGTCGGCGACCGTTATCTCGGCCGTAAAAACGTGATGCAGCGCCTTCGCCTGGTCCGAGCTTCGTAACTCAAGATAGGTTCGACGCGCGCGGACGATCGCGGCTTCGAAGCTTTCTTCAGCCGCTTTTTCGAGGCAATCGAGCGCGCCCAGCGGCGCTTGCTGGCCCCAGGCCTTTCGGGCAATCCTGCGCCGTTGCTCGGTCCAGAAGTCCGCTGACGGCGAGGGTTGGGGGGGCCTTTCCCGTAATGGCCGCAAGTTTGCAGCCCTGACGGCCAAACCGATGGCGGCCTCTTCCAAATCGTCGGCGGCGAGCTCGTCGACGAGCCCCACGGACAAGGCACGGGCAGCATCGATCGGACGGCCGTCCGCGATCATGTCCACGGCCGCATCGAGAGGGACCAGTCGTGGCAGTCTCGCGGTGCCGCCGCCGGCGGGGATGAGCCCCAGACCCACTTCCGGAAAGCTGAGTTGGGCGCCTTCCGCAGCCACCCGAACCCGGCAGGCAAGCGCCAGATAAAGCCCGTGGCCTTCGGCTCTCCCATGGACGGCGGCGATCCAGGGTTTTTTGGCCCGTTCCACCTGTTCGAGAAGATCGGCCAGGTCCGGCGTCTCGACAGCTTCGCCTGTCAGTTCCGCGTCGGTCGAGGCGATGAAGGTGGCACCGGAACCGCAGAGGACGACGGCGATGAGCTTTTCGTTCTTGTCCAGGGTTTCAACGAGTTGTCGAAGATCGCGGCGCGCCGAGTGGTCCAGGGCATTGACGGGAGGGTTGTCGACCCTGACCACCGCGATCTTTCCCTTGATCTCGCACGCTACCGCCACGGCCTTCTCCCCATAGCCTGTTTCTGGTTACCTGCAGAAGAAGGCGGGGCCAAGCCATGCCTCGGTCAAGGCGCGGACTGACGGGACGGGGAGAAGGTGATGAGCGACGAGCAGACGGTTCTGGCGAAGAGCGAAGGGGGTGTCCTACGTCTGACCTTAAACCGACCCGAGAAGCTGAACGCCTTCACGGATGCCATGCATCGCGAGCTCTTCGCCAGGCTGACGGCCGCCCGGGAAACGGACCAGATTAGGTCAATCCTGTTGACCGGCGCCGGCCGCGCCTTCTGTGCCGGTCAGGATCTGGACGAGCGAGACCCCGCAAGGATGGAGGGACCACTGGACCTGGGTGAGACCCTCGATACCTTCTACAACCCGCTGGTCCGCCTGATCCGGGCGATCGAGAAGCCGGTCGTCTGTGCGGTCAATGGCGTCGCGGCCGGAGCCGGGGCCAACATAGCGCTGGCCTGCGACATCGTCCTGGCGGCGAGGTCGGCAAAATTCATCGAGGCTTTCGCCAAAATCGGCCTGGTGCCCGATTGCGGTGGCAGTTGGTCGATCACCAGGCTGATCGGCGAGGCCCGAGCCAAGGCTCTCTGCCTTACCGCCATGCCGCTGGACGCGGAAACGGCCGCGTCCTGGGGGCTGATCTGGAAAGCGGTGCCGGATGAGCGGCTGACGGACGAGGCCATGGAACTGGCCAGTGCACTCGCCGCGGGGCCGACCTATGGTTTGGGGCTCACCAAGCGAGCCGTTCAGGAGGCCGCGACCAACTCGCTCGACGCGCAACTGGATCTGGAACGGGACCTGCAGCGCCTGGCCGGCCGTTCGGAGGACTATGCCGAGGGCGTCGCGGCGTTTCTCGGTAAGCGCAAGCCAAGCTTCAAAGGCCGTTAAGTGGTCAGTGCCGCCGGTGTTGGCGGATTGGGTGCGTTACCCGCGCGAGATGCCGCCAGGTGATTGGCGTTAACCCGGTTATTCCTGAGCGGTCTTCTTCAGCCGATCCATGAACAAAGGATCGAAGGCCGGCGCCTCGATCCGGCGCCGGTCCGGTTCGACTTTCCTCAAAGGTTCGGCCGGTTTCAGTTTGGCATGAGCTTCCTGGGCCAGGCGCTGATAGACGCCGGTGCCACGGGATTTCCAATCGATTTCATCGTCACTCAGCTCACGGATCACCCGCGCTGGCGCGCCGACCACCATGCTCCTGGGCGGTATCCGTGCGCCCGCCTTCACGAAGGCCAGAGCGGCGACGATGCTATTGGCGCCGATCACCGCGTCGTCCATGACCACGGCATTCATGCCGACAAGCGCGTTTTGGCCGATGCGGCAGCCATGAAGGACGGCGCCGTGGCCGATATGGCCATGCTCTTCGATCACGGCTTCCAGATTGGGAAAGCTGTGAACGACACAGGTTTCCTGCACATTGGAACCTGCCTCGATCCGGATACGGCCGAAATCACCCCGAAGGCAGGCACCGGGGCCGATGTAGCAGCCGGCGCCGACGATGACGTCGCCAATGAGGATCGCCGCCGGATGAACGAAGGCGGAGGGATCCACCACCGGCACGATGTCGTCATAGGCGTAGATCTGAGCCATCAGTGCCGGCTCTTGGCGACCAGCGTCAGGACATCGTACTGGGCGACCAAGGCGGCGTCTTGATTGGTCACCGCGCAGTCCCAGCGGACCTCGCCGTAAGCCTCGGTTTCCCGGGGATTGATGTCCTTGCAGGTGAGGGTCACCTGAAGCGCGTCATCCGGGTTAACGGGCGTGAGAAAGCGCAGATTGTCGGCGCCGTAGTTGGCAAGCACTGGCCCCGGATCGGGGTCGACGAACAGGCCAGCGGCAAACGACAGAACGAGATAGCCGTGGGCGACCCTGCCATCGAAGAACGGATTGGCCTTGGCGGCCTGCTCATCCATGTGGGCGTAGAAGGTATCGCCTGTGAAGGCGGCGAAATGCTCGATGTCCTCCAGGGTCACGGTCCTCGCGGCGGTGACCAGCTGATCGCCGATCTCCAGCTCCTGAAGCGATTTACGAAAAGGATGCACACCGTCGGTTTGGGCCGCGGCACCTGATATCCAGCGACCGGCCACCTGCGTCAGCATGGTCGGTGAACCCTGGACCGCGCTCCGCTGCATGAAATGCATAACGCTCCGCATACCGCCCAATTCCTCGCCGCCGCCGGCGCGGCCGGGCCCGCCATGAACCAGGACCGGGAGCGGCGAGCCGTGGCCGGTGGAGGATCTGGCGGTTTCGCAATTGCCGATCAGAACGCGGCCATGCCAGGGGGCGAGACCGGCTACCGCATCCCGCGCGAAATTTTCGTCATGGGTGAAGATCGAGGACACCAGACTGCCGCCGCCGGCCCGCGCCAGGGATATGGCACCGTCCACGCCGTCATAAGCCATCACCGTGGCGACCGGTCCGAACGCTTCGATCTCGTGAACCTTCGAGCCGCTTTCGGACTTGTCGCAATAGAGCAGGACCGGCGCCTGGAATGCGCCTCGCTCGCCATCGCCTGACACGAGCGAAACCGTGTCCAGGCTGCCGGCAACGATCTCCGCATCGCCCGCCAACTCGCGAATACGGTCTCGAACCTCATCTCGCTGGGCGACGCTGGCCAGGGGGCCCATCCGGACTTGGTCGTCCCGGGGAAGACCAATCGCTACCTTGTCGAGACGGGCCCTCAGCGCCTGGACCACCGCGTCCACATGGCCCCTAGGCACCATGGCCCGGCGGATGGCAGTGCATTTCTGTCCGGCCTTTGCGGTCATTTCCCGACCGATCTCGCGAACGAACAGATTGAATTCCTCGGTGCCCGGCAGAGCGTCCGGCCCCAGAATGGCGCAATTGAGACTGTCGGCCTCCATGGTGAAGCGGACGGCCTGATCGATCACGCGTGGATGTGCCTTGAGCTTTCGCCCCGTCGAAGCGGAGCCTGTGAAGGTGACGACATCCTGGCAGGTCAGGTGGTCCATCAGGTCACCGACGGAGCCGGCCACCAACTGCAAAGCCCCTTTCGGCAAGACCTCCATGTCGATGATCCGCCGGACCAAGAGTTCGGCGAGATAGGCGGTCTGGCGCGCGGGCTTGATGATGGCCGGCATGCCGGCGAGCCAGGTCGGCGCCAGTTTTTCGAGCATGCCCCAGCAGGGAAAGTTGAAGGCATTGATGTGCACCGCGACACCTTCGAGCGGGCTCATCAGATGGACGCCGCTGAAACTCCCATCCTTGGACAAGGGCTCCAGGCTCCCGTCCATAAGGAGCCGGGTGTTCGGCAGTTCACGGCGACCCTTCGAGGCATAGGACAAGAGCGTGCTGATGCCGCCCTCGATGTCGATCCAGCTATCGGACCGGGTGGCCCCGGTGGCGCTCGAGAGCTCGTAGAATTCCTCCTTCAGCTCAAGGAGCCCCAGACCGATGGTCTTCATCATCAAGGCCCGCTGGTGGAAGGTCATGGCCCGGAGTGCTGGGCCACCTCGCCGTCGGCCGTGGTCGAGCGCCGCCGCCATATCGAGCCCGTCGGCATCGACGACGGCCACCGGCTCACCGGTCGCGGCGTCGTTGAGCAGGATGCCGGCGCCCTTGCCTCTGAGCCATTCGCCCCCGAGATAGCTTTCGAGACGGCGGGGTTCACAGGCGGTCATGGTCTAGATCCATGGGCTCAGATGCATTTGAAATAGTCGAAGGGCTCAAGGCAGGAGAGGCACCGGTAGCTCGCCTTGCACGGGGTCGAGCCGAACTGGCTGATCCGTTCGGTCGCGCAGGAGCCGCAGCGGGGGCAGGCGATCGGTGGCTTGGTCAGGGAGCCGAAGCCAGTCGCGGCATTACCTTTGACCGGCGGGACGATGCCGTAGGCCAGAAGTTTTTCCCGGCCCTCATCGCTGATCCAGTCGGTGGTCCAGGCGGGCGAAAGCTGACGCTCGAGAACCAGTTTCCCGATACCTTTGTTGCGCAGATGGTTCTCGATCTCGATATTGATGACCGCCGTCGCCGGACAGCCTGAATAAGTGGGCGTGATCAATAGCTTCAGCGTGTCGCCGTCCCAACCCACATGGCGGATGACGCCCAGATCAACCAACGATATGCAAGGGATTTCCGGGTCCGGGATTTCGTGGAGCCACGCCCAGATTTCTGTCAATGCAGGACGGCTCGTGGTTTGGGAGCCGGTCACCAGACGGCTCCCGGATGGTTGCGCTGCAGCACCTGCATCTCGGCGAGCAGATAACCCAGATGCTCGGTGTGAACGCCCTGGCGGCCGCCTTTCTGAATATGACCGTCTTCCGGGTGTTCCAGCATGCCGGCGGTAAAGGCTCGGGCCACATGCTCATCCCACCGGTCCCGGAGAGATGATGGTTTTGGCGCCGTACCCCGGTCGGCCAAAGCTTGATCGATCTCATCATCCAGGAACATCTCGCCCGTGTAGGGCCAGAGCAGGTCGACCGCGGTCTGGAGCCGGCGGTTGCTCTCGTCGGTGCCGTCTCCCAGACGGACCACGCGGTCGCCGCTCCGCTCCAAATGATACGCCGCTTCCTTACGCGCCTTTTCAGCGATTTCGGCGACCCGGCTTTCGCTGGAGCGCTCCAGTTCCCCCAGCAGACCAAAATGCCAGGCGTCGAACAGAAATTGCCGCATCAATGTTTGGCCGAAATCGCCGTTCGGCTGCTCGACCAGGAGCAGATTGTGGAACTCACGGGAATCCCGCAGATAGGCCAGATCGTCGGCGGTTCGCCCGACCCCTTCCACCTCGCCGGCGAGGGCGAGCCAGAGTTGGGTCTGGCCGATCAGATCGAGGGCCGTGTTGGCGAGCGCGATGTCCTCTTCCAACACAGGCCCGCGGCCGCACCATTCCGAGACGCGGTGGCCGAGAACAAGGGTGGTATCGCCCATACGGGTAAGAAATTGGAACAGCGCCGGGGCGTCTGATCCCGCCATCACATGTGGCCCACCTCGTCGGGCACATCGAAAAAGGTGGGATGACGGTAGACCTTGCTGTCAGCGGGATCGAACATCGGTCCCTTTTCCGCCGGCGAACTCGCCGTGATCTCGCTCGATCTCACGACCCAGATGCTGACGCCTTCCTTTCGTCGGGTGTAGACGTCGCGGGCGTTCCTGATCGCCATCTCCGCGTCCGGCGCATGTAGGCTGCCGACGTGCCGGTGGTTCAAGCCCTGCTGACCGCGAACGAAAATCTCCCAAAGGGGCCACTCAGTAGACATCGCACGCCACGCCGGTCATTCGGCCGCGACCGGGGTAGCCGCGTGCTTCTCGGCGTGGGCGCTCAGACCCTCGCGAACCCAGGCGCCATCCTCCCACGCCTGGCGCCGGGCCGTGAGGCGCTCGCGGTTGCAGGGCCCGTTACCCTTGATCACCTCGAAGAATTCTTTCCAGTCGGGCTCGCCGAAATCGTACGCGTTTCGCGCTTCGTTCCATTTGAGCTCAGGGTCCGGGATGGAAAGGCCCAGATAATCGGCTTGGGGAACGGTCTGGTCGACGAATTTTTGTCTGAGCTCGTCATTGGAATTGAGCTTGATTTTCCAGGCCATCGACTGGGCGGAATGAATGGAATCGCCGTCCGCCGGTCCGAACATCATCAGTGACGGCCACCACCAGCGGTTCAACGCGTCCTGGGCCATCGCTTTCTGCGCGGCCGTGCCCTTGCAAAGCTTGACCATGATGTCGAAGCCCTGGCGTTGGTGAAAGCTCTCCTCCTTGCAGATCCGGATCATCGCCCGGCTGTAGGGACCATAGGAACAGCGCTGTAGCGGCACCTGATTCATAATCGCCGCGCCGTCGACCAGCCAGCCTATGGCGCCGATATCGGCCCAGGTCAGGGTCGGATAGTTGAAGATCGACGAGTACTTGGCCTTGCCACTGTGGAGCTGCTCATACATCTCGTCGCGGCTGATGCCGAGGGTCTCGGCGGCGCAGTAGAGGTAGAGCCCGTGGCCGGCTTCGTCCTGAACCTTGGCGAGGAGGATCGCTTTGCGCTCCAGGTTCGGCGCCCGAGTGATCCAATTGCCTTCGGGCAACTGGCCGACAATTTCCGAGTGGGCGTGCTGGCTGATCTGGCGGATCAAGGTTTTGCGGTAGCCCTCGGGCATCCATTCCTTGGGCTCGATCTTTTCGCCTCGATCGATACGCTCCTGGAATGCGCGCTCCTCAGGCGTCATCTCGTCGAGTTTCTTGACGCCCCTACCGTCCGTCTTGACCATTTGCGCGTACATCACAGGCTCCCGATCGTCGCCAGTATTCAGATCCGCTCGACAATGATGGCGATGCCCTGGCCGACGCCGATGCACATTATGCAAAGGGCATGGCGACCACCGCTTCGGCGCAGTTGATGGGCCGCCGTCACGACGAGCCTAGCCCCGCTCATGCCGAGCGGATGACCGATGGCGATCGCGCCGCCATTGGGATTAACGTAGTCTGCGTCGTCCGGAACGCCAAGATCACGCAAGACGGCGAGCGCCTGGGCGGCGAACGCCTCGTTAAGCTCGATCACGTCCATCTGCTCGAGACTGAGCCCCGTTTTCGCCAGAACCCTGCGGGCCGCGGGCACCGGGCCGACGCCCATGATCCGGGGCTCGACCCCGGCTGTCGCCATCGCCAGGACCCGCGCGAGCGGCGTCAACCCATGGGTCTCCGCAGCCTGCCCGCTCGCCAGCAACAAAGCAGCGGCGCCGTCATTGACGCCCGACGCATTACCCGCCGTCACACTTCCATCCCGGCCGTTGATACCGGGCAAGCCCGAAAGCTTATTGAGCGTTGTGCCGGGACGCGGATGCTCGTCCCGGTCGATCAGCAAGTCTTCGTCTTTGCGCTGCTTAACTGAAACGGGCACGATCTCATCGGCGAACAAACCCGCTTCTTGAGCTGCCGCCCACCGGGCCTGGCTGCGGGCCGCGAAGGCATCCTGATCGGCGCGGCTCACCTGAAAGGCTTCCGCCACATTGTCGGCCGTCTCGGGCATGGTGTCGGTGCCATAGGCCGCCTCGAAGGCTGGGTTTATGAACCTCCAGCCGATCGTCGTGTCGTAGACCGCCGTGGACCTGGCGAACGCCATTTCGCTCTTCGGCATGACGAACGGCGCCCGGGACATGCTCTCGACCCCGCCGGCGATCACCAGATCCAGCTCGCCCGTTTTGATGCCGCGGGCGGCGCTGCCCACGGCGTCCATGCCGGAGCCGCAAAGCCGATTGATGGTCGAGCCCGGCACCTCGATCGGCAGGCCGGCTAGCAGCGCCGCAAAGCGAGCCACATTGCGATTATCCTCGCCCGCCTGATTGGCGCATCCGTAGAGAACGTCGTCGAGGCGGGTCCAGTCGACCTCGCCGTTACGTTCGGCCAGTGCTTTGATCGGCACGGCCGCCAGATCGTCGGCCCGCACGCTCGACAACACGCCGCCATATCGACCGATCGGCGTTCGCACAGCGTCGCAGATAAAGGCTTCACCCATGGCAGCGCGCTTCGAAGACGACATCACTCATCATGACCTCAACGGTCGCATTGCAGGAACACAATTATACACGAGTTTCACTCAGGGCGCGGAGACAAGCGAGCGCTCGCCGACCAGGTCGGTGCGTGTTTTTTCAAAGTTTTCCGGGTCGGAGACGACGCGCGGGACCTTATGCTGGCCGCCCAGCTTTCCCCGGCGGCGCATCCACTCGGCAAACCGTCCGGGCGGTAGGAGCTCCACTTGCGGACGGTCGAGGCCGGTTCCTCCATGGCGGTGGGCGGCATAGTCATCGTTGAGCCGGCCCAAGGTCTCATCGATGCTCGAACTGAGCGCATCGACGATCCCGGCGTCGGCCGGCCTCGCCGTTTCGATCAGATAAACGTGGCGGCCAAGCTCGCCCTGCTCATCGGGCAGATGCCCTCCGACCATGAAATCTGTGATCTCGAGACCGGCTTCGGTGGCGGCCGCGGCGACGGCCTGCTCGAGTTCCGTTTCGATCACATGCTCGCCGAACATCGAGAGCGTGAAGGTGACGCGGCCCGTGACCAACAGCCGGGGCGGTTTGACGGAGACGAACGATACCGTGTCGCCGAGCACGTAGCTCCAAAGACCGGCCGCCGTGGTGACGACGATCGCGTAGTTGATCCCGGGCTCGATATTGCCCAGCCAGTGGCGGGTCGGCGCATCGGTGCCCAGCTCTTCGACCGGCACGAACTCGAAGAAGATCCGGTCGTCGAAGCAGAGGAGGAGCCCATCCTCAGGCGTGGCATCGGCGAACGCGATGAACCCCTCGCTGGCGGGATAGACCTCGCGAGTGCTAGCCCCCGTCTTCTCGAGGAACGGGCGAAATCGGCCCTCGTAGGGTGCCCAGTTGACGCCGCCATGGACCAAGAGCTCGAGGTTGCGCAGAGGCGACACGTCGTAGCGCTGCTCGAGCCGGTCGATCAGGATCAAGAGCCAGCTCGGAATGCCGCCCAGGACCGTGATGTTTTGACCGGCCATGGCGTCTACCAGGCGGTTCAGTTTCTCGTCCCAGTCATCGAGCAATGCGATATCGAGGGGCGGAAAGGCGAGGGGGCGCAGAATGGAGGGAGCCTGAGCGGTGATGACGCCCGAAAGATCGCCGCTTTTCACCCCAGGTGCTTGCTCCACCAGGGAGGTCGAGCCGCCGAGCATGAAGATCTTGCCGCTGAGAGACCGGCTCTCGGGATGCGCCGTCACATGAGCCCCTAGCACATGATAGCCCGTGCGGCGCTGGTGGCGAAGCATCGCCCTGGTCACCGGAATGTATTTACTGCGGCCCGTGGTCGTGCCTGAACTCACCGCAAAATAAGGGATGCGTCCGGGCCAGGTGGCATCGATGATGATCGGAAACGAATTCTTCCAGTAGGTCTCCCAGAAATCGTTGTAGTCGCGAAGTGGAACGCTTTTTTGATAGGCCTCAACCGAGTCAATCCGGTCAAATCGATGCTGGCGGCCGAAACGGGTGCTCGCTGCCCGCTTGACCAAAGACAACAGGTGCCGCCGCTGAAACAAGGATGCTTCGGCTCGGCGCAGGCCTTTGATCCGCCGGTCCGCCCATAACCGGAAGGGGGGCGTGAGATCGATCAACTGTCCGGGCGCCATTCCTGCTTGTGGGGAAACGAACGGGCAATGGTTTCAGGCTGCAACGGCAAGTGCACATATGCGCCGTCGCGCCAGAGTTCGACCTGGTCACTGAACGTCGTGCTGCCAAGCCAACCGTCCTGGCCGCCGAACAAAACAAACCAGTTGGCATCATCTTCGGCCATGTCTGAGATGTGCCGCGCCTGGGCGCCGAAGCTGGCGTTGTGGCGTTCCCGGACGAGATTGTGCGAGCGTTTCATCAGGGTCTCTCGCGAACCTGCGGTGGGCAGATCGTTAAGCTGGAAGAAGCGTCCCACCACCGGAACATTGCCCAAGATGTGTTGGACTTTCACCCGGTGCATCTCGCCCCAGTTGGCATGGTTCGCGGCGTCGCTTGCGGCCTCATCGACCGCCTCCTGAAGAAGTTGTTTGCGCTCCTCGTCGGCGATGCCGCTTAGGTCATCCACCAGATGAAGGATCAAGCTGCCCCATGCACCATCCACCCTCGACACCACCTTCTCCGGCCCACGCCCGTATAGATTACGGGTGATATGGTAGAGGACAGTTTCGAAGACCACAGCGCCCTGGGAATCTTCACCATAACCTCCATCCCACTCGGCAAGTTGACCGACGCTGGGGTGATTGATCCCGGCGCTCTCGAGACATTCCACGAGTTTGTTAGCCAAGCCCCGCGCTGATGCCGAGCTGACGTCTGTTTGAATGGATTGCAGAGCGGCCACGTCGATTTTGCCGTTGTCTCTGACCAGCGTGGCCATGCGATCGATCCGGTCACTCGGGCTGAAGAAATAACCGGCCGGGCGATTGATATAGTCGGGCCGGTCGTTCGCTGACGCAATGAAGCCGCTTTCCGGATCGACCAGCCAAGCCATGTCCAAAGCGGTATCGACACCGTTCCACAGCGCACCGTTAGCCGGCGGTTCGACCACCAGATCACTGTCGAGGCTGTGCGAGCGTTTGGGCAGCCACGCCGCCATCAGCTTGGCGATACGCCCATCACGGTCGACGACGAGCATGTTTTGCGCTGACACGCCATAGGATCGGAAGGCCTCGCGAAACGCTTCGACATTTTCCGCTCGCATCGCCCGCAAAAAGGCGGTGATCTCATCGCTGGTCCCATGACCAACCCATTTCAGCGCCAAGGTTTCTCCGGGACGGGCCTGGACGAAGCGGCTGTCGGAGATCACCGGACCGAAAGGCGACAGGCGGACGTCGACCCGGGCGTCGCGCCAAAGCCGGGTCTTGATTTTCTCTTCTCGGACCTCGATCTCGCTGGTCGGTAGGGCGTCGACATCCACCAGATCGCTGCTGCTGGCGCGGGCATTGGTGCCGCCCCAGGCGATGGTCTGGCTGCGGCCGAGGGCGATGAAGGGAAGGCCCGGAATCATCATACCTACCGCATGGTAGGAGGGCGACTTCACGCCTGCGAGGAGCCAGAGATTGGGCAGGTTCAGGCCCAGATGCGGATCGTTGGCGATCAGCGGCGCGCCTTTCTTCGAACGGCTCGGGCCGATGACGAGCGAATTGCTGCCCGATCGGCTGAGACCGCCGAGCAGGTTCTCGAGCACCGCTTGTTCGGTGGGCTGGTCGTCGCTCTCCGGGTCCGGCAGGTCGTCGATCGGCGGTATCCCGTGGCCGGCCACCCGCAGCCTTTGCCAGGTCTGGGGCCAGTCCGGGGCAAGCCTCGCTTCCAGCGCGCCAAATGCGGCGAGCCATGTCACATCCGTGCCGGCGAGGCGACCGACCGTCACCAGATCCTCCGGCGTCCAGACCTCGTCCCGGAGACCGAGAAGACCGAACTCCGGCGGTTTGGCCGTCTGCGCCTGGTGCCAGTTCAAGCCAGCGACAAAGGCATCGACGAACAGACGGGTATCATCCGGCCAGGCGGCAACGACGTCGGCCGAACTCCGACCGAACCCCAACATCCGGAGACTTCGGTCGATATCATGGGCGAATGGGCCGGCGATCTCGCTCAGACGGCCCTGGCTGATCTGTTTCAAAAGACGCATTTGGCCGGCGCGCAGATGGTGATGAACCACGCCGAGCGCAAACGCCAGATCCCGGTCGGTCTGGGCGTGGATGAACGGCACGTGATGCTCGTTCCAATGGACCTGAACCGGTTTCTCGAGCGGCATTTGCGTTTGGGGCAACGCGTCGAGGCGCATTTCGATCGATCGTTTGGCTGGCCAAAGGGCAGCACAGGCTGACAACAACATAACCCCTACCAAGCAACTGACGGTACGCAGGAACGGAAACATAGCTTTACGGCACCGTTTGAGTATCGATCGCGCAGGTGACCTCGCCTCAAACCCCCGGGAAGAAAAGAGGGTCCCGCTGACGCAACAGCCGTTTCCCACCCAATTCGCCGCAAAGTCATAGCGACGGTGCCGTTTCGCGGGCTTTCACAAAGTCGTCATCGATCGGTCATCGAACCGCCTCCGACAACTTCTACGAGCATTCGCCAGAGCCGCAACACGGTGATTGCATGCTAGAGGTCGATAGCCTGACCAAGAGGTTCGGCGCAACCCAGGCGGTAGACGGCATTTCGATCCGCGTCGAACCGGGCCAGTTCGTTGGCATCATTGGCAGGTCTGGCGCCGGCAAATCGACGTTTCTTCGCCTGATCAACAGACTGGTCGAGCCAACCAGCGGTCGGGTTTTGGCCGATGGCCGTGAGATCACCGCGCTTCGCGGGCGCGCTCTCAGGCTGTGGCGAGCCCAATGCGCAATGATCTTCCAGCAGTTCAATCTGGTCGAGCGGCTCGACGTTCTGACCAATGTTCTGATCGGCCGGATCGCTCATCAGGGTCTTCTAGCGACAATCGGACGACATTTCAGTGACGCGGAGCGCACCCTGGCGATCCAGGCGCTGGACCGACTCGATCTGGCGCCTCAGGCCCTGCAGCGGGCCGGCACGCTCTCCGGCGGTCAACAGCAGCGCGTCGCGATCGCCAAGGCATTGGTCCAGAACCCGAAATTCCTTCTGGCGGACGAACCGATCGCGTCGCTCGATCCGGCAAACGCGGCCAAGGTGATGGACGCGCTCGCCACGATCAATCGCCAGGACGGGATTACGGTCCTGGTCAACCTTCACACACTCGACACCGCCCGCGCCTACTGCCGGCGGATCGTCGCGATGCACAGTGGCCGTGTCGTTTTCGACGGTGAACCGTCCTTGCTCACCGACCAACGGGTTCGCGAGATTTACGGTGCCGAGGGGTTGGTGACGGGCGCCTTAAATCTTGATCCGCCGTCGGCCGTCGCCACTGCAGCCTGAACCGCTTCAACCGGACGTCCGCAACAATCAGCGGACGTCCTCAATCCACTTGGGGAGAGACAATGAATTACGCACTCATCGCCGGCAGCGCCGTCTGTTTGGGGATCGCACTGACGGGCGCCGCGCTGGCCGAAGGATGGCAGGATCAGTACAAGACGATCCGGTTTGGCATCCTCTCCGGCGAAAACGAGAAGGATCGGATTGCGCGCTACACGCCATTCGAAAAATATCTGGAAGCCGAACTCGGTGCCGAGGTCGAGATCTTCACCGCGGGCAGCTATGACGGCGTCATTCAGGCGATCGCCGCCGATCAGATCGAGTTCGCGTTCTTCGGCTCCTCCTCCTACGCGGCGGCCTATACCGAAACCGACGGCGGCGTCGAACCGCTCCTGTCCCGCCTGCAAGAGGACGGCTCCACCGGTTACTATTCGGTTGTCGCTGTCCGCTGCGACTCGGGCTACGAATCGCTCGACGATCTGGAGGGCAAGGTCTTGGCCTTCGCCGATCCGGATTCCACCTCCGGTTATGCCGTTCCCTATTACAATCTGACCCAGGACGGCTACGATCCAAAATCCTACTTCTCGGCGACACCGTTTTCAGGCGCCCACGAGACCGGCGTGCTCGGCGTCTACAACAACCAGTACGATGCGGCCGCCACCTACATCACAAATGAGACCAACGGCATCCCCCAGCGGATGGTGACCAAGGGCATGATCGAAGAGGGGCAGATCTGCTGGATCTGGCAGTCGCCCGAAATCACCTCGGGGCCGTTCACCGCTCGCGGCAATTTGCCCGAAGATCTCAAGGCCGACATGAAACAGGCGGTGATGGACGTGGTCGAGAAAGATCCGACCGCGTTCGAGGAGATGACCGGCGCCGAGGATTCCACCCAGGTGGGCTGGATCGAGGTCGACCATGAGCGCTACCAGTGGATCGTCGACATGCGCGAGTGGCTGAAGCAGCAGCGCCGCGCCGGCTGATTTGAGCTAGGTTTCGCCCGCGCCGATCAACGAAGCGATCGGCGCGGGCTCGAACTCAGCCGCCCCCAAAAAACGTTGGCTCTCGCCCAAACGGCCGCCGGATACCGATCACCGGCGGTTCTCGCCTTCGAGACCGCCTATCAGGCGCATCGGCGGCAGTCCCGCCGGATCTTCGCCTTGTCGACCGTGCTGTTCGGGATGGCCTTCGTCATCACCGCCTCGATCAGCGGTTTTTTCGATCTGACCGAAGTATCGTTGCCCACCGGCGAGCGGGTCGAACGATGGAAGCTGCTGGCGGGGCTGCCGCGCCTGGGCGAATATCTCGAGAAAACCCTGCCGTCGCTTGCCTGGGAAACCCTTGGCGCCGATCTGGCCAATTGGTTTTGGCGCTGGCGTGTCTGGCTCGATCTTTTGATCGAAACCGTGCTGATCGCCTTTCTCGCGACCATGTTCGGCGTTATCGGCGGTTTTCTCCTCAGCTTTCCGGCATCGCGAAATCTGGCGCCCAACCGCGCCGTTTTGTGGGTGAGCCGCCGCTATCTGGAGATCGCCCGCACGGTGCCGGAGCTGGTCTGGGCCCTAATCTTCGTCTTCTGCCTCGGTGTCGGGCCGATGGCAGGGGTCTGTGCGATCGGCCTGCACGCCACCGGTGCTCTCGGAAAACTCTATTCGGAGGTCAATGAGAACATCGACATGCGGCCGCTGGACGGGGTTAAGGCCTCCGGCGGCAGCTGGTTCCAGATGATCCGTTTCGGCGTCGTGCCACAGGTCATCCCCAACATCATCTCCTACACACTGCTTCGCTTCGAGATCAATGTGCGCTCGTCCTCGATCATCGGCTATGTCGGCGCCGGCGGGCTCGGCCAGGAGATCCGCACCGCCGTATCGCTCCAGGAATACACCGATCTGTCAGCGCTTTTTCTGATCATCCTGGCGACGGTGATCGCCATCGACTATGGCAGCGAGCGGCTGCGTCACCGGATCATCGGCCTTACGGGAGAGCCTGCGTGACCCCGAACAAGGAACTTTCCGCGCTCACGCAAGAGGATATTGCCGCGGCGAAGGCGGCGATACCCAGGGCCTTTTCGGCGAGCCGGCCGGAGCGCTTGGGGCGAACCCTCGCTTGGCTGCTCTTTTTTGGCCTGGTCGGCTGGTGCTTGTACGACTTCAACTTCTCGCCGCTCCGCATCCTCGAGGGGCTGAGCCGTCTCGGCACCATCATCTCCTTCATGTTCCCGCCCCACATCTGGCAGAGCTGGGAAGCGTTCTCGGAGGTGCTTAAGGGTCTCGGTGAGACGGTGGCGATGGCCTTCATGGGAACCTTGCTCGGCGCGGTGGTGGCGTTCCCGCTCTCGTTTCTTGGCGCCAAGAATATTCTCAAACTCAATATCTTGCGTCTTGGGATGAGGCGCACCTTCGACGTGCTTCGCGCCGTCGAGCAACTCATCCTGGCGTTGATCTTCATCCGAGCTTTCGGCCTCGGCCCGCTCGCCGGCGTTCTCGCGATCGCGGTCTCGGAGGTCGGGACCATGTCGAAACTGTTCTCCGAGGCGATCGAGAATACCTCCGAAAAACCGGTGGAAGGGGTCAAGTCGTCTGGCGGTTCGCGGCTGCAAACCATCCGCTTCGGCACGATCCCTCAGGCCATGCCGGTGGTCCTCTCGATCATTCTCTACAATTTCGAATCCAATACCCGCTCCGGCACGATCCTCGGCATCGTCGGTGCCGGCGGCATCGGTTTCCTTCTCGCCGACCGGATCGCGGCCTATCGCTGGGACGAAGCGTGGTCGATCATTTTCCTGATCATCGCCACGGTCTACGTGATCGACGCCATTTCGGCCTGGCTGAGGATGAAAATCATCGGTCGATGGGAGATGACCCGCTAACCTGGCCTCGAAAACCGGACCAGGCGGCTATAAGGCTTGGCCGGCCGGCGGTGATGGGGGACCGGGTGGTGACAAAGCCGATCAGAATAGCTGTCATGGGTCTGGGCAAGATCGCCCGCGACCAACATCTGCCGTCGATCGCCGAGAGTCCCGATTTCGAGTTGGTGGCAACGGTCAGCCGGTCATCGGCGCTCGACGCTACACCGAACTATGAGACGATCGATGCGTTACTGGCGGAGGATCTGGGCCTAGACGCGGTCAGTCTGTGCATGCCGCCTCAGGCCAGGTTCCAACCGGCGATGGCGGCAATTCGGGCCGGCAAGCATGTGATGCTCGAGAAACCGCCGGGCGCCACCCTGCTGGAAGTCCAGATCCTGGATCGCGCCGCCCGGACTGCCGGCATCAGCCTGTTCGCCACCTGGCACTCGCGCCATGCCCCGGCCGTCGAAATCGCCAAGGACCATCTGGCCGGCGATGTCATCAAGAACGTACGGATCGACTGGAAAGAAAGCGTTCGGAAATGGCATCCCGGTCAGGAATGGATCTGGCAGCCCGGCGGGCTCGGCGTGTTCGATCCGGGCATCAACGCACTCTCGATCCTGACCACGATCCTGCCGACGGACGTCTTCCTCGAGCGATCGAAGCTCGCCTTCCCACGAAACAAGGATGCACCCATCGCCGCCGATCTAGTGTTCTCCGACGGCGGTGATCTCCGCGTCGAAGCCCATTTCGATTGGCGGGTCGAAGGGGGCGAGATCTGGGAGATCAGCGTCGAGACGGCGGATAGGGAACTGCAACTGAAAGCGGGAGGCAGCGAGCTTCTCGTCGACGGCGAACCGGTTCCGGCCGGAGGTTCGGGGGAGTATGCCGGGGTTTACCGGCGTTTCGCCGATCTGACCGAGCGGGGCAAGTCGGACGTTGATCTGCGCCCGTTGGCCCAGGTGGCCGACGCGTTTCTCCTCGGCAAGCGGATCGAGGTGGAACCGTTCCACGACTGATCGCTGCGGCTTGACTGTCCGGTGAAACAGGAAATGATGACGGCGCCGATGAAGCGCCCCTTGGACTGGTGGTCGACGATGACAAAGCAAAAACTCGGATCGCCTTTTGCCTAGCTGGGTCACGCGCTTTGTCCACGGCATCGAGAGCGTGAACCGCTGGATCGGCCGCGGCGCCATGCTCCTCATTTTCGCGATGATGGGCATCCTGCTCTACTCATCGGTGATGAAAACCGTTTCCATCCCGCCGCTCTGGACCCTGGAGATGGCCCAGTTCGTGATGGTCGCCTACTACATGCTGGGAGGCCCCTATTCCCTTCAGCAAGACGCCCATGTGCGGATGGACCTGGCCTACAGCCGCTGGTCACCCCGGACCAAGGCCGCGGTCGATGGTGTCACCATCCTGTTCTTGATCTTCTTCTTGGGTCTTCTGCTCTACGGCGGGATCTCGAGCTCGACCTACGCCCTCGAATATGGCGAGCGCAGCTACTCGGCCTGGCGTCCCTACATGGCGCCAATCAAGATCCTGATGACGGTCGCCATCTTTTTGATGCTGCTCCAGGCCGTCGCGGTTTTTTGCCGGAATGTGGCTTCGGCCCGGGGCGAACCTTTGCCGTGAGCTACGAGCTTATCGCCATCACCATGTTCGCGACCATGATGGCGATGCTGCTCACCGGTCAGCGGGTGTTCGGCGCCATCGGCTTCGTCGCCGTCGCCGGTGCGTTGTTGCTCTGGGGGCAGGGCGGCTCCGAGATCGCCTTCTCGGCGGCGATGAAGCTGATGAAATGGTATCCGCTGCTCACGCTGCCTTTGTTCATCTACATGGGCTACATGCTGTCCGAGACGCGGATCGCCGACGACCTGTACGAGGCGTTCCACGTCTGGTTCGGCCCGATCCGCGGCGGCCTCGCCATCGGCACGATCATGCTGATGGTGGTGATCTCGGCGATGAACGGCCTTTCGGTCGCTGGCATGGCGATCGGCGCCACCATCGCCCTGCCGGAACTCCTTCGCCGGGGCTACGACAAGGTCATGGTCACCGGCGTCATCCAGGCCGGCTCATCACTCGGCATCCTGGTGCCGCCAAGCGTTGTGCTGGTGCTCTACGGCATGATCGCGCGCCAGCCCGTGGGTCAGCTTTGGCTTGCCGGCGTCGTGCCGGGCCTGCTCATGGCAAGCCTATTCATCCTCTACATTTGGGTTCGCTGCCGGCTTCAGCCGCAGCTCGGCCCGGCGCTGAGCGAAGACGAACGCGCCATGCCGCTCGCGGACAAGTTGAAGCTGCTGCGTGCCGGGATCCTGCCGTTTCTGATCTTTTTCTCGATGACGGGCCTGTTCGTGATGGGCGTGACCAGCCTAGTCGAAAGCTCGGCCGTGGGCGCACTCGCGGCAACCGTCGCTGCCTTGGTCAAGCGCCGGCTCACCATGACCGTGATGGAGGAGGTGGTCAGGAAGACGCTGATGATCTCGTGTATGTTCATGTGGATCATCCTCGCAGCACTGTGCTTCGGCGCCGTGTTCGACGGGCTTGGTGCCGTGCGCGCCATCGAAGGCTTTTTCCTCGACCGGCTGGGGCGCGGACCGTGGGAGGTTCTGATCCTGATGCAGTTGTCCTACCTGCTCATGGGCATGTTCCTGGACGACACGGCGATGCTGGTCATCGTGGCGCCGCTCTACGTGCCCTTGGTGGGTCAGCTCGGCTTCGATCTGATCTGGTACGGGGTGCTCTACACCATCACCTGCCAGATCGCCTACATGACCCCACCCTTCGGCTACAACCTGTTCCTGATGCGGGCGATGGCACCGCCCGAAATCTCGCTCGGCGATATCTACCGCTCGATCCTGCCCTTCGTGCTGGTCATGATCGTGGGCCTGGCGCTGGTCATGGCGTTCCCGGGCATTGCCATGTGGCTGCCGAACGCGGTCTATGGGAAATGAGGGGTGAGGCCCACCGATCTGAACGACCAGACGTGACAAGGAAAAACCATGGAGAGGGTGAAATGACCAACAAAGTCGATCCGCAGCGCCGCAAGTTCCTGACCGCGGCAGGCGTCGGCGGCGTCGCCGCGGCCGCCTCGACCTTCCCCGCGCCTTACGTCAAGGCCCAGTCACCCATCCGCTGGCGGCTCCAGACCTATGCCGGTCCGGCGCTGGCCGAACATGTGATCAAGCCCTCGATCGACGCCTTCAACAAGGTGGCGAACGGGGAGATGGAGATCGAACTCTATTTCGCCGATCAACTGGTCCCCACCTCCGAACTGTTCCGGGCGATGCAGGCCGGTACCATCGACGCGGTCCAGTCGGACGATGATTCGATCGCTTCGCCGACCGAGGTTTCTGTCTTTGGCGGCTATTTTCCGTTCGCCTGCCGCTACTCCCTCGACGTGCCGGTCCTATTCAACGACTGGGGTCTCGCCGACATCTGGCAGGCCGAATACGACAAGGTGGGGGTGAAATGGCTCTCGGCCGGCGCCTGGGATCCGTGCCACTTCGCGACCAAGGACCCGATCAGAAGCCTCGCCGATCTCGAGGGCAAACGAGTCTTCACCTTTCCCACGGCCGGCCGCTTTCTAACCCGCTTCGGCGTGGTGCCGGTGACCTTGCCCTGGGAAGATGTCGAGATCGCGGTCCAGACCGGTGAGCTCGATGGCATCGCCTGGTCCGGGATCACCGAGGACTACACGGTCGGCTGGGCCGACGTGACCGACTATTTTCTCACCAACAACATCTCCGGCGCCTGGTGCGGCTCCTACTTCGCCAACATGGACCGATGGAACGAGTTGCCCGAGCATCTGCAGGAATTGTTCAAGCTCTGCATGGACAGCTCGCACTACTATCGCCAGCACTGGTACTGGGGCGGTGAAGCCCGGCTTCGGACCGAAGGCACGAAGATGGAGCTGACCACGATCCCGGACGAGGAGTGGGATCAGGTGGAAAGCGCTGCAGCCGAGTTCTGGGACGAAATCGCTGCGGAGAGCGAGGTCAAGGCGCAGGTGGTGCAGATCCTGAAGGACTACAACGCGGCCATGCGCGAAGCCGGCCGCCCTTATCGCTACACCTGATCTTTTGTCAGTGGCGGAGCGGTCGGGACAGCCTGCTCCGCCCAACTACCTACGGACGAGAACATGCGGGGCATGCTGAGCCTTGAAGCGCTGAAGGAAGACGTCGCCCATGGCGCGATCGATACGGTTCTGGTCTGCCAGACCGACATGCAGGGCCGGCTCATGGGCAAGCGCTTTCAGGCAGAATTCTTTCTGGAGAGCGCGATCGAGGAAACCCATAGCTGTGACTATCTGCTCGCCACCGATTACGAGATGGCGACACCGGACGGCTACGCGTCCAGCTCCTGGGCGACCGGTTACGGCGATCACACCATGCGGCCCGACCTCTCGACCTTGAGGCGCGTCCCCTGGCTTGAGGGCACTGTCTTGGTGCTCGCCGACGTCGAGGATCACCACACCCACGATTTGGTCCCGCACGCGCCCCGCACCGTGCTCAAACGCCAGCTCGAGCGCCTCAAGGCGAAGGGCATGAGCGCGATGACGGCATCCGAGCTCGAGTTCTTCCTCTTCGATACCAGCTTCGAGGCGGCGCAGGCCCAGGGTTATCGAGATCTGAAGCTCTCAAGCGCCTACAATGAGGACTACCACATCTTCCAGACCACGAAGGAAGAGGCGGTGATGCGGGCGATTCGCACCGGCCTCAACGGCGCCGGGATTCCGGTCGAGAATAGCAAAGGCGAAGCCTCAGCCGGTCAGGAAGAAATCAATGTGGTCTATGCCGACGCGCTGACCATGGCCGACCGGCACGTCATCTTGAAGAACGGCTGCAAGGAGATCGCCTGGGCGGCCGGCAAGGCGATCACCTTCATGGCCAAATGGCACGAGGACGCCGGCGGATCGTCCTGCCACATCCATCAATCGCTTCGGGTCGCCGACGGTGAGGCGCCCTTGTTTCATGATCCGGATGCCGAGCACGGCATGAGCGAGACCATGTGCCAATACCTCGCTGGCCTGCTCGCCCATTCGAACGCCATCACCTATTTCCTCGCACCCAACATCAATTCCTACAAACGGTTTCGGGCCGGCACCTTCGCGCCGACCAAGGCGGTTTGGAGCTTTGACAATCGAACAACCGGCTATCGGGTCGTCGGCGCCGGCACGAAGGCGGTCCGGGTCGAATGCCGGATCGGCGGCGCCGACCTCAATCCATATCTGGCGTTCGCTGCCATGGTCGCGGCCGGCATCGACGGCATCGAGAACAAAATGTCGCTGGAGCCGGCATTCACTGGCGATGCTTATCAGTCCGAGGGCCGCGAGGTGGCGCGCACCTTGCGCGACGCCGCTTCCGCGCTGGACCAATCGGAGATGATGAGGCGCGCCTTTGGCGATGCGGTCATCGATCACTACGTCAATGCCGCCCGGATCGAGCAGGCCGAGTATGACCAGCGGATCACCGACTGGGAGGTGGGGCGCGGTTTCGAGCGCGCCTGACGAGGCTCAGTCGAAGGGCAGGCCAACATAGTTTTCGGCGAGCGTCGTCATCGCCGCTTTGGATGAGATGAGATAGTCCAGTTCGGCCTGCTGCATCCGGGCACCAAAAGCACCCTCCTCCGGAAACCGATGCATCAGCTTGGTCATCCACCAGGAAAAGCGCTCGGCCTTCCAGATGCGCCGGAGAGCCCGCTCAGAGTACGTCTTTAGGCCCGCTTCAGAGCCCCGGCGATAATGCTCGATGAGCGCTTCCGACAGATAAAACACGTCCGAGGCCGCCAGATTGAGGCCTTTCGCGCCGGTCGGCGGCACGATGTGGCCGGCATCGCCAGCGAGGAATAGCCGGCCGAAGCTCAAGGGTTCGGCGATGAAACTCCGAAGCGGCGCGATCGATTTTTCGATTGAGGGTCCGGTTTCGAGGCCGTTGGCGACTTCACTCGGCAGACGCCGTTTCAGTTCATCCCAGAACCGGTCGTCCGGCCAGGCCTCAAGGCGATCGGTCAGCGGGCATTGCACATAGTAGCGGCTGAGGCGGGAAGAGCGCATCGAGCAGAGCGCGAAGCCCCGGTCATCGTTGGCGTAGATGAGCTCGTCATGAACTGGCCTGGTTTCGGACAGAATGCCGAGCCAGCCGAACGGGTAGACCAGTCCGAATTCGCGCAGAACGGATTTGGGCATGCGGGTTCGGCCGACCCCATGAAAGCCATCGCAGGCCGCGATGATATCGCAATCGAGCCGGCAGGCCTGACCATCCTTTCGATAGGTGAGATGAGGGCGATCGGTATCGATGTCCCGGGGCATGACATCCTCGGCCTCATCGATGATCACACCGCCCACGCGGTCGCGGGCGTCGTATAGATCCTTGGTCACTTCCGTCTGACCGTAAACGATGACCGTCTTGCCGCCAGTCAATCCTTCCAGGTCGATCCGGTGCGTTCTCCCGCCAAAGGCCAGATTGACGCCCGTGTGAACAGCTCCTTGGCGATCCAGCCGCTCGCCGACCTCGGCGTTTCGCAGCATGTTGGTAAGCCCCTGCTCCAGGACACCGGCCCGGATTCGGCCCAGCACATAGTCTCGGCTTCGCCGCTCCAGAACGACGCTGTCAATGCCGTTCAAATGGAGAATCTGGCTGAGAAGGAGCCCGGCCGGGCCGCCGCCTATGATCGCCACCTTCGTCTTCATTGGTTCTTGCAAGCCCACGGCTGAATCCGGAAGTTCGACGTCGCCCCGGCCTAAGGCATCGATCCGATGTTAAGCCCGTTCGTTCTCTACCTTATCAGCAACTTTTCGCGTTATTCACACGTTTGCCGTCCCCGTCAGATACAATGTTCCCCAAGCTTCCAAAGGACACGGCATGCGCCGCTACAACGTCTATCATCGGACCCACTATGATTTCGGTGTGTCGGTGTCGCTTCAGCGTCACACCGTGGTGCTGCGCCCCCGGGACAGCCACAGTCTGCGGTTGCTCGAAGCGAATTGGGTAATCAACCCCGAACCGACCCAGATCCACTGGCTGCAGGATGTCTATGGCAACTCGATCGCTGAGCTGGATTTTGCCGGCGAAACCACCGCGCTGACGATCGACAGCCGCCTGCGCCTCGAGCATTTCGGTGCGGTGCATCCGGCTTTTCCCTTGGCACCCCATGCGGTCACTTGGCCCTTCAGCTATCTTCCCAACGAAGCCATCGACCTTCGGGTCTATCTGGAGCGGCTGTTCGCCGATCCCGATGGCGTTTTGGATCGCTGGGTCAGAAGCCTGCTCGCCGAGAGGATCGAGCATCCGACGCAGGACATGCTGCTCAATCTGATGACGGTGATGAAAGAACGATTGCCCTATCGGGAGCGCTTTGAGGAGGGCGCTCAGGTGCCGCTGCAGACGCTCCATGAAGGGGGGAGTTGTCGCGATCTCGCGGTGTTGATGATGGAGAGCCTGCGTTGCATCAATCTCGCGACCCGTTTCGTCAGCGGCTATCTCTACGTGCCGATGCAAGACGGCGCGGCAGCCAATATCGGGGGCGGTGCGACCCATGCCTGGCTGCAGGTTTATCTGCCGGGCGCGGGCTGGGTCGATCTCGATCCGACCAACGCCATCTATGCGGGCCAGGATCTGATACCCGTGGCCGTGGCCCGCGCCCCGGCAACGATCGCGCCCGTTCGGGGCAGCTTTACCGGACCGGCCGCGATCCAAACCAACCTCAGCGTGTCGGTCGCGGTCGAGCTTCAGGATGAGCTTTGCCGCCAAGCCACGCGAGGCCACACCCTGATGGCCGGACCGGAAGACCGCCACGGTGATGCGCCGTTTCTCGAAGGCGGTGCTCCGCTCGCCTCGGCGAAGGCGGCCATGGTCATGCTCCACGGTCGCCATGCCAGTGCCGATGGCATGCTCACCTTGGCCGAGCGGTTGGCCCAGCCACGGATCCATTTTCTCGCGCCGCAGGCAACTGATGCCAATTGGTATCCGGGCTCGTTCCTGGCCCCCCTCAGCGAGAATGAGCCGAGCCTCACCTCCTGCTTAAAGCTGATCGAACGGGCCATCTCGAGGCTAACGGCCGGCGGGCTCTCGCTCGACAAGCTGGTACTGATGGGGTTTTCCCAGGGTGCGTGTCTGGTCAGCGAGTTCGCCGCGCGCCATCCGGCCCGCTATGGCGGTGTGGTCGCCTGTTCCGGCGGACTGATCGGCACCGGCGAGAAGCCTGGCGCCGAACGGCCTCACGACAAGCTCTTCGACTACCATGGCGCGTTCTGGGGCACGGCCGTTTTCTTCGGCTGTCATGAACGCGATCCGCTCATTCCCTTGGCGCGGGTGAGGGCGAGCGCGGCTGTGTTTCGCAACCTCGGTGCTGCCGTTGAGGAGCGGATTTATCCCGGCGGTGGTCATCAGGTGATCGATGACGAAATCCACTATATGAAGAGCCTGTTGGCTTCGTTGTCGGCCAGCAACGCGTCAGCAACAGGCGCGCCGACCGTCTGAGCAACCTGCGGCGGACTGGGAATGTTCGACTACCAGCCCACATCGCTCGAACTGATGTTTTGGGAAGCGCTGGCCCTGATCGTGGTCGCCTGCGCTTTCGCGCCCCTTTTTCGCTATCTGAAGCTCGGTGCGATCCTCGGCTAGCTGGCGGCGGGACTCGCGGTGAAGGTCACGCTCTCGCTCAGTTTCGCCGAGCACCCGGAGGAGCTTCTGCATTTCGCCGAGTTCGGCGTCGTCCTGTTCCTGTTCGTGATCGGCCTGGAGCTCAATCCGGCCCGGCTCTGGGCGATGAGGACAGACATTTTCGGTCTCGGACTGGCGCAAGTCCTGGTGTCCGGCGCTGTTTTGACCGTGCCCGCCCTTCTCGCCGGCCTCTCCTGGCAGGCGGCGCTGGTCGTAGGCCTCGGGCTGGCCCTGTCCTCCACGGCCCTGGTCATGCGGGTCCTCGATGAGCGGAGGCAAAGGGCCACCGCCCATGGGCGAAAGGCGCTCGCCATCTTGCTGTTCCAGGACCTGGCGATCGTGCCCTTGCTGCTTCTGGTGGCGGTCCTCGCGCCCTCGGGCGAGGATATGGGTCTCGGCGAAAGCCTGGTTCATGTCGCCATGGGGATTGGCGCCATCGCCTTGCTGGTGGCGATCGGCCGCTACGGTTTGGATCCGATGTTTCACCTGCTGGCCCGGGCCGGCATGTCCGAGATCATGACCGCCGCCGCCTTGGGCGTGGTGATCGCCGCCGGCCTGCTCATGGACGTGGTCGGCATGTCCTACGCCATGGGCGCCTTCATCGCCGGCGTCATGCTGGCCGAGTCCACCTTCCGCCACGAGGTCGAGGCCAACATCGAGCCGTTTCGAGGCCTGTTTCTCGGTCTTTTCTTCATGGCCGTCGGCCTTTCGCTGGACCTGGAAGCGGTGCGCGACAATCTGGTCGCGGTTTTGCTCCTGACACCCTTGATCATGGCTGTGAAGGCGCTCCTGATCTATTGCCTGACCCGGCTTTTCGGCAGCGTCCACGACGTTGCGGTCAGAACCGCGCTGGCACTGCCCCAAAGCGGCGAGTTCGGCTTCGTTCTGTTCGCGGCTGCCCTCGGCTCCGGCCTTCTCGGCGCTGCCGAAGCCTCGACCCTTGTCGCCCTGGTAACGCTTTCCATGGCGCTTACGCCTCTGACCTCGAAGCTTGAGCCCCTGCTCATCCGGGGACCGGCCAAGGAACATATTGACGAGGATTATTCGGATGCGGCGGGCCGGGCTCTTCTGATTGGCTTCGGCCGCTTCGTCCAGGTCCTCTCCCAGCCGCTGTTCGCCCAAAACATCGAGACGATCATTTTGGACAATGATCCGGCGCGGATCCGTGAGGCAAAGACCCACGGGTTTCGGGTCCATTTCGGCGACGGTACGCGCCGGGACGTGCTCCGGGCGGCTGGTGCTGGTGCCGTCGACCTGATTATCGTCGCGGTCGATAACGCTGAGACCGCCAACAAGATCGTGGACGTGGTTCGAGCCGAGTTCCCCCAAGCCAGGCTGTTTGTCCGCGCCATCGACCGCCGCCATTCCATCAGCCTGATGCGGGTCGGCGTCGACGGTCAGGTGCGCGAAACCTTCGAATCGGCCCTGCATATGGGTGAGGAGGTGCTGATGGCGTTGGGTATCCCGGCCGAGGATGCGACCGCGGCGATCGAACGGGTGAGGGCGGAGGATCGCGACCGCCTGCGCCAGGAGGCCGAGGAGCGGCTCGATCCCGAAATCGATGGCCGCAAAGCTGCGGCGCCGAGAATTTGATCCGGGCGTTCGCTTAGGATCGCTGCCGCAATCACGCAAGTTGGCGGCGCCGCCCCATGGACAGGGTCTCGACGGCAGGTCTATCCGAATGACCGAGAGCCGCGGGGTCCGGGCAAGGGAGCGAGACAGATGAAAGATACCGCACGGGTGGTGGTCATTGGCGGCGGCGTCGTCGGGGTCAGCACACTCTACCATCTGGCGAAACGCGGCTGGTCGGACTGCGTGCTCCTGGAAAGGACCGAGCTCACCGCCGGCTCCACCTGGCACGCCGCCGGTCTCCTGCCTCTCTTCAACATGAGCTACTCCGTCGGCCAGCTCCACCAATATTCGGTCGAGCTCTACAAGACGCTTGAAGAAGAGACCGGCCAGAACGTTTCGTTCCATCCCACCGGCAATCTCAGGCTCGCCTGCAGCCAGGATCGGATGGACGAGTACAAAAACTATCAGTGCACCGCGGAGACCATCGGCGTCGAGTGCCACCTGATCGGTGTCGACGAGATTAAGAAGCTCTGGCCGCTGGCAAGCATGGAAGGCCTGGTCGGTGCCCTCTGGCATCCGACGGACGGTCATATCGCGCCGGTCGACGTGACCATGGCGCTCGCGAGGGGCGCCCGCATGCATGGTGCCACCATCCATCAGCACACGGCCGTCACCGGCATCGAGCGCGACCATCACGAATGGATCGTGAAGACCGACCAGGGCGACATTCGCTGCGAGCACGTGGTCTCGGCCACCGGCAACTACGCACGCCAGACCGCGAAGATGGTCGGTCTCGAGATCCCGGCGATCCCGGTTGAGCACCAATACATCGTCACCGACGTCGACCCGGTGCTCAAGGAGTATCGGGACGCCGGCAATCACGAACTGCCGATCCTGCGCGAAAGCGACGCCCAATACTATTTCCGCGAGGAGCGGATGGGCTGGATCCTCGGCCCTTATGAGAAACACGCGCCGGCCTGTTTCGTCGACGGCGTGCCCAAAAGCTTCGAGAAGGACCTTTTTACGGGCGATCTCGAGCGGCTCATGCCCCATGTCGAAGCCTGCATGGCCCGGGTGCCGTCCTTCGAGAACGCCGGCATCAAGGACATCGTCAACGGCCCGATCGCCTACACGCCGGACGGCAATCCGATGGTCGGCCCCGCCTTCGGCCTCACCAATTTCTGGGTCTCCGAGGGTCACAGCTTCGGCGTCACCGCCGCCGGCGGCGCCGGCTGGCAGCTGGCCAACTGGATCATCGATGGCGAGCCCACGGTCGATCTGATCGGCGTCGATCCCCGGCGCTTCGGCTGCACGTCGAAAACCTTCGCCAAGCTCAAGAACGAGGAGGCCTACGAGCACGTCTTCATCATCCACTATCCGATGGAGGAGCGTCCCGCCTGCCGGCCCGCCAAGGCGCCGCCGGTCTACGACAAGCTCGACGCGCTCGGCGCCGTCTGGGGGCAGCGTTTCGCCTGGGAGCGGCCCAACTGGTTCGCGCTCCAAGGCGTCGATCGAAAGGATCACTGGTCGTTCCGCCGCGCCTCCTGGTTCGAGCATGTCGGCCGCGAGGCCCAGGCGACCCGGGAAAATGTCGGCCTGATCGAGCTCAGCTCCTTCGCCAAATACATTGTCGAGGGCAAGGGCGCCCGCGCCTGGCTCGACCGCCTGGTCGCGAATTCGATCCCCAAGGCCGTGGGCCGGATCAATCTCTGCCACCACCTCAATCCCTCCGGCTCGGCCCGCTCGGAGTTCACCATCCAGCGGCTGCCCGACGGGTTCTGGGGCGAACGCTTCTATCTGGTCGGCCCCGGCGCCGCCCACGACATGGACTGGGATATTTTGTCGAAGGCCGTGCCGAAGGACGGTTCCGTTTTCATCCAGGATGTCACCAATCAGATGGGCGTTTTCGTCCTGGCCGGCCCCAACGCCCGAAAGCTCTTGCAGAAGATCGCCGACGCGGACCTCTCCAACGACGCTTTCCCCTGGCTCACCGGCCAGGACATCCCGATCGGTTTTTGTCCCCATGTCCGCGCCCTTCGGGTCAATTTCGTGGGCTCCTTGGGGTGGGAACTGCACCATCCGATCGAATATCAGCTCCAGCTCTTCGACGCCCTGATGGACGCCGGCAGAGAATTCGACCTGGCCCAGGTCGGCATGCGGGCCATGGATTCGCTTCGGCTGGAGAAGACCTACCGTCTGTTCGGCACCGATCTCAACGCCGAGAATTCTGTCCTCGAAGCCTCGCTCGATCGCTTCGTCCGCCTGCAGAAGGGCGAATTCGTCGGCCGCGACGCGCTGATCCGCCAGACCGAGGAAGGCGTGCCCAATGCCTTCTGCGCGATCGAGATCGACGCCGATGACGCCGACAGTTTTGGCAATGAGCCGGTCCTGATGGATGGCGAGGTGGTCGGCCGCGGGACAGCCGGCGGCTACGGCCACCACATCCGAAAATCCCTGATGCAGGGCTACGTCAAGAAACCCTTCGCCGAGGTCGGCCGCGCCTGCCAGGTGCGGATCATGGGTGATCTGAGGGAGGCTCGGATCATCGCCGAAAGCCCCTACGATCCCGAAAATCTCGCCCTTCGCGCCTGAGCCCGGCTCCGCTAGGCTGTTGGCAGGAGAGAAACGCGCGGGCGGGGACAAATGACAAAAATCGCGATGGTGACGGGCGCCGGGTCAGGCATCGGCCGGGCCTCGGCCCTGGCCCTCAACAAGGCCGGCTACCACGTCATCCTCTGCGGCCGGCGCGAACAAACGCTCGATGAAACCGCCGCGCTCGCGGAAAACCCTCAAGCCGTCACCGCCATCGCCTGCGACGTCACCGATCCTGAAGCCGTCGACACCCTGTGCCGACAGACAAAAGACAAACACGGGCGGCTGGACGTGATCTTCAACAATGCCGGCGGCAATGTGCCCGCCACCAGCTTCGGCGATCTCACTTACGACCAGTGGCGCCAGGTGATCGACGTCAACCTCACCGGCGTTTTCCTGTGCGCGAAGGGCGCCTTCAACCTGATGCGCGAGCAAAACCCGCAAGGGGGGCGGATTATCAACAATGGCTCGATCTCGGCCTACGTGCCCCGGCCCGGCTCCGCGCCCTACACGGCCTCCAAGCACGGCGTCACCGGCCGCACCCGCAGCATTTCCCTGGACGGCCGGCCCTTCGACATCGCCTGCGGCCAGATCGATATCGGCAACGCGGCCTCCGAGATGACCGCGCGCATGACCGAAGGCGTTCCCCAGGCCGACGGCTCGATCAAACCCGAACCGCGCATGGATGTTTCGTCTGTGGCCGACGCCGTGGTCCACATGGCGAGCTTGCCTCTGGACGCCAACATCCAGTTCATGACCATCATGGCGACAAAAATGCCCTACATCGGCCGGGGCTGATTTTTCGTCCGTTGGGTCGTGCATCCCAAGCTTTCGATCCGCTTCGTCGCGACCTTCGCCGCTGGGATGAGACGAATTTCGGTGACCGAAATCTTATCCAAGACTCTCGGCGATCTATGTCTTGATCAGCGCTTGGCGAGAGGTTCCGAGCCGTCGCGCCTGACGGTCGAGGCCGTCGACGACCAATGCTGGGAAATCGACATTGACCCCCCGAATCTCCGCGTTGGGACGCCGGGCCTTCGACCAGCCAACATGCGCACCCACGTCCTTGCCGACGTCAAACCTCCGGTCAAACTCACGCGCCTTCATAAGCCTCACTCTCCTTGTGGCGGGAGCACATTATTGTAATCTCCAACAACTAAGAATAGAATGGAGAAGCAATTGCATTTCGCATCTTTAGCAATTTGTCGTCAAACGCTTGGAATTGGCCAATTAGTGGAATGAGTGGAATCGAAATAAAAATCAGTTACTACTTCTGTTGTTTTAACAGTATGCTCGACGCTGTTCAAACGGTCGAAAAGCCTCCGCTGCAGAAAATGCTTTTGTGTTCGCAACTTGAAGCCCTCGCCGGAGATCGCTATTATGAATCTAAAGCCACCGGTGCGTTCGTCGAATTTATAATTAATTATTGAGACTGGGCAGATGCGCGCAGGTTGAGTATTCCACAGACGAAATCGCAAATAAGAGCGAAGTGCGATGGTATTTCGGATTATTTGCGTCTATATTTAGAGGATAAGTGTGTAAAGGAATTTCAGAAGCTCTGCGTGACCCACGCTATGATGAAATTCTGAAAGAATGTAAGTCAGACGACGACAAAAAGTTTGTGAATTTGCATAAATACGCACGTCTACTTTACGCTTATCGTTCGAGGATCATTCATGAAGCGAGAGAACACGGATATGTGATTGAAGACCCTGATGACGAAGCGCATTATCTGCCTTTTGACGAGGATCCGGTTCCAACGCTTGTCTACACGGTTTGTTTTATCCGCGGTCTTCTTGAAACCGCGCTGACAAATCTCGAGAAGTATTACAGGGACAAAAAGATAAGCCCCTACGCTCGCTACGAACGCGAACCAAGTCACGTGATGAGGACTCCGCACAGCCCCTTGCTTCACCATTTGTTCAAGAGCAGCAGCGGGTAGGTCATGTGTGCAAAAGGAGAATTGCGTGATTACCGACAATTTTCTAGTTTCGGTGACAGTTTATAGCTTCGCGGACAGTTTACTGAATACACTTGATTCGTGTTTTGGCCTTAGGCCTGGGGGCACAAAAGAAGAGTTACGGTGACAGTCTACTGAATACATGTAATTTGAGTTTGGCCTTGGATTTGCTGGTAATTTCTTGCAAAAAGAAGATACGTCCAGTCCGCTCTTCCAGCTCACCCATCCGGGCGGCCGACCGGCGGGCTCGGCAAGGTGGGGCGCGGAAAACGTCTCGGCATCCTCAAACGGCTCGTCGAGTTCTCTGTCGCCAGCCAAGTCCGGTCGGCCAGCGGCGTCAGCCGGCCGCCGTCGCGGGGCAGCTATTCAGACTTCGATCCAGGTTCGATTGAGTTGATGATATTTGGACGGATGGGCCGGGAAGCCGTGAACCTTTTCGTTGGTCATGGTGTAGATCGGCCGCCACAAAGGCTGGACGATGACACCACTGTCCCGGAGCAGGCGTTCCACCATTTCCATGAATTGTTGCCGGGCTTCCGGATCATAGGTGGCCTCGGCCTGGTCGAGGGCCGCGTCGAACTCGGGGTTTGAAAAATGGCTTTCGTTCCAGGGGACGCCTGAGCGGTAGGCCTGGGACAGGACCATCGTGCCGAGCGGCCGGTGCGCCCAGGAGGTGGCGCCGAACGGCGTTTCGGTCCAGATCTCCCAATATTTCGATGCCGGCATCAGGTTGATGTTGAGCTGGATTCCCGCCTCGGCCAGCTGGTCGCGCATCACCTCGCACACCGATTGCTGCCAGACACCGTCGGTATTGCCGACATCGATCGTGAGCTCGATCCCGTCCGGATAGCCGGCCTCCGCCAGGAGGGCGCGCGCCCGCTCCAGATCGCGGCCGCCGGTGTCGGCAAGCGCGAAATATTCAGGATGGATCGATGCGACATGGTGGTTTTCGCCGGCATCCGCGTCCTCGGCGAACACCAGCTCCGCCACCGTCTTATTGTCGATGGCGCTTTGTACGGCCTGGCGCAGGCGGACGTCGTCAAAGGGCGCTTTGTCCGTCTGCATCCGGCAGGCCAGCGTGTAGGCGGTTCGCGCCGCCAGAATGTTTCCGGTGAGGCTTTCCGCAAGCGGCAACTGTTCGGGTCCGAACTCGAAGATCGCGTCGACATCGCCGCCGGCGAGCGCCAGAAGCTGGCTGTCGACGTCGAAGTCGAGATAGTGGATCTCGTCCAGATAGACCTCGCCACCCCAATAGACGAAAGGCTCGCCATCGCTTCTCTCGGTGAGGCGTGTCAGAACGCAGCGTTCGCCGACCACCAGTTCGGCGATGGTGAACGCACCGGTACCGATCGGATTGTCGGACCAGGGCGCCTGGAAGGAGGGGTGGGCGATGGCGCAGGAAAAATTGCTGAAGTCTTCTGGCACCGAGAGGACGGGCTTCACCAGGTGCAAACGCAAGGTCAGCGGGTCGATGACCTCGACCGCGCCCTCGATCGGCCGCCTCGCCGGTTCATCTTCGTCTTGCTGACCCGGAACCTGCTCGACCATGGCGGCGAAGGTCGAAAGCCCGATATTGGCGGATCCGAGGCCGGGATCGATCCAGCGCCTGACATTCCAGGCGACGTCCTCGGCCGTGAACGGATCGCCATTGTGCCAGGTGATGTTGTCGCGGAACCGAATGGTCCAGGTCATGAGGTCGTCCGACGGCTGCCAACCGCTGGCCAGCATCGGCCGGGTGATGTTGTCCGGCCCGGCCATGGCGACGAAGTCCAGAACATGCCGCGCCTGATTGGCCATCTCGCCCCAGGAAAAGAGCGCGGGATCGTCCATCTGCTGGACGTTCATGCCGATGCGCAGCACGCCGCCGGATTTCGCCTCCGGGTCCGGAGATCCGAAGGGCAGATCGCCGGTGGCCTGAGCGGCTGCCGGCGGGGTGAGCCCGGCGAGCCCGTAGGCGCTGGCCGCGGACATACCCAAAAGGGTCGCGACACGGACAAAAGCTCTGCGCGAAAGTTTGCCGTCACGGAGCGCGGAAACCGCTCCGTCCATGGGAGTGTTCGTCTTGGTGGGGGTCATCGCTCATCCTCCCGCGACGACGTTCAACTAAAGCGCAAAGCGCGGCGACTATTCTCTTTTTCTGCGTTTCGGCCCCAGGCATGCCGCAGCGCCGACGCCCTGTCCAGAAGACGCATTCGGAAACGGCCGCGACAAATGCGATTTTTTGTCTGTTTGCCGGTTGCTGACGCCGAATTCTCTCGAACGCGGTTGATCGAGGCCAAGCGCCTTCGGGGCTCGGCTTCTTCTACTCAGGCGCGCCTTTGGCGCCGCGTGATCGGCTTCGGCTTGAGCCTGACCCTCCGGCGAAGACGATCCGGTGTTGACGACTGGTCGATCGGAGGCGGTCGCATCGGCAAGACGATGGGGGCGCCGTGGTCGGAAACGCAAACAGTTGGGCGCCGGAAGGGCTGGGCGAAGGGCAATTGCCGGGTCGGTCACCCGCCCAGTCTGGCCACTCAAAAAGAAAACGGGCGCTGGACCGCTCCACCGCCCGTTCAGACAAAACCCCTAGACAGACAAAAAATCAGCCCTGGGGTTTGTCCGGGCCGAGCCCTTTGCCGGCGCGGCGGACAGGGTTGCCGTCATAGTCGTAGACATAGTTCGCGCTCTCGAAGAAGCGGAACGGCACCTCGAGACCGATCTGGCGGGCACGCCGGAAATTGATGGCGATGTCCGGAGGCGAGACGATGCCGACCGGCAGTTCGCCGGGATCGACATTGCCGTTGAGCACGTCATAGCCGTAGACGGCGGCCAGATACGCGTTGCTTTCGAAGCTGATGCCGACGGCCAACACCGCGCTCTCGTCGCCGGCGCGGACGACTTCGGGGACCGCGCTCACCACAGGCACCCGATCGGCATACTGGTTGATCGCGTTGATCTCGCTGAAGACGGAGGTGCTGCCGGTGATCCAGAACAGGCTGTTGTCGAGCGAGGGATCGGTTTTGCGCATTTCGACGATCGCCTCGGGCAGCAGGCGCTTGATATCGTCGACCGTCTGATCGCCGTCCTGAATGGCGATGTACTGGACATTGATGCCCTTCGCCTTGGCTGCCGCCTCCATCGGCTTGGCCTGGGTGCGGATCGCGCTGATGTTGCGGCTGCCGACCAGGATGCCCAGGTTCTTGAGCTCGGTCTTGAAGTCCAGAAGGTAGGCGAGCTGGACGTCGATCGGCATGTTGAGGGAGGTGAAGGCGAAATTGCTGCCGGAACCGGTTTCGTAATTGTCGATGTGACCCAGGGCCACCGGATCCTTCGAGCAGACGCTGACCACCGGGATGTCGCCATTGCGGTAGTACTGATTGAGCCAGGCCGTGGATTCCGATCCCATGGAGTAGATCAGATCGAAGCCCTCGCGCTCGGCAAGCTCGAGCGTCGCGGCGCCGTTGCCATCGTCCTTCTCGAAATTGATCGCGTGCATGTCGATCTCGAGATTTTTGCTGGCGAAAACGTCGAGGATCTTACTGATCGCGATGTCGTAGCCGGAGGAGGGCCGGGGATAGAGGATCAGGACCTTCTTCGCCGGCCCTTCATTGTCCACGGTGCTCTTGATGTGGACCTGGAGATCATCGCCCGGGACCGCAGCGAAGGTCCAGGCGCCGGCTAACTCCTCATGGTGGCGAAACCAGGCTGAATAGCCCGGATTGGCATTGGCCTCGGTCGGTTGGCTGAGGATGCCGGCCGCCACCAGAAAGGCCAGTGCGCCGCCAAGCTTCTGCTTACGGTAACCGTTCGTCATGGACGAGCTCTCCTCGGTGTGGGGGGAATTTTCGCGGTCCGGATCGGACCACCGATAGGACAGCGCCGGTGCCTAGTCGGCGACGAGCGCTTTGCGCTTGCTTGGCGTCGGCGCGTTGTCAAGCGCCTGGGGTGAAGGGCTTTCGAGATCGATGACAGGCCGCTGGGACGGTACGGCCAAGGGCGCGGACGCGGTCCAAACGAAACGCTTGAGCGGTCCGCTCTCGGAGCGCAGGTGTCCGCGGAAAGCCGTTTGCAACTGGTGAAGACCGGTATGATCACGGCCTTGCCTTCGATCCAAGGTCATTACCGCCAACCAACCTCGCAATTGATCGAGCCATGCTTGCGAAGAGCGCATCGACACAAGCGCCGAATTCGGACGCTCTTCCAACCATTCATTGATGTGAATTAGCCTATAAGTTGATTTTCTTCCAGACACAATAACCAAAAGAGATTTATCCGTCGGCACCGTGCGATCGATGGCGTTGAGGAATTCGACGAACTGCCGGGTCTGGCGCCGTTCGACCACGCCGTCCTCCACCAGATCGAGCCCGATCGATTCGTCGCCGGCGGCTATGGCGCTTAGAAGCTTCTCGTCGATGATGTGGCTTTTGGATTCCAGATGTTGGGTGATCGCCGTTTGCGCCACGTCGCTGCTGATCTTGCGACCCGTATCCTCGAGGCTGAGCACCAGCGTGAAATAGGGCGGATCCAGATGCAGCCCGACGACATCGTCGATCCGTCCGATCATGTCGCTCAAACGTTTTCTGCGCTGCTCGCTTCGGACCCTTTGGGCAAGAAGCATGAAGAGGATGCCCAATACGGCCACGGCGCCGCCGATCCATGTCAGGATGATCGCGTTCTCACCGCCAATAAGGAAGAGCTGGCCGACGACGATCGGACCGGCGACGTGACCGATCCGCTCCATGAACCGATAGGTGGCGGTGAGCGTGCTCACGCCCACCCGGTCCGCCAGCTCCAGATTGGCGACGTGGGTGACGACCGGCGCGTTGATCAGCCCGTGGGCGCCGCCCACCAAGGTCACGCCCAGAATGATCGTGATGACCTCGGCGGTGCCACCCATCGGCAACATGCCCAGGTGATCCAGGGCCATGCACGCGATCAGGCCCAGGCCGATGGCGCTCAGGATCGCACCGCCCACAAGCACCAATCGGGTGTCGCCGGTCCGGTCGACCAGACGGGATATGTAGCCGTTTGCCAGAACGACGCCGGCCGCATAGATCATCAGGATCTGGCCGATATCTTCCTGACGATAACCCTGGGCCGCCATCAATAGGGGCAGCGCGAAGACGATGACGCCGGTTAAAACCGCCTTTGCCGGAATGCCGATGAAGGCGATGGTCTTCATCATCTCCGGCGAACTGAAGGCATCGATCACGTCCTTGCCGATATCCTTCAGCGACCCGGTGAGGTTCTTGTTCGCCGCAGGCTTCGCTGCCTTCGCCCGGGGAACCGCCAGGAATGCGTAGAGGATCATGATGGCGGTCGAGAAGAAGGCGATGGTGAACACGCCCTGGGCGCCGATGTAGCTGACCAAGAGCGAGCCGATCGCCATGCCGGAAATCATGCCGCCCTGGAAACCGTAGACGATGATCGCCGCGCCCTGAGTTTTCCGCTGGGGGGATACAACCGCCAGGATGAAAGACTGCACGCCGATGAACAGCATCGCCTGGCCGATCCCGGCGGCGGCCCGGGCGACGATCAACAGCCAGAGCTCCATCTCCAGGATCAGGAGACCGAAGCTTATCATGCTGAGCAGCATGCCGACGATCATCAAGGGCCGGGGACTGAACCGCTGGGCGATATGACCCGATGGGACGACCGTCAGCGCGAAGCACAAGTAATAGACGGCGAAGACCACCGACGTCAGACCGCCGCTGAGACCGCTGGATTCGATCACGGCGGAGGTGAGCTGCGGCAGAAACGCGTACGACAGATGTTCCACGCACATGACGACGTAGAACACCGGTTTCACGAGCTTCAGGGCGTGGTCCTCATCGAGACCCGACAGAGGCGGCGGATCGCCCTTGGTTCCCTGCCTGCGCCGAGCCTGGGCATTGTGGCTGCGCAACGAACCGGCGAGCTGCAGGAAGACGCTCGCGAGAAACGCGGAGGCGATGAACAGGGCCGCGAAGTTCTTCACGCTCCGGATCATTTGCCAGTAGACGATCCCCTGGGGCAGGGTGATCGCCACCTCGATGCGCAGATCGGTGGTCGGCGGGCTGATGTCGACGATGTATTCGTAAGTGCCCGGTTCACCCCGCCAGGTCTGCCCGATGAGGAAGCTGTCGGTGTGGATCCTGATCTCGTCGTCGACCAGGAGCGCTGCCGAACTGATGTCCGGGTTGAGCCGGCGGTATTCCGCAAAAGCCCGGTCCAGACCGGGGATCTGCTCGATGTCGAGATTGAAACCGACCACCTCGGTCATGCGCTGGCCGAGGGAGTCGGCGAGCGCCTTCGTCTTGATTTGGGTACCGTGGGTGTAGAGTCCGACCAGCGTGCTTACCACCAGGACCGACATGACGAGGAAAAGACCGGTGTAGGTGAGCGGCACCACAGGCCATTTCTTGCGGGCGAGCCAGCGGCTCAGTAGACCGACAAACAGGGCGAACATCACGGGAAGACCGATGGCGACGGGCAGGAGGCGTGAAAAGGCGTCTTTCACCTGCTGGCCGATCAGACTGTGGGGCATGGTGATGGCGATGCGGCCGACCTGATCGTGGCGGTTTCGAAGCGGCTGAGTGACCTGAAGGTAACTGGCATCGCGCCGGACCTCGTAGATGGTCTGGCTGCCCGCGTCCTCCTTGCGTTTGGGATCGGCGTTGTTGAGCAGGCCGATGCGCCCGTCGCCGCTGACGAACAGCGGACGATCCTTTTGATCGAGAACGGTGATCGCCGCGATCGCGCCATCCGATGACCGCAATTTGGCGGCTCGAGGAGCGAAGCCGACATACTGGTCAAGGGGAAGATCGCGCCTTAGGAAGCCTTCGATCGCGTTGACCATCACCCGGTTCTGGGCGACCAGCTTGTCGACGTAGATCTGCTGATAGGAGCGCTGCGCTTCGCCGAAGCCGACGTAGAGAAGCAAGAAGAACGACATGCCCGCCACCGTCGCCATCACGACGGCATCGGTGATCCTCTGACGCAAGGCACCCGGTGTCATGGCGTGTCGCTCAACGGATCACGTTTCTCAGGTGCACTCGATCAGCCAAGCAGGCCGGTCATGGAGCTGACAGCCCCCCGGCGTTGACTGAACAAGTGGTCGATGCGGTCGGCGAACAGCGACAGGACCAGATCGTCGTAGCTCATACCCTCGGCGCCGAGACCGGCACAGACAATGCTCGTCTTGTCGGCTTTCGGTGCCGCCAGATCCGGTTTCGGATTGGCTTCGAGAACGTGCAGCTTACCGTCCTCGTCAGCCCGAACGTCGAGGCGAACCAAGGTCTCCAGATCCAGCTCGAGATAGACCCGGCTGGCCATTGCCTTCAACTCGGCGGCGACAGCCTGGTCGTCGTGACCTTCGACCAGATTGACCCGGTCAACCGTGATGGCTCGGGTGTCCATCGATGTAAAGATCCGCTCATCCTTGTCGAGCTTGCGCTCGACCGCGGCGAAGCTGAAGGGATTGTCCAGCCGCTCGAGCCTGCCGCCGCGTACCACGACCGGTCCGCAGACAGCGACGCAGAACTCGCGTCCGGCCAGGTAGCGTTCGATGAGAACATGGTTTTCCGTCGCGCCGTAGACCTCGCCGACCGCGTCTGCCAGTTCGGCAATCGTGTCCACGACCAGAACGTGGTGAGAGGCGCGGCCCGACACGGGCTTCACAACGAACGGGCCTTCATACTCACCGAACGTCGCGTAAAAGCGCGGATTGTCGAAGGGCGTGAAGGCGCCGCGGCCGAGGTGCCAGACCATGAACGGCGCCGTCGGCACGCCCAGAACGGCAAGGTCGCGTTTGAACAGATGTTTGTGGTCCAGCGTGCCGGCGCTCAACGGATTGTGGCCGATATAGGGGATGCCGAACATTTCCAGCATGGCCGCGGCGTGACCGACGGCGCCCACACCCTGGACGCCGCCTGTGTTCAGCCAAACGAAATGGGTGCCGCTCCGCCGCAAACGCTCGCCCAGATGCATGTCGTCGGGCATCGTCGTGACGTCGCGAAAGCCGATCCGCCGGAGCGCGGCCGCAATGTCCTCGGCCACGGCTTCGTAACTTTTCCAGGGGCGGGGATTGACCGTGGGATGGATCACAGCGCCCGCGTCGGTCTTGTTACCGCCGAACACGACGGCGACCTTGAGCCCATCCATAAGGCGATCGACCTGCCGGGTCAGTTCATCGACACGGGTGGTACGCCGCGGCCAGTAGCCGTCCATTTCGGACGCTAGGCTGACGCCTTGGTCTGGCCGGTTAATCAACGCAAGACTCATGGAGACCCCGCACAAAGCAAACAAGAGGACGGGTCGATCTAAGCCATCACATGTTAAATTTAGACTAACGAAACCGATATAGACCGCACGCCGCCGGCCCGAGCCACTTTGTCTTTATGCATTCTGGTCTCGGCGAGGACGGGCCGACTGGGAACATATGACGAGACCATTGGCGGCGAACCGATCGTTTATTTACCTCGTTTTAACGCCTCATCTTCAATAGTCGCCACCTGAGCCGGCCGGGCGCCAGCAGTCGCACCGCAGGTTCTGTTCATACGAGTTGCATGCCAAAGACGGGCCGCCGAGCGGTCAATTGGGGGTTGATTAGGAATGACCGGACAGATTGATCTTGCCTCCTGCGGCCGACGGGAGTCGAATGACGAGACGCCGCCCGCGATCGCTCCCATCGATCGAAGCGGAGACCCGTGGGCAGGGTTCGTCGAGGCGCAGACCCAGGTGCTCAATCTCATTAACGGTGAGGGCGATCTTGGCCCCAGCCTGAGGGCGATCGTCAACTCGATCGAAGATTGCGTCGGTGCCAGCGGCTGTTTTTTGGCCTGGCGGGATGTTGACGGTATCAGCGTCGCATCGGTGAGCAGTCCGGTCCTGACATCCGAGCTGGTCCGCGCGCTCGAAGGCCTTTGCGAGGCGGACTTCGATGGGCTCAACGATGGCGCCGCGGACATTCTAGCCCAGCACCAAAGCCACAAGGTCGCGTTTCAGAAAATTACCAATGGTGGAACGGCGGTAAGCGGCGCTCTTCTCATCATCGGCTCGGCCGAAGACGAAGTGGGTCCCAAGGTTGCCGACCAGCGCGTGGCGGCGATGGCGTCGCTCGCCGGTCTCGCCATCGCCAGCGAGTACCGCACCCACCAATTGATCTCAGCGAACAAACGCTTCGCGGCCCTGGCGAAGAACGTTCCGGGTGTCGTCTACCAACGGGTCGTTCGGCCGGATGGCGACATTCGCTACACCTATATCAGCGAGGCGGCGACCGATCTCTTCGGCGTATCGCCCGACGAGATCTTGTCCGACTCCCAGGCCTTGTTCGACTGCCACGGACCCGAATACTACTCGACCTTCCGTGAGCGGCTCCTCGCCGCTTCGCGTGACATGAGCCTTTGGGATGTCGAAGCGAAAATCATCACCCGCGACGGCAAGCGCAAATACACCCACGCCATTGCCAGACCGCATCAGGAGCCGGACGGCTCGGTCATCTGGAACGGGGTGATCCTCGATCAGACCCGGATCAAGGAAGCGGAACTCGCCGCCGCGGCGGCCGAGGCCCGGACCCGCGATGCCATCATCGAGACCATTCCCCAGGCGTTCGTTCTGTTCGACAGTGATGACCGGCTGATGACCTGGAACAGCCGCTTCGTCAATCTCTATCCCGAGCTCGGCGAAGTGATCACCGCGGGCCGGACCTACGCCGATCTCATTCGTGCCGAGATCGAGTTCGGCATCGAGCAGCTTCCGGAGGGCGTCGATCCCCAGGCCCGGCTCTACGAATGTTTGGCCCGGCACCATCTGGCCGACTATGTGGTCGAGCGGCAACTCCGCAACGGCCGCTGGATCATGCGCAACGAGCACAGGACGCTCGATGGCGGGACGGTGGTCCTGCATACCGACATCACGGACCTCAAGGACCGTGAGACCGCACTCGAGCGAAGCAACCGGGAACTCGAGACCTTCGCGTCGATCGCATCCCACGATCTCCAGGAGCCGCTACGCAAGATCGACGCCTTCGGCGACCGGCTGAAGCGCAAATATAACGACCAGCTCGGTGATGACGGGCGCATGTACATCGAACGCATGCAAAGCGCAGTCGGCCGGATGCGCTCGTTGATCAACGATCTGCTCGACTATTCGCGTGTCACGACGAAGGCAAAACCGTTCAAGGCCGTGGCTTTGGACCAGGTGTTCGCCGAGGTGGTGGGCGACCTCCAGATCAGCATCGAGAACGTTCGCGGTAAAGTTGAAGGACGGGACCTGCCTGTCATCGACGCGGATGGAACCCAGATGCGTCAGCTTCTCCAGAACCTGATCGCCAACGCGCTCAAGTTTCTCAATCCCGAGACGCCCCCCGAAGTGACAATCATCGGCCAGGTCCTGGAAGAGGACGGGCGAAACAGCGAAGACGGCAAGGTCAGGATCGAGATCCGCGACAATGGCATCGGCTTCGACATGAAGTATGCCGACCGTATTTTCGGCATCTTCCAGCGTCTCCATAGTCGCAGCGACTATGAGGGCACCGGCGTTGGCTTGGCGACCTGTCGCAAGATCGTCGAACGGCACGGCGGCACGATCGCCGTATCCAGCCAACCTGGAGAAGGCACGGCCTTCATCATCGAGCTGCCAGTCCGGCAGCCCAACCAAAGCGCGAGCTAAAGAGAGATGAACACGCCCATGCCTATTAAGATACTGGTCGCTGATGACGACCCCGACGATCGGATGATGATCGAGGACGCGTTCGCCGAGAACCGTGTGGCAAATGAGATCGATTTCGTCGAAGACGGCGAGCAATTGATCGCTTTTCTGAGACGCGAGGGCGATTACGCTGATCTACAGGGACAACCCTTCCCGGGGATCATTCTTCTCGATCTGAATATGCCGAGAATGGATGGCCGGGAGGCGCTCCGCGAGCTCAAATCCGACCCAGAGCTATGCCGGATCCCGGTCATCGTCTTGACCACGTCCCAGGCGGAAGAGGACATCGTTCGAACCTACGGTTTGGGGGTCAGCTCCTTCATCACCAAGCCCGTCAGCTTCGAAGGTTTGGTCGAGGCGGTCAGCGTCATCTGTCAGTACTGGATCCAGATCGTCGCCCTGCCGCCGGAATGCTCGCAGAAGCACTTCTAGGAAGCTGATCCATGGCCCTGACGGTCTTGGTCATCGATGATGACAGGGATGATTTCCTGATCATCAAGGAATTGCTCGAAGCCCAGAGCGAGCCTTCGATCGACCTGTTATGGGCCGACAATGACGAGGCCGGCCTCAAGCTCTTGATGACGGAGGACATTGATGTCGCGATCGTCGATGTTTATATCGGGCCGGTTTCCGGACTGACCTTCGTCCGCAACATGCACGAGATCGGCTGCGGCATACCGATGATCTTGATCACCGGTGCCAATGACGACGAACTCGACCGCTCGGCTCGCGCCAGTGGCGCGTCCTTCTATCTGGAAAAACAAGACCTGACCGCCGACCGGCTGGAGCGGGCGGTTCGCTATTCCCTCGCCCAGAAACCCGCGCGCAACGCCGGCGCCGAGGCCATGATGCAAGGCCTGACGGCCGATCACGATCGACAGGGACCGTTCGTCCAGCCGACCTGCCTGCCAAGACCCGGATTGGATGAGACGGCCACGCCCGGCCCCAGGTCGGCCGCCCGCGAGGGGTCTTCGACGATCGCCGGCTCGGCAACGCCGCAGGTGCCGCGCATTCTGATGATCGAAGACGATCAGGACGACTACTACCTGACCCGCGAGCTGTTGGCGGAAGTGTTCGGTGGCGCCCTCGACTTGGAATGGGCCTCCTCATGGAAGTCCGGCCAGGAAGCCATCGGCCGCGGCGAACATGATGTGGTCATCATTGACTTTCGGCTCGGCGACAAGAACGGCCTCGAACTGGTGAACGAGGCCATTCATCTGGACTGCCGGGCGCCGTTCATCGTCCTTACCGGCGAAAACGACCGGGAAACGGATCTGGCGGCGATGCGCGCGGGCGCCACCGATTACCTGGTGAAGGGTGAGATTACGGCGCATCTGCTGGATCGGGCGATCCGTTACGCGATCGAGCGCCATCGGGCCGAGCTTCGCCTGACGGAACTGGCGCAGTTCGATCAGCTGACCGGTCTCGCCAACCGATACTTGTTCCGAGATTTCCTGACCCGAAGCCTCGAGCGGGCAAAGCGCCACGACCACTATGTCGCCCTCCTGCTGATCGATCTGGACCGGTTCAAGGCGGTCAATGACACCTACGGTCATGGCGCCGGAGACCGACTTTTGCAGCGTATCGCCGATCGGCTCAAACAGTGGGTCAGGCGCGGCGATCTCGTGGCGCGCCTCGGCGGCGACGAATTCACGATCGTCCTGACCGACATCGAGGACGTGGACCGTCTCGGCGCCAAGGCCGAGCAGATCGCCGAGATCCTGAAGACGCCGGTCGATATCGGGGTTGCCGAAGTCGATGTTGGCGGGAGCATCGGGATAGCGGTTTTCCCCGGCGACGCGGATACCGTCGATGAACTCATCGTCAGCGCCGACACGGCCATGTACGCTGCCAAGCAGCAGCGATCCAGCAGCTACCATTTCTACACAAGCGAGATGCGCTCGCGAGCAAGCCGGCGGCTGGAACTGGAGAAAGGCCTCCGCGAGGCGCTTGTCGAGGACCAGTTCGAGCTGGTCTATCAGCCGCAAATCGATCTGGATAACGGCAGCCTCATAGGCTTTGAAGCCCTGCTTCGCTGGCACCACCCGAAACTAGGCCGTGTATCACCCAGCGAATTCATCAAACTCGCCGAGGAGAGCAGTCTGATCCTGCCCATCGGTGACTGGGTGATCGAGACCAGCTGCTCGCAATTGGCCGCCTGGCGCGATGCCGGTCTGCCGCCGGTTCATGTGGCGGTCAATTTCTCGGCGCGACAGTTCAATGATCCCTCGCTGGCCGAGCGCGTGGCCCATACGTTGCAACGCTACGATCTGGCGCCGGAATGGCTCGAAGTCGAAATCACCGAGAGCGATATCCTGCAGCAGCCGATCCAGGTGCGTGAGCTTCTGAAGCAGTTCGCCGAACACGGCATCCGGGTCGCTCTCGACGATTTCGGAACCGGATACTCGTCGCTCAATCACCTCCGGTCATTTCCCGGCGCGCTGATCAAGATCGACCAGTCATTCATCCACAACATCACCTCGGATGCCCACGATCTGGCAATCGTGCAGTCCGTGATCGCCATGGCCCACAATCTCGATCTCAAGGTCGTGGCCGAAGGTGTGGAACGGGCCGATCAACTGGCCTATCTGCTGCACCAGGGATGCGACGTTGTGCAGGGCTTTTATTTCGGACGACCGATGCCGGTGAGTGACATTACGCCCGAGTTTTTCGCAAAACGTTTTTTACAGCCCGGTCAAACGACCGACAGGCTGGTCAGGATGGACAATCAACCGACGCTGCAGCGTCTTCGCGCCTAGATTTTCTTGTGAAAAACCGTGTCATGCGGCTTGCTCTTTCGAGCGGCATAAGTTGTGCCCTAAAATATTCGCTGTGGGCCACGAGACCTTTTCTCTGAGCTCCGCGGCGGCTGGGTTTGCTGACACTTTCTCCTGTTGTCGATCGATCGGGGAGGTCGGAACCTAACGTTTCAGCTCGAAAGATCATTGACGACAAGCCAAAGACGACAGGTCGATCGCATGGGCCATGAACGGCAGGATGACGGCATGCGTTTCTTATGCGGCAGTGCTGACTGGCCGACCAGCCCGCCATATGGCGAAACCAATTGGATTAAGCGCCGTTCAGTTACCCCGGTTGGAACACACGGTTCGCGTTTGGCGGTCCACAGGTTACTCTGATCGCTGCAATCGCTTCGTCGTCCGATCGTTCTCGTCTTCGCCTGTGGCCGCAGAAACTTGCCGGCCGAGGCCTTTGGTACTGATGATCTGTGTGCGTGTGCTTTCCGAATCCTTTAGGTCAGTCTGCCGTCACCTTGTCTCCCGGTTGAGCTTTGACCGCGAGGTCGCGCTGAAACGCTCCAAGCTGTAATCGATCGGGAGCCAGGTCAGACGCTGCGCCTCATGGGCATGAAGCTGGGGAGCGAGGTCATTGGCTTGGTCGAGAATGCCGATCGCCACGTAAACCTGCCCCGGCAGATAGGCGAACCGTCCGGCGAGCGGCGACCCGCAAACGCTGCAGAAGGTCCGGGATACACCGGGGCTGACGGCCACCTTGTGGCCTTCATCCGGCGAGAACGTAACCGCTGCTTCATCGAAAGCGGCGAACGCCGCAACGGGTGCACCAGTGAACCGTCGGCAGTCGATGCAATGGCAATAGGCGATCGCTTGGGGTTTGCGCGTCGCGCTGATCGTGGTCGAGCCGCAATAGCAGCGACCCGTAATCACCGCCGGAATATTTTGGCCCGAATTCGCCACGGTTTTCTCCCAGTCAGCCTGTCGATTACCCGTCTGCGGGCCAGCAAGTAATCAGGGCTGAACAGTTCAATCGTTCAGGCCGGCCCCCGTGAGAACGCCTTTGATAGCGAAGGCTTACCTCGCTGCTCCAGCGACCGCCACCATCGGCCCTGATGGTTTGGGCATTTCAGCGACTATTGACGCTGAATTCGAACAGTTTCGGCGAGTGTTTGACAAAAATCATCTGGTCGCCTTGCATGACCGCATGGATTGACCTGTGATTAAAAACCTATCGTCAAAAGACAAAAGCGTGATTCGTCTGTTTTGCACGTAGCCGCTTGCCGATCTCGTTCGTCACGTTACCCCAGCAGGGCCAAAGCGCCAGAACGTCTACGTCGAAGACGGCAACTTAAACTTGAAGAAGCACCCGATGTTCTACGCCGGGAGCAGGGCCGGCTGCCACAATCTGATGCTGGCGCCTGATGCCGACCAAGCCCAAGCGATGCCGGTACCTTCGGACTAGGGTTGGCTCCGCCGTTGCTTCGCTGACACACCCGGCAGCGTATGCGTTGGGTCGACGCTCGGCTCCGAACCAACAAGCCATCTCCGTCGGCCGTGCATCCGTTCGGCCGCGATGAACGAAACTGGTCCACATCCTAAGGTTCTCGATTTCTCGCTCAAACTGGCGCGTCCTCGCGCGTTCGGCGGGCTGAGACGGGCAGATGATCAAGCGTGGCGGGGCATCGCCGGCCGAGCCGATCGTCGGCTTAGGGCATCTCCCACCCCGGAACACGTAAAGGACCTTCGGGTCCATGTTGAAGAGCTCACTGAGGAAGCGGAAGCGCTCACCGCATTTCCTCAGGCTGAGACCGCCGGCCGGTCAGGTCGCTCGCCTGGCTTTGGAAGAAGTCGTGGAAATCTGATCGAAACACGCTACCGCCCCGGAAATGTGGTCCTAAGCCCGGGAACGAAGACCAGGAGAGGGTGCGTTAGGTGAACCGTGACCGTAACACCGAACGTTCTGCCCGAAACCCGGACGTTTCGGCAACAAATGGGGGCGTCTCCAAACAACCGAATTGTTTAGACACGCTCGAGCCCGGCTCAATTCGAAGCTGCTGTAGGCGTCCATCCCGCTACCGTGCGTCACCAACCTGTGAGAGGACGGGACGCAGGCTAACAACAAAAACGGCTCGGTGCATCTCTGAGCATCGTCTGCGGTAAGAGGTGTCATCGTCACGCGCAGCACACGCTGGGCTTCGATCCACAACATCCAGAGGCCCCGGTAAATTGTCTCCATTCGATCGCGGGCTTGCAGTGCGCCCGAACCGGTCTCAGCCCCAAGGTGACGATGCCGTCTTCAAGCTTTGGTTCGGTCGGTTCGAAGATCTGCATACCGACGTTTCCATGGGCAAATTCCACCCGCAAAGGGCTGGAACCCAGACCGTCGAGGTGACGGGCGCTCTGAGCGAGGATTTTTGAAAACTTTCCGACCGTCATGTGCGCCCCGCCTTCTCCATCGAGAAGCTGTAGCGTGGCTTCGGTCCATGCGCTCTTCCGGGCGCCGCAATCGACGCTGACGATTTGGGCCATTTTGAGCTCGGTCACGTGGTAGCCGGGACCGATCGTTCCACCCTCGGTTGTGAACTCCAGGGGAGCGTCGCCGGGCAAGGCTCGGGTCAAAGCCAGCAGATCGTCGGGGGTCACTGTTTGACCTTTCGTTTCAAGAATTCTTGAAATACCATTATCTGGAGTGAACTGACATTTCAAGAGTATTTGAACTATGGACGAGGCTGGCGCGGTCGCGGCGTTCGCATCGCTCTCGAATGCGACCCGGCTCCGGATGCTGAGAGAGCTTGTGGCCGCCGGTCCGGACGGCCGATGTGCCGGAGACCTGGCAGCCGCCGTGGGAGCGAGCCCCTCCGGGGCTTCGTTTCATCTTTCCAACATGTCGCACGCCGGCCTGATCAGGTCCGTTCAGAACGCCCGAAAGGTCACCTACCGTGCCGACTTCGAGGCCATCGGCGCGATGATCCGCTACTTCATGGACGACTGCTGCTCGAGCAACGACAGGATCCGCGCGTGTTGCCTTGGCCAAAAGAGCTGCTGACGGACGCCTTTCTCACAAAAGGGAGCGGCGGCCGGTCCCAACGCTGCAACGGCGCCAATTCACGGTAATCGAGAACGCGCTCCTAAGCCCGGGAGCGACGGACAGAATTAAGTGCATTTAGTAAACTGTCACCGTAATCGCGTAATTAGGTCACCGCAATCGGCTAACCTAACTCAAAAAATGCCGGTTCTCGAACTTTAGGAGGTTCTCCTGAGCTTTATAAGCTGTTCACCGTAACTGCTGACACAAGGCGGTGGCGCGCCCATGTCACAAAACGGTTGCATCGCTCGCCAAATTAAATAAGTATCAAAAATACCGATTAGGTGTCCTCGTGAAACTGACTTTCCATGCCGACTACGCTCTTAGAGTCTTGCTCTTTCTTCGTGTCGCTCGGGAGCGACGCGGGACCGTGGCGGAGATCGCCAAGGCTCACAACGTGTCTCGCAATCACCTTGACAAAGTCGTTCAACGGATGGTGGGGGCCGGTTTCATACGAACGTCGAAGGGGCGGGGCGGTGGCGTTCGGCTCGAGCGAGATCCAACTACAATCATCGTCGGCGACGTCATTCGCGCCATGGAAGACGATCTGGCGATCGTCGAGTGCCTCGGGCATGCCCGATTCTGCCGGGTCGCCGGTGTCTGCGGTGCGAGAAATGTCTTCGCAAAAGCGCTCGAAGCGTATTTCGCGGTTTTGGACGCGGCGACGCTCGAAGATATCGCCACGAATACAGATGGGCTTCGCGGTGCGCTGAAGCTCATTCCTGGCGGACAATTATAGAAGACTGTGCGCCCGTAATAAAAACGAAATACGGCCGCGCGGGAGTGAGAGTTGACGGAGCCTAGGGAGGTAAATCATGTCGATCGATTTCGAAATGACGGCCGAGCAGAAGAAACTCAAATATCAGGTGCGCGAGTTCGCGCAGGAGGTCGTGAAGCCCTGTGCGGAAAGGGGTGATGCGGCGACTGACCCGCAAGAGGCCTTCGTGGCGATGAAGCCGGCTTTCGAGGAAGCCTATAAGTTCGGCCTGCCGATCAGCTTCTTGCCGAAGGAGTATGGCGGCGGCGGCATGTCGAATGTCGATTTGATGATCGCCGCGGAGGAGCTGTGCGCCGTCGACCCGGGTTTCCCCACGATCGTGCTCGTCAATGGATTGGCGCTGATGCCGCTCACCTGGTTCGGCTCCGAGGAGCAGCGTCGAAAGTGGATTGGTCAAGCCTGCGGCGGAAAGCACGACTACCTGGGCGGTTGGGTCGTGAGCGAACGCGGCGGGACGGCGAACTTCGACCATCCAAGCCCAAACGCCGGGATTCAGTTGGTCGCGGAGCATGACAAGGCCAACGGCGAGTATGTGATTAACGGCGAGAAGCATTGGCCGTGCAATGCGGGCGGCTGGGATCTCAAAGGTGCCGACACCAATCTCTGCATTGTTCGGACGGATCGAACGAAAGGAGGGAAGGAAGGGCTGAGCGCGATCCTCGTCGACCGCGGCACGCCCGGGATCGAGAATGAACTGATCGACAAGATCGGCCATCGGACGTGCTAGAACGTGACCATGACGTTCCGCAACGTCCGCGTTCCGGAAGAGAACGCATTCGCCATCGGCGACGGCGACTTGTTGATCAACCGAAACTTCACCTGGTCTGGACCGGTTGCCAGCATCGCATCGGTAGGCGTTGCCCGCGGCGCTTATGAATTCGCGTTGAAGTGGACTAAGACGTTCACAGGCGGCGGGGCGGGCCCGATCATCAATTACCAAGCCGTTGGCAACTTGCTGACAGAGGTGGCTGCGAAAATCAAAGCTGGACGCGCCATGTGCTGGAAGGCCGCTCACTACATGGACAAGTTCGATAGCGAAGGTCAGGCGCTTGGCGGCATGAACAAAACCTTCTGCGGCGACCTTATGCAAACCGTGGTTTTCGATTGCATGCGCATCGTTGGTGTGAACGCGCTCGACAAGAAGTTTCCAATGGAAAAGTACCTGCGCGAGTCGATCGTTTTCCCGCTTTACGACGCGGGGAACCTGGCTATGCAGCGGCGCAAGGCGTGGGGCGTGATGGCCGACGAAGGCTTTACGATCGACAAGTTCGTCGATTGCGAGCTGATTCCATTCAAAAAATCGATGGAAGGCTACGGGGTCGTGAGCGAAGCATCGTAGGCGCAAGCAATTAAGAAACGTAGTCGAACAAATTGGTGTCTGCCTTAGTTGGCTACCGGCAACCAATTACCATTCGAGTCCGCTAAGTCCCGAAGACGCAAGTGCAGGTGGCTCTTTCGACAACGAAAACGACCGAAAGAATCAGTCAAAAATTTCGGTGCCGGTGGGCTCGAGGTGGGGGACGTTGTTGACCCGCAAGCGAAGGTTCGAGAGCTCCTCATACATCCGGCGGCGGGCGCGGCTCTGATTGCCGAGGGGGCGGTGCTCGGCCAGGCAGTGCCAGGGATTGATCGCCAGGTTGCGGGCGAAGGCCATCTGCGCCGGTGAATTGAATTTTTGCTTGGGGATGTGGATGGTCGCGGCGGGGACGAAGGGCGAGAGCTTTTCCGGCCAGCGGACGGCGGCGTTCTCGATCGGCATCAGGTGAGGGTCGGTCTGGACCTGGACCAGGAGGTCGAATTCGACGTCCTTTTGATCGAGGGTCTTGACCATGTTGTCATGGAGGTAGTTGGGCGGCACCCGGCCGAAGGGCAGCCCCGGGATGTCGGTCACTACCTCGGACTTGGGATAGAATGAGTACATCATCGCCTGGCCCTCGCCCAGGAGATAGGGCACGCAGCTCCAGTAACGCTGGCCCAGGGGATTGTACTGGGTCTCGTTCCACAGGCCCTGCATGAGGAAATCCAGGATGTGGCTGTCCCGGGGATCGAGGAAATAGTAGATCGGCATGTCGATCAGGCTCCAATATTGGAGCCGGGCGTTGGCCCGCGTGTCTGGCGTGACGAAGGTCGGCGTGCAGACCGCCGGCATGTCCTGGGTGAATTTTTCGTCGTCCATCAGTTTGGGGCCGGGCACGTCCATCAGCTTGATCGCCATCGAGACGAAGCCGACATCGTTGATGTCTTCCGGCAGGTCGGGGCCCGGGCCGGAGAAGCGGATATAGGCCGGAAAGCTTCGGGTGGTGGCGAAGATGCCGTGGCGGAGATGGGAGGGCAGGGCGTCGCGGACCGTGACCGTGGCCCTCACGATCCCATGGGTCTTGGTGTTGCCGCCCCGCTCGTAGGCGCCCGGCTTGAAGTGACCCTTCATCTGTTCGGCCATGAGTTCGACGATCCGGTCCAGGCTCAGCTCCTCGTCCGGTTCGATCCGCTCCTCGGCGAGGGCGAGGCTCTGGTTCGGCCGGCGGCGGTTGATCAGATATTGGAGCAGGCGGGCGGTGGGCTCCCGGGCGATCCGGTTGAGCGGCTGGCGGAACCAGGGCTCGAGCCGGCGTTCGACGCGCAGGCCCAGCTCGAGACCCCGGTGGATGGTTCGGAGGACCATCTAGTTGCTCCTCTCGCTCGCGATGAACCGAAGCGCGCGCAAGCCCGGCAAGAAGAAGTAAGCGCCGCCTCTGACCGTGACGAACGGTGGCAGGCCCTCGATACGCCTGGGAGGCCCGGAGGGCTGGGGCATGGTGAACCGGTCGGTCGGCTCGCCGGTGATGAGCGGCTCGCGCTCGCCGAGCAGCGGGTCGGCCTCGGTGCCGACGCCGTTGAACTTGGCCTTGGCCACCCAGGCATTCTGGACGAACTCGAACTGGCGCTGGATGTTGGCGACCAGGCAGATGAAATGAAGGCCCCGTTCTTCGTCCTGAGGCCCGGGCTTCAGCGCTTCGTCCAGGGGAAGCGGCGAGCCATACTCCCGGCCTCGGCGGAGCAGCCGATGGAAGCGGGTGGATGCGACCAGATCGAAGCGGCCCTCGCGGCGCTTCAGGCCCAGGGTCAAGAGCAGCCGGTTGAGCCAACCGCGCTGATGGGGTGGGAGATCGCCTGTGCGCGGGTTGGTGCGCCGAATGTGGGCGCCGATCGGGCAGATCATACCGTCCGGATCATCGTCGAAGGTGAAGCGGTTGCGCGGGCCCGAGCCGGGCGGTGCCAGGTCCTCCAGCATCAAAGGCTCACCGTCCCGGGTCCGGCCGACCATGGCGGTGGCCAGGCGCTCGCGCTCTTCCGGATCGCCGCCCGCCTCGCGGTCCAGGAACTGCCAAAAACCCCGAACGTCCTGGTGCAACTGACGAAAGACCAGGTAGGTGCCGTTTTTGCCGAGATCGCTGAAGCCGGGACGGTCCTCGGCCGGAAGAAGCAGGTGGGTGGGATCGGCGGTGCCCCGGTCCAGAAGGGGCCGTGGCGTGTAGGTGCCGTACTCGTTCGGGTAGCCCAATAGAACTTCGCCCAGGGCTAGATGGTTGGCGTAGCGTGCCCGCTCGTGGGTATCGGTGGGAAACAGTTGGCACCAGTCGAGTCTCGGCTGGCTGACGCCGTCCTCGAAACCGAACGGCTCGATGCTGCCCATTTCAAACGTGGGAAGCTCGCGGACCACCCGAAAAGCGTCTTGCCAGTGATCGGCCTCCACCTGCCGGCGCCAGGCGTCTAGGCCGTTTCGTTCGGCGAACAGCATCACCATAAGATCGATCGCCGGCTCGTCGCCATGGCCCCACTGCCAGTGGGTGGGCGCGTTAGCACCGACGTCGCCGAGCCTGCGTGACCGCGCGTGAGTGGCGGCCATGCCCTCGACGAAGTCTTCGGCGAAGCGTTCGATTACCGCTTCGTCAACACCGAGCGTGCGCAAGCCAGCCGCGGTGAAGGCCACTTGAAGCGCGGTCTTGGGCAGCGGATCGGAAGCTTCGGCGGTCGATACCGGCGCGGCCCGGAGCCAGGCGCGGGCGGCGCCAGCATCGGTGATCGACAGAAGGCAGTAGACCGCCTCCTCGAGATGGCCGTGACCGAACCGGACCAACCCCTGAACATCGGCGAAGTCGACGTTGTCCCGGCGCGCGTCGGTAGGCTTCGTGGTCATAGCAGGTTCAGCCAGTCGTGAAGCGCCCGGTCACCCCGGGGCTTTCGCTCGAAGCCGGCACGAAAGCGGCTGTTCTCGGCGAGGTCGAACGCGGTGAGACCGGGATAAGCCTTGTACCAGACATCGGTCATCAATTGCCGGCGCTTCCAGAACCGCTTGAACTTGTCCTCGTCCTCGGCGCCATCCTTGATCAGCCAGCGGGTTCGGGGGTAGCCGATCCCATTGCTGAAAATGAGGTTGAGGCCGAACGCCGTCTTATTGATGAAATCGTCCCGGTAGCTTTCGGCCGAGCCATCGTAATTGCTCGCAAACATCACGCGAGTGTCGTCTTCGAGCAACACCCAGCGGGCGAAATGAATGGTCTGGATGCGGGCCAGATAGCCGGAGTTGAAGAGATGGCGGCTGAAATAGTTGATCAGCCAGAGAAGGGTGAGCGCGGTGAGGCGACGGAACCGACCCGGCTTGACCTCTCCGAACCCGCCGAACGGATTTGTCACGTCGTGATCCTCCTTCTCTTCGATCGCCTTCAGTGGCGCGCGATAGGGTTGGGGGAGGATTTCGGGGTCGCTCTTTTCCAGTTGGCGCAGGCGAAAGAGATAGAGGGGGGCGGCTGGCAGCAAGATCGGCCACAAGATCAGAACGGCTACTGGCAGGCTGGCGAGGTGAAGGAGATTTCGCGCCCGCCGGTCCAGTGGCGTAGGCTCCGGTTCGCTCAGCGTCAGCCGGCCGTCGCGCAACTCGATCTCGCCATAAGCCTTGAGCCGGTCATAGAGTTCGGCGGCCCGGTCGCTCCCTATCTCTTCGATAATTGACGGAAGCTTCTCCCGCAGAGCCCGGCGAAGGCGGTCTTCCTCCTTGATCTGAACCACCGTGCGCCCGACCCAATTCACATAATTCGCTGACTCCGGCACGTTCCGCCGGCTCATCCAGACCAGCAGATCGGTGTCGTCGCCGAAGCCCTCGCAGTGTTCGAAAAGCCGGCGCAGGCCCGGCGCGGCCCGTTCCACGACGTCGGCCAGGAAATCCTCCCTCTCACCGTCCACATCGCCCATGAACCCAAGGCTGGGCGGAAACGGCTTGGGCTCAAGGCCGTAGGCTCGGACGTCCTCGTAAGTAGCCGATTCCACAATGAAGAAACGGCCGTAATGAAGCTGATGGAACTGGCCGAACGGAACGAGATTGTTGTCCGGATCCGCAAACCCCGGTTTCCGGTTCATCGTTGCAAGAAGCTGGCGTAGCGGCTCCACTTGTCCGTCGCGAACACGGGCCATCACGAAAAATGCTGTTTGAGGCGTCATTTTTGTTGTTGCCGACGGCAAGACCAAGGCTGGGGTGGGACTAGAACTCCAGGGCGAAGTCGATCAGGCGGCTGTCGCCCCAATAGACCTTGCCGAGATAAACGCCGGGCGAGATCTCGCGGATTTCATCACGAATCCATTGGGCGAGAAGCGACGTGTCCGAATAGTCGAGGACGATGCATTCCTTGCCGTCGAGCCAGCTCTTGTCTTTGTAAACTTTGGCGAGGATGGCGTTGAGGCCGAACGGCAGGATCTTGTTGCGGAGGACGCCCTTGTCCCGATCGAAGACTTTGCCCTGCCAGGCGAAGCCGTTGATGAACTTGGCGACCGTGGAGCTATAGGTGGTGCCCGGCGCGACGATCGCCGTGCCTTCCGCCTCGCCGTTTGGGATCTCACCGGCGGGCACGCTCTTGAACAATTCGTCCAGCTCCTCCTGGGACATGCTGAGGAGTTTTTCCACGTCATAGTCCATGATCGTCTCCTTGCTCGAAGGTGGCGGCGTCGGCGAGGATCGTCTCGGCGGCTTTTTCGCCGATCATGTAGACCGCCGACGCGATGAAGAAGCCGGGGATGCGGGGGAAGACCGAGGCGTCGACCAGCCGAAGCCCACGGGCGCCGTGGACGCGAAAGGCGCCATCGACAACCCCGCCCTCAGACGCGGGTCCGATCGGGCAAGAACATGACGCGTGATGCCCCCAGGCCTGGTCGCGGACGAAACGCTTGAGATCGGCGTCGGAGGTGATCTCCGGGCCCGGAACCTCTTCCGCTTCGACCAACCCCTTGGCCCTGAGCCGCTCGGTGATCCGCCGGACGAAGCGTATGCCCTCGACGACGCCCTTGAGATCGTCACCGTTTGGGTCGTGGGCCTCGTCGAAATAATGAAAATCGATTATTGGCAGGTCGCGGACATCGTCCGACGCCAGCCGAATTTCGCCGGCGCGGTTGTTGGTGTGCGCTTTGAGGACGGCCCAACTCATGTAGTTAAGGCGGCCGGCCAAATCAGCGGCGTAACCCGGATAGTAGCCCTCGAACCGGCCGAGAAGGGCCATGCAGAACAGATCGGGGAGAGGGCGGGCGGCGGTTGACCGCTTGATGACGCCAAGCCCGGCGCCGTTGGTCCGGTAAAGACTGTCCTCGCCCTCGAGCCACAGGCGATGGAGCGGATCACCAGGTTCGAATTTGGCCTGCTCGAGGCTCTCCCAGCGCTCGAAGCTCATTCGATTGACCACCGAAATCTCGTAGCGATCCTGCAAATTGCGCCCCACGCCGGGAAGATGGATCCGGCAATCAATGCCGAAGCGTTCGAGATGGCGGGTTTCGCCGACGCCGGACAACATCAGAAGTTGCGGTGTATTGAAGGCACCACCGGCGATGATGATTTCGCGTCTCGCCCGAAGAGACCGTCTTTCGCCGGCGCTTGCCGAGCTCTGCGCGTGAGCCCGAAACAGGCGCTGGCCCTTTAGATACTCGACGCCGACGGCCCGATTTTCGTCATCGAACAAGATGCGGGAGGCGAGGGCGTCTAGTTCGATGGTGAGGCGGTCCGGCAAATGGTCCGCGACCTCCAGAAGCCGTTCCCGGGTGCCCATCCGCCCGCCGTCCCTGGTCGTCAGCGGGGTGTAGCGAACGCCTTCGGCGTCGCTGTTGATGACGTCGATATCGTTGGGATCCCCGGCGCTCTCGAGAAACGAGATGATGCGGTCGAGAGGACTGTCGCTCTCGCCGAGGACGGCTCTCACCGACGAGATGACGGTTTCGAGCAGGGCGTCGTCCCGCAGCGCTTCCCGGGGAATGGCCTTTTCGGTCGAGAGCCAGCCATGATAGCCGTGCCCAGTCCGGTCGATGCCTGCCTTCGCCAGCTGCCGCTGGACCGGGCGGTAGCGGCAATTCTCGAGTTTTTGGAAGTGGCGGTGCATCTCGTCCGCTGACCAAGAGGGATCACCGGTAATCTCAGCGATCTGGTTCCAGTCATCCCGGTGCGGATAGAGAAAGATCATCGCATTGTGGGCGGTGCAGCCACCAAGCGTCCCGGCCCGGGGATAAAGCACACCCCGGTCCGTCGCCTTGGGATCCCGGCCCTGCCGGACGTCATCGGCGTAGTGGCGGACGAAGTAATCCCAGCGCATCGCTTCGTTCTCGGAGGCGAAGGCGTGAAAGGCCGGTACATCATAGTCGTGCGGCATGCGGTTCGCCGCACCCATGCCGCGGACCCCGCCGCTCAGCGCCTTGGGATCCCCGCCGGCCTCGAGGACGCAGACACGCATCCCCGCTTCCGCCAGGCTGGCGGCGACGGTGCCGCCGCCAGCCCCGGACCCGACGACGATGTAATCGAAGAGCTCCTCCTCAGGCACGCTCACCTCAGAGCGTCTTTAGAAATTCGATCAGATCCCGCTTCGCCTGATCGCTCAGACCCGGTTCCTCCGCGAACCGATCCGTTCCGAAATAATGCCCTCGGTTGATCACGAAGTCCGGGCATTTGTTGACCTCGAGCAAAGGCTCTACCAGATCGGCAAAGACCAGACGGGCCTGCTCGTCAGTGGCGTTTTCCGGCAGATCCTTCAGATCGCGTTTGATGCGGATGATAAGTTCCGCAAGCTTGAAGTCGTGACGCACGCGCTCCAGCAGATCGGCCTGATCCTGGCGCAGGTCGATGTTCGCCAGGAGATTGATCGGTGTGCCCGCCGGGATCGGCCCCAGTTCGATGTCACCCTCCTCATTGAACAGCCAAGGCAACTCGTCCCGAAAAGGCCGCATCAGCTTGACCAAAAAATCCGGTTGAAATCCGCGGGGCACCGTCAGGAAGCTTTGTTCCGTGGTGCGGTCGATCAGACCCGGCACCTTGTCGCCCAGAACCGGATCGGATGTCCGCTTTTCCGGCCATAGCATTTGCTCGATACCGCTTTGAAAGGCGCGCATGCGCGCGTCGACCGACGGGCTGTATTCAAAATCGCCAACCGTGTTGTTGAGCAGGTAGGGCGCGGTCGACCATAGGCTGATCAGGGACGGCGGTCGGGTGTAGCCGCGGCCGCCTGCCGGCATCCGGTACTCGCGTTCCTCGCCGGTGATCGGGTGATGCACGGTGATCGTGCCCACCGACGGCAGATCCTTGTAGCTTTGGGACGAGAAGTTATCCCAGATGTTGCCGGCGATGGCATTGGTGGCGAGCGGGCTGCAGGCGTTGGTCTCGAGCAGGGTGACCGGCACCCGCATCTCGGTCGAGAGATAGTTGCCGTCAAGGAAATCGTCGGCCATGACGATGTCCTTCATCTCGGCCTTGAATTCCGGCGTTTTGGTGAGGTTCCAATAGCGGTTCCAGCAGCTCAGATAGTTGGGGCCGGAGCAACCGCCGGGCATCGCTTCAAAAGCGCTTTCGGGCAGTTTGCTGGAATGGCATCGGGCGCAGCGTTCGGCGAAAACTTGCCTGCCGCGGTTGATGACCTCCGGATCGTCGCTCAGATGGGCGTCGCCGCCCGGCGCGTCCCGCAAATAGTCGGGCCGTCCGGCTTTGAGGAAGAAGGCGGCCATGTAAGGGGATTGGTTCTCGGTCGCCCGCCAATAGGCGGAATTTTCCTGCGCCGTTTCGATGGGGATCGGCGTGATCGACTTGCCGCCGACAACCGGATTGAAGTGCCGGGTCCACTCTTCGCTGAAGAGGCCGATATTGAGGTAGACCCGGTTTAGGGCGCCGAGCGCTCCGACGGAATCGGCACCATCTTTGAGCACGCGTGGGCTGTAGGACACGTTCGGCTCATCGAAGAAGGCCGTCAAAGGACCCTCGTCGACGAAATCGTCGAACTGCTTGTTGTCCAACTCGCCACCGGCCAGTTCTTCCCGGCCCAGTCGCTTCGCCAATTCCAAGCGTTCGCCCAAAAGGTAGACGGCATTCATCGTCCGCGGATTGTTGATGTAGTCACTCGATACCAGCGAGGTGTCGAGCGTTCCGGGCCGGGACGAGTGGATCAGTTGAACCATGTAATTGCGCTTGTCGGAGTCCCAGGCGAAGATCCGGTCAATCCAGAAATACTGAGCACCGACCGTCGAATTCAGAAGTTCCATGGCCGGGTTTTCTGGATCTGCCGGCGGATTGATGGGGCTGGGTCCAACGTGGCAAAAGCCGCAAGTCATGCCGACCCGGTAGGGCCTGATCAGGTCCTTCGAGAGATAGTAATCAGGGTCCGTGTAGTAACGCTCGGGATCCCACGCCTGTTCGGCCTTCTCGTCGAATTCGGGATTGGGGAACAGCCGCAGGCCCATGATGCCTGAAGGTTCGCCGTAGTAGGAGCCGACTGGCAAATTACGCCCACGGGCGCCGATTTCGACGCCCGGATATTTTTCTTCCGAGGCGAACGGGTCCGGCGGGCAGTCATCGGTCCGGCGATCGAGCCACAGCCCGAATTTGTCGGAGTCAGGACCGGTCGCTTTCTCGAAACACGGCTCGTTCACCAGCCCCAGATAAGACCAGCGATTATCCCGGTTCGCGGGCAGCGAGGGATGGGACGAAAGCGTCTTTAACAGATCGAAGGCGCCGAAAAGCTCGTTGGTCAGGCGGTCCCAGAACAGGTCGTTGCCGCCGCTCCAGACCAGCCACATGTTGCGCCCCTTGACCTCGTCCGGGCTCAAGACGACGCCGTTGTCCATGTCCTTGAAATAATCCTCGTCCGCGGGCGGAAAGCTCGCCGCGTCACGGCCGACCAGGCGTGCCTCGTCAAGCGGATCAAAGGTGGCCATAGCGGGTTGTGCCAGCGGTCCAGCCAGCATCATCAAGGTGGCCAGCGAGAGACACCTGGACATCAAAGCAACTCCTCAGAAAAAGGTTTGCACCTTGAAGACGAGCACCGTCCGCGCGTCCCCGTGGACAACAACCTGCATTTCACAGGATCCTCGCCAGAAACAACCGTAAGGTAACGAATCCTCAGACTATCGACTATGAAAAATCACACAAATGGAGTATCTTCTGTTGGAAGAACAAAGCTGAAAATTGCGCAAAACCAAGTGGGGAAATTCAACCAAAAATGGCTTTAATTTCTCGCTGTTCCACCGAAGAACGGGGAAACGGTGGGTTGTGACAATTTCCACAGACGTTCATTGGTAGCGAAGTTACTGCACTCTTAAGCTGAGTTCGATCAGTGGCAACCCGGACCGAGGACCGACGAAAATAGTGCGATCAAGACCTGAGTCCGGTTTGGCGGTGGGCGGATCCGGTTTGGCCGAGAGCGCCGCGCGCGCCTTCGAGATGGCGGAGCGGACCCTTCGCCGGATCCGTGTGCCCCGGGTCACAGCCGCGTCCGGTCGAGCCGGGTCGCTTCGGCTGGACGAGGTTAGACTTGGCGATGCCACGATCGGACGGATCACCGCCCAGGGGTTCGATGCGACCATCGACACCGAAGAGGCCCTGCTCGACGATTTTCGCGTGGTGCTCAGTCTCCGGGCCGGCATCTCGTTCCGGGTCTTCGGCCGTGAGCGCAATCCGGCCGTGCGCTTCAACATTCCTTTCGACATCGGCACCGTGGCCATCCCCGATCTGGAGAACATCGCGGTGACCGCGCCCTCGGCGGTGATCACCGCCGCCCAGATCGACATTCAGCCGGTTAGTAATCTCGATGTGGGGGCGGTTCAGTTCGACGACCTGCTGGTCGACGACAGTCTTCTGCCCGCTGCCGGGTTCGGCCTGGCGGGTCTTGCTCTCGGTCCGGTATCGCTGACCGATCTGGATCTGCCGGCCAGTTGGACCGAGGCCGTGAGCATCGGCGCGGTCACGCTGGAACGACCGCTGATCCTGCCGACCACCTTGATCACCGACCTCGAGCTGCCCTCGGTGGCGGTGCCACGCGTGTCCTCCACAGCCGCCATCCTGATCCCCGACGTTCGGCCTTTGGATTTTCAGTTCCGTCAGAACCTGGTGCGGCTGTTCGGCATACGGATTGCGATTTTCGTCGAGCCGACGCTGACCATCCGAATAGGGGCATTGCGGCTCGACAATGTGACGGCGTCCTCGTCCGTCGAGCAACTGATCCTCGAGGATATTCGGGCGCCTCTTAGCGTGCGCGGCGCTCGACTCGACGAGCTCACCCTCAATCAGATCCGCGTCGAGCGGGTCGGGATCTGATCCAACGAACGGGAACCGGCGTCATGGGCGAGCACACCGAAACCGACAACCGTTTCGAGCAACTGTGGCAGCGAGCCGTGTCGTGCGCGGTCGAGCCGATGCCCGATCAAGACGACGGGGATGTCGAACTCTCCGCGGATCTGCTGATCGACTGGCTTCGGCAGATCGCCGAGAACTGCCGTACGAATGGGCTTGTCGACGAGACGGCCTACACCGAGCTTGCCCGGTGTAACGAAACCTATGCCCGCGTCCTGGGGAGCATCGATCCCGGTCGTTTGCGCCCGCATCTTCAGGCGCTGAGCGGACAGGATGAGGAGTGAGATGTCGTCAACCGTAGCCAACCAGCGCTCAAATGAGATGACGCCCGCTCTTGACCCTGCGCTTTTGGACGCGCTCGACGGTGCTGACGATCAACGGCTGGGGATCGACCGTATCGCCTGTGCGTCAGGCCGCGCGGGCCACGCCGCCGTCGGACGAATCGACGTCGGCGAGGCGAGCCTGGAACGGCTGACCCTTGAGGGTCTCGCCACCAGGATCCACTGCGGCAGTGCGATCCTCCGCAACGTACGCCTGATCCTGGAGCTGCATTATACCGTGCACTGGAGCTATGATCTCAAATGGCTCGGCAGTGACAGCGGGATCAAGAAACTGGGCTCCAAAGCCAAGCCGATCGAGTTGCACGACATCACCCTGCCAATGGTTCAGGACATCGATCTGGTGATCCCCGCAGCCTCGGTCGACGACGTCGATGTGGCGCTGCGCCCGATCGACGATCTGGCGTTGGGCTCCACTCGTTTCGAGGGGCTGGCGATCGATGACACCCGCCTGCCATCCGATGGTTTCGGGCTGAGCGGTTTGGGGGTGGGTTCGTTCGAGATCGGCCAGCTGGCGGTGCCGGCGGCGGACAGCCGGTCACTGACGATCGACAGGGTTAGCCCCGACGCGCCACTTCGTCTTCCCGACCTGCGGCTCGAGGGCATCGATCTGCCGTCGGTGGCGATCCCGGACGCCAGCTCTGATGGCAGCGTGGCGCTGATGGGCATTCAGCTCGAGGCCTTCGAGGCGCCGGCCTTCAAGATCGGTGATCTGTTCAAGGCGACCTTCGTCACTGAGCCGGTGCTTCATCTGCAAATCGGCGAACTGGTTTTGGCGGAGCTGAGCGCATCGGCGTCGATCGACCGGGCGCGGGTCGAGAACATTCAGGCACCGGTGACCATCAGCGGTCTGCGGCTCGGCGATCTGGAACTGAACCAGGTCACCGTCGAGCGGATTGCCGTGTGAACTCAAGGCTTCGGAGAGACCAATGTCCGATCCAGCTGATGCCAACGCCGAGTTCGAGGCGCTGTGGGACGAGATCGGTAAGAAGCGCCTGATCATCGGCGACGAGGACAAAAAGGCGGTTGAGATCCGGCTCGACGTCGATTTGTCGCCGGTCGCCTTGTTGAAGCGGCTCAACGATATGTCAGCGGATGGTGTCCACGATCACCTACGCCGTCAGCTTGACAGCCTGTTGCACAAACGCCGCGATTGATCGACGACGACGCGGGGAAACATGACCAAACGCCTGGTGGTGCTGTGCGACGGCACGTGGAACACACCGGAGAGCGAGACCAATATTCACTGGTTGAACCAGTTCGCCCGCCGGGACAGCGATCAGATCGTCTATTACGACGTGGGCGTCGGTACGGACTGGTACAGCGACAAGATCGGCGGCAATTTCGGCGTCGGCCTTTCTCGCAACGTCCGCCAGGCCTACAGGTTCGTGCTCGAGCACTATCAGCCCGGCGACGAACTCTATGTCCTCGGTTTCTCCCGGGGCGCGTTCACCGCCCGCTCGCTCTGCGGCTTCATGAACCTTGTCGGCCGGTTGGACTCAGAAGACGCCATTGCCCGCGCCTTCGTCTACTACCGGCTGCACGAGCCCGGCGAAGACGACAATATCTTCGAGCGGTTCATCCGGCCGACCTCCCAAGGGCCGATCTCGGTGCGTTTCGTCGGTGTGTTCGACACCGTGGGAGCTCTGGGACTGCCTTTCGAGATCGAAGATCGCAATGAGGATCTGAAACGGTCGTTCCTGGAATCCCTTCGTGACGGCTTCGTCGCCTGGGTCGATGGGCTGGGCGATCGCCTGAGACGCCCGATCAAGGGGTTTCACGACACGTCGCTCAGTCCCAACGTCGAGGAAGCCTATCACGCGCTGGCAATCGACGAGCGGCGGGCGTTGTTCGCACCGACCTTATGGACCCGGGCGCCAGGACAAGCGGTGAAGATTGGCGCCCAGGACTTGTCGCAGGTGCGGCAGACGGTCGAACAAGTCTGGTTCGCCGGCTCCCATGTCGACATTGGCGGTGGCGATACCGAAACCAAACGCGAGGATCGGCTGTCCAATCTCGCGCTCTTGTGGATCGTCGAAAAGGCGGGTGCCGCCGGGATGACGTTCGAGCCCGGCTTCGTCCAGGACCTGCAGGAATGGCGAACGAAGCTTCCCGGCGCCGCTCAGCACCTGTCGATGAACGACCACTGGCGAAAACTGCACCGTCTGACGGGGCAGGACGAGTTGATCAGGCCGATCGGCAATCAAGCTCGAAAGGCACTGGATCCAAAGGGCTCGACCCACCCGCCCGTGCACACGGCTGAAACGCTCCACCAGTCGGTGCGCGAACGCCTCGGACGGGAAGTCGTGATGATCAGCTCCGACGAAGGCCCGCAAAGTCGGGTCTATCAACCACCCAACATCGCCGGTTTTTTGTCCGTCTGAGGCGGCTGTTTTTTCTGCGTTCCACGAGATCGGCGGTGGTTCCGGCAGTCGACAACCCTACGTGTTTTGGCGGTGGGATAAACAACGAACGAATAGATGACCGACCAACGAACATTGACGGTCCGAATCTGGCGAGGTGGTGAAACGGGAGCGCTTCACACCTACAGCGTACCGGCGCGGGACAATCAGACGGTCTTGGATGTCGTCACCGAGGTCCAGCGCGCGCTCGAGCCCTCGCTGGCATATCGGTTTGCCTGTCGGGTCGGGGTCTGCGGCTCCTGCGCCATGACCGTCAATGGCACGCCGCGCTGGACCTGCAGAACCCACATCAATCGCGTGATCGGCGACGGCGTCATCACCATCGAACCGCTCCGCAATCTGCCGCGGATTAAGGATCTCGTCTGTGACATGGCGCCTTTCTTCGAGAAGTGGACGGCGGCCGGCGGGACCTTCGCGGGATCCCGGAGCCGGGCGGAACCGCCGGCACCAATCGATCCCATGTCACCCAAAAGACGTGAAGCGGACGCCGCCATCGAGTGCATCAACTGCGCCGTTTGCTATGCATCCTGCGATGTTGTCGCCGCCAATCCGGGCTATCTGGGGCCGGCTGCTCTTAGTCGGGCCTGGACGCTTGTCAATGACGAGCGCATCGCCAACCGCGACGAGGTGAAGCAAAAAGCGCTTGGTGCCGACGGTTGCGGATCCTGTCATAGTCACGGTTCGTGTATGCAGAATTGTCCGATCGGTCTGAGCCCGACCCGGAGCATCGCCGGCTTGAAGAGGCTGAGCCTGCTGCACTTATTCGGAGCCGTGCCATGATCGAAGCTAGGCTCTTCGCGCTCCAGCGATTGACCGCGATTCTCCTCGCACCCCTGGTCATCATTCATCTGCTCTTGATTTTCTATGCTGTTCAGGACGGTCTCACCGCGGCCGAGATCCTTGGCCGAACCGAAGGCAGTCTTCTTTGGGCCAGCTTCTACACACTGTTTGTCGCGGCAGCGGCGGTCCATGCGCCCTTGGGCTTGCGCAACGTTCTCATCGAGTGGACCAGACTTAAACGATACACCGTCGACCGGCTGATGATTGGCTTCGCCATTCTTCTGTTCGCACTTGGTCTGCGTGCCGTGGTAGCTGTGACGTTATGAAGCGAGCGGGACAAGCTTCCGACCAGCGATTGAGCTTTTGGGCGGCGCGCGGGCACCGTCTCTCTGGCGTGGCGCTCAGTCTCTTCTTGCCGCTACATTTTCTGCCCCTGGGGCTCGCAATGGAGGGTGCGGAGGCGTAGGATGGCTATCTGGTCTATACCGATCTGATGATCGTCAAGATCGCCGAATGGGGATTGGTCATCTTACTGAGCATCCACCTGGTCTTCGGGCTTCGCGTCCTGGTGATCGAATTCGCGCCGTGGCCGAAAGAAGGCGGGCTCAGGCTCGGCTGGATCATGGGCGGCGTCGCGATCTCACTGGCGCTGGGCCTCGTTTTTGTCATGCAGGTAGTCTGACATGGAGCTCCAGCGTTCGCGAACCGATATTCTCATCCTGGGCTCCGGCGGCGCTGGTCTCTTTGCCGCGCTCCACGCCAAGCAAGCCGATCCCGACCTTGACGTCACGATCGCCGTCAAAGGTCTTCTCGGCAAAAGCGGCTGCACGCGGATGGTGCAGGGCGGCTATAACGTGGCGCTGTCACCGGGCGACAGCATCGAACGCCATTTCATGGACACGATTGTCGGCGGTAAATGGCTGCCACGCCAGGATCTTGCCTGGCGGCTGTGCACTGGCGCCGTGGAGCGGATCCGCGAGTTGGAAAACGAGGTCGGCTGTTTCTTCGATCGCAATCCGGACGGCACCCTCCACCAAAAAGCGTTCGCCGGTCAAAGTTTTGACCGGACGGCCCATAAATCCGACCTGACCGGCATCGAGATCATCAATCGTCTAATGGAGCAGGTGCTTAGCCTGGACGTTCGGCGGCTCGAGGAGCACCGGGCCATTGAACTGGTCCCGGCGAAGGACCAATCCGGCATCGCCGGCGTGCTGCTGATCGATATTCGCACCGGCCACTATCATCTCGTTCAGGCGAAAGCGGTGCTCCTGGCCACCGGCGCCGGGCCGACGATGTACCGTTTTCATACGCCTTCCGGCGACAAGACCTGCGACGGCCTGGCGATGGCCCTTCGCTACGGTCTGGCCCTACGCGACATGGAGATGGTCCAATTCCATCCCACCGGCCTGCTGGGCGGCCCCGACACCCGGATGACCGGCACCGTTCTCGAAGAGGGGCTGCGGGGTGCCGGCGGGCACCTTTTAAACGGCGGCGGGGAGCGCTTCATGGGCGTTTATGATGCGGCCGGCGAGCGCGCTACGCGGGATGTCGTCAGCCGCGGCATTTATGCCGAGATGCGGGCCGGGCGAACCACGCCTATGGGCGGCGTCTACATCTCCATGGGTCATCTGGGCAAAGAGAACGTCGCAAAAACCTTCCCCGGCATGGTCAAACGCTGCGCCGATTGTGGTTTTGATCTGGCCGGCGGCCGGGTCGAGGTGGTCCCAACAGCCCACTACATGATGGGCGGTGTCGAGTTCGACATCGATTGTGCCACCTCATCGCCGGGCCTGTTTGCGGCGGGTGAGGATTGCGGCGGCGTCCATGGCGCCAATCGTCTTGGGGGGAATGGTGTCGCTAACTCGACCGTTTTCGGCGGTATTGCCGGCGACAGTATGGCCGCCTTTGTGGCCGGCCAGTCGACCTGGCCAGATCCGGACGAAGACGTCGTCGATAAAGCCATTGCCCGGGCTGAACACCCTTTCTCAAGGCCGCCCGGATCGGTCCACGCGCTGCGCGACCGGCTGTCCCACTCCATGTGGGAAGATGTTGGTGTCATGCGCGACAAAGACGGTATCGAGCGGGGCATGGGGCGGTTGAATGAGCTGTCGGACGAACTCCGGACCCTCGGAGTGGCGGACGGTGAGCGCGCTTTCAATCTCACCTGGCATGACTGGCTGAACCTCCAGAACCTCATCCAGATCTCGACGGTGATCGCCAAAGCGGCCCGGGCCCGCGAGGACAGCCGGGGCGCGCACTTTCGAGAGGATTTTCCCGAGACCGGTGAGCTGGAGCGGTCCACATACACCCGCATCACCAAGTCCGAGGATACACTTGAACTCGAGATGGTGCCGGTGACCTTCGATATCGTCGAGCCCGGGAAAAGCCTCCTCGGAGACGAACCACCGGTGCCCGCCGCTGCCGATCAGACAAAAACCAGGAGCGTCGCATGATCGCCAACGTCGATATCGAGAGCGCGGCCTACGAGATCATGACCAGGGCGGCGATCGACATCCCCGAGGACTATCTGACCGGCATCAAGGGGATGATCGACCTCGAGACCGGCGATCTTTCCGCGTTCGTCCTCAACGCGATGGTTGAGAATTGGGAGGCCGCCACCGAGGACCGACGGCCCATGTGCGCCGATACGGGCCTTCCGCGCTACTATGTGAAGGTCGGCAATGAGGCGAGCGTTGACCAGGGCTTCGTCGGCGTTGAACGGGCGCTCCGCTCGGCCACGGCCCGGGCCACGACCGACGTGCCGCTTCGACCCAATCGGGTGCATCCCCTTTGGCGCGATGATCACGGCAACAATGTCGGTATCAACGCGCCGGAGATCGAATGGAGCTTCGAGCCGGACGCCGACTGGATCGAGCTGACGACGGTCCACAAAGGAGGCCTTTTTGGCAGCGACTATCGGATGCTTTTCCCGGGCGACGGCATCGAGGGTGTGAAACGCTTCTTGCTGGATACGCTGATCGCCTTCGGCAAACGCGGCCTCGCTTGCCAGCCGGCGATCGTCGGTGTCGGTATCGGGGGGTCAAAAGACACCTGCATGCAGCTCGGCAAGCAGGCGGCCTGTCTTCGCATCGTCGGCGACAGAAACCCCGACCCGAAGATCGCTGATCTGGAGCTCGAGCTGAAGGAGCTAGGCAACTCGATCGGAATGGGCGCCATGGGCTTCGTCGGCTCATCCATGGTCGTCGATTGCCACATCGAGGTCGGCCATACCCATACCGGCGGCATGCCGGTCAGCGTTCACACCTTTTGTCTTTCGTCGCGCCGCGCCACTGCTCGTATTCATGCTGACGGCGACGTCGCCTATCGCACCGATCCCCAATGGTTCACGCCCTATATGCGGAGAGAAACGATCGCATGGGAAAGTCAGACGGAACGCTTGAAAAACACGGGCTGAGGCTGCCGGTCGAGCCAGACGCGCTGAAGGAGCTTCGCCCGGGCTCGATCGTATTTCTGGAGGGCGTCGTCTACACCGCTCGGGAGGGGATCTATAAACGGGTCATGCAGGAGGGCTTCGCCTTGCCGGTCGACGACCTCGCTTCCCTCAGCAACGCCAATTTTCATTGTTCGCCTGCTGCGTCGCGCGATGCTGAGGGCAACTATAAGATCGGCGGCGTGACCGCGACGGCGTCGTTTCGTTTCTCGAAATGGATGGCTGATTGGCTCGACCTGACCGGTACCAAGATCATCATCGGCAAAGGCGGCATGCCGCGTGAGGATTACGAGACGGTTCTGGCGCCGAGAGGGGCCGTCTATCTCACGACCGTCGGCTATGGCACAGGCGCGCTCCTGGGCCGCGGGATCAAAGGCGTTCGCGACGTTTTTTGGCTCGATGATTTGGGTGTAGCCCAAGCGATGTGGCTGTTTGAGGTCGAGAATTTCGGCCCCTTCATCGTCGACAGCGACCTTCAAGGCCAATCTCTCTTTGCCCAGCAGGGGGATTTGGTGAACGACAAGATTGCAGCGCTCTATGATGGCTTGAGGCCGCCAGCGCTCCATCGCTACGGCGAGACCGACGACCGTAAAAAAGAGGTCATGTGAGCAGGGCTTCGTTTATCTGAGCGAAAGGTTTTTGGAGCCTCCCGCGCGCTCGCGCATTAGTGTAGATCAGCGACGCATATCGATGGGGGACCGTTTGCCTGACAATTGCCAGAGCAGCGCTAAGCCGCGCCTGATCTACAATCTTCACCCTCTGTTGGCCGGCCCGATCACCCGGTGGCCCGATCATTTCGATCGCATCGTCGCCATGGGCTTCGACACGGTCTATGTGAACGCGTTCTTCGCGCCGGGCGATTCCAAGAGCCTGTACGCGATCAGTGATCCGTTCGAACTCCACCCGTGGGTGCGGGGTGAGAGCAAAGCGGATGCGGCGGACCTCGTTATCGCTTTCGTCCAGGCGGCGAGGCAAGCCGGTCTGGCGGTGATGACGGATTTAGTGATACCGCATGCCGCCCGCGATGGAATCCTCGTCCAGAATCACCCCGACTGGTTCAGGCGGGACAGTGACGGCGCTCTGCGAACCGCCGAAGTCCCGAGCCTCGATCCGAGCGTGCCACCGAGAATTTTAGGTGATCTGGTCGAAGTTGATCTGCGCAACGACGCGATTAGGGATGCGCTTCTCGACCACTACGAAGAGGTAGCGGCCCATTTTCTTGAGCTTGGCCTGATCGGTTTTCGCTGCAGCGCCGCCTACAAGGTCCCGCCCCCCTTTTGGCGTGAGCTGTTCGACCGGCTCCGATCACGGCATCCACAGGCGGTGTTTCTAGCGGCCGCGCTCGGTTGCCCCTTCGAGCAGGTCAAAGCGCTCGATGTGTCGGGCTTCGACATGGTGTTCGACAGCAGCGCCTGGTGGAATTTTCACGAGAGCTGGTATCTTGAGCAGCATGAGGCGTTGCGGCGGGTCGGGCGCACGATCGCCTTCCCTGAAGACCACAATAGTGGTCGTTTGCGTAACCGGTTCGATCTCGATGATGCCGCTTCCATCGAACGCCATTATCGGGGACGCTATCTGGCAGGGCTCGGTCTCGCCAATGGTCTGATGATGCCGATGGGCTTCGAATATGGCTGCGGCATCCCACTCAATCACGTCAAGACCACGCCCGAGGATTGGCGCAAAGAGACTGAGGATCCGATCGTCGATCTTACCGGGTTCATCGGCGACGCCAATGCGGCAGTAAGCGAGAGCGATCTGCTGGCGAGCGGCAAGGAGCTCCGCAGGGTTACCGCGCCCAACGCCCGGATCGTCGGTCTAAGCCGTTTCGACCGGGCTGTTCCTGCCTTGGCGAAGGAAGTCGTCACGCTGCTCGCCAATCCGGATCCGACCCAAAGCGATGGCATTGCCACCAGTTCACTCATCACGTCGGCCGGTGGCGCTTTCGCCCGGTTCGAGGACATCACGCCAGGAGTCGAGCCGATCCATCTGGAACATGCCGAAACCTTGACGTTGGAGCCGATGGCCGTCCGTTTGTTCCGGGCGAAACGAGCCCGGCCATCGGTGCTGCCGGCGCCGGACGACGCGACCAGCGTCCGTGCCTTACGCGATTTGGCGACGAACCGCGTGGCGATCGAAAAGGTGAGTCCCGAATTGGACGGTGGCCGTTTTCCGGCCAAGCGCATGGTCGGCGAAAGGCTCACAGTCGAAGCCGATATCTTCTCGGACGGTCATGACAAGATCGCCGCGGCGCTCAAGTATCGGACCATCGATCAGACGGAGTGGCGCGAAACGCCGATGCGCTTCGTCGACAATGACCGCTGGGCCGGCAGCTTCATGCTCAGCCGCAACACCCGCTATCTGTTCACCATCGAAGCCTGGTGGGACACCTTCGCCAGCTGGTGCCACGAGGTCGCGAAAAAGCACGATGCCGGTCTGGATTTGTCCTTGGAGATGATCGAAGGACGAGACCTAGTCGCCAGGACCGCGGCTGGCGCTGAGGACCCCGACAAGAAAGCGCTCGAGCTGCTGCTCGACGACCTCACGTCGCGTAAAGACGACCAGGGCTACCATCTGTCGGTCTTGCTCGGCGAGGAGACCAAGTCGCTGATGGTCCGGGCCGATTTACGGGAGTATCGCTCGCAGCTCGGGCGCGAACTGGAGGTGATCGTCGATCGCACGGCTGCCGCCTTTGCTGCCTGGTACGAGCTCTTTCCGAGGTCGCAAAGCGACGATCCGGACCGTCACGGCACCTTTGACGACGTCATCGCCAAATTGCCCTACGTGCGTGCGATGGGCTTTGACGTCCTCTATTTTCCGCCGATCCACCCTATCGGTAAGACCAATCGCAAAGGCCGCAACAACAGTCTCAAAGCAGCGGCAGGTGATCCTGGAAGTCCTTATGCGATCGGCTCCGAGTCTGGCGGACACACCGATCTGCATCCGGAATTGGGATCTTTGGACGATTTCGCCCGCATGGTCGCGGCGGCCGCCGATCACGGGCTGGAGATCGCCATCGATTTCGCCATTCAATGCTCCCCCGATCATCCGTGGATCAAGGACCACCCAGAATGGTTCGACTGGCGTCCCGACGGCACGCTCAAATTCGCCGAGACCCCACCGAAGAAATATGAGGATATCTCGAACGTCAGCATCTACCGCGAGGGCCCGATCCCATCTCTGTGGCAGGAGCTCCGGGACGTGGTCTTGTTCTGGATTCAGCGGGGGGTCAAGATCTTCCGCGTCGACAACCCGCACACCAAACCGTTTCCGTTCTGGGAATGGCTGATTCGCGAGGTCCAGGACCAGCACCCAGAAGCTGTCTTCCTCGCCGAGGCCTTCTCCCGGCCCATGGTCATGAGCCGGCTAGCGAAAATCGGTTTCACGCAGAGCTACAGCTATTTCACCTGGCGCAATGAGAAGCAGGAACTGATCGAGTATCTGACCCAGTTGACGAGGCAGGAAGCGCGCCAGCACATGCGTCCGAACTTCTTCGTCAACACGCCGGACATCAATCCGGTCTACCTTCAGACCGGCGGCCGGGCCGCCTTTCAGGTGAGAGCGGTCCTCGCCTCGACCCTATCGACGCTTTGGGGTGTCTATTCGGGCTTCGAACTCTGCGAGGGCACCCCTGTCCCTGGCAAGGAGGAGTATCTCAACTCCGAAAAATACGAGATCAAAGCCTGGGATTGGGATCGGGCAGGCAATATTCGCCAGGACATCACGCTCCTCAACCACATCCGCAAAGACAATCCGGCGCTCTGGCAGTTCGCAAACCTGACCTTCCAGGAAGCCTGGGACGACCACGTTCTGGTCTATTCGAAGGCGACCGACAGTCTGGATAATTTGGTCCTGGTTGCGGTGAACCTCGATCCCCATCATGCTCACGGTTGTGCGTTCGAGGTGCCTTTGTGGACGTTCGGACTGGCCGACGACGGGACGATCGAGGTTGAGGATCTGGTGACCGGGCATCGCTTCACGTGGACCGGAAAAGTTCAGCAAATCTGGCTCGATCCGGAAAACCGGCCTTACGCGATATGGCGCCTCGTTCCGCCGGGAATGCCTCGTTAAACAACAAGACAAAATCGTTCGGGAGAGAATTGTGACCGGTGACGGCGATCCGCTCTGGTACAAGGATGCGATCATCTATCAGACGCATATCAAGGCGTTCTTCGACTCCAATAATGACGGCGTCGGCAATTTCGCCGGTCTGATCGAGAAGCTCGACTACATCAAGGATCTGGGCGTTACCGCGGTTTGGCTGTTGCCGTTCTACCCGTCACCCCTTCGCGACGATGGCTACGACATTCAGGACTATCGGCGGATCAACCCGGCTTACGGCACGATGGCCGATGTCAGACGGTTGGTCCGGGAAGCGCACAAACGCGATCTCCGGATCATCACAGAACTGGTCATCAACCATACGTCCGATCAGCATCCCTGGTTTCAGAAATCCCGCGAGGCGAAGCCCGGTAGCAAATGGCGGGACTACTATGTCTGGTCGGACTCCGACCAGCGCTACAGTGATACCCGCATCATTTTCCTCGACACGGAGCCGAGTAACTGGACCTGGGATCCGGTGGCGAAAGCCTACTACTGGCACCGATTTTACAGCCACCAGCCGGATCTCAATTTCGACAATCCAGCGGTGATCGACGAGGTTCTGGATCTGCTTCATTTCTGGCTGAAGCTTGGCAGCGACGGTCTGCGGTTGGATGCGATCCCCTATCTGATCGAGCGGGAAGGCACCAACTGCGAAAATCTCCCCGAAACCCATCAGGTGCTGAAACGCATTCGTGCCGAGCTGGACGCGCACTATCCAGACAAGATGTTGCTCGCCGAGGCCAATCAGTGGCCTGAAGACACAAGACCCTATTTTGGCGACGGCGACGAATGTCACATGGCATTCCACTTTCCGCTGATGCCGCGGATGTACCTGGCACTGGCCCGCGAGGACCGATATCCAATCACGGATATTATGCGCCAGACGCCTGATATTCCCGACAATTGTCAGTGGGCGATTTTTTTACGCAACCATGACGAGCTGACACTCGAAATGGTGACCGAAAACGAACGCGACTACTTATGGAATACGTATGCCGCCGATCGGCGAATGCGGATCAATCTTGGGATCCGCCGACGGCTGGCGGCGTTGATGGAGAACGATCGCCGCAAGATCGAGCTCATGAATTCCATGCTGTTCTCGATGCCCGGCACGCCGGTGGTCTATTACGGCGATGAAATCGGCATGGGCGACAATTTCTTTCTCGGCGATCGGGACGGGGTGCGCACGCCGATGCAATGGTCGCCGGACCGCAATGCCGGTTTTTCGAAGGCCAACCCTCAGGCTCTGTACCTGCCGGCGATCATGGACCCGGAGTTCGGATTTCAGGCGATCAATGTGGAGGCGCAAACCCGCAATCCCTCCTCCCTGCTCAACTGGATGCGGCGAATGATCATGGTGCGCCGCAGCCATCCGGCCTTCAGCCGGGGCTCACTCGATTTTCTCTATCCCGGCAATCGAAAGATTTTCGCCTATACGCGGACGCTCGCGGGCGACACCATCCTCTGTATCGTCAATCTCTCGCGCCATGCCCAAGCGGTCGAGCTTGACCTCGCAGCCTTTAAGGGCCGGGTGCCGGTCGAGCTCCTGGGACAAAATCCGTTCCCGCCGATCGGCGAGTTGCCCTACCTACTAACCCTGCCGGGCCACGGTTTTTACTGGTTCGCGCTTGCCGAGGAGGCAGCCTTGCCTACCTGGCATCAGCCGATCCCTGAGGTCCTGCCGGAGCTCTCGACCCTGGTCGCCGCAGAGGGCTGGTCGAGCTTGGTGGAGGGACGCGCCCGCCAGGAACTGGAACAAAACATCCTGCCGACATTCGCGGTCACCCAACGCTGGTTCGCGGCCAAAGATCACCGGATCGAAGGCATAGGAATAGTCCGCTGGGGCGAGCTTGAGACGGGCGGATCGACCCACCTTCTGAGCGAGTTGGAGGTGACCTTGGAAGGGGGGGGCGAGCACCGCTATCTGCTTCCTCTGGATATCGCGTGGGGCGAGGACCAGGTCGCCAGCCACGCGCCCTTGTCACCCTTCACCCTTGCCAAGGTGAGGAGAGGCGCCCGCGTCGGCGCGCTCTACGACGCCTGCGCCGGCGCCGGTATTGCCCGTTCACTACTCGACGGCATGGCCGGACGCCGGGAGATCGAAACGGCGGACGGATCGTTGGTGTTCAAGGCCGGCCAACTCATCGATCAGGTGGAACTGCCGGACGACGCCGACGTCAGGCGACTGGGCGCGGAGCAAAGCAATAGCTCGATCATGATGGGCAATGTGCTGATCATGAAGCTCTATCGCCGCCTGCAATCAGGCGTTCATCCGGAGATCGAGGTGGCTCGGTTCCTCACCGACGTCGCTGGCTTCGAGAACACCCCGCCTCTGTTCGGCTCGCTTGAATGGGTCGATGGCGAAGGGAACAGCACCGCACTGGCGGCAGCCTACGGCTTTGTCCAAAACCAAGGTGACGGCTGGCAGTTCACGCTTGATTACCTGTCGAAGGAAGCGGAACGCCAACTCTTGACCGCCTTCGCCGACGACGATCCGGCGCAAGCAGTCGCGGGAACGGAAGATTTTTCGGTTTACCTGGCCTACGCTAGAACGCTCGGCCGGCGTACGGCCGAGATGCACCGGGCGCTGGCGACTGACACGGACGACCCGGCCTTCGCCGGTGAGGCCGTTGAGGGCGTAGATCTGGCGCTCTGGACCAGGCTGGCGAGCGAGCAGGCGGAAGATGCCTTTAGTCTCCTAGAGAGGACGATCCAGGGCCTTGAACCAGAAACGGCCGATCTGGCTCAAAGAGTGCTGGCGGCCCGAGATCTCGTCGAGGACCGTTTCCAGACGTTAGCCTCAAGTTCCCTCGAGACGGTCAAGACCCGGGTCCATGGCGACTATCATCTGGGCCAGGTGGTGGTCGCCGGCGACGACTTCTTCATCCTCGATTTCGAAGGTGAACCGGCGCGGGACGCCAACGAGCGACGGGCCAAACTGTCACCGATCAAGGACGTCGCCGGCATGCTGCGCTCCTTCGACTACGCGGCCTGGACGGTCGCCGGCAGCTTGGAGGCGCAGCATGGCCGTCACACCGACGAGGTTCAGTCAGTCCTTGGCCGCTGGCTGAACTCGACCTCCGAGGCCTTTCTCAGCGCTTACATGGAAGCGGCACTCGGTCTGATTTCACTGCCGCGGCAGGTCGACGACGCGAGCCAGCTTCTCGATTTCTACCTTATGGAAAAGGCCTTCTACGAAATCCGCTACGAGGCCGCCAACAGACCGGACTGGCTGCACATTCCTCTGCGGGGACTGATCGCGCTCCTGGAAGGCTCCGGTGATGAAAGGACCACATTCCATGCCAACCACTAAGCCGGCGAAACCCCGTGAGTTGGACCAGGACACTGTCGCGGCGATCGTCGAAGGCCGTCACGGCAATCCCTTCGCCGTCCTCGGCCGCCACGGCAACGTGGTACGAACTCTGCTGCCGGGAGCCACAGCGGTGTCGATCGTCGACCAGGCGGGCAAGGCTCTGGCGGCAATGACCCAAACCGATCCCGCCGGTCTGTTCGAAGCGGAACTGCCGTCGTCTCCGGCGAACCAAGGCGTCTATCGGTTCGAGGTGACCTACCCGCGGCTCAAGCAAACGATTGAAGATCCGTACCGCTTCGGTCCGATCTGGGGCGAGATCGACAGTCATCTGTTCGCCGAAGGGCGCCATCTCAGGCTCTACGAAAAGCTCGGCGCCCATCCGATGGTGCTAGACGACGTGCCAGGCGTTTATTTTGCCGTCTGGGCACCCAACGCCGAGCGCGCCAGCGTCGTCGGCGACTTCAATATGTGGGATGGCCGCCGCCATCCGATGAGAAAACGCCTGGAGTGCGGTGTGTTTGAGCTGTTCATTCCCGGCGTCGAGCGGGGGGCGATCTACAAATTTGAGCTGATCGGCCCGGACGGTGAGAGGGTGCCGCTAAAGGCTGACCCGCTCGCGCTGCGAGCCCAGCATCCGCCTGAGAACGCGTCCGTCGTCGAGGGTTTGGTCGACCATTCGTGGGCAGACAGCCAATGGCTCAGCGTTCGCGAAGAGCGGCACGGGCTCAAGGCGCCGATTTCCATCTACGAGGTCCATTTGGGATCATGGGCGCGGATCGCCGAAGATGGAAACCGTTATCTGTCATACCACGAGCTCGGCGCGAAACTTGTCCCCTACGTTAAGGATCTTGGCTTTACCCATATCGAGCTTTTGCCGATCTCGGAGTATCCCTTCGACGGGTCCTGGGGCTATCAGCCGACCGGACTTTACGCGCCAACGATCCGCCACGGCACGGCCGAGGAATTCGCCGGCTTCGTCGACGCCTGCCACCAGGCCGGCATCGGCGTCCTGATCGACTGGGTTCCGGGCCATTTCCCGACCGACGCCCACGGGCTCGCCCAGTTCGATGGCACGGCTCTCTACGAGCACGCGGATCCGCGCCAGGGCTTTCACCAGGACTGGAACACGCTGATCTACAATTACGGACGCAATGAGGTCCGTAATTTTCTCGTCGCCAACGCCCTCTACTGGCTCGACCGATTTCATATCGACGGCATCCGCGTCGATGCGGTCGCGTCCATGCTTTATCTGGATTACTCACGCAAAGCGGACGAGTGGGTGCCCAACAAGTTCGGCGGCCGGGAAAACCTGGAAGCGATCGAATTCCTGAAGGACCTAAATGAGAAGGTCTATGGCAACCATCCGGGCACGACGACCGTTGCCGAGGAGAGTACTGCCTGGCCGGCGGTCTCAAAGCCCACCTATCTGGGTGGGCTCGGTTTCGGCTTTAAGTGGAATATGGGCTGGATGCACGACACGCTGAATTACATGCATCGGGAACCGGTCTACCGCCAGCATCACCAAAGCGATTTGACCTTCGGTCTGCTCTATGCCTTTTCCGAAAACTTCGTCCTGCCGCTGAGCCACGATGAAGTGGTCCACGGCAAGGGCTCGCTTCTGGGCAAGATGCCTGGCGATGAATGGCAACGCTTCGCCAATTTACGCGCCTATTTCGGCTTCATGTGGGCTCACCCGGGCAAGAAACTGCTGTTCATGGGCGGTGAGTTCGCCCAGGGCCGCGAATGGGCACACGACCAGGGTCTCGACTGGCACCTCTTGGACTATCCCCTGCACAAAGGTGTCCAAAACCTCGTTCGCGACCTCAACCATGTTTATGCCAGCGAGCCGGCGCTCCATCGCCTGGACTGCGAGGCCGACGGTTTTCGCTGGATCGATGCCAGCGACAATCAACAGAGCGTGATTTCCTTCCTAAGGAAGGACGATCAGGGGCGGCACGCGGTCGTGGTCTGCAACTTCACGCCGGTACCCCGCCATGGTTACCGGATCGGCGTGCCCCAGGCGTCGGCCTATCGCGAACGGATCAATACGGACTCGGCCGATTACGGCGGCTCGGGCCTCGGCAATGGCGGTCGCGTCGAGGCCGAACCGATCGCCTGGCACGGTCTGGAAGCGAGCCTGGTCCTAACCCTGCCGCCTCTCGCCACCCTGGTATTGACGCCTGAATGAGCCGCGTATGGGCCGGTCTCCCCTATCCGCTGGGCGCTACCTTTGACGGACGCGGCACCAATTTTGCCCTTTTTTCAGCCAATGCGACGGCTGTCGATCTCTGCCTGTTCGAAGCCGAGGGGCGGCGTGAGGTCAATCGCATCCGATTGCCGGAATACACCGATGAGGTGTTCCATGCCTATCTACCCGATGTGGGGCCGGGCCAACTTTACGGCTACCGGGTCCACGGCGACTACGCGCCAAACGAGGGCCATCGGTTCAATCCTCAGAAACTTCTGATTGACCCCTACGCCAAGGCGCTTTTCGGGCAGCTGCACTGGTCGAACGCTCATTTCGGCTACCGGCTTGGCAGCGCTCGCGAAGATCTGACGCCTGATCGGCGGGACAATGCCCGGGGCATGCCGAAATCGGTGATCGTCGATGACGCTTTCACCTGGGGGGACGACCGGCCGCCCAGGACCCGGTGGGACGAAACCATCGTTTACGAAGCCCATGTGAAGGGGCTCACCGCCACCCACGAACAGGTGCCGCCGGCGTTTCGCGGCACCTATGCCGGCATCGCCCACCCGGCGGTCATCCAGCATCTGGTCGATCTCGGGATCACGGCGATCGAGCTTCTGCCGGTTCACGCCTTCGTCGACGACCGCCATTTGGTTGAGCAGGGCCTGCGCAACTATTGGGGTTACAATTCGATCGGCTTTTTCGCCCCGGAGCCCCGCTATCTGAGCCCGCAAGGCTCGGTGTCCGAGTTCAAGACCATGGTTCGACGGCTCCATGAGGCCGGCATCGAGGTCATCCTCGACGTGGTCTACAACCACACCGCCGAGGGCAATCACCTGGGCCCGACGCTTTCATTCCGGGGCATCGACAATGCCAGTTACTACCGCCTCGTCGATGGCCAGCCCCGCTACTATGACGACGTCACCGGCTGCGGCAACAGCCTGGATCTGACCCATCCCCGCGTGCTGCAGATGGTCATGGACAGCCTTCGCTACTGGGTCGGCGAAATGCATGTCGATGGTTTCCGCTTCGATCTGGCGACCGTTCTTGGCCGCGAAAGCCATGGCTGGAACCCCGGCGCCGGCTTCTTCGACGCCGTCCGCCAGGATCCGATGCTGTCGCAGGTGAAGCTCATCGCCGAACCCTGGGATGTCGGTCACGACGGCTATCGCCTCGGTGGCTATGGGCCCGGCTGGAGCGAGTGGAACGATCGCTACCGGGACACGGTGCGTGCCTTCTGGCGGGGCGACGAGCATATCACAGCGGAGTTCGCCACCCGGTTTTTGGGCTCCGCCGACCTGTTCGAGTATCAGGGCCGCCGGCCCTGGTCTAGCGTCAACTTCGTCACCGCCCATGACGGTTTTTGCCTCGACGATCTGGTCAGCTACAACGACAAGCACAACGAGGCTAACGGTGAGGGCAATCGCGACGGCCATAGCCACAATCTGTCGTGGAATTGCGGCGTGGAAGGACCCACGAATGATCCGCAGATCCGAGCCCTGCGCGCTCGGCAGAAGCGAAACATTCTTGCCACCCTTTTATTGAGCCAGGGCACGCCAATGCTGCTTGCCGGCGACGAGATCGGCAATGATCAGGGCGGCAACAACAATGTTTACTGTCAGGACAATGAAATCGGCTGGATCGACTGGCCCGGTGTCGATCAAGACGATCTGGCGTTACTGGACTTCGTTCGCCAGGTCATTCAACTGCGCAAGGGTCACCCGGCCTTTCGCCGTACGCGGTTCATGCACGGCCAGGAGCATTCGGAAGACGGTATACCCGATATCGTCTGGCTGAAGGCGGAGGGCGGCGAGATGTCGGGCCAGGACTGGCAGGAGGGAACCCGCCGGTGCATCGGCATGATCCTTTGCGGCGATGCCGGCACGCATCTGCCGCCGGAGGGTCAGCCGCTGAAGGACGATACTTTTCTGGTTCTCCTCAATGCAGCGCCCGAGACTTGCCATTTCTCCATGCCACCCCTGGCCAGTCACGACGGCTGGGTGCGCGTGCTCGACACGACGAAGGCCCCCGAACCGACCTATGCCCGCCTTTGGCGAGCCGACGAAACGGTTCAGTCCGAGGGACGGTCGATCTCAATCTTCATCGCAAGCAATATGTTCGATCGTGCTGACAGCGTTCATCGGATGCCGTTCGGTGCTGAGACGCTTCGTGACGGTACTCGGTTTCGCCTTTGGGCGCCTGGGGTCGATCAGGTCGATTTGGTCATTGGCGTCGGCCATGAAGAAAGAGCCCTCGCCATGTCCGCCCGCGACGGCGGCTGGTTTGAACTGGTTACGGAACTCGCGGGTGAGGGCACCACTTACGGCTTTCGCTTGCCCGACGGCACGAGCGTGCCCGATCCGGCTTCCAGACAGCAAATCGACGACGTCGACGGTTGGTCGCTGGTCGTCAATCCCAGCCGCTTCGAATGGCGGACCACCGCCTGGCGCGGTCGTCCGTGGCATGAGACCGTTATCATGGAGGTTCATGTCGGGACCTTTACCGAGGCCGGCACTTTCGATGCCGTGCGTCGAAAACTTAACGACCTTCAGGATCTCGGTGTCACCGCCCTGCAGCTTATGCCATTGGCAGACTTCAAGGGTGCCCGGAATTGGGGCTATGACGGTGTGCTGCCGTTCGCGCCAGATAGAAGCTACGGCCCGACGACCGCGCTCAAGGCGCTGATCGACGAAGCCCATAGCCGTGACATCCAGGTGTTTCTCGATGTGGTCTACAATCACTTCGGACCGGTCGGGAACCATCTCGGCCGCTACGCACCCGACTTCTTCAGGAACGACGTCGAAACACCCTGGGGTGCGGCGATCGATTTCCGACGTCGGGAAGTGCGCGATTTCTTCATCCACAATGTCCTCTATTGGCTGGATGAATATCGCTTCGACGGCCTTCGTTTCGATGCCGTTCACGCGATCGTCGATGACGACAGCGATACGCCTTTCCTCAGGGAGCTGGCGGCGGCGGTCAGGCGGCATTTCGGCAACGCCCGCCACATTCATCTGATCCTCGAAAACGAGGAGAACGATGCGAGCCTGCTGGAGCGGGACTTCACCGCCCAGTGGAACGACGACTTCCATCACTGCCTGCACGTGCTCGCGACCGGTGAAGCGGAAGCCTATTACCGCGACTACGCCGATGATCCGGTCGCCATGCTGGTGCGCGCTCTCGCCGAAGGTTTCGTCTTCCAGGGCGAGCCCATGGCCCATCGGGACGACAGACCCCGGGGCGGCGCGTCCGGTCATCTGCCGACCACCTCTTTCGTCGCTTTCGCCCAAAATCATGATCAGATCGGCAATCGGGCGTTCGGCGAACGTCTGCACCATCTCGCCGAGCCCCACATCGTGGCCGTGATTCAAGCGATCGTTCTGTTGTGTCCTCAGATACCGATGCTGTTCATGGGCGAGCAGTGGGCCACCAGCCGGCCGTTTCGTTTCTTCACCGATTTTGGCGGCGAGGTCGGCGAACTGGTAAGGGAAGGGCGCCGACGCGAGTTTTCGTCCTTTGAGGCTTTCGCCGATCCCGCAACCCGAGATCAGATTCCGGATCCGGAAGATCCGCAAACCTTCGAGGACAGCAAGCTCGATTGGAACGAAGCCGAAGGCGAGAAGCACGCCGTGGCTCGGGAGCGCACCCGGGCCCTTCTGGCCCTGCGCCACAAGCATATCGTGCCGCGATTGGCGGGTCTGACGGGCGACGGCGCCCGCGCGCAAAGGATCGGCGCGCGCGGCCTGACGGTGGAGTGGACTTTTGGCGACGGCGCCAAGCTGACGCTTTTGGCCCAGCTCAGTTCGGACCAAGGCACGGGCTTTGCCCAGCCCATCGGCTCCCTCATCCACGCTAGCGGCGAGGTTCTGGAGGGTCTGTCAAGCGGTCAGATGGCCCCTTGGAGCGCTGTCTTTTTCCTCGCCGAACCTTGGGACGAGGCAGGTTGAATGCTCTCCACCAGGCGGCTGAAGCCGCCGGCATCGAACTCGATTGGCATGATATCGAGGGCGGCCACCATCGGGTTCCGGACGGAACGCTCGTCGACATATTGCGTGCCATGGGGTTGCCCACTGACCAGCCGTCGCCGGTGGTTCGCCTGCCCATCATCGCCGAGCCTGATCAGATCGTCATTCTTAAGGATACTGGCCGCGACGTTCCCTATCGTTTGATCCGCGAAGACGGCCACCTGGTCGAAGGCCGGACCGTGGCGACGGACGGCGCCACGGCGTTGGCTGAGACCCTGCCACTGGGCCTGCACAGGCTCCAAATCGCCGAGGAGGAACGCTTTCTTCTGATCGCACCGCCCAAGGCGCTGGCGCCAAGCGATTTGGGTGTGGAGCGTTGTTTCGGCATCGGCGTCCAGCTCTACGGGTTGCGCACCCGGCGGCAAAGCGATCTCGGGGATTTCGGCGATCTGAAAAGGGCGTTGGAACGGGTCGAGGACGCCGGCGCTGATTTCGTCGGGCTGAACCCCCTCCACGGGCGTTTTTTGAGCCGTCCCGAGGCAGCCAGCCCCTATTCGCCCTCGAGCCGTCGGTTCCTGAACCCACTTTACATCAGCGTGGACCGCGCCGCCTCGAGGCTTGGCCAGCAGCTTTCTTTGCCGCCTGCCCTGAGTGGTGATCTGGTCGATTATCCGGTGGCCTTGAGGCGCAAACTCCAGGCTCTAGAACAGCTCTTCGCCGGCTTTGAAGGCTCGCCGGAGTTCGAGCGGTACCGGGCCGCGGGTGGCGAAGCGCTTGAGCGGCACTGCCTGTTCGAAGCATTGCAGGAACAGGGCGCAACGGAGCGTGTTCAGCCGGGAAGCGATGTCGCGGCTGCCTTCGCTCACGACCATCAAGACAGAATGTCGTTCTTCGCTTTCCTCCAGTGGCTGGCCGACCTGCAGCTCGAGGAGGCCCAAGTAACGGCGCGTGATGCCGGTATGGCGGTGGGTCTTTACCGCGATCTAGCGGTCGGCGTGGACCCGGAAGGCAGCATGGTGTGGTCGGCGCCGGACGTCACCCTTCGGGGCGTTTCCATCGGCGCGCCGCCCGACGCTTTCAGCCCGCTCGGGCAAATGTGGAACCTGGCGCCTTTCTCGCCGCCCGCCCTCGCGGCCCGGGGATTTCGGCCCTTGTTGGACGATCTCGAGGCCAATGCCAGGCACACGGGCGCGCTTAGGATCGACCACATCATCGGCTGGCAGAGACAGTTCTGGATCCCGGCTGGCAAGAGCCCCGCAGAGGGGGCCTAAGTCCGCTATCCCTTCGACGTCTTGGCTCGACTGGCGGCGCTGGTGTCCCATCGCCATCGATGCTTGATCATCGGCGAGGATCTCGGGACCGTTCCCGAGGGCTTTCGGCCGAAAATGCAAGCTTGCGGCATGCTTTCCTGTCGGGTGATCTGGTTCGAGCGGGATGGCGACCGTATCCGCAAGCCGAGCGATTATCCGAACGATGCGTTGGCCTCGATCACGACCCACGATCTGCCGACAGTGAGGGGTTTTTGGCGAGCTCAGGATATCGCGTGGCGCGAGCGGCTGGGGATCGAACCGGATGCGCAAGCCGCCCGGGACGATCGCGAGCGCGACAAGGCTCTGTTGGTCCAGGCGCTGCGCGACGCCGGTGTTCTCAACGAGGAAGCGACGCCGGATGCCATCGTCGCGGCGCTCCACCGCTTTCTCGCCCGGACCAACTCGGCTTTGGCCCTGGTTCAATTGGAGGATCTGGCCGGCCTCTCGGAGCAGCCAAATCTGCCCGGAACGATCCATGACCATCCGAACTGGCGCCGGCGACTACCCTTGGCGATCGAAGACCTTTTGGAGAGGGACGAAACGAGAGACTTGCTGCGGATGATTGCCGAGGAGCGGGCCGGGTGAGTGTTCCGCTCGTTGCCACCTATCGCCTCCAGCTTCGTTCCGGTTTCGGTTTCGCCGACGCCGAAAGGATCGTTTCCTATTTGCAGAAACTCGGCGTCAGTCATCTCTACCTGTCGCCGATCTTCAAGGCTTCGGCCGGCTCTACCCACGGCTACGACATCGCCGACCCGAATGTGATCGAGCACGAACTCGGCGGCGAGGAGGGATTTTCCTCCCTCGTCAAAGCCTTGCGGGACGCGGGCCTCGGGCTCCTCTTGGACGTCGTACCGAACCATCTGGGCGTCGGGCCTGACAACCCCTACTGGCAGGATCTTCTGGCCTCCGGAGCGGACGGTGAGGGCGCGGCCATCTTCGACGTCGACTGGCAGGCGCTCGCCGGTGGCATGCCGGGCAAGGTGTTGCTTCCCATTCTCGACCGTCCCCTGGCCGACGTCATCGCTGCCGGCGATCTTTCGATCGAGGGATCACCGCCCGCGTCCGTTCGGTTTGGTGACCTGCGTCTCCCGCTCGCGGCCGGTACGGCGGGAGGTTCGATCGAGAAGATCCTGGCACAACAGCATTGGCGGCTCGCCTGGTGGCGGACTGGCAATGAGCTGCTGAATTGGCGGCGCTTTTTCGACATCACCGATCTCGCCGGCGTTCGGGTCGAGGACGAAGCCGTCTTTGAAAGGCTTCACCAGCGGGTGTTGGCCATGCTCGAGGCGGGTCAGGTTCAGGGGCTGCGCTTGGACCATGTAGACGGGCTCGCCGATCCGGGTGCCTATCTGGCGCGACTGGATGCCGCCTGGCGTGAGCGAAGCCCGGAGAAACCTTGGCTTCTCGTGGAAAAGATCCTGGGTCCCGGTGAGGATTTGCCCGAAAGCTGGCCGGTCGCCGGAACCACCGGTTATGAGATGCTCAACGTCATCCTGAAGCTTTTCGTCGAGCCGGCAGGTCTGAGGAAGTTGGATGAGGTGTATCGACGGTTCGGCGGCGATCCCGAGTGTTTCGATGCGCTTGTAGCCCGCTCGAAACGCGACATACTCGAGCGAAGTCTCCGCGCTGAGCTGGATCGGCTGGTCATGAAAATGGTCCGGCGGTCCGATATGGATCTGCCGCCCAGCTCCTTGCGCGAGACCCTGATCCGCCTCATTTGTGCCTTTCCTTACTATCGAAGCTATGGCGACAACCATGTCGAACTGATCGAAAGCGGCCTCGATCAACTCGCCGACATCGACGCGTTCGTAATCGAAGGTATTCGCCGGGGTCTGGCGCCGGGCTCCGATCTGCTCACGGCTTTCGAACAGCTCTCAGGGCCGGCGATGGCAAAAGCGATGGAGGACACCGCGTTCTATCGCTGGCACCGGCTGATCGCGCTGAACGAGGTCGGTGGCGAACCCCATCACCCGCCCATGAGCCTGGCTCAAGTTCACGCGTTCATGGCCGAACGTGCATCCCGCTGGCCAGAAGCCCTGATCGCGTCGGCGACCCATGACACCAAGCGCGGCGAGGACACCAGGATCCGGATCGCGGCGCTTTCGCAAACGGCCGACGAATGGGTCGGGGAAGTTTCGAATTGGGCGGACGCGGCCGAGCGCTACCGGACGGACGGAGATCCGGAGCCCGACACCATCTATTTCATCTTTCAAACACTGGTGGGTGTCTGGCCGGAGGTCGGCCCGGAGCGGGATTCTCTCCTTGAACGCCTGATCACCTATTTCGAGAAAGCGATGCGCGAGGCGAAGCTGCGCACGGCCTGGACCGAGATCGATCCTGACTACGAAGCGGCCGTGGCAGATTTTCTTCGCGGCTGTCTCTCGGATGACCGTCTCGTGGCGAGAATCCAATCTTTCTGCGAGAAGATCACGCCTCTGGCCCGCCGCTTGTCGCTGGCCCAGACGCTTCTCAAGCTGACGCTTCCGGGCATCCCGGACATCTATCAGGGAACTGAGATGATCGATCAGTCGCTGGTCGATCCGGACAATCGCCGGCCGGTCGATTTCGACCGGCTCGAACGGTTCCACGAGGCCGAGGCCAAGCAGACCCTGATCGCCCGAACCCTCGAATGGAGAAAGCGCCATCCCTCGGTCTTCACCCACGGCAGCTATCGGCCCCTGGCCACAGAGGGTGACGGCGAGGAGGACTTTTTCGCCTTCGTCCGAGAGGATGAGCGCGCTGCCAGCGTCACGATCGTCGGCCTTCGGGCCCAGCTGTCGAACCCGGAGACGCAGCTTCACTTACCTGAAGGTTTGGCAGACGATACCTTCATATCGGTGATGACGGGCGAGACCTACCCAAACCCCTTGCCGGTGGGCAAGCTTTTGGCCGACCAGGGCATCGCGCTGTTGGTCCGATCGCCAGATGATCAGACGAACAGCCAGGCCAGCGCCACGTAGCGGCCCGTTTTCGCCACCGCGACGATCGTGATGAAGATCAGGAACGGGGTCTTCAAGATGCCGGCAGCGAAGGTCAAAGGATCGCCGATAACCGGCGCCCAGCTCAACAACAGGGACCAAACGCCCCAGCGGAGATACCAGCCTTGAGCCTTCTCCAAGGCCTTCTTCGACACGGGAAACCACGGCCGGTCGCCATATTGCTCGATCAGCCTTCCCAGAACCCAGTTGACGCAGGCGCCCAGTGTGTTGCCGATCGAGGCCACCATGACCAACAACCAGACCGGTATCTTGCTGGTCATCAGCATGCCGCTGAAAATGATTTCGGATGCGATCGGCAGCACCGTTGCGGCGCCGAACGTAAAGGCGAACAGCGTGGCCAACGCGGCAAAATTATCGATCACCAGGATCCGATAACAACCTTTGGGCCGCCTTGTCCCGCCAATAACTCATGCCGAGGTTCCGGTAGGCGTTTTCGGCATCTTCGAGGAGCGTGCTCGCCTCGCTTTGTCGGTCCAGCCTCACCATCAGCCGGCCCAGCGACAGCCGGCAATGCGACGCGAGGGGGCGCATTCCCAGCCGTTCAGCCTGCTTCAGCGCGGTGGTCAGCTCCGTTTCGGCCTTGCCGAGATCGGATATCGACGGGTGGGCGGAAACTTCCCCTTGAACCCGAAGACCGTGCACCTCAAAGCCGCGCTCACCTCTCTGGCGGGCGAAGCGAAGGCTCGCGTCCAAGGTTCGTTGCGCTTCTGCTGCCTGGCCAGCTGCCAGCTGCACCTCGGCCAGCTGCACGCCGACGAGAGCTCTGAACAGTCCCAGGCCTATCGCCTCATAGCGGGCCAGCGCCTGCTGAAGCAGCGAGCGACCCTCGGCCAGGCGACCGGCCATGGCGTAGGAATGACCCAAAAAGCCCATGGTGAAGGGAGAGAGATAGGTTAGGTTCCAATCACGGATCAGGCCGTAAGCTTGTTCCAGAGTGGCGATCGCTTGGGGAAAATCGCCCTTAGCAGCCCAGAAATAGCCCATGTCGTAGTGAATGTGCGCCAGGTTGAAGGGCTGCTCCAGCTCTTCGGCGAGCCGGGCCGCCTCGTCGCCGTGGATTTTGGCCTCGGCGAAACAGCCCCGTTCCGCCAGCGACCAGACCAGCCAGGATCGGCTGACGATTGAAGGCGCGAAGGGCAGACCACAGCGCTCGAAAACGCGATCGCCCGTGAGCGTATCACAGACATCGCCAAAGACGCGCTCTGCCTCTCGCAAGTGGGCCCCGGTGACCCTGGCGCAGCCGAGATAAAATTTCCCAGCGACCTCAAGGCAGGAATCACTGCCCTGTTCGGCGATCGCTATCGCTTTGTCCGCCGCTTCCAAAGCTTCCTCGGACCGTCCGATTTGCCATAGGCTCGCGCTTCGGAACACGGAGACCCAGCCCATGCGGACCGGATCATCAATGGCCTTCGCCAGCGCCTCGGCATCGGCCAGATAGGTTAGGATCTCACCGAAGCGGCCCAGCGCCCAAAGGACGTTCCGCAATTCGAAACGAAGATCCAGGGTCCGCTTGCTGAGCTCCCGCGTCTGTTGCAGATGCTCGGCCGCGACCAGAGCCTGTTGAAAGCGGCTCACCGCCTCTTTCAGAGAAAAACGGCCGACCAGGGCGTAGGCCGCCTCGCTCATATAGTTAAAGGCCTTGTCCCAAAGCTCGGCTTGGAACGCATGGAAGGCGAGCACGTCTGTTCGGGCCGCGGCACCGCCATGGGCTCCCGCCTCCAGCGCGGCGACGATGGCGCCGTGGAGGCGTCGTCGGCGGCTGGTCAACATGGTCGCGTAAGCCGCATCCTGGACCAGGGCGTGTTTGAACGAGTAACGCGCATAGGGCGGCGTCCCCTGCTGGTGCACGAGCCCGGATGCCACCAGTCGGCCGAGCGCGATCTCGATGTCGCTTTCCTCACGGGCGGCAATCGCCGCCAGTAGGTCGAAGGAGAACTCACGGCCGATGACCGAGCCGATCTGGGCCATCTCCTTGGCATCGTTCAGTCGGTCAAGTCGTGCGACCAGCGAGGATTGGAGGCTCGCCGGAACCATCTCGCTGCCGGCTTCTCGTCCGCCGGGACCAACGTCCAGCACCGCTTTGGTCAGTTCCTCGACGTAGAGAGGGACGCCGTCGGCGCGGCGCGCCAGTTGGACCAGCATCTCTTCGGAGAGAGCGTGCCCGCCCACGGCCTGGGCAATTTCCGACGCCTGATCGAAGGTGAGGCGCTCGAGCTGAAGGGTTGAGAGATGGTCGAGTTTCGGCCAAGGCGCCGGCTCAAAGGGGCGTTCGGTGACCACCAAGAGAACGGCGTGGCCGGCGATGTTGGGTATCAATTCGCAGATGTAATCCAGCATCGAGGGATCTGCCCAATGAGCGTCCTCGACAACGAACAAGACGGTTTGACGCCGGCCGACGGTGAGGACCTGCGCAATGAGGGCATCGATCGTTTGTTGTCGCCGCTGCTGCGCTGTCAGCGCGACCGTCCCGTAGCGTTCCTCGCCGTGGAGACCCATCATCTCGGCGAACAAGGGCGCGACGCGGGGCACATCTTCGACGATCGGCTCGAGCCAGCGTTCCAGCTTCTTGAGCTTGGCGTCCTCACTATCCCGGTCCGCGAAACCGGCGACCCGCTGGAACCGCTGAATGACCGGATAGAGCGCACTGTCGCTGTGATGGGGTGAACATTGATAGCGAAAGCCGAACCGGGGATCGTCGCCGATCTGCTCCCGAAACTCCTGAACGATCCGGGACTTTCCGATTCCGGCCTCGCCCACCAGGATGACCACCTGACCTTGGCCCTGCTTCGCCTGCTGCCAGCGTTCTCGGAGCAGGGCGAGTTCGCTCCCACGGCCGACCAGCTGGGTGTAGGTGCGGCCGCGGACGGCCTCGAACCGGCTTTCCGTGTCCGCTTCGCGGATCACCCGCCACAGGGGCACCGGATCCGGATAGCCTTTGAGCGGATGGGAGCCTAGATTCTCCAACTCGAAGGTCGTCGCCAGCAATTGGCGGGTCATCGGACCGATTACGATTTGGCCGGTTCTGGCGAAGGCCTGGAAGCGGGCGGCGAGGTTGGGCGTGGCACCGGTGACCGCGTGGTCGTCCGAAAGCGCATCACCGACCAGATCACCGACGACCACCTCGCCACTGGCGATGCCGACGCGGCCATCGAGGGTGCGCTCACCGTCCAGTTTGATGGACCTCACGGCGACGATCGCGTCCAACGCCGCGCGAACGGCACGCTCGGCCTGGTCCTCGTGAGCGCGCGGCCAACCGAAATAGGCGAGAACGCCGTCACCCAAAAACTTCGCCACATAACCTTCGTAGCGGACGACCGCACCGACTACGGCATTTTGGTAGCTGCGCATGATCTCGCGAAGATCCTCGGGATCGACCGCGCGCGATAACGCCGTCGAGCCGACTAGATCGCAGAACATGACCGTCAGAAGACGCCGTTCGGCTTCATCTTCGGCGCTGACCTGGCGCCGGGCCGAGACGTGCCTCGCCGCCCGGCTGGCCTCGCGCTCGGCGATCGCCGCCAGGAGAATCCGCCGGTGGCCAAGCGAGAGCCCGAGGGTCTTCAGATCGTCGTCGTCAAGATGCGCCAGGGCGCGAAAATCGACGTCCTGAGCCCGCAATGTTGTTATGTATCTGGCGAGACCGAGCTCTTCCAACCAGGTCTCAAGTTCCCCGTCCATGGCCGTTTCCCTTCCGACCCGCCGGTAGTTTAACACCTTTCTCGCGCCTGAGCTTCAACAATGGCTGAGCGGGCTCTGGTCCGCGCCTGTGGCCGATTGAACAGGCCCGCCCCCGCATGCCAGAACTCGTCCCTCAGCAAGCTTGGGGGGATGAGGTGGACAAACAGGCGCGCATCGTGATCATCGGCGGCGGCATCGCCGGCTGCTCGACCCTCTACCACCTGACCCGCGAGGGCGAGACGGACGTCATTCTGGTCGAGCGCGACGAACTGACCTCCGGCACCACCTGGCATTCGGCGGCGCAGGTGACCCAGTTCGGCGCCAATCAGATCATGGTTGGGCTAAAGCGCCATTCGATCAGGCTCTACAAAGAGCTCTCGGTGAACGCTGACGCGCCGATCAACTACCACATCACCGGTGGCGTGCGGCTCGCCCACAATCAGGCCCATCTGGACGGCTACCACCATTTTTCTGGCATGGCGAAGACCATGGGCGTCGATCTCGAGGTCATCGACGCCGATGAAGTCGGCCGGCGGCATCCACTGATCAGCACGCAGGGTCTGGTCGGCGCTCTATGGGATCCTTTGGATGGCGACATCGATCCGAGCCAGCTGACCCAAGCTCTGGCGAGAGAAGCGCGACAGGCCGGCGCTGAGATCCAACGCTTCAATCCGGTCGAGGCCATCGAATGTCGGCCGAACGGTGAATGGCGCATCCAGACCAAGAACGGGGGTATCACCTGCGAGATGTTCGTGAATGCCGCCGGCTACCGGGTGAACGAGGTCGCCCGGATGTACGGGATGGAACATCCGGTGGCGTCGATGGAGCATCAGTATTTTCTGACCGAAAGCATTCCGGAACTCACCCAGGGCTTGCTTAGTGATGGTCGACGCGTGCCGATCATTCGCGATCCCGGCGACGATTTCTATTCGCGCCAGGAACGGGACACGCTTCTGGTCGGCATCTACGAGCAGGGCTGCAAAACCTGGGGGATGGACGGTATCGACCCCCATTTCACCATGGCGCTTTGCCCCAACGACATGGACCGCTTGCTCGACAATATGGAAGCCGTTTTCGAGCGGTTACCGGTTCTGGGCGACGTCGGTATTCAGCGCCAGATCAACGGTCCCATCACCTACACGCCCGACGGCCTGCCGTTGGTCGGCAGAATACCCGGCGTCAGCAACGCGTTTTGCATCATCGGGCTTCGGGCGGGCCTCGGGGAGGGAGGGGGACACGGCAAGGTTCTGGCCGAGATCATCCTCCACGGCGAGGCTGAATGGGACAGTTGGGCCCTGGACCCGAGGCGCTTCACCAGCCACGCCAATAGTCACTTCGCGGCGGCGAAGGCGATCGAGGATTATCAAAACGAGTTCCGCTTCCATTTCCCCCATGAGCATCGCCCGGCGGGACGGCCGGCCAAGACCAACAGCCTCTATTCGATCCTCAAGGCCAAAGGAGCGCATTTCGGCACGATCGCCGGCTGGGAACGGGCGCAAGTCTTCGCCCCCGATCTCGAGGAGCAGCCCACCTTCCGGCATGCCAACTGGTTCGAGCGCGTCGGTGAAGAATGCCGGGCCGTCCGGGACGGGGTCGGGCTCATGGACATTTCCGGCTTCACCCGGTTTCAGCTCGCGGGCCCGGACGCGGCCGGTTTCCTCGACCGCATGATCACCGGCCGGGTACCCAATCCGGGACGGATCGGCCTTGGCTACTTCTGCGACGAAAAGGGCCGGCTGGTCGGTGAGGCGACGGTGAGCCATGTCGCTCCAAACCAATTTTGGCTTCTGGCGGCTGCGGCCGCCGAGTGGCACCTGCGTGATTGGCTCACCGATCATCTGCGAGGCGTCGACGCGACACTCACCAACCTCACCGCCAGTCACCAGGCGATCGCGGTGGCGGGCACGATGTCCCGTGATCTGTTGGCGTCGCTCACGGCCGCCGATCTTAGCAACGACCGGTTCCCCTGGCTCTCCTGCCGTGAGCTGCGTTTGGATCAGCACGATATTCAGGCGTTGCGAGTTGGCTTTACGGGTGAGCTCGGCTGGGAGCTGCATGTACCCTCTCAACAGCTCTACCCGGTCTACGAACGGCTCGTCGAAGCCGGCGACGTTTTGGGGCTGCGCCATTTCGGAGCTCTCGCCAACGAGATGATGCGTCTCGAGAAGGGCTATGCCCATTGGCGGGCCGAATTGATCACCGAGCGAACGCCGCTGGAAGCGGGTCTCACGCGGTTCGTTAAACTGGATAAGGGCGACTTTATCGGCCGTGGTGCCCTGGTGGAGCAATCGCAAGGAGGTGTGCCGAGCCGTCTGGCCTCCATGACCATCGACTGCGACATGGCCACCGCCCACAGCGGTGATCCGATCTACTGCGGCGGTGAGCTGGTGGGCGCCGTGACCTCGGCGGGTTTCGGTCACCGGGTCGGCGAAAACCTGGCGATGGCTTATCTGCCGATGGCCAATGCTAGCGAGGGCACAGACGTGGAAATCGCCGTCCTCGGGGAGCGCCGGCCGGGCCGGGTGGTCAGGTCCGACCGCTATGATCCGGACAATGTCCGACTTCGGCTGTAGATCCTCGCCAGTCTGCTCTAGCCCTGGAGTTCCGACCACATCGCCTGATCACGCTCGGCGGTCCAGATCTTCGGCGTGTCGATGCCTCTCGCCTCGTCATAGGCCCGGGCAACATTGAACGGCAGGCAATGTTCGTAGATCGCATAGTCCTTGAATTTGGGATCGCACACCTCCCGGACCGCGTCCCAAGCGTCTTTGAGAGTCCCGCCTCGGGCCGCCACCCGTTCGGCCGGTGCGTAGGTGGAGGCCACGAAGTCGCGGGTGTTCTCGATCGCTTCCTCGACCCGTGTCTTGCCGACCAGCGCGTCGCCCCGGCCCGGCGCGATGGCGTCTGGGCAAAACGCCTTGATCGCGTCCAAAGTCCGCCCCCAATCCTTGAGATGCGCGTCACCGCAATAGCAGGCGGAATGATACTCGACGATGTCGCCGGTGAACATGACACCGGCATCCGGAACCCAGGCGACGATGTCACCGGCGGTATGCGCCCGACCCAGATGCATCAGATCGACCCGCCGGTTGCCTAGATATAAGGTCATTCGGCCCTCGAAGGTGAGCATCGGCCAGGTCAGGCCCGGGATGCTCTCATGGCCCTCGAACAACCTCGGAAACCGGCCGAATTCGCTGTCCCAATCCTCCTGGCCGCGCTCGGCGACCATGGCCCGGCAGGTCGCGGACGCGATGATTTCCGATGCGCCGTAGGCCGAGGCGCCGAGCACGCGCACCGCATGGTAATGGCTGAGCGTCACATATTTGATCGGCTTGTCGGTGACGCCTTGAACCTTCTCGATCACGAGTTGGGCCAGCCGGGGGGTCGCCTGGGCGTCCATGATCATGACGCTATCATCGCCGATGATGACCCCGGTGTTGGGATCTCCCTCGGCCGTGAACGCCCACAGATCAGGGCCCACCTCCGAGAACGAAATGTCTTTCTGGGCCATATCGCCGGTCGATGCGAAGGCTTTGCTCATTGATTTGGGTGCTCCGTAAGTTCTTTTGGATCCTCAGCCGATCAGCAAAACATGCATGTAGCGGGGGCCGTGGGCGCCCCGAACATTTTTGGCCTCGATATCGGCGGTGCCGGAGGTGCCCGTGATGTAGTTGAGGCTTCGGGGCTCGGCTCGGTTCGTCGTTCGGTGCAGCGACAAAAAATCCTCGAAATAGGGCAGAATTTTGGCGCGCTCGATCGCCACCAGATGATGGAGCGGTAGAAAATTGTGGAGCGTCGGGGTTTCGGGGCTCGATGTGAAGACAAACGAACCGGTCTCGGCGATCGCGAAGTCGGCGATGGTGAGTGCCACCGTCTCGTTCGGGTCGATCTGATGGTGAACTTTCGTCTCTTGCCAGTCCAAGTCGGTTAGCCGCGGGTCCGGCGCGATACAGACATTTCGGTCGAGCCCCTTGTCGCTCAAATAGGTGAGCACAGCCGCCGGCAGGGATGAAAAATCGTCGATGGTGGCAATGCTGGCGGTGAGCCGCTCCGATGTCACCCGCTCAACGAATTTGTCGACCGTCGGCAAATCGAGGGGCGGCTGCACAGACGAGACGTCATCGATCAGGGCGGCCGCTTCGGCCTCGATGGTCGCCCGCGATGCGCGCGGGCTGCCTAACCGGTCGCGGATACGGCCAAGGACCGCCGCCCGCGCATTCATGCGCTCGTCTTCTTCGAGCCGGCATACTGGGAAAAAAAGCTCCGAGCCGGCAGGGGCGGCAGGTCCCGGGACCGGGTCCAACCTTCGGCCAAGGGGACCGAGCGAAGTCTTGTTCGTTGGCCGCGGAGAAGTCTGAGACCCGTGAGCGCGAGACTGGTGCCCAGACGATAGAGCGTTGGATAGCGGGCGAAGAGGGCCCAGAGGCCCATGCCGTAGCGGGTCGGCTTGTCGACCAACTGCTGACGCCAGCTCTTTACGCGAAAACCCCGCATCAGCTCCGGAAGGGGGATCTTGACCGGGCAAACCTCCTGACACCGTCCGTTTAGCGTGCAGGCGCTCGGCAGGTTTTTTGTCCGTTCAAGGGAATGCATGGCGGGGGTCAGCACCGAGCCCATGGGGCCCTGGTAGACGGCGCCGTAGGCATGTCCACCGATGACGCCGTAGACCGGGCAATGGTTGATGCAGGCAGCACAGCGAATGCAGCGGAGCATCGGCTGCAGCTCGCTGCCGATCATATCGGTGCGGTGATTGTCGACCAGAACGATGTGCAGTTGCTCCGGGCCATCGATTTCGCGATCGCGCTTCGGCCCGTTGATGAAGGTCGTGTACTGGGTGAAGTCGGTGCCGAGCGCCGAACGGGCGAGCAGCCGGAGCAGCACCGTCGCATGTTCCATCGTCGGCACGATCTTATCGATGCCTGCAGTGACGATCTGGACCCTCGGCAATTGGACCGTGAGTTCGGCATTGCCCTCATTGGTGACCGTGCACACGGAACCGGTCTCGGCGATCAGAAAGTTGGCGCCGGAAATCCCGACATCGGCGTCGACATATTTTTGTCTCAGCTCTTGGCGGGCGCTTTCCACCAGTTCGGTCACATCCTCGATGTGCCGGTGGTGTGCGTGGTGGTCGGCGAACAGCCGAGACACCTGTTCGCGGGTCTTGTGCATGGCCGGAATGACGATGTGCGACGGCCGCTCGTTCGCCAGCTGGATGATATGTTCGGCGAGATCGGTCTCGATCCGCTCGATGCCGGCGTCGCGCAGCGCGTCGGGTAGGCCGATTTCCTCGCCGAGCATCGATTTGACCCGGGTTACGGATTTGGCGTCAGCGCGCTTGCAGATATCAACGGTGATCCGGCTCGCCTCCTCGGCCGTGCTCGCCCAATGGACGACCGCGCCGGAAGCGATCGCCCGTTCCTCGAATTGCTCCAGATAGTGATCGAGATGCCGGATGGTGTGGGCCTTGATCCGGGCAGCCAGATCCCGGCAATGTTCGAACGGCGGAAAATTGCGATAGGCCTCCGCCCGGCGGCTCTTCAAAAGCCCGGTCGTGCGATTAAGCGCGATCTTCAGCTCCGGATCCCGCAGCGCCGCCCGAGCCGTTTCCTTGAACCGGTGGCTTTGGATTTCCATCAGAACAGGTCCATTAGCTCGGCGCCGGTGGAATCAATGGCTCGTCCGCCATATCGGCCAGGACTTCCGCCGCGTGAAACGTCTTGACCGAACTGCCGAGCCTGGACAGACGGCCGGCCATATTCATGAGACATCCCAAATCGCCGCCCAGAAGGGTGTCGGCGTTGGTCGCCTCGATCTGTTTCGCCTTATCGGTCACGATCGCCGTCGAGATCTCCGGATATTTGACGCAAAAGGAGACGACGAAGCCGCAGAAGGCCACTTGGCCTACGCGCCGCGTCATGGTCAATCCCTCGACCCGCTCCAGGAGCCGGCGGGGCTGTTGTTTGACGCCCAGTTCCCGCAAACCGGCGCAACTGTCGTGGTAACAGGCAGTGCCCGGGTAGCGGACGTTTTCCGGTTCGAACCTCATGACGTCATGGAGGAAGCTTAAGAGCTCGAACGATTTGCCGGCAAGGCGCCGTTGCCGCTCGGCCCAGACCGGATCTCGCCGGAACAGGCTCGGATAATGCTCCTTGATCATACCGACGCACGACCCGGAGGGCGCCACCAGATAGTCGTAAGGCAGAAAGGTGTCGATCACCTGACGAGCGAGGCTTACCGTCAGATCGTCGGCGCCACTGTTGTAGCCGGGCTGGCCGCAACAGGTTTGCCGCGAGGGCACCTCGACCACGCAGCCCGCGGCCTCTAGAAGCTTGATCGAAGCGAAGCCGATGTTCGGCCTGACCGCGTCGACCAAGCAGGTGACGAACAGGCCGACCCGAGGCTTCAAGGGGGGGTTGACGGTCGCCACCACGGCCTCCCAGGCACGAACAACTATCTTCGTTGGTGATGACTTAGCGGGTTCGGTCTGAAAATGCGACAAAAGCAAAGGCGCTGGCTCTTGCTCCTGGGTGTGGCGGTGGTTCTGTTCGGCGCCGAGCGAATAGGCCTCATCGACGAGGTCGATTATGCCGGTCTTTTCGGTGGGTCATTGGGCTCGAACACTGAGCCGGACGTCGGCACGGCAGGCGTAAGCGTCCCCGCGGGAGACCTCAGAGCCGAGCTCCATCTGGCGGCCAAGGAAGGGCACCGTCGGCTTCGCTATGGCGATGTCTATCGCCACCTGCGGGATCTTGACGAGAACCCCGACCGGCGAAGCCACGTTCTGTTGCTCTATTCCGGCCGCTCGGTGGCCAAGGATGATTGGGAGCGCGAGTACAAGACCAGCGGAGGCCAGGGGCATCCGGATAGTTGGAACCGTGAGCATGTCTGGCCGAAAAGCCGGGGCTTTCCCGATATCGACGACATGCCGCACAATGATCTGCACCACATTCGCGCTACCGATAAATCGGTGAACGCCGATCGCCGCAGTCTTGATTTCGATATCAGTGAAGATCGTCTCGCCGAGGCGCCCAACGCCCGCATCGACGATGACAGTTTCGAGCCGCCCGACAGGGTCAAAGGCGATATCGCGCGAATGCTCTTTTATGTCGATGTCCGCTATGAGGGCGGCGACGGCGTTCCGGATCTCCGGCTGATCGATCGGGCAAGCCACTGGAGCGAGCCGACCCTGGGCAAGCTCTGCACGCTCTTGACCTGGCATGCCGAAGATCCGGTCGATGGACTCGAACGACGGCGCAACGATCTGGTGGCCGACATCCAGGGCAACCGCAATCCGTTCATCGATGATCCCGAAGCGGCGGACGCTCTTTACGGGCCCCAGTGCTGAGCCTTGAGCGCATGAAAAAGGCCGCCCGGCGGGGGACCGGACGGCCGAAGAATAGATCGGGTCGACATCGATGAACCCGATCGGGCGATGATTCAGGACACAAAGGCAACCTTTCTCCACTGGCCGCCTTCGCGCATGTAAAACCCGGGACCGTGGCCAGGGTTCCAGCCGCTGCCATCGGCATAGGCGATCTGACCGTCGGTAGGTGCGGCGTTCTGATTGTCGCGAGGCTCCAGCCGTAGCACCGGTTGGATGGTCACATCACGCATCGTGGGATTGGACGCCGAGCTGTTCTTGCCGAGATAGAGCCGAACAAGCTGATTGTCCTCGACCGGCGCTATCTGGGGTGAGGAGCCGCCGACCCGGAACGCGACGGAGCCTTTCTCGGCACCGTCGTCGACGACCATTTCGCCCTCGCTGTAGGAGCGAAGACGAACCGCATTGGCGCCGGTGACGAAGGACTGCAGCCACAAGCCAGCCGGCAGGATCGTGTCCCCGTCGTTCAGGCCTTCGGTGTCGGGGAAGTTGTCACAGCCGATGAAGGTGCGCTGCTGGACGGATCGCGTCGCGACATCGTTGCTGTCGATGTAGGCGGTGCCGACATTGAGGGCGTAGACGCCAACATATTGGTTGCCGACGGCGGCGCCTTGGCCGGTCAGGCCGGTTTCGTGAACGCCGACCTCGATGACTTCCATATCGACGGACAGAAGCGTCACACGGGCGCAACTGTCGAGGCGAATGGCCGTGGTGCCGGGATAGGGCTGCAGGCCATTCTCGGACGCGGTGATCTGCGATTTGCTGACCAGCACATTATTGATGAGATTGCCCTGTTCGCCCTTCAGGCAGAGGCCGATGGTATTCGGCTCGCCGAGCTTGATGTCCAGATGCTGGATCACCGCGTCGCCATAGTTGACCCGATTATTGGCCGGATCGCTGTTGCGCCAGCGGACGCCATTGGCGCCCATATGCATCTCGCCGAAGCCGCCCATCTGCACGTGAATCATGTGGACGACGTTGGAATCGACCATGTCGATCGCCCACTCGGCCGATGAGCCGCCGCTGAAGAACAGGTGCTCGAGACTGACGTCGTTGCCACGGACCATGATGCCGCTACCGTCGGCGGCCATGGCGATGTGCATGTTCTCGATGGAAAGGTTCAGGCTCTCGCCGCCCTGGGCCATCATCGCCGGGCCGTCATACTCTGATTGAATCCGGGTCTGATGCATGCCAGCACCGATCAGGCGCTTCGAGGGCGGAACCAAGATCGATGTCGTGATCCGGTAGGTGCCGCTGGGGAAGAACAAGGTGTTGGCGTCTGAGGCGAGCGCGGCGTTGATCGCGGCACTATCATCGGTCTCGCCGGCGCCCGTCGCGCCGAAATCCTTGATCGAGACGAACTCGCTGATCTTGCGGGCCAGGGGCCGGCTCATGGCGCCGGCGGTCGAGGGCTGGACCGGGATCTGATCTAGGGTCGCCTGCCTGGTTGTGTCATCGGCGGCCTTCGAGACGAGGATGCGATCGCCGGCGACCAGGTCGGCAACGGCCGGCAGTTCATGAATTTGCTTGTTCGACATGATCTACTCCACAACGACGAGTTCGCCGGTATCGGTGGCGATGGCATCTTGGGTTTCGGTGATGAGAAGCGACCCGGCGTCGGAGCCATTCGACGATCCGCCGCCCGAACTCGGGCCTGAACCGGCGGGGCCGTGCGGGGCCCGGTGCCGATAGTCATGGTCGTTTGGAAGCTTGGCGGAGATGGACCAGCGATGGGCCAGATAGCCCTCAATGGTGGCCCGTTCCTCGTCTTCCAGGATTCTGTTGAAGACGATCAACTCGCCGAGTTCGCCGGCTTCCTGGCCGATGCCGGAACTGGTGCCACCATCACCGATGTCTCCCAGCGCTCCGGTCAGGATTAAGTCGGCTGCGGCCGAGACCAGACCGGGCGCTTCGAGCGCTCCGTTGATGCCCAATTGCGGTTGGTTCCCTTGGACCCGAAGGTGCACCAAGGTAATGCCGCTCAGGGTTTGGACCGACTGAGCGAGCCGGGTGAATGTGCCGGGCGCCCGATCGATCGCAGCGACACCGTTGGTGCCGAGCGCCAAGCCCAGAACCTGGTTCGGCGCCGCCGTTTCGCTGGGCGCGAGCAAGAGCCGGGAGCCGACCCTCGCATTCTCGCCGGTCGTGGCGACGTCGCCGAGGACCGTCGGACCCGCAGGGCGAGCCGTGAGGAACAGGTCGAACGCCCCGCTGGCCTGTTCGACGAGGCCATCGCCGATGCTCTTGGCGTCGCCGAACAAGAGGAATGACCGGCCAATGGTAGGATCCGGCACACGCGCCGGCTGTTCCTCGATCGCCGTTCGGGTGAGGGTTCGGCCCTGGTCGCCGCGGTCACGAACGATGGAGACCAGGCTGACCTCGGTGTCGAAGCTCGGATCGTGGTCGCTGTCGAGCCACCGGACCAAGCCGTCGACGCTGTCCGGCCGCCACAGCCCGAACGGCTCGAAGGCTTTCGAACCACCTGCTACGGTGACACCGAGACCAAGGCCTGGGGTCAGGCCATGGGTCATGTCAAATCCTTCCGATGACGTAGGCGGCGCAATCGGCGTCGGCAGCGAGAAACGCGATGTGGCGCTTGTCCGCGGTCAGAGGCACATCCATGTATTGGCCAGCCATCAGGAACGGGCTGCCATTGGCCACCGCGTCGACACTGTCGCCGCCAACCTCGAAATAGACGGGGCCAGTCGCGACGATGGTGACCAGACGAATGTCGAAGTCGATCGGCAGGACATTTCGAACCGAACTGTTGGAAACGTCGAGTTTTTGGGTGCCACGGTACTTGAAGGCCGCCGTGGGAATGACGTGGCCGTTGTCGTCTAGCGGCATGATCAAGGGCATGGAATGCGCTCCGCAGCTGATCGATTGTTAAGGAACATAATCCTATTTCTAGCTACGGTTCCTAGTTCTGTCAAGCGCGCAACGAGCCTTGTGTCCGGCTGGCGGCGTGGGAAAGCTTCAGTCTTGGCCAGCTAGCACTGTCTTGCTGCTTTCAACGGCTTGTCGACTTCTGCATAGTGCGCGCGTTTTTGAGGGAGAAACGCTATCGGTATGGAGACATCCCGTCGGCTGTTGATCTACAGCCACGACAGTTTCGGCTTGGGCCATTTGCGCCGTTGTCGCGCCATCGCTCACCACCTGGTCGATAGCTACAAGAACCTGTCGGTTTTGATCTTGTCGGGATCGCCGATCATCGGCAGCTTCGACTTCAAGGCGCGTGTCGATTTCGTCCGGGTGCCGGGTGTGATCAAGCTTCGCAACGGTGAGTACACGCCGTTACAGCTGCACATCGACGTCGACAAGACCCTGGAGATGCGAAGCTCGATCATCGAGCACACGGCCGATATCTTCGATCCCCACATGTGCATCATCGACAAGGAGCCGACCGGCCTTCGAGGCGAGGTGCGCACAACGCTTACCATGCTCAAGGAGCGCGGAACGCGCATGGTCTTAGGCCTGCGCGACGTCATGGACGACCCGGCGAACCTGGAGCATGAGTGGACCCGCAAACAGGTCTATCCGGTCCTCTATCATCTGTATGACGAGATCTGGGTCTACGGCTTGCCGGATCTGTTTGACCCGGTACATGAGATCGCAGGCTTCGAGGGCTTGGGCGACAAGACGAGCTTCACGGGCTATCTTGAGCGCTTCGCCCCGGAAGGTCCGTTGGGACCGAACGATTTCGAAATGCCGGATGATCCGTTCGTCCTTGTTACCACCGGTGGTGGCGGTGACGGCGACCAACTGATCGACTGGGTGCTGAAAGCCTATGAACGGTCGCCATCATTGGGCATGCGAGCCGTTATTCTGTTCGGTCCGTTCATGCATCTGGACAAGCGCGTCGACTTTCAGGCCCGGGTCGCCAACCTCGAGCGGGTTTGCGCCCTGACGTTTTCGGCGCATGTCGAGCCCCTGTTTCGTCAGGCTGCGGCGGTCGTATCCATGGGTGGCTACAACACGTTTTGCGAGATCCTGTCGTTCGACAAACCGGCTCTCGTGGTGCCGCGAACCGAGCCCAGGCGCGAGCAATTGATCAGGGCCGAGCGTGCGCAGAAACTGGGCCTCCTGCACATGCTCCATCCATCCGACGCGTCGGATCCGACTGTGATGGCCGATCGCCTTGAGGCACTTCAGGATTTGCCGAAACCGAATCCGAGCGTCCGCCGCCGGCTCCTCGGCGGTTTGCCGGCGATCGAGGACCTGGCGCGCCCTTGGCTCGCCGCGGATGGCGAGCCGCCGCGCCTCAGGGCTAACGCCTGACGGGCCGCCGGTGGAGAGGTCGTGTCGGTTCCGCTGATCGCCCTCGTTCTCAAGGGCTATCCGCGTCTCTCTGAGACCTTTATCGCCCAGGAGATCAAGGCGCTCGAGGACCGGGGATGGCGGTTTGTGATCGTCTCGCTGCGTCACCCGACCGACACCGACCGTCATCCGATCCACGGTGAGATCAAGGCTGACGTCGTTTACCTGCCAGAATATCTGCATCAGGAAGTCGGTCGAGTGCTCCGAGCCTTGATCGCCGTTCGGCGCAACACCGGTTTCCAAACGGCGCTTCGGCTTTGGTGGCACGACTTCAAACGCGACAGATCCCGCAATCGACTGCGCCGGTTCGGCCAGGCCCTGGTCATGGCCCACGAGGTGCTTGGCAAGGTCGACTGGATCTACGCACACTTCATCCACACGCCGGGATCGGTCGCCCGCTACGGCGCGGCGCTGACGGGCCTCCCGTTCAGCCTTTCGGCTCATGCCAAAGACATCTGGACAACGCCTGAATGGGAGAAACGCGAGAAGCTCGCGGCCTGTGCCTGGACGGTGACCTGCACCCAAGCTTATGCCGATCACCTTCAGGAACTGGCACCTCCGGGCAGGGTCTCCCGGGTTTATCACGGTCTCGACCTGAGCCGATTTCCGCCATGGACACGGGCCAATCCACGTCCAGCGGAGCCATTTCGAATTCTCTGCGTGGCGCGGGCGGTAGCGAAGAAAGGCTTGGACACCGTGCTCGCCGCCCTGGCGCTGTTGCCGGCCTCCATCGACTGGAGTTTCATCCATATCGGCGGAGGCGACAGGCGGGCATTGCAAGAGCAGGCGGCGAATCTCGGGATCGCCTCCCGAATCGAATGGCGGGGCGCTCAGCCGGCGAGCCAGGTCCTCGAAGCATACGCCCAGGCTGACCTGTTCGTTCTTGCGAGCCGGATCGCGGCGGACGGTGACCGGGACGGTTTGCCCAACGTGCTCATGGAAGCCATGGCGTCAGAACTGCCTGTCGTGGCAACGCGCGTTGCCGCCATCCCCGAGTTGGTCCAGGACGGCGTCAACGGCCGATTGGTGTCACCTGACGACCCACAGGCGCTGGCGGCGGCGATCAGCGAGCTGGCGCTCGATCCGGGTCTCCGAACCGCGCTTGGCCGTGCCGGCCGTGAGCGTGTGATCACGTCGTTCTCCATGACCGAAGGGATCGATCTCCTGTCCGATCACTTTGCCTCCTCTCTGGGGCTTTCGAGCGCTGCCTGATGCGGATCGGCTTCTACGCGCCCTTGAAAGCCACGGACCAAGGCAATGCCTCCGGCGACCGAGCCATGGCCCGCCAGTTCAAACAGCTTCTCGCCAATCTCGGCCACGAGGTGACGGAACCCTGTCGGTTGCGCACCTATGATCGGGGCGATCATCGCCGGCAAAACCGTTTGGCAGCGCTCGGTGCCAGGGCCGCTGACCAACTGCAGCGACGCCTTCGCCAGAACCCGCCCGATTTGTGGTTCACCTATCACTGCTACCACAAGGCGCCGGACGTTCTGGGTCCGAGGCTCGCTGCCGACTTCGACATCCCTTATGTGATTGCCGAGCCGTCCCATGCCGGTCATAGGGCCTCGGGCGCTTGGGCGCCGGGCTATCGCACGGCCCGCGACTCCATCCGGACGGCCGATCTCTGCCTCGCCATGTCGGCGGTCGACGAAGCCGGTCTGCGTGACATTGTCAAAGAACCGGAGGCCGTCTGTCGTTTTCGGCCGATGATCGATGCGACGTCTTTCCGTAATGCTAGCGGCCAGTCAGAGGTGCACAAGCAGGCCTGGCGGGACCGCTTCGGCGAGACGGATGAAAGTCCGACGCTGATCACGGTCGCAATGATGCGGGATGGCGCGAAAGCCAGATCCTATGGTGTTTTGTTCGATGCGCTGGCGCATCTTCGCGACAAGACCTGGAAGCTGTGGGTGGTGGGTGACGGCGAGGCAGCGCTGGCGGTACGGGCCCAGGCCGAGCCGGTCGCATCCCGGATCAGATGGTTGGGTCGGATCGATGACCGGAACCAGCTAGCGTCCCTTTACGCGGCAGCCGACCTGTTTGTCTGGCCTGCCGTGGATGAAGCCTATGGGCTCGTTTTCCTCGAAGCCGCAGCCGCCGGCCTGCCAACCGTTGGCGGTGCCACCCATGGCGTGCCGGAGGTGAGCGATGACGGTGTGACCGGGCTGCTCGCGCCTGTGGGTGATCCAGCGGCGTTTGCGGATGCGGTTGCCGAATTGCTGGCAGACCCGGCCCGACGGCGAATGATGGGTCGGGCGGCGCGTCACAAAGTCGCTCGGGTCCACGATCTGCCGGCGGCCTCTTTGGCGCTTGCGGATGCCCTGGACCTCGCCCGGAAAAGACATGAGATGCGGGCAACGGCTGACGGTGGGTAGTATTCTCATGATCCGTCATGCACCGACCTGCTGGAGCCAGGAGGGCCGGCTTCAAGGGCGCGCCGATCCACCGCTGAGCCCGGAGGGAGAAACACGTCTCGGGAACTGGTGCTTGCCGGCGATCATGGTCGACTGGGCCCTTCTATCCAGTCCACTCAAACGGTGCCGGCAAACGGCATCTCATTTCGGCGATTATCGCGTGGAGGATGCTCTCATCGAGATGAATTGGGGGCGGTTCGAAGGCGAACGGCTCGAGGATTTGCGCAATACGATGCCCGAGGCCATGGCGAAGAACGAAGCGCGAGGCTTTGATTTTCGCCCCCCGGACGGCGAAAGCCCCAGGGACGTGATGGACCGGCTTCGACCCTTGATCGCTCGCTCAAAAGGGCGGAACTGGATCTGGGTGACCCACAAAGGCGTCATCCGATCGGCCCTCGCGCTGGCCACGGGGTGGCTGATGGAGTCGAAGGCGCCTGCTACCATAGGCTTTGGCCGTGCGCTGCTTTTCAGCATTGATAGCGCTGGTGATCTTAATAGCGTTGTCGAAGAGGTGGCGTTGGAGCCTTGACCCAGAGACGTATCCTCTTCTGGTGCCAGCACCTCCTGGGCAGCGGTCATCTACGACGTACCGAGGCTGTTCTCGGAGGTTTTGGCGGGGCTGGGTGGGTGACCTGTCTGGTCATGGGCGGGCCCGTGAGCAAGCTCCGCTCCAGCCCCGACGAAATCCTCCAGCTTCCGCCGGTCCATGTGGAGCCGGACGGCGGCTGGCGGCTTCTCACATCCGATGGCCGCGATCCGACGGCGGCCCTTTGGCAAAACCGCACGAACCTTCTTCTGAAGACGATGAACCGCTTTCGGCCCCATGCCCTGGTGGTCGAAATGTTCCCATTCGGCCGCCGTGCCTTCGCACCGGAGTTGACGGCGCTCTTGGATCATGCCCGCGATGGGCCAAACCGGCCTTGGGTCGCCTGTTCGGTGCGCGACATTCTTGTGGCCAAGGCGAAGCCCGGGCGAAGCGAAGAGATCGTGCAGCGATTGCGGCGTTGGTTCGACCAGGTTCTGGTCCACGGCGATCCGCGCTGGATCAAGCTGGACGCGACCTTCGATCAGGTCCCGATGATCGCGGATATGGTGCGCTACACCGGTTATGTCTCCTCGCAAACCGCGCCGCAGAAGTCGCACAAGAGCGATCATATCCTGGTTTCCGCCGGCGGCGGTGCGGTCGGAGGACGGCTGGTCGCCGCTGCGACCGAGGCGGCGAAATCAGCCGAGGGTGCGCGTTTTCTCTGGCACGTCGTCGCCGGAAACCGCGCGACCGATTGGCATGCGGCCGACAAGCCGGATAACCTTCTGGTCGAACGGGAACGCTCCGACTTTATTGACCTGCTTGCCAAAGCGGGCGTGTCGGTCTCCCAAGCCGGCTACAATACGGTTGTCGAAACCATGATCGCCGGGACGCCGATGGTTCTGGTTCCTTACGCCGATGCAGGTGAGAACGAACAGACCAGGCGGGCCGGGATGCTTGCGGAGCGAGGCGTAGCGCAGGTGATTCAGGAGCGGGACTTGTCCGTCGAGACCCTTTTGCCGGCGATCGATCGGGCGCGGAAACGCATCGGCCAGGTACCGTCAATCGATACAGATGGGGTCGCATCGTCGGTTCGTGCCGTCAGTGACGGCGTCGAGCGGCGGCCTTGACGGCCCCTTCGATCTTCTGGTGGCGCGATGACGATGCTGCCCAGGATCATCCCAATCTGGTTCATCTGATTCAGCTCAGCGAAACGCACGGTGTTCCCCTGGCCCTGGCAGTCGTGCCAGATCTCGTCGATGAGAGGGTGGTCGAGCGCATTCGAGCCGCGCATATGCGCGTCACCGTTCTGCAGCATGGTATCGCTCACGAAAATCATGGGCTCCCAGACGAAAAGAAGGTCGAGCTGGGCGGTGCCGCCGAACGGGACATGCTGATAGAAGGCTTGAGGCGCGGCCGCGCGCGCTTGGCACATTTTTTCGGCGACCGGTTCCTGGACATTTTGGTGCCGCCGTGGAACCGGATCAGGGACGACGTTCTGAGCGCTCTGCCAAGTGTCGGTTTTGTTGGCTGGTCCGGTTTCGCCGCTCGCTGCCGGCGTGGATCGTTCAGCCGTATCGACACCCATGTCGATCTCGTCGACTGGCGCGGCACCGGGCGCGGCTGGCCGTTCGAAACCGTCCGCAAAGCGCTGTTGGATCGCGCCGCAACCATGGCTGGCGAGCCGATCGGCCTGTTGAGCCACCATCTTGTGACCACCCCCGACGGCTTTAGCACTCTCGACCGCGCCCTTCAGCTCGTGCAACATCAAAACAATTGCCGGTGGATAAACATCCGCGATTGGATCGGGAAGGCTGAATGACCACGCCGTTGTTGAGTGTGCGCGACCTTCAGGTCTCGTTTGCCGCCGATGAAGGACGGATCGAAGCTGTCCGCAGCGTCAGCTTTGACGTGCCGCCCAACAGCACGGTCGCGCTGGTGGGTGAGAGCGGCAGCGGCAAGAGCGTGGTTTCCCAGGCGATCCTCGGAATCCTGCCGGAAATCGGCAGTATCGAGACCGGCGAGATCTGGTTCAACGACGCGGGCGGGGTCGGCTCGCTCGATCTCGCCAGCCTGGAGCAAGATCATCCCAAACGCCGATCCATCCGCGGCGGCCGCATCTCGATCATCTTTCAAGAACCGATGAGTTCGCTGTCGCCCTTGCACACGATCGGCGATCAGATCGGAGAGGCGCTGCGCCTCCATCGCGAGGTCGGTGACGAGGGCGTTCGTCGAACCGTGATCGATATGTTGGCGAAAGTCGGTTTTCCAAATCCGGCCAAAGCCTTCAACAGTTATCCATTCGAACTGTCTGGGGGCCTGAGACAACGGGCGATGATCGCCATGGCGTTGATCTGTCACCCCGCACTCCTGATTGCCGACGAACCGACGACCGCTCTCGACGTGTCCGTTCAGGCCCAGATCCTGCAGCTCATGCGTGATCTGCAACGTGAGTTGGACATGGCGATCTTGTTCATCACCCATGATTTGGGCGTCGTCGCCAACATCGCCGATCACATAATCGTAATGTATCGCGGACGTGTCATGGAAAGCGGGCCTTGTCGGGAATTGATGCAGGACCCGAAACACCCTTACCTCCAAGCGCTCATGCACGCTGTCCCGACTTTGACGATGGACCGTAGCCAACGCTTGCAGCCGCTCCGCGAAGTTGAGGTCGACGCCCACGAGCTTATGAGCGAGGGCGCCATCGATGACGGGATCGTTGCCTCGACGCCGCTTCTCGAAGTCAAAGATCTCACAAAGTCCTTCGCTCTGCGCAAAAGCGGCATGTGGTCGAGAAAGACGGAAAGCTTAAAGGCGGTTGATAGTGTCAGCTTCGTCGTTCACCGTGGTGAGAGTTTCGCTCTGGTGGGTGAAAGCGGCAGCGGCAAGACCACGCTAAGCAAGGCGATCATGCGCGCGATCACCGTCGATGAAGGCCGGGTGACCTATCATGCCGCCGGTGGCCCGATCGATGTTCTCGCGCTCGAAGGCCAAGCACTGCAAGCTTTTCGCCGAACCGCGCAGTATGTCTTTCAGGACCCTTTCTCGTCGTTGAACCCACGGATGACCGTCGCCGATCTGATCGCCGAGCCTCTGATCATCCATGGCTGGGGCGACGGTGAGGCGCGCTTGCAACGGGTAAGAAAACTGATCGCAGCCGTAGGCCTCGATGTCCGTCACCTGAGGCGATATCCGCACAGTTTTTCCGGCGGTCAGCGCCAGCGCATCGGCATCGCCCGCGCTCTAGCCCTGCAGCCCGAATTCCTCCTGCTCGACGAACCGGTTTCCGCGCTCGACGTGTCGGTACAGGCGCAGATCCTTAATTTGCTGAAAGACCTGCAAGTTCAGCTCGGTCTGACCTATCTTTTCGTTGCGCACAATTTGGCGGTGGTCCGGTACGTGGCTGATCGTGTCTCGGTGATGTGTCGGGGACGGATCGTAGAAATGGCTTTGGTCGACACCTTGTTCGAAAACCCCGTTCACCCGTACACGCAGAGCCTGCTGGCGGCGGTACCGGAACCCAATGTCGACCAGAAGCTTAACTTTCAGGCGCTGACGGATGACCGTTCGTCGGATCCGTCAAACTGGCCGTCGCCTTATTGTGTTTTTGACGACGCGCCCATGAGCATGGTCGAGATTGAACCGGATCACTGGGTTCTCACCAGGGACGAAGAGGCAACAGAGGGGCAAAGCTGTGCCGCATGATCAAGAACAGACGTTGAAATTGCCAGGCGCCGGATTGTTGAGAACCGGATCCGCGGTTTGCTTGGGGCTGGGCCTATTGGCTGCAGCTCTAGGGCCTGATCTCTCAGCCCAGGCAGCGCCGCCGGCGAAGCCACGGGTCGTCGAGATGCTGAACGGGCCCGGCAAGCGGGGCGGCGATCTCAGAACCCTCGTCGGCAGCGCCAAGGATCTGAAATACCTCATGGTCTACGGCTATGCCCGTCTCGTCGCCTACGACCGGGCATTCGAGCTAGTTCCCGATATTCTGGAAAGTTATGAGGTCGAAGAAGGGCGGCGCTTCACTTTCCACCTGCGTGAAGGCCACAAATGGTCGGATGGCACGCCATTCACAACGGAAGATTTTCGCTTCTTCTGGGAAGATGTCGCCAATCACGAGAAGTTACGGCCCACCGGGCCGCCGATCGAAATGGCGATCGACGGCAAATATCCGGACGTCGAAGTCGTCGATGAATTGACCATCCGATACACCTGGGAAAAGCCTAATCCGTTCTTCCTCGCAGCCCTTGCCGACGCCGCGCCGCTCTTGATCTACATGCCGTCCCAATACCTTAAACTATTCCATGAGGACCATGCGGATCCACAAGAACTTGCCGCGAAGGTCGAGGCGGAAAGCGCCCGGGACTGGGCTCAACTGTTCGGACGGAAAAGCCGCGCCTACAAAATCTCCAACGCCGAGCTGCCGACGCTGCAACCCTGGGATCTGGTGACCGCGCCGCCGGCCGAGCGGTTCGTTGCCGAGCGCAATCCCTATTTCCATCGGGTCGATCAGAACGGGGTCCAGCTCCCCTACATCGACCGCGTGATCATGAGCGTGGTCGACAGCAAGCTGATTCCGGTCAAGACCGGCGCCGGCGAAACCGATCTCCAGAGCCGGGGGCTCCACTTCAAGGACGTCACCTTCCTCAAGGAGAGCGAGCAGCGCTCGGGCCTCGACACCCATCTTTGGGAGCCCGGCCGCGCCGCTCATCTGGCGCTCTTTCCCAACCTCAATGCCAGTGACGACAGCTGGCGCGAGCTGTTTCGTGATGTGCGTTTCCGCCGGGCCTTGTCGCTCGGTATCGACCGCCAGTCGATCAATCAGTTCCTTTACTTTGGCCTCGCCCGGGCTGCGAACAACACGGTCCTGCCGTCGAGCCCGCTTTATACGGAGGCCGTTGGAACGGCCTACACCCAGCATGATCCGGAGAAGGCGAACGCCCTGTTGGACGAGATCGGCCTGACTCAGAAGAACGGTGAAGGCATCCGGCTGATGGCGGACGGCCGGCCGGTCGAATTCGTGGTTGAGACGGCCGGCGAAGAGACCGAGGAGTCTGACGTTCTGGAGTTGATTTCCGACCAGTGGCGCGAGATAGGCGTGAAGATCCACACCAAGCCATCTCAGTTGGAGACGCTGAGGGACCGCATATTCTCCGGCGCGACCCTGATGACCATCTCCTACGGCCACGACAATGGGATCCCTTCGGCGGAAATGAGTCCTGAAAACTACGCGCCCACCAACCAGGTCCAATATCAATGGCCGAAATGGGGACAGTATTACGAAACCCGTGGTCAGGCGGGCGAAGCGCCGGACATGGAGCACGCCGTTCAACTTTTCGAATTATTCGACAAATGGCGTGTCGCTGACAGTCGAGACGAACGTCAGAAGATCTGGGACGAGATGCTCCAGATCTATGCCGATCAGGTCTACACGATTGGAACCGTGTCCGGCATCTTACAGCCGATCGCCGCCCATGAGGCGCTCCGAAATCTGCCGAATGAGGCGATGTACAACTGGAATCCCGGCGCGTTCTTCGGCGTCCATCTGATGGACAGCTTCTGGATCGAGCCATAGTCCAAGGCCGGGTGTCGCTGGGGGTCTCGTCCAGACTCCCGGCGACGCCAAACCGCTCAGGTCAGGCGTAGCCAAAAGCTGGTTTCCCTGGCACCGGTCACGAGCGGCAGGCGATCAACGATTGAGCTAGCCAATTCGTGCCCGTGTCGGGTGACGATCCAGTGGCTCGCGAATACCGGTTCGGCTCGGGACGTAAGGAGCATGGCCACGAGCGACTGCTCATTATAGCCGCGCCAGCTCCAGTCTGCCGGATAGGAATCAGGCAGAAAAACGTCGTGCACATGGACTAAAACACCGGCCGGAAAGCGGCCGATCAGTTGGCCGAAGATGATGTCGACATCCGAGCCCGGCACGAAAAGATGGCTTGAGTCCACGAAAAGCACATCGCCTTCGGCGAGATCGGGCAGGGCCTTCGGGGCCATGTCCTGCAACGGGCACCGGTGCCAGGTCACCGGGAGCCCGTCCAGCGACGCACGGGGCTTCGGGTCGATCGCCATATGGTGGGTCGCCAGCGCCCCGTCCGCTATGGCTCTGGCGATAAATCGTGTGGAGTGACCGGAGCCGATTTCCAGAATCCGGCCGGGTCTTTCTTGCCTGATAAGGCTGTAGGCAACCGCAGCATCCAATCGCGCAAACCAATCCTGGTTCCAGCGCGGCGCTGGGGGCGGACCTGCGAGCTTTTCCAGATCCGAGGCAAACTGACCAACAACGTCTAACTGCCGGCGCATAGACGGCAAAGCGGCTTCGAGCAGGGGGGTGATATCAGGGTAGCTTACGGGCTGGACGGTTTCAGCATAGCGGTGCGGCAGAACGAAGGCCCGCCGTTTCCAGCCCATGACCGTTGCGAAAGCTTGAGCCGCCCGAAGAAGCCGCCTTGGCTCAGACACTGACTGAAAGGCTGATCACAACGTCAGTTCCATGCCCTGCCGAGCAACGATCGAACCGGGCCGCATGGTTTCCAGCTGGCGGGCAATGTCGTCCAGCGCCACATCATTGTGATTGGGATCGTGGTGAAACGTTACCAGACGTTTTGCCGACGCCTCGTTGCAGAGCCGGACACCCTCTTGCCAGGTCGAGTGACCCCATCCCTCGTAACGCTCGAACATGGCGTCCGTGTAGGTGGAATCGTAGACGACCACGTCACAGCCATCAATCAGCGCCAGGATATTCCGGTCTGGTTTGCCGGGAACATGTTCGGTGTCGGTGACGAAGGCAAAGGACCGACCGCGATAGTCTATCCGGTAGCCGGTAGCACCGCCCGGATGGTTCAGTTTCGCGGTTCTCAGCCGAATATCGTCGAACGGCGTCAACTCTTCGCCCGCGTCGAAATCATGAAACGCGATGGCCGCATGCATGACGTTGAGTGGCACCGGAAAAAGCGGTTTTTGCATGATCGTCGACAGTACGGCCTCAAGGGTCCAGCCTTGACGCCTCAGATGGCCGTTCCACAGCTCGAAACGATTGGCCGAATAGTAGGCGGGTTTGAAAAAAGGAAAGCCGTTGATGTGATCCAGATGAGTGTGGGTCAGAAAGATGTGCGCTTCGGAGGATCCGTTCTTCAGCAGTTGCAGACCCAGCTCTCTGCTGCCCGTCCCGAGATCGAAGATGAGCCGCTTTGACCCGCAGCGAACCTCCACGCAAGACGTGTTACCGCCGTAACGCATGGTCTCCGGATTGGCCGTCGGTACAGTTCCCCGCACCCCCCAAAATCGTACCTCAAACCTGTCCACGACAGATGCGTCTTGAGCCGTCATGGACACATCGCCCGCACGTCCGCCGAGATCTTTCGAGAAGCGCGATTGCGCTGGCGATGATGGCCGAACAGCAAGGGTTCAGTCGCTTTTGGCATAGATGAAGTAGCGATCTGGCGCGCATCCTTCCGGTAAGGCCAGGGGCTCGAGCTGGGGGTGGTTCAGTTTCTGGTCGGAAGCGACAAACACATCCGACCGGCCCAGACCGGGGATTTGGGTCTACAACCACCGGGCAATCTTATCGTTTCGTTCATGGTCGCCTGTACCAATATCGCTG
>JBHJGP010000026.1:0-90753 GCA_050331695.1 Geminicoccaceae bacterium
GGAGATGGTGATGCCTGGGGACAATGTGACGATGGATGTTGAGCTGATCGCGCCGATTGCGATGGAGAAGGGCCTGCGCTTTGCGGTCCGCGAAGGCGGCCGCACCGTCGGCGCCGGCATCGTCACAGAAATCGTCGAATAATCGCCCGAGGCCGGAGAGACACTGGACGCTGATTGATGGACACGCAGAACATACGCATTCGGCTCAAGGCCTTCGATCACCGCGTGCTCGATCAATCGGCGCGTGAGATCGTCAGCACGGCCAAACGAACCGGCGCCCAGGTGCGGGGACCGATCCCACTACCGACGCGCATGGAGCGCTTCACCGTGCTGCGCTCACCGCATATCGACAAGAAGAGCCGCGAACAGTTCGAGATCCGCACGCACAAGCGGCTTTTGGACATCGTCGACCCGACGCCCCAGACCGTGGACGCGCTTATGAAGCTCGACCTGGCCGCCGGCGTCGACGTCGAGATCAAGCTTTAGGAGACCTGGTCATGCGAACCGGCCTTTTGGCGCGCAAGATGGGCATGACGCGGATTTTCGGCGTCGATGGCAGTCACGTGCCGGTGACAGTCCTCCAGGTGGAAGGCTGCGAGGTGGTTGCCGTTCGCTCGGCCGACAAGGACGGCTATGTCGCCCTGCAGCTCGGTGCTGGCGTCGCCAAGACCAAGCGGGTCGGCAAGGCCATGCGTGGGCATTTCGCCAAGGCCAAGGTCGAGCCGAAGAAGTATCTGGGCGAATTCAGGGTCGCCGAGGATGCGGTTCTCGACGTCGGGGCCAAGCTTTCCGCCGCTCATTTCGTCGCCGGTCAGCATGTCGACGTGATCGCCACCAGCGTCGGTAAAGGTTTCGCTGGCGCCATGAAGCGCCACGGCTTTGCGGGCCTTCGCGCCAGTCACGGTGTCTCGATCTCGCACCGCGCCCATGGTTCGACCGGCCAGTGCCAGGATCCGGGCCGTGTATTTAAGGGCAAGAAGATGGCGGGCCATATGGGCCACGAGCAGGTGACCACCCACAATCTCGAGGTTGCCGGCGTCGATCCGGACAAGGGTTTGCTGCTGATCCGCGGCGCGGTTCCCGGGCCAAAAGGGGCGGTCGTCAGGGTTCGCGACGCGGTGAAAAAGGCGCGACCCGCCGAGGCTCCCTATCCGGCCGGCCTGATCGGTGTTGAAGCGGTTGTCGTCGAGGAGGCGGAGGCCTGATCATGCGTGTTCCGGTCATCAGCCTCAAGGACGAGAGCGCGTCGGAAATGGACGTGGACGACGGCATTTTCGGTATCGAACCCCGTGCCGACATCCTCCAGCGAATGGTCGTCTACCAACTGGCGAAGCGACGTGCTGGCACCCACAAGGTGAAGAGCCGGTCCGAGATCGCACGTACTGGTGCCAAGATGTTTAAGCAGAAGGGCACCGGCCGGGCGCGGCACGGCTCGGCCCGGACCAACATCTTCCGGGGCGGCGGCCGGGCGTTCGGGCCGACACCGCGCGATCATGCCATCGACTTGCCGAAAAAGGTGAGGAAGCTGGCCCTTCGCCATGCGCTTGCGGCCAAGGCCAAGGCTGGCCAGCTCTACGTTCTGGACGAAGCCCAGTTGGCTGAGCCCAAGACCAAGCCTCTGGCCGCGCGGCTGAAGGCGTTGGACATGGCGTCCGCGTTCGTGGTCGCCGGCGCCGAGGTCGACAAGAATTTCGATCTGGCGGCCCGCAACATCCCGAAGGTGGATGTGGTCAGCGATGCCGCGATCAACGTCTACGATATCCTGCGCCGGGATGCCCTGGTCTTGTCCAAGAGCACGCTGGAGCATCTTCAGGAGCGGCTGAAATGACCACCGAGCGCGACTACGACATCATCCTGTCGCCGGTGATCACCGAGAAATCGACCCTCGGCGGCGAGCACAACCAGGTGACCTTCCGGGTCCGGAACGAGGCGACCAAGCCGGAGATCCGAACCGCGATCGAAGCGCTGTTCGGGGTCAAGGTGAAGAAGGTCAATACCCTCAATCAGAACGGCAAGACCAAGCGGTTCCGTGGCCAACTCGGCAAGCGGAAGGATGTGAAAAAAGCGATCGTGACCCTGGAAGAGGGCCACAATATCGATGTGACGACGGGGATCTGAGGCCATGGCGCTCAAGACCTACAAGGCGACCTCGCCGGGCCGGCGCCAATTGGTGACGGTGGACCGAGGCGCCCTTTGGAAGGGCAAGCCGATCAAGGCTTTGACCGAGGGGCTGACCAAGAAAGGCGGCCGTAACAATACCGGCCGGACCACCGTTTGGCATCGGGGCGGCGGCCACAAGCGGCGCTACCGGATGGTCGACTTCAAGCGGACCAAGTGGGGCGTGGCCGGCACCATCGAGCGGCTGGAATATGATCCGAACAGGACCGCATTCATCGCGCTGGTCGCCTACGAAGATGGTGAGAAGGCTTACATTCTGGCGCCCCAACGGCTGCAGACCGGTGACCGGGTGATCGCTGACCGGCGGGTCGACGTGAAGCCCGGGAACGCCGCACCCATCGGCAATATTCCGATCGGCACGATCCTGCACAATGTCGAGCTGAAGCCGGGTAAGGGCGGCCAGTTGGCAAGGTCAGCGGGAGCCTATGCCCAATTGGTTGGCCGCGACGGCGACTACAGTCAAGTTCGGTTGATGTCGGGCGAGATCCGACGCATCCACTCCCAGTGCATCGCCTCGATCGGTGCCGTCTCCAACGCCGATCACCAGAACATCAAGCTGGGCAAGGCGGGGCGCAAGCGGTGGCTTGGCCGGCGGCCGAGCGTGCGCGGCGTCGCCATGAACCCGGTCGACCATCCCCATGGCGGTGGTGAGGGGCGGACCTCCGGTGGCCGCCACCCGGTCACCCCCTGGGGTAAACCGACCAAGGGCCGCAGAACCCGGTCGAACAAGCGGACCGACGCCATGATCATGCGTTCTCGCCACCAGGCGAAGAAGAGAAGGGGCTGAGCTGATGTCCCGTTCCCTTTGGAAAGGTCCGTTCGTCGATGGCTATCTGCTGGACAAGGCCGAGGAGGCTCGTAATGCCAGCAAGAACACCATCATCAAGACCTGGTCGCGGCGCTCGACCATTCTGCCTGACTTCGTCGGCCTGACCTTCGCCGTCTACAACGGCAAGAAGTTCGTGCCGGTCTACGTGACCGAGAACATGGTCGGTCACAAGCTGGGAGAGTTCGCGCCGACCCGCACCTATTACGGTCACGGCGCCGACAAGAAGGCGAAGAGGAAGTAGCGATGGGCAAGGCGAAGCAGGAGCGTCGGCTCGGCGAGACCGAGGCCCAGGCGATCAACACGTTCGTTCGCACCAGTCCGCAAAAGCTGGACATGGTTGCGGGGCTGATCCGCGGCAAACCGGTGGATTACGCTTTGTCGACGCTGACCTTCTCGAAGAAGCGCATCGCCCATGAGGTGAAGAAAACGCTGCAGTCTGCGGTGGCCAATGCCGAGAACAATCACGGGCTCGATGTGGACGAGTTGGTCGTGGCCGAGGCGAGTGTCGGCAAGCGTTTGGTGATGAAGCGTTTCCGGCCTCGCGCCCGTGGCCGCGCCGGCAAAATTCAGAAGTTTTTCAGCCGGCTGCGGATCGTCGTTCGGCAAGCCGAGGAGGCCGCCTGATGGGCCAGAAAGTCAATCCGATCGGGATGCGGGTCGGCGTCAACCGGACCTGGGATTCCCGCTGGTACGGTGACAACAATTATGCCGACCTCCTGGAAGAGGATCTCAAGATCCGCAAATTCCTCGAGGAGCGCTTGTCCCAGGCCGGCGTCTCCCGGATCGTCATCGAACGGCCGGCGAGGAAAGCGCGGATCGCCATCCACACGGCGCGTCCGGGCGTAGTCATCGGCAAGAAGGGCCAGGACATCGAAAAGCTGCGCCGGGAATTGTCGGCGCTGTGCACGGGCGAAGTTCATCTCAACATCGTCGAGATCAGAAAGCCGGAGCTTGATGCCAAGCTGATCGCCGAGAACATCGCCCAGCAGCTGCAGCGGCGCGTGACCTTTCGCCGTGCCATGAAGCGGGCCGTCCAGTCGGCCATGCGTCTCGGCGCCGGCGGCATCCGCGTGGTCTGCGGCGGCCGTCTTGGCGGCGCTGAGATCGCCCGAACGGAATGGTACCGCGAGGGCCGGGTGCCGCTACACACGCTTCGAGCCAACATCGATTTCGGCCAGGCGACGGCGAAAACGCCCTATGGCACCTGCGGCATCAAGGTCTGGGTGTTCAAGGGCGAGATCATGGAACACGACCCGATGGCCTATGATCGCAAGGCGAGCGAAGGCCTGACGCAGCGGTCCGGGTGAGGATTTGAGCGATGATGCAACCGAAGCGGACCAAGTTCCGCAAAGCGCATAAGGGGCGGATCAAGGGCCTGGCGAAAGGCGGCGCCGCACTCAATTTCGGCGCCTACGGCATGAAAGCGACCTCGCCCGGCCGGATCACCGCCCGGCAGATCGAAGCCGCCCGGCGGGCGATCACCCGGCACCTTAAGCGGGCCGGCCGTGTCTGGATCCGGATCTTCCCGGACAAGCCTGTTTCCGAGAAGCCGGCCGAGGTCCGGATGGGCAAGGGCAAGGGCTCGGTGGAGTTCTGGGTCGCCGTGGTCAAGCCCGGCCGCGTGATGTTCGAGATCGATGGCGTCGCCCCAGATCTGGCCGAAGAGGCGATGCGCCGGGCATCAGCGAAGCTTCCGGTCCATACCCGTTTCGTCCAGCGGGTCGGCCAGGAGGCGGCTTGATGAAGGCGGTTGAGCTCAAGGGCAAGAATAAGGACGAGCTGGGCGACATGCTGCTCGACCTGAAGAAGGAACAGTTCAACCTGCGTTTCCAATCGGCCACGGGCCAATTGGAGAACACGGCGCGGGTTCGTGAAGTCAGGCGTGACATCGCTCGGATCAAGACCGTCTTGACCCAGCTCGGCGCCGGTGAAGGAGTGGCCAATGCCTAGGCGTGTGCTCCAGGGCACGGTGGTGAGTGATAAGGGCGACAAGACCGTGGTGGTCAAGGTCGAGCGCCGGTTCATTCACCCGCTCTACAAAAAGTATATCAAGCAGTCGAAGAAGTATCACGCCCACGACGAGACCAATCAGGTGCGCACGGGCGAGGTGGTGCGCATCCGCGAGTGCCGGCCGATTTCCAAGACCAAGTGTTGGGAGGTTCTGGTCGACGCTGAGATCGTCACCGGAGCAGGCTCATGATCCAGGCCGAGAGCAATCTGGATGTGGCCGACAATTCCGGCGCCCGACGGGTGCAGTGCATTCGTGTGCTCGGCGGCTCCCGCCGGCGCTGGGCGTCGATCGGCGACATCATCGTCGTCGCGGTAAAGGAAGCGATCCCCCGGGGGCGCGTGAAGAAGGGCGATGTCCACAAAGCGGTCATCGTGCGTACCGCCAAGGAGATCCACCGGCCGGACGGCACCGCGATCCGGTTCGACCGCAACGCGGCGGTGCTGATCAACCAGGCCGGTGAGCCCATCGGCACCCGGATCTTCGGCCCCGTCACGCGCGAATTGCGGGCCCGGCGGTTCATGAAGATCATTTCTCTCGCGCCGGAGGTTCTGTGATGGCTGCGCGCAAGCCTGTCGCCGCAGGTCCCACCAAGCTGAAGGTGAAAAAAGGCGATCGGGTGGTTGTGCTCAGCGGCCGGGACAAGGGCAAGCAGGGTGAGATCCTGAAGGTGATGCCGAAAGAGGCGCGGGTAATCGTCCAGGGCGTGCATATGGCGAAACGGCACGAGAAGCCGAGTGCCCGTGGCACCGGCGGGATCACGACAAAGGAGGCGCCGATCCACGTTTCGAACGTGGCGCTCCTCGACCCCGCTTCGGATCGGCCGACCCGGGTGGGTTACAAGACCCTTGAGGACGGACGCAAGGTGCGGGTGGCGCGCCGCTCGGGCGAAGTGATTGACGGATAAGGCGATGGCACGGCTGAAAGACCATTATCAGGAGACGGTTCGACCGAGCCTGCAGGAGGCCTTCGGTTACAAGAATCCGATGCAGGTACCGAAGCTCGACAAGATCGTCATCAACATGGCGGTCGGTAAGGCGGTGGCCGATCGAAAGAAGCTGGACCAGGCCTTTGTCGAGCTCACCAAAATCGCCGGCCAGAAACCGCAACTGATCCGGGCCCGGAAGTCGGTGGCCAACTTCAAGCTGCGCGAGGGCATGCCGATCGGCGCCAAGGTCACGCTGCGGCGCGATCGGATGTACGAGTTTCTCGACCGGCTGATCAATGTGGCGATGCCCCGTATCCGGGACTTCCGGGGCGTCAATCCGAAGGCCTTCGATGGCCGAGGCAACTACGCCCTCGGCCTAAAGGAGCAGTTGGTCTTTCCCGAGATCAACTACGACGAGATCGATGAGGTCCGGGGCATGGACGTCATCTTTTGTACGACGGCCAAGACCAATGACGAGGCCAAGCATTTGCTGGCTGGTTTCAACATGCCGTTTGCGTCCTGAGCGCACCGGAGAGAACTGATGGCGAAGAAAAGTTCGATCGAGAAAAACAAGCGGCGTCGCCAGACGGTGAAGCAGCAGGCGGAGAAGCGCAAAGAGCTGAAGTCTCTGATTCGCGATAAGGATCTCGATCCGGAGGACCGGTTTGATGCGGTGCTCCGTCTGGCGGCGCTGCCCCGGGACGGCTCGAAGGTGCGCATCCGCAATCGCTGCGTTCTGACCGGCCGGCCTCGCGCGTATTATCGCAAATTCGGCCTGTCGCGGATCGCGCTTCGGGAGCTGGCCAGTCGCGGCCTGATCCCCGGTGCTCTCAAGGCAAGCTGGTAGGAGACACATCGATGGCGATGAGTGATCCGCTCGGCGACATGTTGCCCCGCATCCGCAACGGGCAGATGGCGCGCAAAGGCCGGATTAATTCTCCGGCGTCCAATCTTCGGGCCAATGTGCTCGACGTGCTGAAGCGCGAGGGCTACATCCGTGGCTACGAGGCTGACGAAATGGCTGCCGGCAAGCGCGAGCTAGCGATCGAGCTGAAGTATCAGAACGGTCAGCCCGTCATTCGGGAATTGCGACGCGTCTCGAAGCCGGGCCGCCGGGTCTATGCGGGCGTCAAGGACTTGCCCAAGGTCTATAACGGCCTCGGCATCGCGATTTTATCGACGCCGCGCGGTGTCATGTCCGATTCCGAAGCGCGCGAGGCCCATGTGGGCGGCGAAGTTCTATGCACGGTGTTTTGAGGTAAAGCCAGATGTCGCGTATCGGAAAACATCCCGTGCCGATTCCGAGCGGGGTCGAGGTATCGATCGATGCCCAGACCGTTTCGGTTAAAGGCAAGCTCGGTCAACTGCAGCAAATGTTTCCATCCGAGGTCGAGCTGGAGCATGGTGACGGCCAGATCACGGTCAAGCCTCGTGACGAAGAGCGCCGTGCACGGTCGATGTGGGGCTTGTCTCGCTCGCTCCTGTCGAACATGGTCGAAGGCGTGACCAACGGGTTCACCCGCAAGCTTGAAATCAGCGGCGTCGGCTATCGGGCCAATCTGGACGGCAAGATCCTAAACCTGCAGCTCGGTTTCAGCCACGATATCAAGTTCGCGATCCCCGACGACTTCGAGGTTAAGTGCGAAACGCCTACCGCGGTGACGATCACCGGCGCCGACCGCCAGCGGGTCGGCCAGATCGCCGCCGAAATCCGAGGTTTCCGCCCACCCGAGCCCTATAAGGGCAAGGGCATCAAGTATGCGGAGGAGCGGATCCTGCGCAAAGAAGGTAAGAAGAAGTAGCCATGGTGTTGCCGAAGGTAAAATTCGAGCGGCGTCAACGGCGCACCCGCGCGGCGCTGAGGAAGCGTGGCGGTGGCCGGCCGCGGCTGTCTGTCTTTCGCTCGAGCAAGCACATCTACGTTCAGCTGATCGACGATCAGAATGGACGCACGCTTGCCGCCGCGTCGACCTTGGACAAGGAGCTCAAGGGCGAGCTCGCCGCCAGCAGCGACATGGCGGCGGCGAAACAGGTTGGTGAGTTGGTTGCCAAGCGGGCAATCGAAGCCGGGATCAAGGACGCGGTGTTCGATCGCGGCGGCTATCGTTATCACGGCCGGGTTCGCGCGGTCGCCGAGGGGGCTCGCGAAGCGGGGTTGAGCATATGAGCAATGGACAAAGACAGGGTCGCGGCGGTGGCGATCGCCGGGACGGCCGGGGTCGCGGTCGCGGCGGCGACGATCGGGGCGGTGATGAGCTCGTCGACAAGCTCGTTGGCATCAACCGTGTCGCCAAGGTCGTCTAGGGTGGCCGCCGGTTCGGTTTTTCGGCCCTGGGCGTGGTCGGTGACGGCAAGGGCCGGGTCGGCTTTGGCACGGGCAAGGCCCGGGAGGTGCCGGAGGCGGTCCGCAAGGCGACCGAACAGGCGAAACGGACGATGATCCGGGTACCGTTGATGCAGGGCCGCACGCTGCATCACGACATTGTCGGCCATTTCGGCGCGGGGCGCGTGGTCCTCAGGACGGCACCACCGGGAACCGGGGTGATTGCCGGCGGACCGATGCGCGCGGTCTTCGAGGCCTTGGGCGTGCAGGACGTGGTGGCGAAATCGATCGGCACGTCCAACCCGCACAACATGGTCAAGGCGACCTTCGATGCGCTCACCAACGTCATGTCGCCCAAGGCGATCGCCAGCAAGCGCGGCAAGAAGGTGGCGGACATCACCCGCAGGCGTGAGGGTGGCGGCGCCGAAGCGGCACCGGCGGCGGTTTAAGCCATGGCGGACAAAGTGCTCGAAATCACCCAGATCGGCAGCCCTATCGGCCGGCCCGGCTATCAGCGGCAGGTGCTGATCAGCCTCGGCCTCAACAAGATCGGGCGAAGAAAGGTTTGGAAGGACTGCCCCGAAGTGCGGGGGCGAATCGCCAAGGTTCACCACCTGGTCAAGGTTTCAGAAGCCGCGGCGAGCGAGAAAGCTTAGATCGATGAAATTGAACGAACTCACCGACAAGCCCGGCGCGCGCAAGGTCGCGAAACGGGTCGGACGGGGCATCGGCTCCGGCAAGGGCAAGACCTGCGGCAAAGGTCACAAGGGTCAGAAATCGAGGAGTGGCGGCGGTAACGTCATCTTCGAAGGCGGTCAGATGCCGATCTATCGGCGTCTGCCGAAACGCGGCTTCAACAATCACAAATTCAAGACCGAATATCAGCTTCTGAACCTGGATCGGTTGCAGGCCGCTGCCGATGCCGGCAAATTCGAAAAGAACGCGACGCTGGATGCGGCGGCGCTGGTGGCAGCAGGTCTCGTCCGGCAGGCCGGCGAGCCGATCAAGCTGCTTGCGCGGGGCGACCTCAGGGCCAAACTAACGCTTCAGGTCGACAAGGCTTCACCGAAGGCGGTGGAGGCTGTCAATGCAGCCGGCGGCAGCGTTCAATTGAACGAACCGACAGCGGAAGCCGAGGCGGCCACCGAAACGCAGAGCGAGACGGGCGAGGGCGCCCCGGAGTAAACATATGGCTTCGGTCGCAGAACAGTTCGCTGCGAACATCAATTGGCAGGCTTTCAGCAGGGCGACCGAACTCAAGCAGCGCATCCTGTTCGCGCTGGGTGCGCTGATCGTTTACCGGCTCGGCACCTATATTCCGTTGCCCGGCGTCGATCCGCAGATCATGGCCGAGATCTTTGCCCAGCAGGCCGGCGGCATCATGGGCATGTTCAACATGTTCGCCGGCGGTGCTCTGGAGCGGATGTCGATCTTTGCGCTCGGCATCCTGCCCTATATTTCGGCCTCGATCATCATGCAGCTGATGACCGCGGTCTCGCCGACCATCGAGCAGCTCAAGAAAGAGGGCGAAACCGGCCGCAAGCAGATCAATCAGTACACCCGCTATCTGACGGTCGTGCTCGCGGCGTTCCAGGCCTACGGGCTTTCGGTCGGGCTGGAAGCGATGACCGGCCAGTCCGGTAGCGCCGTGATCGATCCGGGGTGGTTCTTTCGGGCGACGACGGTGATCACCATCGTCGGCGGCACCTTGTTCTTGATGTGGCTGGGCGAGCAGATCACCGCCCGCGGTATCGGTAACGGCATCTCGCTGATCATCTTCACCGGCATCATCGCGCAATTGCCGAGCGCGCTTGCCAGCACCCTGGAACTGGGTCGGACCGGGGCGATCTCGCCCTTGTTCATCGCCTTTCTCCTGGTGATGTCAGTCTTGGTCATCGGCTTTATCGTCTTCATGGAGCGGGCCCAGCGGCGAGTGCCAGTCCAGTATCCCAAGCAGCAGCGCGGCAACCGGATGTTCGGCGGCGAGAGCTCCCATCTGCCGCTGAAGCTCAACAGCGCGGGCGTGATCCCGCCGATCTTCGCCAGCTCGCTGCTCTTGCTGCCGGCGACGATGGCTTCGTTCAGCGGCGGCCAAGGGCCGGAATGGCTCAATCTCGTGAGCGCCTGGCTGGGCCGCGGCGCGCCCTTGTTCTTGTTGATCTATGTCGGTTTGATCGTGTTCTTCGCCTTCTTCTACACCTCGATCGTGTTCAATCCGCAGGAGACGGCCGAGAATTTGAAGAAGCACGGCGGCTTTATTCCGGGCTACCGGCCCGGTCAGCGGACGGCTGAGTATCTTGATTATCTGCTCACCCGCCTGACCTGTGTCGGTGCCGCCTATCTGGCCGCGGTCTGTATCATGCCGGAGATCCTGATCTCCCAATACGCTGTGCCGTTCTATTTTGGCGGCACCAGCCTCCTGATCGTGGTTTCCGTGACGATGGACACGGTCGCCCAGGTCCAATCCCACCTGTTCGCGCACCAGTATGAAGGGCTCATCAAGAAAGCCCGGCTCTAGGGGAGGCGTTGAGTTAATATCGTTTTGTTCGGGCCGCCCGGAGCCGGAATAGGGACTCAGGCCGAGGTGCTGAGGGACCGCTACGGTATTGCGCACTTGTCAACCGGCGACATGTTGCGGGCGGCGGTCGCGGCGGACACGGATTTGGGCCGGGAGGCCAAGGTGATCATGGACCGGGGCGACTTGGTGCCCGACGACGTGATCTGCGGCGTGGTCGCCGAGCGCATCGACCAGCCCGACTGTGCCAATGGTTTCATCCTGGACGGATTTCCCCGGACTTTGGGGCATGCCGAGCACCTCGATCAGATGCTCAAGGAGAAGGGCAAGCAGGTCGACCGGGTGGTCCAAATCAAGGTGCCCGACGGCGTGCTCGTTGACCGGATCAAAAAGCGCATTGCCGAGACGGGCGGCAGTCGCAGCGACGACAGTGTCGAAACCCTGACCAATCGTCTCGCCGTCTATCACGAGCAGACCGCGCCCGTGCTGCCCTACTATGCGTCGAAGGGGGTTTTGATGGAAATCGACGGCCAGGCCTCGATCGACGAGGTCAGCAAGTCTATATTCGCTAACTTGGAGCAAGCCAGCTAGCCGGCGTTGACAGCCTATCGTCCGTCTCTATACTTCGCCCGCTTGAGTGGAGAAGCCTCCGCTCCGCGTGTTGTCGGGCTGGCGATGTCAGTTGGCAGACGGGTTTCCAAGCGCGGTCGATTATCCGCGCTGCACGCGTTCAAAGGAGAACCATCGGTGGCGCGTATAGCCGGCGTTAACATCCCAACGGACAAGCCGGTCGGGATCGCTTTGACTTACATTTATGGTGTTGGTCAGACGACTTCGGCCAAGCTTTTGAACGAGATCGGCATTCCCTTCGAGCAGCGGGTCAACACGCTCTCGGATGCGGATGTGCTGAAGATTCGTGAGAAGATCGACCAGGACCACAAGGTCGAAGGTGATCTTCGTCGCGAGGTCGCCATGAATATCAAGCGGTTGATGGATCTCGGCTGCTACAAGGGCTTGCGCCATCGCAAGAACCTGCCGGTTCACGGCCAACGAACCCACACCAATGCGCGGACCCGTAAGGGACCGGCCAAGCCGATCGCCGGCAAGAAGAAAGCGAAGTAAGAGTTTTCATGGCTAAGGATACCGGCACCCGCGTTCGCCGCCGCGAGCGTAAGAACATCAGCTCCGGCGTGGCTCACGTCAGCGCGACGTTCAACAACACCAAGATCATGATTACCGACGCCCAGGGCAATGCCATCGCCTGGTCGTCGGCCGGCGCCCAGGGCTTCAAGGGGGCGCGCAAATCGACCCCGTTCGCCGCCCAGGTCGCCGCCGAGGAGGCCGGCCGCAAGGCGCAGGATCACGGCATGAAAGTCTTGGAAGTCGAGATCAAGGGGCCCGGTTCTGGCCGAGAGTCGGCGCTTAGGGCCCTCCAAGCGATCGGCTTTCAGATCACCTCGATCAGGGACGTTACGCCGATCCCTCACAATGGCTGTCGCGCGCGCAAACGCCGCCGCGTCTAACTCCGAGCCGGCGCCCATGGGCGGTGCCGCCTCCCAACATCTGGGTTATCGCACATGCGAGACGGACACGTTCTGCAGAAGAATTGGCAGGAACTGATCAAACCGCAAAAGCTCGACGTTGAGCCGGGACGCCGGCCCGATCGGCAAGCACGGATCGTTGTCGAGCCGCTTGAGCGGGGGTTCGGCGTCACGCTCGGCAATTCGTTGCGTCGGGTGCTCCTTTCCTCGCTTCAGGGCTCGGCGATCACGTCGGTTCAGATCGACAGCGTTCTCCACGAGTTCTCGAGCATTCCGGGCGTTCGCGAGGACGTCACAGACATCGTTCTCAATCTCAAGGCGCTGGCGCTGAAACTCCACAGCGACACCGCGAAGCGGATGTATCTCAAGGCCGAAGGGCCGGCAATCGTTACCGCCGGCATGATCGAGGCCGGCCATGACATCGAGATCATGGATCCGGACCACGTCATCTGTCATGTCGACGAAGGTGGCTCGATCAGCATGGAGCTGACGGTCTCCAACGGTAAGGGCTACGTCTCGGCGGCTCAACTCAAGGCGGAGGATGCACCGATCGGCCTTGTTGCCGTGGACGCCATCTACAGCCCCGTGCGCCGGGTCGCCTACCGGGTCGAGAACGCCCGCGTCGGCCAGCAGACCGACTACGACAAGCTCATCCTTGAGGTCGAAACCGACGGCTCGGTGACGCCTGACGATGCTGTGGCGCTCGCCGCTCGGATCATTCAGGATCAGCTTCAGCTGTTCATCAATTTCGACGAGCCCAAGGCGGACATGGCCGCCGAGCGCAAGCCTGAGTTGCCCTTCAATCCGCATCTGTTGCGCAAGGTCGATGAGCTCGAGCTTTCCGTTCGGTCCGCGAACTGCCTCAAGAACGACAATATCGTTTACATTGGGGATCTCGTTCAGAAGACCGAATCAGAGATGTTGCGGACACCCAACTTCGGCCGCAAATCCTTGAACGAGATCAAGGAAGTGCTGACCCAAATGGGTCTTCAGCTCGGTATGGAAGTGCCGGGATGGCCGCCCGAGAACATCGAGGAACTGGCCCGCAAGGTCGAAGATCCTTTTTGATTGACGTGAAGACCGACCGGCCGTTGGTCAGACATGACGGCGGGTCGCGGGGAGAAGGACTATGCGGCATCGCAAGCAGGGACGCAGGCTGAACCGTTCGAGTTCGCACAGAATAGCGATGTTCGCGAACATGGCGCAGTCGCTGGTGAAGCACGAGCAGATCAAGACGACCTTGCCGAAAGCCAAGGAGCTTCGGCCAATCGTCGAAAAACTGATCACGCTCGGGAAACGGGGTGATTTGCACGCCCGGCGTTTGTTGATTGCGCGAACCCGGTGCGAGAAGCCCGCGGCCAAACTGATCGATGTTCTGGGCCCCCGCTACAAGGATCGTCCGGGCGGCTACATCAGGGTGCTTAAGGCGGGCTTTCGGTACGGTGACGCGGCGCCCATGGCCGTGATCGAACTGGTCGATCGGGACGTTGATGCCAAAGGACAGGATTCCGGGCCCGTGGCGAGCGAAGACGAACAACTCGCAGCCTGATGGAGATCGGAGGGTGCGGCGAGCGTACCGGCCCCTAGCCCTCCTCGTCCTGCTCGCGGCCTGCGGCGTCGTCGGGCCGCCGGCGACGGGAGAAATCAACCGCCAGGTCCCCGCGTCCCAACAGGACATTCTTCTGTCCTTCGCGCCGGTGGTCGACAAGGTGGCCCCGGCGGTGGTCAACATCGCCGCTAGCAGTGTAACCCGCGAGCAGGCAGCTGATCCCTTCTTCTCCGATCCGCTGTTTCAGCATTTTTTCCGGCGGTTCAACCGTCGGCCGCCTGAGCGCCGGCGCCAGCAGAACGCGCTCGGTTCCGGCGTCATCGTCGATCCCGGCGGTCTGATCGTGACCAACAATCACGTCATCGAGAATGCCGACGAGATCACGATCGTCCTGGCTGACCGCCGTGAGTACCGGGCCGAGCTTCTGGTTGCCGACGAGCGAGCCGATATCGCTTTGTTGCAGATCCAGGAGAGCGGCATGACGCTTCCATGGGTTGCCTTGGGCGACAGCGATCAGGTGGCGGTTGGTGATTTGGTTCTGGCGCTGGGCAATCCGTTCGGCATCGGCCAGTCGGTGACCGCCGGTATTCTTTCGGCGACCACCCGCTCCGCGCCGATGATCGAGAGCGACATCTCCTTCCTGCAGACCGATGCGGCGATCAATCCCGGCAATTCCGGCGGCGCCTTGGCCACGCTCGACGGTCGGATCATCGGCATCAACACGGCGATCTTCACCCGCGGTGGCGGCGGCTCGATCGGCATCGGCTTCGCCATACCAGCCAATTTCGTGACCGCGTTCATTGCCCGCTACGAGGCTGGCGGAGGCGTCGTCAGCCGACCATGGACGGGTCTCAAGACCCAAAGCGTGGACGCCGCCGTCGCCGAAAGCTTGGGCCTCGAGCGGCCGGTCGGTGTCGTCGTCCAGGCGATATATCCCGGTGCCGCCGCCGATCGAGCCGGTATCCAGCCGGGAGATGTGGTAGTCGCCCTGGACGGGCGCGAGATCACGGATCCACAGTCACTGAACTACCGGATCGCGGTCCGCGCGATCGGTGATGAGGTTGCCGTCGACCTGGTCCGCCGCGGCGAGCCCCTGACAGCGCGTCTGGAGGTCGATGTCGCCCCCGCCGAACCCGAGCCGGATCCGTCCTCCGTCGTCGACGGACCCCTGGCCGGACTGCGCATCGCAAACCTGTCGCCGGCCTTTGCCGATGAGATCGGGGTCGACCCCTTCGCCCGCGGCGTCATCGTCGTCGGTGTCGAGCGTTTGAGCCCGGCATCGGCCGCCCGGCTCCGCCGCGGTGATCTGATCCTCGCCATCAATCGTCAGGCCATCAAACGGGTCGACGATGTGGGCCCCGCTCTCGCCGGCGCCGACAGAAACCTCCGTTTGGTCATCGAGCGCGAAGGCCGCCGTCTTCGCCTTGCCTTGTCGTTATGAGCGATCTGTTCGCATCACTCCAACCCGACGCGCCATCCCCCCAGACCGGTAAGCCCAAGGACGCGCCCCTGGCGGAGCGTCTTCGTCCCGCCAGCCTTGACGACGTTGTCGGCCACCAACGGCTGCTTGCCGAGGACGGGCCGCTCGGGCGCATGGTTGCGGCCGGCCGCCTTCGCTCCCTGGTGCTTTGGGGACCTCCCGGCTGCGGCAAGACGACGCTCGCCCGATTGCTGGTGCAGGGTACGGGCGGACGATTGCTGGCGCTTTCGGCGGTAACCTCGGGCGTCCAGGATCTGCGCAAGACCTTCGACGCCGTTGACCGGTGGCACGGTGCCGGCGAGCGGCCGGTTCTGTTCATCGATGAGGTCCACCGCTTCAACCGCGCGCAACAGGACCAGCTCCTGGCCCGGGTGGAAGACGGCACCGTCACGCTCATTGGCGCCACCACAGAAAACCCATCCTTCGCACTTAACGCGGCGCTCCTCTCGCGTCTCGAGGTGGTGGTTCTGAACGCGCTTGATCGGCACGCCCTTGGCCGTCTCTTAAGCCGGGCCGAGGAGGCGCTGGCGCGCGTTCTGCCATTGGAGCCCGACGCCCGCGACGATCTGTTGGGTTTGGCCGACGGTGACGGGCGGTCTCTTCTCAACATGATCGAGAGCCTCGCGGACTTGGCCTTGGATGAGACGCTGGACGTCCCGGCCATGCGCGCTCGCCTGGAGCGGAGGCGACCCCGCTATGACCGGGCCCAGGACGCGCACTTCAATCTGATCAGCGCGCTCCACAAATCGGTGCGCGCCTCGGATCCGGACGCGGCGCTTTACTGGCTCTGCCGGATGTTGGACGGGGGCGAGGATCCTCGCTACATCGCCAGACGATTGGTCCGCATGGCGTCGGAGGACATCGGCTTGGCGGATGGCCAAGCGCTCGTCGTGGCCCGGGCCGCGGCCGAAGCGTACGAACAGCTGGGCAGTCCGGAGGGAGAATTGGCCCTGGCCCAGGCAGCCGTCCATCTGGCGAGCGCCTCCAAGTCGAACGCCCTCTACGCGGCGTTCAAGGAGGCTTCGCGTGTGGCTCGGGACGCCGGCTCGCTGGTGCCGAGGGCCCACAGCCTGAACGCGCCGACAGCTCTCATGAAGGATCTGGGCTACAGCCAGGGCTACGCCTACGACCATGACGAGGAGGAAGGCTTTTCTGGTCAGGATCACTTCCCGGAGGGCTTGCCGCGCAAGACCTTCTATCGGCCGTTGGATCGGGGCGACGAACGGGCGATTGGCGATCGTCTGCGACTGTGGGCCGAGCGACGCGCCAAAAGCGGCCGGTCGTGACGGCGATCAGGCATCTCGAGGTCAAGGAGGGGGAAGCGGGGATCCGGCTCGACCGGTGGCTTAAGCGCCGGTTTCCCAAGCTGACCCAGGGCCATCTGCAAAAACTTCTGCGCACCGGTCAGTTAAGGGTGGATGGCCGCCGGGCGGAGGCGTCGAGTCGGCTGGAAACCGGCCAAACCGTCCGGGTGCCGCCCCTGGCCACCGACCGGGACGACGGCGGCCGTTCCAAACCGCCGCCACCGCAGCGTCTCAGCGGCGCCGATGTCGCCTTCATCAAATCCCTGGTGCTTACCGATGACGGCACTGTGGTGGCGCTCAACAAGCCGGCCGGTCTCGCCACCCAAGGGGGAAGCAAGACGGTGCGCCACGTCGACCGGCTCTTGCCCGCGCTCGATCTGGCCAGTGAGCGTTGCCGGCTGGTGCACAGGCTCGACCGGGACACAGCTGGGCTGTTGATCCTCGCCCGGGGCGCCGAAGCAGCCGCCCATCTGACCGAAGCCTTCCGCCATCAGCGGGTGGAGAAACTCTACTGGGCGATCGTTCGGGGGCGGGTCAAGGAACCCCGGGGCCTGATCAACATGGCCTTGGAGAAACAGGGCGGGGCGGGGCGCGAGCGGATGAAGGGCAGTGACGCCGGCAAGCCGGCCAAGACCCTGTTCCACGTGGTCGGTCATGCCGGACGGATCGCCACCTGGCTGGCGCTCCGGCCGCTTACCGGCCGGACCCATCAGCTTCGTGTCCACTGCGCCGCGATCGGTCACCCGATCCTGGGCGATATGAAGTATGGTGGAGACCGACCGCCGCTGAACGCACAGCCCGAAGGTCTGATGTTGTTCGCGCGGGAGGCGCGTCTTCCGCATCCCAAGGGGTTCTCCATGCATCTCGAGGCACCGCTGGCCGCGCACCTGAAGTCCTGTTTCGAGTGGCTGGGCTTCGAGGAAAGCGGCGGCCGCGAGCATGACCTTCAGGCGTTGGCGACATGAGCGTCCGTCAACCGCCATCGCCGAAGCTCATTCTCTTCGATTGTGACGGCACCCTGGTCGACAGTGCCGCCATGATCAGCGCGACCATGGAAACGGCTTTTCGCGAGACCGGGCTGACGCCGCCGGACCCGTCGGAAACCCGGGCCGTGGTCGGCCTGTCGCTGGCCCAGGCGATGGCGCGCCTCGCCCAGGATCAAGCGGAGGAAACGCAACGCCGTTTGGTCGACGCCTATCGCGAAGCCTTCGTCATCAAGCGCCAGGACGACACGCTTCTCGAGCCGCTTTACGAGGGCATCACCGATCTGCTCGCTGATTTTGCCGCAAGGGGCCTCCTGATGGGCGTCGCCACCGGCAAATCCCGGGCAGGCCTGGATGCGGTCTTGGCGCGTCATGGCATTGCCGAGCGGTTCATCACGCTTCAGACCGCCGACAATCACCCGAGCAAGCCCCATCCGGCGATGGTCGAGCGGGCGATGGCCGAAGCGGGTTGTGGCCCCGGTGAAACGGCGGTTGTCGGCGATACCAGCTTCGATATGGAGATGGCCCGGGCGGCTGGAGCCTACGCCCTGGGCGTGAGTTGGGGCTATCATCCGGCGCATCAATTGAAAAGCGCCGGTGCCGATCGGGTCGTCGATCGGCCGGCAGAGCTTGAAGCCGCCCTCTTCGGTCCATGAAGCGCTTTTATGGCGAGGCCGGTGTGATCCGTGCCGAGGGCGGCCATGGGATCCGCCTGGACGATCGTCCCGTGAACACGCCTGCCGGCCATCCCCTGGTGGTGCCGACCGAAGCCTTGGGCGAACGAATAGCCGCCGAATGGCAAGCGCAGGTCGAGACGGTGAAGCCGGAAACGATGCCGGTCACCCGCCTGGCCAGCACGGCGATCGATTTGTTGCCGGAGCGCCGTGACGATGCCGCACAGCAGATCGCCGACTATGCCGAAACCGACCTGCTCTGTTACCGGGCGCCGGAACCCACCGTCCTGGTCATCAAGCAGAGCCGGCTTTGGGATCCGGTTCTGGCATGGGCCCAGGCCAAGCTTGGCTTGCGTTTCACGGTTGTCACCGGGGTGACGCCCGTGGCTCAGGATCCATCGACCCTCCGCCTGACCCGCGATCTGATCGACGCTCTGGACGATTGGCGGCTCACCGGCCTCCACGCGGCGACCACGCTCACCGGCTCGGTCGTTCTCGGGCTCGCGCTGGAACGGGGCTATATGGACGCGGCCGAGCTGACCGCCGCCTCGACCCTGGACGAGCGTTTCGAGATGGAGCGCTGGGGCAGCGATGCCGAGGCCATCGAACGGCTTGAAAATCTTGGCGATAATCTGGCCGCGACCGAGGCTTACTTGCACCTTTTGTGAGGTTTGCGGCGGTTTTGTGACCGTGCTACTTGCATCGCGTCTTTTCGTGGAGGTTTTCGGTGCAAGACATCATCGACCGCTTGGATGCCAAGCGCGACGGCGCGCGGATGGGCGGCGGTCAGCGCCGGGTCGAGGCCCAGCACGCCCGCGGCAAGCTGTCGGCGCGCGAACGGATCGAGCTGCTTTTGGACCCCGGCTCATTCGAAGAGGTCGACATGTTCGTCGAGCACCGCTGCATCGATTTCGGCATGGCCGAGCAGAAGGTGCCGGGGGACGGCGTGGTCACGGGCCAGGGCACGGTCAACGGCCGGCTGGTTTTCGTCTTCTCCCAGGATTTCACCGTTTTCGGCGGGTCCTTGTCCGAGGCCCATGCCGAGAAGATCGTCAAGGTCATGGACCGGGCGGTGCGTGTCGGCGCGCCGGTGATCGGGATCAATGATTCCGGTGGCGCCCGCATTCAGGAGGGTGTCGCCTCGCTCGCCGGTTACGCCGATGTGTTCCTGCGCAATGTCCTGGCCTCGGGCGTGATCCCCCAGATCAGCATGATCATGGGACCTTGCGCTGGCGGTGCCGTCTACTCGCCGGCCATGACCGACTTCATCTTCATGGTCCGGGACACCTCATACATGTTCGTCACCGGTCCCGACGTGGTGAGGACCGTGACCCAGGAAGAGGTCACGCAGGAGGAATTGGGCGGTGCCAGCACCCACACCACCAAGTCCGGTGTCGCCGATCTCGCTTTCGACAATGACGTCCAGGCGCTTCACGAGCTTCGCCGGTTCATCGACTTCCTGCCGGCCAGCAATCTGAGCTCGCCGCCGAGCCGCCCGACCGAAGATCCGATCGACCGGGACGATTTCTCGCTCGACAAGCTGGTGCCGTCCAATCCCAACCAGCCCTACGACATGAAGGAGCTGATCGCCAAGGTCGTTGACGCGCGCGACTTCTTCGAGCTCCAGCCGGATCACGCCAAAAACATCATCACCGGCTTCGCCCGGATCGAAGGCTCGACCATCGGCGTGGTCGCCAATCAGCCGATGGTGCTTGCCGGCTGCCTCGATATCGCCAGCGCGAAGAAGGCCGCGCGCTTTGTCCGCTTCTGCGATGCCTTCAACGTCCCGATCCTGACCTTCGTCGATGTGCCTGGTTTTCTTCCGGGCACGGCCCAGGAATATGGCGGCATCATCAAGCACGGCGCCAAGCTGCTCTACGCCTTCGCCGAGGCGACCGTGCCGAAGGTCACGGTGATCACGCGCAAGGCCTATGGCGGCGCCTATGACGTCATGTCGTCAAAGCATCTGCGCGGCGACGTCAATTTCGCCTGGCCGACGGCCGAGATCGCCGTGATGGGGCCTAAGGGTGCGGTCGAGATCATCTTTCGTGCCGACATCGGCGATGATCAGAAGATCGAGAGCCGCACCGAGGAATACCGGCAGCGGTTCGCCAACCCGTTCGTCGCCGCCAGCCGGGGGTTCATCGACGATGTGATCATGCCCCACGGCACCCGCCGGCGGGTCGCTCGCTCGCTTCGCTGGTTGCGGGACAAATCGGTCGACAATCCCTGGAAGAAGCACGGCAACATTCCGCTTTGACGGAACCCGCTCGGATCAGGCAAGAACGATGTTCACGAAAATTCTGATCGCCAATCGCGGCGAAATCGCCTGCCGGGTGATCAAAACCTGCCGCCGGCTGGGCATTGCCACCGTCGCCGTCTATTCGGACGCGGATGCCGACGCGGCCCACGTCCTCGAGGCCGACGAGCGGGTGCATCTGGGACCGCCGCCGGCCGCTGAAAGCTATCTCCTGATCGACAAGATCGTCGACGCCTGCAAATCCTCGGGCGCCGATGCTGTCCATCCGGGCTACGGCTTCTTGAGTGAAAACCCGGCTTTCGCCGAGGCGCTGGCTGCGGCTGGCATCACCTTTATCGGCCCGCCCAAGGCGGCGATCGAAGCCATGGGCGATAAGATCACGTCCAAGCGGATCGCCAATGAGGCCGGTGTCAGCACGGTGCCGGGCCACCCCGATGCGATCGCGGACTTGGACCTTGCCGGGCGTGTCGCTCAGGACATCGGCTTCCCCGTGATGATCAAGGCGTCCGCCGGCGGCGGCGGCAAAGGCATGCGCATCGTCCGCGATCAAGCCAACCTGCAGGAAGGCTTCAAACGCGCCCAGTCGGAGGCCCGGTCATCGTTCGGCGACGACCGCGTGTTCATCGAGAAATTCATCGAACAGCCGCGCCATATCGAGATCCAGGTGCTGGCGGACGGCCATGGGAATTGCGTCTATCTGGGTGAGCGTGAATGCTCCATCCAACGCCGCCACCAGAAGGTCATCGAAGAGGCGCCGAGCCCGTTTCTGGACAGTGCGACGCGAAAGCAGATGGGCGAGCAGGCTGTGGCGCTGGCCCAGGCGGTGGACTATGTCTCGGCCGGCACGGTCGAGTTCATCGTCGATGCCGACAAGAATTTCTATTTTCTCGAGATGAACACGCGGCTGCAGGTGGAGCACCCGGTCACCGAGCTGGTCACCGGTCTCGATCTGGTCGAGCAGATGATCCGGGTCGCGGCCGGCGAGAGTCTGGCCTTCGATCAATCCCAGGTCGAGCTCAAGGGCTGGGCGGTCGAGGCCCGGGTCTATGCCGAGGATCCGGCGCGCGGCTTTCTGCCGTCCACCGGCCGCCTCGTCACCGTCGAATGGCCGGAAGGGGACGGCATCCGGATCGATACCGGCGTCGGCGAAGGCGACGAGGTGTCGATGTTCTACGATCCGATGATCGCCAAGCTTTGCAGCTTCGGCGACGGACGCGAACAGGCGCTGACCCGTATGGGCGATGCCCTCGATCGGCTGGCCGTTCGCGGGCTCGGCAACAATGTCGACTTTCTCAATCTTCTGGTCCGTCACCCGCGGTTCGTCAGCGGTGACATGTCGACCAACTTCATCGCCGAGGAATTTGGCGATCGGGTCGAGCCGGCGGAACTCGATCCCCCGACCAAGCTTCGCTTTGCCGTCGCTGGTCTATGCATGGCGCTGCGCCAGGTAAGCCGAGATCTGCAGATTTCTGGACAGATCAGAGGGTTCGTGGCCGAGCCGGGTCGGTTCTGGGCCGGCGAGGTCGGCGGTGAGCACTTCGAGGTCGAGGTCGATATCGATGATCGGGGCGGTCACTGCCTGATGATCAATGGTGCGATGCACCGGGCCTCGATCGACTGGCGGCCGGGCCAGTACCGCTCGGTGCTGAACCTCGATGGCACCCGCCATTCGATGCAAGCAGATCCGGTCTCGGAGGGCTTCATCGTCCGCGAGGGCGGCCGTGCCGGCCATGTTCTGGTGAGAAGACAAAGGGCAGCCGAGCTGGCGTCGCGGATCCCGATCAAGGAGCCGCCTGACCTTTCGAAGATGTTGATCTCGCCTATGCCGGGGCTGATCCTATCGGTCAATGTGAAGACGGGAGATCAGGTCGATGCCGGCCAGGAAATCTTGGTCCTCGAAGCGATGAAGATGGAAAACGTGCTTCGAGCGGAGCGGTCCGGAACGGTCGAAACGGTGTCGGTCAAGCCGGGCGACACCGTGTCGACGGATGCGGTGCTGGTCACCTTCACCTAACGCGCAAGCCCGGTCTCGCCCATGGATCTGGCGCTTAACCTCGAATATGAGCTGATCTGGCGGCTCGCCGGGGATCGGACCTGGCTCGGCTGGGCCCTGATTTTCGTGATCCTCGCCTGCGGACTTGCCTCGAGACTGCTCGGCGATCCGCCGCCGGCCCGGCGCTACCCGCGCCTGTTCCTGATCGTCGATGCGCTGACCATGCCCTTGATGGTGCTGGTGATCGGCGCCCTTCTGGTTCTGGCGCTCCAGGGCAAGGCGGTGCCGATCGCGATCGCCCGGGTAAACCTGATCGTCATTGCCTCGCTCTATCTGGTCATCACATGGCTGATCGCGCGCGCCATCGATTTGTTTTTCTGGCGCGGCTATTTCGAGCAGGTGACGAAGCACAGCAGTCCGGGTCTGCTCCGAGGTCTGACCTACGCCGTACTCATCATTCTCGGTGGTACGCTGTTTTTGTGGCAGATCGGCTATCCGGTCACCGGCGTCCTGGTGTCGACAGGGGTGATTGCGGCGGCGCTCGGCTTCGCCCTTCAGAACACGCTGGCCGATCTCTTCGCCGGTATTGCCATCAGCGTCGAGCGGCCCTTTCAGATTGGTGATTGGATCCAGCTCGACGACGGTAAGCTCGGCGAGGTCGTGGACATAGGCTGGCGCTCGACCCGGCTTCTGTCTTTCTTCAACACACTTTACGTCGTGCCTAACACCAAGCTTGCCCTGGGCACGTTCGAAAATCTCGACGAGCCCAACCGGATCTATGCGCCCTGGTACATGATCAAGGTGACGCCGGAAATCGATCCGCAACTGGTGGTGATGCTCTTGAAGGAGGCCGTGTCCCGGTCGCGCCTGGTGATGAAGGACCCGCCGCCCGTGGTGCGACTGGCGGATGCCACCGGAGCGCCTTACGAGTACATGGTCTGGGTTAACTATCCGACCTACATGGCCAGCTTCAGGGGGAAGGAATCCCTGTTCCGAGAGATCGACCGCGCTTTCCGGGAAGCCGGCCTCGCGGTCTCGCCGGCCATGCAGGAGATGGCCGTCTCGAGGCGGCCGCCCTGGGATGTCCGACCGCCGACCATCGGCCATTCCTTGCGCAATCTCGAATTGTTTTCCGTCCTGAATGACGATCAGATCGCTCAGATTGCGTCTGCCTGTATCTACCGGAACATCGATGTAGGCACCGTTCTGATGACCGAGGGTGAGGGCGCTTCGTCAATTTACATCGTCGTGGTCGGCCTGGTCGAACTCACCGTCACGGGCAGGAACAGGAAGTCCGTCGTCGTCGAGCGCCTGACCCCGGGGCAGGCCTTTGGCCAGCTGGCGGCGATGACCGGCGAGCCGGCCATCGTCACGGCGACCGCCGTCGCTGAGAGCGTTGTTCTCGAGGTCGGTTCGGACGCGATCAAGCCGCTCGTCGACCAACAACCGACCCTGGCCGAGGCGTTCGCGGCGAAGGTCGCGGGCCGCATCAAGACGGTCAACCAAGCGAGGGCCGAACATTCCCTGCGACAGAGCGGGTTCACGATGACGGTGAACGAGATCAAAAACCGGATCACACGGCTGTTTGGTTGATCCGCCGCAAACAGGCTGTCGTTCCGAAAGCGGCCCTTTTCTCCCGCGGTGGCCGACACAAGCTTCGTTAAGCTCTTAACGCGCCATCAAATGAGGAACGAGGTCCATGACCGACGATGCAACTTATCAGCCGCCCACTGTCTGGACCTGGGAGGAGGAGAGCGGCGGCCAGTTCGCCAAGACCAACCGGCCGATCGCGGGTCCCACCCACGACAAGGAGTTGCCGGTCGGTCGGCATCCGCTGCAGCTCTATTCACAAGGCACGCCCAACGGCGTCAAGGTCACCGTCATGCTGGAGGAGCTGTTGGCCCTCGGCCACAGTGGTGCCGAATATGACGCCTGGCTGATCCGCATCAATGATGGTGATCAGTTCGGCAGCGGTTTCGTCGGCGTCAATCCGAATTCCAAGATCCCGGCGATGGTTGATCGTAGCGGACCGGCCCCCGTGCGGGTATTCGAGTCCGGCGCGATCCTGCTCTACTTGGCAGAAAAATTCGGCGCCTTCCTGCCGACCGCGAGGGAAGCGCGAGCAGAGTGCCTATCCTGGCTCTTCTGGCAGATGGGCAGCGCGCCCTATCTCGGTGGCGGTTTCGGTCATTTCTATTCCTACGCGCCAGCCAAGATGCAATATCCGATCGACCGGTTTGCCATGGAAACCAAGCGGCAACTGGACGTGCTGGACCGGCGGTTGGCCGAGACCGAACACGTCGCCGGGCCCGACTACACCGTCGCCGACATTGCCATCTGGCCCTGGTACGGCGCCCTGGCGCTCAGCAGGCTCTATGATGCGGGAGAATTTTTGGATGTCGGCTCCTACAGCCACGTTCAGCGCTGGGCCAAGGCGCTCGACGCGCGTCCCGCCGTCCAGCGCGGTCGAATGGTCAACCGCACCTCCGGTGAACCGTCTTCCCAACTCCACGAACGCCATGACGCGGCTGATTTCGAGACCAAGACCCAGGACAAGCTGGAACCGGCCAGCTGATCAGGCCGGGCTTAGGCTCTGTCGACGAATGATTGCGGGCGGCAGCGGATAACGCAACCGCGTGTCGTCAGTCGCGGCGGCCTGCAGTATGTTGGTGGCTATCCCGGACCGAAGAACCCGGGAAGACAACCAACAGGGAGGAAGACCATGGCCGTTAGCGGACCAGGTTTTATTGCGCGCAGGCGTTTTTTGGCGGGAGCCGCGGTGGCCGGTGGTGCCGCCGCTGCGGCACCGGTATTGGCACGCGACTTCGGCGACGGGCACAATCCGACCCGCTATCCGGAGCCGGACGTGGTCGTTCTCGACAAGGCGTTCAAATACAAGCTCGGCAACACGCCGATCATGCGCCTCCACCACGGCACGATGTGGGCCGAGGGGCCGGCATGGAACGCCGTGGGGCGCTATCTTATCTGGTCCGACATCCCGGCCAACGAGCAGCTTCGCTGGACGGAGGAAGACGGCCACGTGTCCCGCCATTTCCGTTTCCCGTCGCATCACAGCAACGGCAACACTTTCGATTTTCAGGGCCGGCAGATCAGTTTTTGCCATTTCCCGCGGCAGGTCGTGCGCTACGAATGGGATGGCAGCATGACCGTGCTCGCCGACAAGAACGACGAGGGCAAGGGGTTCAATGCGCCCAATGACGGAGTCGTCCATCCCGAGGACGGCTCGATCTGGTTCACCGATCCGGGCTATGGCGCGCTGATGAATTATGAGGGCGAGCGGGTGCCAGAGAGCGCCGACAATCCTCAACCCTTCATCAAGGAGGCGATTTACAAGATCGATGGCCAGACCGGCGCGATCATGAAGGTCGCCGACGAGCCCTACAAACCTAACGGTCTCTGCTTTAGCGCCGACTATACCAAGATGTATGTGGCGGACACGGGCGCGTCCCATTATCCGGACGCCACGCCGATGATTTGGCAGTTCGACATCGAGGGCGGCAAGCTCACCAACGCCCGTGAATTCACCACCACCGAAATGGACGGCAAGTCTGGCATGGCCGACGGCATGCGCTGCGACGAGGACGGCAATGTCTGGGCATCGGCCGGCTGGGTCGGCGACGACTATGACGGCGTCCACATCTACTCCCCCGAGGGGCAGCGGATCGGCCAGATTCGCCTGCCGGAAATCTGCTCCAATGTTTGTTTCGGCGGCTCCAAGCGCAACCGGCTGTTCATGACCGGCTCCCAGTCGCTCTACGCGGTCTATGTGGAAACCAGAGGCGCGCACATCACCTAAGCGTTTCGCAATGTCTGAGCACTGACGCCGTTTCGCTCGCAAAGATCATTGAGCGGACAATCGGCACACCGGGGCGCCCGCGACCGGCAGAACCTCTTGCCGTGGTTCAACAGCCACATGTGGGCGCCCATCTTGAAGTCTTGCGGGATTTTTTCGTCCAGATCGGCGGCGACCTTGGCCTCGGTCTTGCCGGCGGACAGGCCGAGGCGCCTCGCGACCCGGTTGACATGGGTGTCGACGGCGACCACCGGCTCGCCATAGACGAAGCGCAGCATGATATCGGTGACCTTGCGGCCGACGCCCGGAATTTTCATCAGTTCCGACCGGGTCTTCGGTACCTGGCCGTCATGGTCGTCGATCAGCGCTCTGGCCAGGCGTTTCAGGTTCCGCGCCTTGGCATTGTAGAGCCCGCAGGGCTTGATCAGGCTCGCGATCTCGGCCTCGTCGAGCTTGACCAAATCCTCCGGTGTCTTGGCGACGGCGAACAGTTGATCCGCTGCCTTTCGGGTCATGGCGTCCCGGGATTGGGCACTGAGCACGGTCGCCACCAGGCTTTGAAAGGGCGTCCGTCGGATCTTTACGCCCAGATCAGTGGCAACGGGTTTCGGCGGCGGATGGCTTTCGGCCAAACGCTCGAATACCGTCTCGATCGCGGTCGCGCTGAGCATGGCCCCCCTCAGTTCTGAGCCAGAAATTCAGCGTGGATCTCGACCTCGACCTCGTCGCCTATCGCCGGCACCAGATAATCCATGCCGAAAGCCGAGCGCTGAAAGCTGGTTTCCGCCGCGAACCCGATCGTGTAGCGGCCCGTCAACAGATTGTTGGCGCCGCCATTGAAGGTCACGTCCAGGACAACGGGCCGGGTGACATCGACAAGCGTGAGGTCGCCTCGGATCTCACCTGCGTTCTCGTCCGTCACCGAGATTTCCCGGGCGACGAACGAGGCTTCAGGAAAGCTCGCCACATCGAACCATTGGGGACCGCGCAATTCCTCCTCGAAGGCCTCATTGTTCACGTCGATGGAGCTGGTGTCGATGACGACCTGAAGATCCGAGGCCTCCGGTCGCTCGGGGTCGAAGTCGAGGCTGGCATCGAAGCTGTTGAAGCGACCGACATAGGTCGAGAAGCCGAGGTGATCGATTTTGACCAGGAGCGTCGCGTGGTCGGGATCGAGACGAAAGCTTCCCGCCCGCAAGGATGCCGGATCGAAGGTCTGGTGCTGGGCAGGGATCAAACGGCCGCAGGCGACAGCGCTCGCGAGCGCGGTCAGCAACAAGGCCGCTCGGATACCCGCCAACCTCGGCACCGCCCGCGCAACACCCTGGGGCGCGCATCCACCGCGGTCCGCAGGTTCTATGGTACGTCTCATTGGCTCGACCCCCATGAAACCACCGATTTGGTGGAATAAAACCTTGTTTGCCATCGAGCCGGATTTACCGATAACGTCGAGTTGGCTAACGTGGCGGCAAGTAAGAAGGTAACGAGATGGGGAAGCCTCCATGCGAATTACATCTCTGATAGCCGGTTTTCTGGCTGCCGCGTTGTTGACGACCAGCTGGTCTGCTTGGGCGCAGGAAAGTGCCTGTGACGAGAATTACACGATCGAGGGTGGCGACTCACTGTCCCGCATTGCCGATCGGTTTTACGGCGATCGCGATAACTGGAGCCTGATCTTCTACAGTAATCGCAGCGCCATAGGCGAGAACCCCTCGCTGATCTCCGTCGGTACCGAAATCTGGATCCCCTGTCCCGGCGACGAGTTGGCCGACGGCGAATTGCCGGAAGCCAATACTGAAAATGCCGAGGTTGAGCTGCTTACCGCCTCCGACTATCGGCCTTTCACCGACCAGAGCCTGCCCTTCGGCGGCATGGTGACCAGGATCGTCGCCGAATCCTTCGCCAGCCATGACGATGCGCCAACCTTCAAGATCGACTGGATCGATGACTGGTCGTCGCATCTATCGCCCCTGCTCGAAAGACGTATGTTCGACATGGGCTTTCCTTGGCTGCGCCCGCCCTGCGTCGACGACCCGGAGACCAAGATCGCCGATTGTCCGCGCAAGGCGTTCCATTTTTCCGATCCGATCTTCGAGATGTTGATCGTTAACTTCGTTCGGCAGGCGGACAATTTCGATCCCGCCACCGACAAGGATTTGCATGGCAAGCGGCTGTGCCGGCCCGATGGCTACTTCACCTTCGATCTCGAGGACCGCGGCCTGATCTCCGGTGACACAATCACCTTGGTTCAGCCGCAGACCGTGGCTGAATGTTTTCAGCTTCTCGTCGACGAGGAGGTCGAGGTGGTGACGCTTAACGAATTCACCGGGCGTGACGCCATCGAGAATCTCGACCTTCACGCCACCGTCGCCGTCTCGGACAAGCTCGCCACGGTCCAGGGCCTCTACCTGATCGTTCACAAGCTTCATCCCCGGGCGACCGTGTTCATGCATCATTTCAACCGGGGCCTCAGAAAACTCCGGGAGGAGGGCCGATTGGACGAGATCGTCGCCGAGCATCTGGCCGAGTTCTACGGCGCCTGACACGGCACCGCGTTTGATCCGGAGACAGGGTGCCTCCTAGTGGGGGCGCCCTTTTCTTTTCTGGGTGAACGTCAACCGAGGAAGTCGATCGGTTCTCGGCTCAATCCAAGCTCGAACGGTAGGACCGAGCCCTAAGTCACCGATACTGCGGAGCGCACGAAGGTCGGCTCTACCGTATCCCTCATGGTTTGGATGCACGCCAGTGAACACTAGGTAAGAGCAAGGAAGATCTCTTCCAGCACAGCTGGTCTGCCCGCGCGCTCCGCGGATCGCCGGGAAGCTGGGTTCAGGTGGTCGATTGTCCCGACCAGGAATCGATTTCGGTCCTGAGCCATCGTCGCAGCCCAAGCAGCCTGAGCTGACGCGGCATACCCCTGACCGCCATGTGCGCCCACGACCACCTCTTCGTTCACCTCATCCCCTTCGATCCAAGCCACGCTCCCTGGCGCTATGGCGAGAAGTCCAACAACGGAACCCTCGGCGACAATCGCACGTAGCTGATTGGCTTGGTGCCACATTCGCAGGTCATCAGGATGGGCGGCGGCGATGTTCCGCGCCAAATCTGGTGTGTGGTCTGCAACGTGTGCATAGCGATCAAAAGTGATTTCTATTGCGCCCTCGACGTCAGCGAAGGGCATCAGCTGAACACGACCGTCGGGCGGCGTCATGTCCCGGTGCCGGGCCGCATGGATAGTCACATCCGTCCGGGCCGTTGGGTGAACAATCCCGACGGGTGCAACGCGCATACGCAAGTCAAGGGGTTCGAACATCGACCATTCCGATCGAACACAGTCACGAAATCTGTCCAGCTCTTCATCCGAGTGAGCCGCGCCAGCGAAGGAATGCGCCACGATCTCAACGAATGGGCGGTCCCTGTCATGCGCGTAGAAACGGATTCCGCCGATCAACTCTCCAGCTTCGGATCGGATGTGCCGATGGGCGTAGTCAGCATCTGCGACACCGGGCAGACTGATGTGGTCTGTGAACAGCTTGGCGAAAGCCGGATCGTCGATGTGTCCGACCTCACCGACGAGCCAATCGTAAATCAAGGAACGGCCTTGCGCGCCAAACAGTTGCTCGGCCAGTAAGAGTTGATCCTGAAGCGACGGCCAGCGGGTAAGGTTTGCAAGTTCCATCATGGAAAAGGCCTATACCAATTGCTGATGGTGAGAAACCGACCCATGCCGCTAACCCGACCTTCGTGCGCGTGCAGTGAAGTACCGCTTCGTCCCGCAAAGCGGTTCTCGCCACGGCGCACGTGAGTAACCGGATCCCGCGCCAAGGGGGTATTTCCTATTGGGTTGCGAGGGTTCGCGCCTTCTTCGCCTTAGATCGCGAAGTAGCGGGCCTGGGGATGGTGAAGGACGATGGCGCTGGTCGATTGCTCCGGGTGGAGCTGATCGCCCTCGCTCATCTCCAGACCGATGCGGCCAGCGTCCAAGAGTTCGAGCAGAAGACGTTGGTCGGCCATGTTGGGGCAGGCCGGGTAGCCGAAGCTGTAGCGCGAGCCCCGATAGCCCTGCTTGATCAGGGCGCTCATCTCCCGCTCGTCCTCATGGCCGAAACCGAGCTCGCCCCGGATCATCCGGTGGACATACTCGGCCAGAGCCTCGGCGAGCTCCACCCCAAGCCCATGGAGGCGCACATAGTCCTGATAACGGTCCGCCTCGAACCAGGCCCGGGCGACCTCGGAGGCGTGTTGACCGACGGTCACCACCTGCAGGCCCAAAACATCCCGCTCCTCGGCGTTCACGTCCCGCATGAAATCGGCGATGCAAAGACCGTTCTGTTTTTTCTGACGCGGCAGACGAAACCGGCCGATCTCACGGCCATGATCCTCCGGATCGAATAGGATCACGTCGTTACCCTCGCCGGCGGCGGGCCAGTAACCGTAGGCCGCCTGGGCTTTGAAGACTTCGTCGGCCGAGGTCTCCGCCACCAGATCGGCGAGAATGGGGCGCAGTTCCTTGGCCGCCCAGCTCTGGAACTCGCCGATGGTGCGGCCGTCCTTCTTGTAGCCCCAGTGAAACTGGTAGAGCATGTTCTCATTGAGGTAGGGCAGGAGCGCCTTGACCGGCACATCCTCGATCAGCTTCGCGCCCCGGAAGGGAGCCTCTGGCACGGTGACACCGCTGGCGAGCTGGTCCCGGCGCAGTTTGGTTTCCTCGACGTCGACCGGGCGCATCGCCGCCTGGTCATCGACCACGCTCAGGGTTCGATGTTTCTTGCCGAGACGGCCTTTTCGCTTCTCGCGTTCGGCGGAGAGGTGATCCTCGAGGCTGCCTGTGACGATCTTGTCCATCAGGTGAAGCCCGTCGAACGCGTCGCGGGCGTAAGCCACATGACCTGAGCTGTAGGCCTGGACGCAGTCCTCCTCGACATAGGCGCGGGTCAGCGCGGCGCCGCCCAGGATCACCGGCCATTGATTGTCGTTACGGCTCATCTCCTCGAGGTTTTCGCGCATGATCACGGTCGATTTGACCAGCAGGCCGGACATGCCGATGGCGTGGGCCCTGTGCTCCCGCGCCGCTTCGAGGATGCTGTTCAAGGGCTGCTTGATGCCGAGATTGACGACCCGGTAGCCATTGTTGGTGAGAATGATGTCGACCAGGTTCTTGCCGATATCGTGGACGTCGCCCTTCACGGTCGCCAGCACGATCGTGCCCTTCTCCGAACCCTCGATCCGCTCCATGTGCGGCTCCAGATAGGCCACGGCCTTCTTCATGGTCTCGGCGGACTGGAGCACGAACGGAAGTTGCATCTTGCCGGCGCCGAACAGCTCGCCCACCACCTTCATGCCGTCGAGCAGAAAGCGATTGATGATGTCGAGCGGGGGGTGTTTGGCCAGAGCCTCCTCGAGATCGTCGTCGAGGCCGATCTTGTCGCCGTCGACGATCCGCACCTTTAGGCGCTCCTCGACCTCGGCCGGCCGCGCCTTCTCGGTCGTGGCCGCCTTGCGGTCGGCGAAGAGCGCCATGAAGGCCTGGAGCGGATCCGCGCCATCGACCCATCGGTTGAAGATCAGGTTTTGCGCCGCCTCGACCTCGGCTGCAGGGATCGAATGAAGCGGCAAGATCTTGGAGACGTGGACGATGGCGCCGGTGAGGCCCCGCTTCATCGCCTCGTCATGGAAAACCGAATTGAGAACATGGCGCGCGGGCGGATTGAGCCCGAAGGAGATGTTGGAGAGGCCCAGAATGATCTGGATCTCAGGAAATTTTCGTGAAATCGCCTCGATCGAGTCGAGGGTGGCGACGCCGAGTTCGCGATCGTCCTCGTTGCCGGTGCAGATGGTGAAGGTCAGCGGATCGATCAGAAGATCGCTGATCGGCAGACCATGGCGGTCGCAGGCGAAGTCCACCAGTCTCTGGGCGATCTCCAGCTTGCGGTCCGCGTCCTTGGCCATGCCCTCTTCATCGATGGTCAGCGCGATGACCCCGGCGCCGAATTTTCGTGCCAGCTCCAGGCGTTTCGCCGGCGGTTCCTCACCATCCTCGAAATTGATCGAGTTGATGATCGCCTTGCCGCCATAGAGCTGAAGCGCCTGATCCAGCACTGAGAGCTCCGTGGAATCGATCACCAATGGCGCGTCGACGCTGCCCCGGAGCCGGCTCACCACCTCGGTCATGTCCGCGACCTCGTCGCGGCCGACATAGGCCGTGCAAACGTCGAGGGTATGCGAGCCCTCCTTTACCTGGTCCCGGGCCATGGCGACGCAGCCATCCCAGTTTTCCGCCGCCTGCAGTTCGCGAAACTTTTTGGAGCCGTTGGCGTTGCAGCGCTCGCCGATCGCCAGATAGGCGTTCTCCTGGCGGAGCGGCACGGCCGAGTAGAGCGAGGCCACGGACGGTGTCCAGACGGGGTTTCTGGCCTTCGGCCGAGGCCGAAAACCATCCTCCGCCAGCCTTCGAAGCATGCCGTCCAGGGCCCGAATATGGACCTCGTTGGTGCCGCAACAGCCGCCCACCATGTTGACGCCGTCCTCGGTGACGAAGCGCTCCAGCCACCCGGCCATATCGTCGGGCCCGAGCGGGTAGTAGGGCTGACCGTCGCGCAGGACCGGCAGGCCGGCATTGGGCTGGACCGTGATCAGACCGGGCCAGGCCTCGGCCAGAAAGCGCAGATGTTCCGCCATCTCCTGGGGGCCGGTAGCGCAGTTGAGGCCGAGACTGTCGACATCCAAGGCGTGAATGACCGTGGCCGCCGCCTGAATATCGGGGCCTACCAGGAGCGTGCCCGTGGTCTCCACCGTCGCCTGCACCATCAAGGGCAGGTCCTTGGCTGTCTCGGCCAAAGCCCGTTTGGCGCCATTCACAGCCGCTTTGATCTGCAACGTGTCCTGGCAGGTCTCGACGAGCAGCGCGTCAGCGCCGCCCTCGATGAGCCCCTTCGCCTGGACGAAAAAGCCGTCTTCCAGCGCCTGGTAGCTCACCTGACCAAGGCTGGCGAGCCGGGTTCCGGGACCGATCGCGCCGACGACGAACCGGGGTCCTTCATGGCCGCGCGACGCTTCGATGGCCTCCCGGGCCAACTCGCTCGCGCGCCTGTTGATCTCATACGCCTGGGCCCCGAGATCGAACTCGGCCAAGGTCAGGGGCGCGCCGCCGAAGCTGTTGGTCTCGATGGCATCGGCGCCCGCTTCCAGGTAGCGACGATGGACGTCCAAAACGAAGTCGGGGCGGGAGAGGTTGAGGATCTCCGAGCAGTTTTCCTGGCCCCAGAAATCTTTCTCGATGTCGAGGGTGGCCGACTGGATCTGAGTGCCCATGCCCCCATCGAATAGGAGCACGCGATCCGACACTGTTTCAAGAAGAGAGGCCATGGCCGCTTAATGTTCCAATCTGAAAAAGACGATCGCTCAAGCGGCCTGGCCGGCTTGATCGGCGGCGAGAATTCGCATGGTCGCGAGCGTCAGCCGGCTGCGGTTGAGCGCGTAGAAGTGAAGATGATGGATGCCACCTTCGATCAGGCGCCGGGCATGGTCGGCGGCAACCCCGGCGGCGACGATGTTCGCCATATCGGGCTGATCCTCCAGGCCGGCGAAGGCGTGGGCGAGCCAGGGCGGGATGGTCGCACCACAGCTTTCGCTGAACCGGCGGATCGCCGGAAAATCATGGATCGGAATGATGCCGACACCGATCGGCACCTCGATCCCCCGGGCCCGGACGGCATCGCGAAAGCGCAAAACCTGGTCAGCGTCGAAGCAGTACTGGGGCAGGATCTGGTCGGCGCCGGCGTCGACCTTGGCTTTCAGATTGTCCAGATCGGCCGTCTGGTCGGCGGATTCCGGATGGCATTCTGGATAGCCGGCGACGCTGATATGGAACGGCGCCAGGCGTTTCAGCGCCGTTACCAGCGCCGCCGCATTGGCATGGCCATCGGCCCGCGGCCGGTACCTGGCAAGTCTAGGCATATCGCCTCGAAGCGCCACGATCCGGCGCACGCCGCCCTGCCAGTAGCGCTCGGCCAGACGGCGAACATCCTCCCGATCAGCGCCCGCACAGGTCAAATGGGCCGCCAGCGGCATAGCAAAACGAGCGGCCAGGGCCTCGATCAGGGGCGCGGTCCGGTCGGTATCGGTGCCGGAGGCGCCGCAGGTGACCGAAACGAAGCTCGGCCGCAATGCCGCCAGCTTGGTGACCTCCGGCCAGAGACCGTCGCGGCCCTTTTCGGTTTTCGGCGGAAACAATTCGATCGATAACTCGACCGGGGGTCTGATCATGCCACGGCGCTCCGGTTGGCGGCTGTTGGGTTGCCTTCAGCGAGGTTTGCGGTGTTGCGGGTTCGCCGCGCCTGCCAGATGACGGTGGCCATGACCTTGCCCTCCAGCCGTTTTGCCGGTCCCGGCGTCAGACCGGCGGCGCCGAACCAGGCCGCTATTTCCTGATCGCTGAAGCCCAGGCGACGGTGGTGATGATCGGCCCGAAGCTGCTCGACCGTGTGGGGGGCGAGGTCGACCACGACCAGCCGGCCCTGGGATGTCAGCACCCGCGCGGCCTCGGCGATCACCGCGGCCGGGTCCTCGGCGAAGTGCAGAACCTGGTGAAGGGTCACGGCGGCGAAGGATTCGTCCGGCAGGTCGAGCTGATACATGTCGCCCTGGCGGACCTGGCAGTTGCCGGTCCGGTCATGTTCGAGATTGGCTCGGGCCACGCTCAGCATGTCCCGAGACAGATCGACGCCGAGCCCGAACCCGATCAGGCCGGACAAGATCTGCAGGATCCGGCCGGTGCCGGTGCCGACATCCAGAAGATTGGGCGGCGGATCATCGGCGAACAAGGAGATGATCGCCGCCTCGACCATGCTGTCGGCGACGGTTAGCTGACGCAGCCGGTCCCATTCGGGTGCCTGTTCATCGAAGAATTTGCGCGCCTTGATCTGCCGATCGGCCTTGATCTGGCGGATGCGCCGGCGGTCGGCGTCCAATTCGGGCGCGACATCGGGCACCAGCGCCAAGATCTGTTTGGCCACCTCATGGCCACCACCGTCGGTGGCGAGGCGATAAAAGACCCAAGCGCCCTCGCGGAACCGCTCCAGGAGGCCGGCGTCGGCCAAAAGCTTCAAGTGCCGCGAAATTCTAGGCTGGCTTTGGCCGAGGATTTGGGTCAGTTCGCTGACCGTCCACTCCCCCTGGCCGCACACCGCAAGCAGGCGCAGCCGGGACGGTTCGCCGGCGGCACGCAGCATCTGCAGAAGCTGGTCGAGGGACAGGGCAGCCATGAGACGTTTCAATATCGTTGAGTGAGGATATATACATTTCCTTATATTCTGATGTCAATGGTCGGCGAGATCAGTGACGGTGATGGCCATGAAGCGGATGCCAGGGCATCCATGAGCGGCTCGGTCGACAAGGGCGCCGTCTTCAGCACGCTCGCCTGCATCGGCTTCTTCCAGCGCGGGGGACGGGTCGAGAGCTGGATTGATGCCTATCTGAGACAGGCCGAGTGGGCCAATGAGGGATTGCGCCAAGGCCTAAGGTTGCAAAAGCGCTGGTGGATCGGGCCCCGGCTTTTGGCTTTGCGCGATCTCGAGAGGTGTTGCGGCCCCGAACCGGAAATGACCTATTCGGAGCCCGAGGATCAGTGGCTGGCCAAGATCAGGCGGCTCGAACGCCGCTTGAGAGAGCCGGAGCGAATGCCGCCGACCATCGTGCAGTATGACGGCAAGGGGCTAGTGGTCCGTGACGGCAATCACCGGATGGCCGCCTTCCAGCGGGCCAAGTGGCGGCGTTGCTATGCCTTCATTTGGTGCGATAGCGCCGTGGCCGTGGCCGGCTTCATGCGAAGCTATGCGCCGATCAGGCCCGTCACGTGAAGCAGGAGCCCTAAGCCTGCCGCCAATCCAAGCGTCTTGATCATGCCGATCCTCGCCCAGAGGAGGGCCGCGGCCGAGATCGCCGCCAGAGCGGTAGCCCACAGATCGACGCCCGAGGGCGGCAAGGTCCAGTAGCGGATGAAGCCCAGCCAACGCTCTTCGCTTCCGGGCACCAGAACCTGGATCGTAAACCACAGAGAGAGATTGAGGATCACGCCGACAACCGCTGCCGTCACCCCTTGAAGCGCGCCGGCGAGTTTGGGCGAGGCGGCGATGCGCCCCAGATAAGGGGCGCCGGCGAAAATCCAGAGAAAACAGGGCGCGAAGGTGACCCAAAGCGTCAGGATTGCGCCGGCTAGGCCCATGGCCAGGGATGTGTCGCCATCGGCCCTGGCGGCGGCGAGGAAGCCAACGAACTCCGTGACCAGGATCAAAGGCCCGGGTGTTGTTTCGGCGAGCCCCAGGCCGTCCAGCATCTCAGGCCCGCTGAGCCAGCCATGGGTTTCGACGGCCGCCTGCGCCATGTAGGCGAGGACCGCGTAGGCGCCACCGAAGGTGACGACCGCGAGCTTGGAGAAAAAGAGCCCGATCTCGACGAAGACGTGATCACCACCGAGCGTCAGCCAGAGCAAGCCGATCGGCGTCAGCCACACGACAAGCCAGGTGGTGATGGTTTGCAGCGTCTGGCCCAACCGGACGGGCTCCGCCGGGCGAAAATCGCTGGTTTGCGGCTCCGCCAAACCAAGACCGGCGAGTGCCGCTCCGATGATGATCAGCGGGTAGGGGATGGCCAGGAAAAAGATGGCGACGAAGGCGGCGCCGGCGATGAGGAGGTAGACCGTGCCCTTGAGAGCTCGCTTCGAGATCTTGATCAGCGCCTCGATCACCAGGACAAGGACGGCCGCCTTCACCCCGAGAAAAAGAGCCTCCATCCAGGGAAGGTTGCCTAGAAGGAGGTAGACGGTCGCCAGCACCAGCATGATCAGCGCGCCGGGCATGACGAACAAGAGCCCGGCCACGAGACCACCCAGTAGCCCGTGGCGGCGATGGCCGACCAGGGTCGCAAGCTGCATGGCCTCGGGACCCGGCAACAGCATGCAGAAATTGAGCGCCGCAGATAATCCTTCTCGCTCAGCCAGCCGCGCTCCTCCACAACCTCGCGGTGCATCAGCGCGATCTGTCCGGCAGGTCCGCCAAACGACAGAAAGCCGATCCGCGCCCACACCAGAAAGAAGCTCCAAAACGGTTCGGCATCGGCCTTTTGTCCGTCGTTCATGATCGCGCTACCGAGGGCCAGTTGTGCATCTCGCTCGGCGCCTTGCGTCGCCAGGCGTAGAGATTGTCGTAAAGGTCCATGCCTCGGGCCAACGCCAGATGGTCGTCTTCGCCGGCGAGCGCCGAGATGCCGATGGCCGTGGCCAGAAGGCCGGCCGCTTCATCGGCCAGATCGAAGCGCGCGGTGTCCGCGCCGCGAATGATCAGTGCCAGATCGTCGAGAGTAGCGTCCTTGAGACCACAGCGGCGGAGCAAGACATCGAAGCTGCACAAATCACCTTCGTGGCTGATCTCGGCGCCCTCGATGTCGAAGGAAATGCCGCCCGTTTCCTCGGCGACGGCAAGCACGTGATCCGGATCGACGAACAGGATTTTTGCCCGGGGATCGATGAAGCGCTTGATCAGCCAGGGGCAGGCCAGGCGGTCGATCTTGGGCCGGCGGCGGGTGACCCAAACGCTCGGGCCGCGCTCGAAGGTGAGGGGTAGGGTACTCTTCTTGAGCAAGGGCAGGCCCGCCTCGCGCCAGGCCTCGATGCCGTCCTTCAGGATGCGTGCCCGAAGGCCATTCGAGCGTAGCTGAGCAGCAGCCAACTGCGACACATTGTGGCTGTGCACGCAATAGATCACCAGTTCGGCGCCGGCGTCGAACTCCGTCTGCCAGCTTTCCGTTTGCCTGTGATCGCGCCAGACGGCACCCGGAACCAGATGGTTGTCGGACGCAAAAATCTCGTGGCGGCGGACATCGACGATCCGAGGCGGGTTCAGACCTGCCAGGCACGACCAAAGTTGTTCGGGAGTGATCAGAAATTTGCCCATGGCTTCAAGCTCCGAAGTCGGTTTCCGGAGCGGCGCTTGGGCAATTGCCTGACGGGGCGGCCGCATCGGCCCCACGACCGGGAAGCTAGGCCGATCCAGACCGGCGGGCAAGATCCGCCAACATGCCGCGTTCAACCTGCCGGTCACCTGAATTAGAGATCGGCGGATCATGGCGAAAAACGACAAACGCGACGCCGAGGGCGGCTCGTCTCTGATCCTGGTTTTGGGCGACCAGCTTTCGCCCCATCTCTCGAGCCTCGACGCCGGCGACCGGGCGACGGACGGGATCTTGATGGTGGAGGTCGAGGAAGAGGCCACCTATGTGCGCCACCACAAGAAGAAAATTGCCTTTCTGTTCTCGGCGATGCGCCATTTCGCGGAGGCCCTGAAGGACGCCGGCTGGACGGTTGATTACGTCAAGCTCGATGACGACGCGAATAGGGGCTCATTCACCGGCGAGATCGCCCGCGCCGTCGAGCATCACGCACCGGCGCGGATCATTGTCACCGAACCGGGTGAGTGGCGGGTTCGCCAAGCGATGGAGGATTGGTCGGAGCGCTTTGATTTACCGGTTCAGATCCTCGCCGACGACCGGTTCCTCGCCGACCATACGGCATTTCAGACCTGGGCCGAGGACCGAAAGCAGCTCCGGATGGAGTATTTCTATCGCGAGATGCGCAAGAAAACCGGCCTCCTGATGGAAGGTGACGAGCCCGAGGGCGGCAAATGGAATTTTGACACCGAGAACCGAAAGCCGGCCAAGACCGATCTGTTCATGCCGGAGCCGGCGCGTTACGAGCCGGACGAGATCACCCGGGATGTGTTGGATTTGGTCGCCCGGCGCTTCGAGGATCATTTCGGCGATCTGGAACCGTTCTGGTTCGCCGTGACGGCGGAGCAGGCCGAAGCGGCGCTGGAAAGCTTCATCGAGGACGCCTTGCCGTCCTTCGGCGATTTTCAGGACGCCATGCTCCAAGACGAGCGGTTTCTCTACCACTCGGTTCTCTCGATCTACATCAACGCCGGCCTGCTCGATCCGCTGGATGTCTGCCGGCGGGTCGAAAAGGCCTATCACCAGGGCCATGCGCCCCTAAATGCTGTGGAGGGCTTCATTCGTCAGATCATCGGCTGGCGCGAGTTCATCCGCGGCATCTACTGGCTCACCATGCCCGGCTACGAGGGCCGGAACTATTTTGGCGCCGAGCGCCCGCTGCCTGAGTTCTTCTGGACCGGCGACACCGATCTCGCCTGCCTGAAGGCGGCGATCACCCAGACCAAAGAGGAGGCTTACGCCCACCATATTCAAAGGCTGATGGTCACCGGCAATTTCTGTCTTCTGGCCGGCATCGATCCCCGCGAGGTCCATGAATGGTATCTGATCGTCTACGCCGACGCCTATGAGTGGGTCGAGATGCCAAACACGCTCGGCATGAGCCAGTTCGCCGACGGCGGTCTCCTGGGATCCAAGCCCTATGCGGCCAGCGGCAACTATATCAACAAGATGTCCGACTACTGTTCCGGCTGCCGGTATGATGTGAAGAAGAAAACCGGCGACGCGGCCTGCCCGCTCAATCCTCTCTATTGGGATTTCTTGATCCGGAACCGGAACAAGCTGAAAGCCAATCCCCGCCTGGCACAGGTCTATCGCACCTGGGACCGGATGGCTGACGACAAGCAAAAGGCCTATCGGAAGACGGCCAGGGCCTTTCTCGATGCGCTTCAATGACCGCGGAAAAGCGATGCCCGCTGAGGACGAGACCGAAGCAAAAATTCTTGAGCTGTGCCAGGAACGGGGGCCGGACAAAACCATCTGCCCCTCGGAGGCAGCCCGGGCATTGGCGGGCGACGACGGCGATACGCAGGCGCTGATGAACGAGGTGCGAGCCGCCGGCCGCCGTTTGGCTTGGGCGGGCAAAATTGCCGTTACGCAGAAAGGAAAGCCGGTCGACCCGGATCAGGCCAAGGGGCCCATACGCTTCGGCTTGGCCGACGACTGAGCCTCGCTCCGGCACCGGACCGAGCAGTATTTCACCTGGTACCAGTCCTTGGCCCATTTTTTACGCCAAGCGAACGGACGGCCGCAGCAGGCGCACAGTTTTCGCGGTAGGTCGGCTTTTTTGCGCATTTTCATTTGATTGGCCTAGGGATCCTGATCACCGCCCAGGGCCATGCGCAACTGCTTGTCGTCTTTTTTGACAGGGCGACGGGTGCCGGTGTGCGGGATGCCGCTCTTGCGGCTGCCATGTTTTTCCTGGATGCGGTTGGCGCCGTCACGGAACGTGCTGCCCCGGCGCACCGCCCAAACCTTGTCGCGGGCGGCCTTCGCCGCCAGGAGATGGTCGACGATCGGGGCGGGATAGGCGTTGCCCAGGAACTGGCCGGCCTCTTCCCACTTCCAGGGTTCCTGGACGAACTTGTCGGGCACAGGCGCAAGCTCGGGAAGCCATTGCCTGACGAAGATACCGTCCGGATCCTGATCGAAACCCTGTTTAACGGGATTGTAGATCCTGACAGTGTTGATGCCCGTGGTGCCGGACTGCATCTGCGTCTGGGGCCAATGGATGCCCGGCTCGTAATCGGTGAATTTTCTGGCTAAGTGCTCGCCGCTGGCCCGCCACGGAAGCCACAAATGATAGCTCGCCACCGCCATCAGCATGGCCCGCATCCGAAAATTCATCCAGCCGGTGGCATTCAGACAGCGCATGCAGGCGTCGACGAAGGGAAGGCCGGTTTCGCCCGCGGACCAGGCACGCAACCGGTCCCGGTCCGCCACCTCCGGCCTGAGCCCCTCATAAGCCGGATGGAGGTCGCGGACCTCAAGGTCCGGCTCATCCTCCAGCTTCTGCATGAAGTGGTCGCGCCAATGAAGTCGGCCGGTGAACGAGACGAGAGACGGCCGCCAACCGCCGGTGGGCAAAGCGCCATGTTTGAGCTCGCGCATTCGAGACCAGGTCGCCTGGGCCACCTCGCGCATCGATAGTGTCCCCCAGGCCAGGTGAGGCGAGAGCCTCGAACAGTGCCGGGCACCGCTCGCTGGAGCCGACATGGCGCGCCGGTAGGGCTCGCCCCGCTCTTGCAGAAAGCTTTCGAGCGTCCGCATCGCGAAGGCCCGTCCGCCTGCCTGGCGCTCCAGGCAAAGGTCCTGGGTGATACCCAGGTCCGTCGGCTCCGGGATCGGGCCCGGCACGATGTCGGCCAGCGGGGCCAGCCGGGGTGTCTCGGTGATCGGCTCAGCCATGAAACGATCCCAGCGCCTGGCCCAGCCGTCCCGTGAGCCCAGTTTGCGAACCGTGCCCCCCTGGCGAGGCTCGTGCCAAGGGATACCATGCTCACGGGCCCATGCCGCCACCTGCTGATCGCGGCGGAAGGTCCAGAGATTGCCGGTTTCCTGATGCGACCAGAGCGCCGCCACCCCGTGAGACCGCCGGAAGGCTTCCAGGGCGGCTACGATGTCGCCGATCCGTATCACCAACGGTTGGCCGAGGTCGGCCAGATCGCGCCTCAGCTCGTCCAAGCACTCGGCGATGAACGCCCACTGCCTGCCGGACGCATCCGCCTCCGCCCACAGCGCCGGCTCGGCCACGTACAAAGGAAGGACGGGGCCATGGCTGGCCGCTCCGGAAAGCGCGCGGTGGTCGGAGACCCGAAGGTCACGCTTGAACCAGACGATCTGCAGTTCGGTCATCCTCGGCAGGAAAATCCCTGGTCATGGCCTTTCATTGTTGGGCATAGAGGTAGGTTTGGCCCGGGCCCAAGTCGAAGGACAGCGATCGTGATCGATGGAATTTTCGTCTTCGCAGCTTGCGTCTTTCTCCTGGCGGGTACGATCAAAGGGATGATCGGAATCGGGTTACCCACGGCTTCGGTCACGCTGCTCACCCAGATCACCGACCCCCGCACGGCAATCGCGCTGGTGGTGTTCCCGGTGATGATCGCCAACGCCTGGCAGGTGATCCGAACCGGCCAGGTGCTCCAATCGGCCCAGACTTACGGTCTTTTCGCCGTCATGTTGATGATCACCCTGCTCGCCACCACCAGGGTCGTCGCCAGCGCCTCGCCGGCGGTGCTGCTGTTGGCGCTGGGGCTGGTGATCGCGCTTTTCGCGGCGACCAGCCTGGTGGTCCAACCGCCGGCGCTGCCCGACGGCCTGGACAAGCCGGCTCAGTTCGTTGCCGGTACGCTCGCCGGTTTCATGGGCGCGTTCACGGCGATCTGGTCACCGCCGATGGTGATCTATTTCCTGGCTCGGCGTCTGGAGAAGGACGAATTCGTTCGCGCTTCGGGCTTCTTGATCTTTCTCGGCAGCCTGCCGCTGGCCGCCGGCTATTGGGCGGGCGGGTTGATGAGCGGACCGACGGCTCTGACCTCGCTTGCCATGGTCGTGCCGGCTCTCATCGGCTTTCAGGTGGGCGAAATGATCAGAAGCCGCCTCAATACGGAGCGATTTCGGACGGTCGTGCTGGTCATCTTCTTTTTGATGGGGCTGAACCTGATCCGGAAGGCGGTTGCCTAACGTGGCGTCACGTTCCTGTCAGTGTTTGGCCTCGGAAGCAGTCTCGACATCGGCCAGGTCGGTGCTGTCACCGGCATCGAAAAGCCAGCCCAACATCACCTCCTCGACCCGCTGGCGGGTTTCATCCGGATAGAGCTTCAATGAGTCCATGACGTCGGAGAGAAGCGCGTCGTCATGATTGGCGAGCGCCCGGTCGAAACGGCTGAAAAGAAGGGAATCTTCGCCCAGCACATTGCGGAGACGGCGGCGCAGACCGGCAAAGCTGACCACGCGAACGTCACTCATCGGCGAAATCCCCCAAGGCTTGTTCGATCGTTGGTGGACCGAACTTTATGAAAATCCGCTAACCGTTCAATTCGAACGGAGCGATCCACATACTCGCATACACGACGGATGCACAGGGCTAGGCTATTCCCTCGCAACCTATGTCAGGCTTTGCCTGCGGGCGATGCCGCGCTAGGTAAGCGCCGAAGTTCTGGTGTTCAGGGCGTTGTCCCGGCGAGTTTGTGAGGAATGGATTTGAAGATTAGGGCTTTGAAATCAGGCGGTGTGACTGTCTCGCTCGGTCTCGCCGCGGCCTTGCTGATGGCGGGATGCGCGTCCACCTCCAGCCCGGATGCGGACCAGGTCTCGGAGGTTGATCCCTATGAGGGGTTCAACCGCGGTGTGTTCGCGGTTAACGAAACGCTCGATGAGTACGTGTTCGAGCCCATCGCCAAGGGCTATCGGTTCGTCGTCCCACGCCCCGTTCGCACGAGCATCGGCAACGCGCTGAGCAATCTTGGCGAGCCGGTGACCTTCCTCAATGACTCGCTCCAGGGCGAGCGCGAGCGTGCCGGCACCACGCTTTCGCGCTTCTTCATCAATTCGACCCTGGGCGTCGCCGGCCTGTTCGATGCCGCCGGCCAGTTGGGTTATCAGCGTCACGACGAGGATTTCGGCCAGACGCTCGGCGTCTACGGTGTTGATCAGGGCCCCTATCTCATGCTGCCGGTTCTCGGACCCTCGACCGTGCGCGACCTCGGTGGGACGGTGGTCGACATCGTTACCGATCCTTTCTTCTTCATCGTCGGTCCGGTCGAAAGGCTGGCTCGGGGCGTGGTCTCCGGCGTCGACACCCGCGAGGGCTTGATCGAAGAGATCGACGAGTTGGAACGCTCGAGCCTCGATCCATATGCTTCGGTGAGGACGATCTACCTACAGGCCCGAAGACAGGCGGTGTTCAACGGCTCGCCACCGGTGGATGACAGCGCGTTCGACGAGGAATTTGATGATTTCGATGAAGAGTTCGACGATCCTGCTTTCGACGGGGGCGGTCCCGCAGGTGAAGACGAGGATGGACAAGGTGAGGTTCAACAATGATTGCTAGGCGCGCCTTACTCGTACTTGCATCTCTTGGTTGGCTGGCCTTCGCCGCTACGCCGGGCCTCGCCAATGACGCCGAGGTTTTCGTCGAACAGACCGCCAACGAGGTGGTCGCCATACTCTCTGATCCCGAGCGGGATTTTCAGGCGCGATACACCGATCTCGTAGCATTGCTCGAGGGCTCCACTGATCTTGAAACGGTCTCGAGGCTGGTTATCGGCAAGGATTGGAGAACCTTGGACGAGAGCCAGCGCGAGGAGTTCCAGCAGAGCTATCGCTCTTATCTCCTCGACATGCTGGCCGAGCGCCTGCAGGTCTATGAATATAGTGGTGAGACGATCGAGGTTCTGGGCACCCGCGAGTCCGGCAAGCGGGACAAGGTGGTATCGACCAAGATCATCGCGGCTAACGGTCAGCCGTTTCGTGTCGACTGGCGGGTTCGCGAGCGAGACGAGGACAATCTGGTGATTGACGTGGCGATCGAGGGCGTCAGCCTGGTCCTGTCGCAGCGGTCCGAGTTTTCGTCCGTGATGCAGCGCGATGGCTTCGACGCCCTTCTCGAGCAGCTTCGCACCAAAAGCTGATGACCTGCTTCTCGCTTGTCAGCGGCCGGCGGCTTTGACACCGAACTGTCGCCGCTGCATGGCGCGGGCCTGATACGCCTGGTTTTGAAGCGCGAGCGCTTGGCCGAGATTGGTGATCCCTCTCGCCAGCAGCAGATCGATCATCGCGATCAGGATCTCGCCCGTCGTTAAACTGTCGCCCAGGGCCTGGTGGCGCTCGTGACGCGTAACGCCAAACCGCTCGGCCACGTCGTCGAGGCCATGGGCATCGGTGTGCTCGTGCAGAACGGCTGACAGGAGCAGCGTGTCCAGAACAGGACGGTCGCCCACGCGCCCCGGCTGGTACTTGTCGAGAAAAGCCACGTCAAATGCCGCGTTATGGGCGACCAGGACGGCGCCTTCAGCGAAATCCAGGAACGAAGCGACGATGCTGGCAGCGTCCGGCTGGCCCCGCACCTGATCGTCCGTGATGCCGTGGAAACGGATCGAGGCCCGGGGAATGGGAAAACCCGGATCGATGAGATGATCGAAGGTTTCGCCGGTCAACATCCGGCCATTCACGACGCGAACACCTGCAAGCTGGACCAGGGCATCGTTGGCGGGATCGAGGCCGGTGGTCTCGCCGTCGAACACGACGAAGGTGGCGCGGCTCAGACGCACGTTTTCCAGCGTTTGGTCCCTGGCGTCGCTTTGCAGATCGAAATCATAGAATTCCGGGCGCGGTGGCAGCGTCTGACGGGCCTCGGGCTTCGCAATGGCGCTTGGAAGGGGCAGGCGGACCCCGGCGCCTTCTGGGGACGGGTCGAGATGCTCGAAGCCGCTGATGCCGTGGTGGTTCAGAACCGTCTCGACGGTCACCAGGCCAGTGCCCCAGGCCATGGGCTCCTTCAGTAGCCTATCGTCCGGCAGGTCTCCGCTCCGCCAGCGGATATCGAGAAACACCGTGTGCTCACGGGTCTCGGCGGTGAACCGCACCGGACCAGCCATCTTCCTGTCGAGCGCCTCGAGGTAGCGCTGGAGAACGGCCCGTAGGGCCAGGCTGTCGCCATGGATCCGGGCATCGCCGACATCCACCTCGAACCGCATATCACCGAGGTCGCGTTCGACAAGCGTCAAAAGATTGGCCAACGCGACATCGTGGCTTGGCCAAGCCTGGCGCGCCGCGTGACTCCGCGACGGTTTCAGATTTTGGGCAAGCGAAATGATCGGCTCGACCGGCTGCCTGTCGCCGGAGGCTTCGCCGCCCACGATCAGTTGGCAGAGCTGGTCGGCCATCTCTTCCCTACGGCGTTCATCGGCCAGCTTCTCGGATACGTCCGTGAAGTCGACGACGAACCCGCTGATCGCCCTTTCCGCCGTTTCGATCAGGCTAAGCCGGCAATGGAGCAGGCGGTCGCCGTCGGTGGTTGAACAGGCAATCGAGAGGGCCGGCTCGCCGAACCGTGCTTTCTCCGTTGCGTCGTGGCGCAAGCTCAGAATGGCGAGGGCGTGCTCGAGGGGCGGCCGATCGAACAGGCCGTAGATTGACCGGCCGAGGCCCAGCGATGTCGGATCGCCCAGAAGTATCCGTGCGGCTTGGTTGTAGAGCTGGATGGTCCCGTCGCCGGCACAGCAGATGACCCCGTCGTTCAAATCACGAAGGAGCGCTTCCAACTGGCCCCTTTGCTGCTCCGATCTGGCGGTCTCTGCGCCGACCAGATCGAGGCGCTGGCGCCGCTCGTCCTCGAGTGATCCGGCAAGGGCGCTGATCCGGTGGTGAAGCCGCGCCAACAGGGGGGAAGCTGATCCGCCCTCAAGCGCAATGTCGCTCGCGGATCGCGCCGCCTCGCACCGTTCGCTGAGCCGTTTGGCGCCGCCAACCACCCAATGATCGAGGAGCGTCCAAACCAGGGCGGCGACGACCAGAAGACCGAACAGGGAAGCGCTCAGCATGAGACGTCCGCCATCGTCCGGCGGCAGGACCCAGAGCCCGATCCCGATCGCCGCCAGACCCACGGCCAAAAGGGCGAACAGCCCCCACAGCATCCCTCGCTCTTTCATAGCACCGCCACCTCCCGCCGGTTTTATGCGGCGCTTGTCGCGCCATCGTCTCTTGCTACAACCGAGCGGCCTGCAACCCCGCGCATAGGGAGCCACGGTCCATGGCCGCCTACCAATACATCTACGTTATGAAGAATCTGACCAAGGTTTTTCCCGGCGGAAAGAAGATCCTCGAGAATGTCACGCTGGCCTTTTTTCCCGGGGCCAAGATCGGTGTGCTCGGGATCAACGGCGCGGGTAAATCCACCTTGCTGCGCATCATGGCGGGCGAGGATCAGGAGGTTTCGGGCGAGGCCTGGGCCTCAGACGGCGTCAAGGTCGGCCATCTCGCCCAGGAGCCCCGGCTCGACGAGACCAAAGACGTGCTGGGCAATGTCATGGAAGGGTTGGGCGAAACCAAGGCGCTGATCGACCGGTTCAACGAGGTTTCCATGCAGTTCGCCGACCCCGACGCCGACATGGACGCGCTCATGGCCGAGCAGGCCGAGCTTCAGGAAAAGATCGACGCGGTCAATGGCTGGGAGCTGGAGCGCACGCTCGAGATCGCCATGGACGCGCTGCGCTGCCCGCCGGGCGACACCGAGGTGACCAACCTCTCGGGCGGTGAAAGGCGTCGGGTTGCGCTTTGCCGGCTGCTTTTGTCGCAACCCGACATGCTGCTCCTGGACGAGCCCACCAACCATCTGGACGCCGAAAGCGTTGCCTGGCTGGAACGCTATCTTCAGGAATATTCGGGCACCGTCGTCGCGATCACCCATGATCGCTTCTTCCTGGACAATGTCGCCGGTTGGATCCTCGAGCTCGATCGGGCGCGGGGTATTCCCTTCGAGGGCAACTACACCGGCTGGCTGGAGCAAAAGCGCAAAAGGCTGCAACAGGAGGAGCGTGAGGAACAGGCGCGCCAGCGGACCCTGGCCCGGGAGGCGGAATGGATCGCCCAAAGCCCTCAGGGACGGCGGGCCAAGGCCAAGGCCCGGGTTACGGCTTACGAGAATCTTCTGGCCGAAGCGAAGGACCGCGCGCCCGGTTCCGCGCAGATCATCATTCCGCCCGGCGAACGGCTGGGCGCCAATGTCATCGACCTGGAGAGTGTTTCCAAGGGCTATGGCGACCGCCTCCTGATCGAGGACCTTTCGTTCAAGATCCCGCCGGGCGCGATCGTCGGTGTGATCGGCCCCAACGGGGCCGGCAAGACGACCTTGTTTCGGATGATCACCGGTCAGGAACAACCGGACCAGGGCACTGTCACCGTCGGCGACACCGTCAATCTGGGTTACGTCGACCAGAGCCGGGACGCGCTCGACGCCGAGAAGACGGTCTATGAGGAAATCTCCGACGGCCAGGAAACGATCGAACTGGGCAAGCGCAGCATCAATGCCCGGGCCTATGTTAGCGCCTTCAACTTCAAGGGCCCCGATCAGCAGAAGAAGGTTGGCCAGCTTTCCGGCGGTGAACGCAACCGCGTGCACATGGCCAAGCTTCTGAAAGGCGGCGCGAACGTCATCCTGCTCGATGAGCCGACCAACGATCTGGACGTGGACACGCTTCGCGCGCTGGAAGACGCGCTTCTGGATTTTGCCGGCTGCGCGATCGTCATCAGCCATGACCGCTGGTTCCTGGATCGCATTGCCACCCATATTCTGGCGTTCGAGGGCGACAGCCATGTCGAATGGTTCGAGGGCAATTTCGAGGAGTATGAGGCCGACAAAAAGCGCCGCCTGGGCGGTGCCGCCGACCAGCCGCACCGGATCAAGTACAAACCACTCAAGGTCGCATGACGCCAGAGCTTCACCCGAGCATTCCCTGGCTTGCCGAGCGCCTCGGCGCCTTTCCCGAGGTCCGGCGGGTGATCTTGTTCGGTTCCCGGGCGCGGGGCGACAATGACGAGCGGGCCGACATCGACATTGCCGTTGAAGCCGATGCCGAACGACTTGGTGTATGGTGGGAGCTGGTGGACGAGGCGCCGACGCTTCTGGCGGTCGATTTGATCATCATGACCGACGTTCCGCCGGCCATGCGCGAGACGATCGAGCGCGAAGGGATCCTTCTTTATGAGCGAAAGTCGGACCAGGCTAGCGCTTGACCAATTCAGCGCGGCGCTGACCAGCCTGCAGCAGGCGATGGACGCAGATCTGGATCCGCTGACCAAGCGCGACGTCGTTTTGTTGCGCTTCGTGTTCGTGTTCGAAACCTGCTGGAAAGCGCTGAAGCACACTCTCCATCAAGAGGGGATCGAGGTTCGCTACCCGAAACAGGCGATCCAACAGCCCTATCCTATTGGCTGGATCGAGGACGAACCCGTCTGGCTCGAACTGCTCGGCTTCAGAAATCTCGTGGCGCATACCTACAATGAGGAGATGGCCGTTCGCGTGTACCAATTCGTGACCGGCCAAACCGACGTTTTCGGCAGGGTCCGGAAAACGCTGGCCGATCGACTGTCTTGACGGTCGATTGGAACGAGCGGCGGCGGCAACTCCATCGCCTCCTGGAGGATGACGAGGCGGTCAAGCCGGGACCGGACTGGCTCGATCTGATCCTGATGGCCTTGATCGCCGTCAGTGTCACCAGCTCCATCCTGGAAACGGTCGAGCCGCTGGCCGCTGCCTATGGTGCCTGGTTCGCTGCGATCGAGATCACCGCGACCTTAGCCTTCACGCTCGAATACGTGGCCCGGGTCTGGGTCGCGATCGAGGATCGGGCAGGGCGCTATAAACGGCCTTTCATGGGGCGCTTGCGCTACATGGTGACGCCGCTCGCGGTCATCGATCTCCTGGCGATTCTGCCTTTCTATCTGGGCTTTTTCCTCGACGGCAATCTCACCTTCCTGCGGGTTTTCCGGCTGCTTCGCCTCCTGAAGATCACCCGCTACTCACCGGCCCTGGCCCTGTTCGAGGTGGTGCTGTTCAATGAGCGCCGCGCGTTGTTCTCGGCGCTGTCGGTGATGGTGCTCCTGCTGATCCTAATCTCGAGCGGCGTGTACCTCGCCGAGCATCAGGCCCAGCCGCAAGCGTTCGCCAGCGTGCCACACGCCATGTGGTGGGGGGTCGCCACACTAACCACGGTCGGCTACGGCGACGTGATTCCCGTGACCGCGCTGGGCCGGTTGATGGGCGGGCTCGCCAGCATGCTGGGCATCGGCATGTTCGCCCTGCCGGCGGCGATCCTCGGTGCCGCTTTTGCTCGGGAACTGTCCAAGCAGCAGTTCGCGGCGACCGCGGCGATGGTCGCGAAAGTGCCGCTGTTCAGTCATCTACCTCTGGCGCAGCTGGCCGAGCTCACTTCGCTGCTGCAGCCCCGGGCGCTGCCGCCCCGGTTTCGGGTGATGCGCAGGGGCGAATTTGCCGACGGCATGTATTTTGTTCTCGAAGGGCAGGTCATGATCCGCTGGGACGACGAGACCCGCCGGCTCGGGGCAGGCGATTTCTTCGGCGAGGTGTCGCTGATCGCCGGTACCGAGCGCACAGCGAGCGTCACCACATTGACCGCGACCCGTCTTTTGAGGCTGGCGGCCGAGGATTTCCATCGGTTGATCGGCGGCGACCCGGCGATGAGGGCAGCAGTGTTCGCGGCTGCCCGGGCGCGACGTCCGGAACTGTTTCCTCAAACGCCCGATGAGAAAAAGGACGAAAACGCGTCGTAGGTGCCGTCAGGATCCTCCTCGACCAGGAAATGACCCGTATCGAGCGCGTGACCGGTCACATGCTCGGGGTGTCTGTGGCGCTCTCGCCACGTGGCTAAGACGTCGAAATTGGCATGCATCAGGCCCTTCTTGCCCCAGAGCACCAACAAAGGCTGTTGGAGACCCTGGCCGATGTCAGCCTCGTCATGCTCGAGATCGATGCTGGCGGCTGCCCGGTAGTCTTCGCAAGTGGCGTGGATCGTCGCCGGATCCCTGAAGCATCGCTCATATTCGGCGAGGGCTTCTGGGGTGAAATGATCCAAGCGGCCGGCCGACCAGGCGCCGAGCTTGTCCCGCAGATAAAAGTCCGGGTCCGCGCCGATCAGTTTCTCCGGCACGCCCCGGCCCTGAATCAGAAAAAACCAGTGATAGTAGCCGGTGGCGATCGCCTGGTTAGTTGCCAGGAACATCGTTCTCGTCGGCACGATGTCGAGAACGGCGAACCGCTCCACCCGGTCGGGATGGTCCAGGGCCAGCCGGTCCGCAACCCGCCCCCCTCGGTCATGGCCCGCGAGCTGGAAACGCCCGTGACCCAGCGCGGCCATGACATCGACCATGTCCTGGGCCATAGCCCGTTTGGCATAAGCGTCGTGGCGCTCGTCGGAGGCCGGTTTGGCGCTGTCGCCGTAGCCCCGGAGATCGGCGCAGACGACCGTAAAATCCTGGGCCAGCCGCTCGGCGATTGGATGCCACATGACGTGGGTCTGCGGATAGCCGTGGAGCAGGAGCAGGGGCGGGCCGTTGCCCCCGACCCGCAGGTGGATGCGGCATCCGGCTGAACTCGTCAGGTCCTTCTCACCAAAGCCAGCGAACATGATATCGCCTCCTCTTTCAGCCGACGATGACCAGATCCAGGGGGTGGTTGACGCCGCCGACCTCGCGCTGGGAGCGCATCTCCACGTGCAGGCTTTGAACGAAACCCTGAGACCGCGCCAAATCGTAAGCGCGGTTGGTGGTTAACGCTTCCGCCGCCTCGACTTTGGCGTGTTTTTCGAGCTTGGCCGCCAGATTGACCGTGTCGCCGATCACCGTGTATTCCAGCCGGTTCTCGCCGCCGACCACACCGAACATCTCCTCGCCGACGGCAACCGCGACACCAATCTTGATCGGTTCGGCGCCCTGGGCCTGGCGCTCCTCGGACCAATCGCGCGCGCATCTCACGACATGCTCCATGGCGCCGAGCGCATCGGCCGCGTAGCTGTCCGACGGCTGGACCACGCCGAAGCTGGCGAGGATGCCGTCGCCCATGAATTTGTCGATTGAACCGTTGGAGTCGCGGACCACGGCCACCATCCGGGACTGGTAGTCGCCGAGCAGTGTCATGACCTCGCTCGGTGGCATGTTCTCGGTCAGCGGCGTGAAGCCGCGAAGATCGATGAACATGATCGCGGCGGCGCAGGTTTCGGCATCCCCAGGCTTGAGGTCGGTGTCACGATCCCTGATGAGGCCGGCCACTTCGGGCGCGAAGAACCGGGACAGCTCGGCGGCGGCGGCCTGGTCGGTGGTCGCCCGCAGGAGCAGCTTCCGGGCTCGGATCAGAACCAGGATCAGGACCAGCGTCACCATCATGAACGAGATGATCTTGTCGATTTCGGCGCCGAGAAGGACCTTGTAGGAGGTCATATATTCCCGGTAGTCACGGGTCACGCGCATGTCTTCTTCAGTGGCGGCGTAGACCACGAGCACGATCCAGCCGATGCCAGTAACGATGCCGGCCAGAGCGACGTAGCGCCAGTCATAGCGCAGCGCTCGAAGGGCAATGAGAATGAACGCGTACATCAACGTCGGCGCTTTCAAATAAATCGACGCCGGCGCATCGTATTGGATGTGAAAACTCCAAATCGTGATCATCAGAACGGTGATGTCGACGACCACCGAAATGGTGATGAACCAACCAGGGAGTCGATGTCTGAGAACCAAGTACAAGCGGACCAAAGTGAAGACGGCGTAGACACTGAGCGCGATCGGCACAGGCTCGAACGGAACGTCGGCGGGAAAGGCTTTCGGCGTCAGCGTGTAGAAGGCGGCGAAGAACAGGATGGCGCCAAACTGGAAAAGGGTGACCAAAAATTCACCCCGGTCCTGTTCTTCCCGGATCGACGTCTGGACCCGTTCGGGGACGTGCTCCGGATCGTCAGGCCCCAGCAGCAACTGTTTTACCCGCACGACAATGGTCTTGAAGTTGGACGCAGCGGTTAGTTGTTTGGCCATCGGGCCCGCTTTTAACCTAGTTGCCACTCGCAGTCCTACCTCTGGCGCGTTGGGCCAGGAGCCACAATCCCGCTTTTTCAGTTGTGATCTGGATACCGCCTAAAAGATGTCGCCGGTGAGATCCGCTCGAATATCGTTGCGAAATCGGTTGATCGCCTGAAATGCATCCTTGAGCATCGTCGTTTCCCGTTTGCTCAACACCTCCGGGTGGACGAAATTGCTCGGTGTCTCGCCCGAACGGAAGTCACGGATCTGTTGGCGCAGCTGCACCTGGGTGATCAAGTCGAAGGCGCCCTCCAGATAATCGCTTTTGTTGGCATTAAGCACGCCCCGTTCGGCAAGCTCGGCGATGCGCGCCTTGGTGCCGGTTTCACCGATGCCACGGCTGAGTGCGAGCAGGCGGACGCCCTCGGCCAGAGGCAGGGTGCCGGCGTGCTTGAGGTTAAGTTCGCCCTTGTGATCGGGTTTATCGCTCTCGGTGACGAACCGACCGAACCAACCGATCGCCGCCCGGTGCTCAGCCTGAACCTCGAATAGCGCCTGCATTATGGTTCGGTTCCCGCGGACTGACACCAGGATATGGTCGCGCAGCGCCCGGGCCAGACCCTCATCCCCGTAGACAGGCGCAAAATCAAAAAGGATGTCGCAGAGCTGCAGCATCACCCGCTGGCGCTTCCGGGCCCAGAGCGACACCTGTTCCCGCCACTGGCTGATCGTTTTCCGCCAGACCGGATTGATCGCCATCACCCCGCCATTACAGAGCGGAAAGCCTAGCTCATCCAAGCGGTGATTAACCCGCTCGGCGAACTCGATGAACCAGCGATCGATGCGCTCATGCTGATCGTCAGGATAATCGTCGAGAATCAGGCCATTATCCTGGTCCGGGAACAACATGCTCTCGCCGCGGCCGCCGGAACCCATGACGATCATGGCGAAGCGTACCGGCGGCGAGCCCGCACCTTCGGCCTCCATCTCCGCCAGGGTCAGCTTGACGACCCGGCGGTGCAAATCGTTGTTCACGTCCGAGATCAGAGCCTGGATCTCCGGTGCCGGAACATGGTCCTCAAGCAGTTCTTCGGCCAAGCTCACCTGAGCGGCCTTGACCGCCGAAAGACCCTCTAGACTGTCCTCGTGGGTCAACCGGTCGATGTCGTCCACGAGGTGGCGCATCCCAACCGTCAGGGCGTCGTGGACAAACACCATGCCGCACGGCGCGCCCTCCTCGTCCACCACCGGCATGTGGCGCAGGCCCCGGCGGCGCATCAGGCCTATCGCACGATAGAGCAGGTCATCGACGGGGATCGTCACCACCGGCGAGGACACGAATTCGCCAACCGGCCGGTCGCCCAAGCCGCGCCCGGCGATCCTCTGGACCACGTCCCGTTCGGTCAAGATGCCGCGGATGGTGCCGTCCGCATTCATGGCGAGCGCCGCGGATGCATCGGCCGAGGTCATCGCCATGATCGCGTCGTGAACGCTGGTTTCCGGCTGCACCACGACTGGCGGATCTCCCATATGGTCGGCGATGCGCCTGCGGAATAGGTCGGTCTGGGACGACACCATGATCGGATCCAAACAGCTTCCGACGGGATGACCGTTGCTCAGGGAGTTCGCGGCTGCGAGCGCCAGCTTAGCGGCTTACGTTCGGCGAGGACAATACCGGTCACGATCAGGGCGCCGGCCACCACATGATATCCCTCGAAAGTTTCGCCCAGGATCAAGACGCCCAGAACGGCGCCGGCGAAGGGGATGACGTTTAAGAACATGCCCGCCTTGTTTGCGCCTAGAGCCCGGTTGCCGGCATTCCAGCAGATGTAGGCGACGACGGAAGCGAACAGAATGATGTAGGCGAGGCCGACCACGGATTGGGGCGTCAGCTCGATGACGGTGGGCGTGAAGACACTGACCGCGAGAGCAAGAAGCCAGGCCGGGACGATGGTCGCCACGATGAAGGCAAGCGGCGACAGCTGGTTGGGGCGAAACCTCAAAAGAACGCAGTAGAGTGACCAGAACGGCAGCGCCAGGGCCTCGAACAGGTCACCTCGATTGACCTGCAACGCCAAGAGGATTGAGATGTCGCCCCGGCAGATCACGATCAGCGCGCCGACGATCGAAAGCAGGATTCCGGCAAGCGCGGCTCCTGACAACGGCTCCCGGAAAAGAACCCACGATAGGAAAGCGATGATCAGCGGCATGGTCGACGCCTGGAGCGCCACGTTGACCGCGGTGGTGTGGGCGAGCGCCGCGTATTGAAGCAGGTGAAAGCCGCCCAGGCCCGTGCAGCCCAGGGCCGCCAGTGCCGGCCAATGGGCTTTCAGCACATGGCGCTGGCGCCAAAGCTCGCTCGCTGTGAAGGGCAGCAGAATGATCAGCGCACCGCCCCAGCGAAACAGTGTGAGGCTCACCGGATCGATCATTCCGCCAAGAAGACGGCCGGCGATCAGATTGCCACCCCAAAGGCTGGTTGCAAGCGCCAGGGCCAGGCGTGCGACGGACGGTGACAGCGTCGTCAAGGGTGAGGAGCCTTCATGTTTGCCGGAGCGGAGAGGCGCGCGGTCGGGCCAAAATCTTAGCGGCCTTGGGTGGCCCAGGCAAAAGTCTCAGCGCCGGCTCTTGGCGACGGGATGTTCGGTAGCCGGGCCGGATGGTGGTGCCGCGTGGAGGGGAGGCAATAGAGTGTCCGGGGAAGGGCCGTTTCTCGGCGCCGGGGCGCGGTGGTTGCTGGTTTTGTGGTCGGGAACCGGTCTTTGCAGCCGTCGGCGTAACTCGTCGGCAAGGCGCAGGCTCAAGGCCACCACCGTGAGCGTCGGGTTCGCGTGGCCGACCGTCGGAAAGGTTGCGGCACCGGCCAGAAACAGATTGCTCACACCATGAACCCGGCAGTCGGCGTCAACCACGCCCACCTTCGGGTCGGAGGCCATGCGGGCGCCGCCCAGTTGATGGCCACCGATACCGGCGAACCGTTCGACCGCGTCATCCAAGGCCGCGTCACCGCGATCGAAATCGCCTTTGCCGCCGGCGCGAATCTCGTCGGCGAGCAAGCGCACCAACCGCCGTATATTGTCTTTATCAGCGGCGGTCGTTCGCCAATTGACCCGGAGTTTCGGAACGCCGTTCGCGTCTTTCGCGTTGGCGAGCTCGATACGGCTTTCCGGATTGGGCATCTGTTCGACATTGAGCTCGAAGGCCAGGACGGGGTCGCTCGACCGGGGCGCGACCGACGGCAGCCGACGGCGACCCAGGTGCGGCCCCATGAGCCAGGAAGGCCCGAAACGCAAAAGGCTCGGGAGATCCGACACCACGTTCATCAGGTGCCGCCTGACCAGGTGGATCCGGTTTTGGTGGCGAAGCTCGTCGTGAACGAAATGATACATCCAGCTTAGGCGTCGGGCATATTCCGGCAGCAGCCAGCGGCGCAACAGATAGGCCGCCGAAAGGATCGCGTTTTGGTGATCCGGGTCGGCGATCGGTAGATGGTCCAGACGGACCACGGCATTGGCGAGACCGCGGCGCTTCTGCACCTCGTCGGTCGGCCGCAGCCGTCGTCGCGCGAAGCGGCGATCGGAGGTAAGCGCATACTGAGCCGCGAGCGGGCGCGCGTCGGCGCTTGGCCGGTAGCCGAGGATCATGCTGTCCAGATGCGTGAGATAGCAGCGACCCAGTTGGTCGTGGCGGTTACCGACACCGTTCGCGAGAACACCGTTCGATGACAGGAGGAGCCGCACCGTCTCGAGCGCGCCCATCGCCAGCACGAAATAGCGGCCACGGGCGAACAGCCGCCGGCGATCGGGCCCGGCGAGGATCAGCTTCTCGACCTTGTTGGCGTCGGCATCAAGCTCGACATTGACGCAAGTGGTGTTGGTCAAAACCGTGAGCGCGCGGCTCTCTCCCATCTGCCGACCATGGATCTCGGCAAGATTGTAGGGATAGCCGTAGCGCTCGATCGTCCCGTCCTCGAACCGCTCGCCGGTCCAACCGTTGATGATCGGCTGGCAGGAACCGGCGAACGCCTGGTCCTTGCCGTAAACAAAGGCTCCGGCGTCACAGAACGTGTTGGCGGTCTCGTAATAGGGCTTCAGATCGGCGAAAGAGATCGGCCAGCCGCTGGCTGGGATATGAGGCCTCGGGGCGAAATCGATGGTATCCAGCGGCACGCATCGACCGCTCCAGGCGGCCGACGTGCCGCCCAGGACACGCCGGCGATAAAGATGAAGCGGCGGGTGAGTGGAGCCGGCGACCACCTCGCCGGTGAGATGGTCCTCACCGTCATCCCGCAGCTTGTGGTCACCCGCCTCGACGAGCAGCACGCGCGACGATGGCCCGGCGAGCGCAAGAGCGAGCGCCAGACCGGCCGGTCCTCCGCCCACCACAACGACGTCCGCCTCCAGGAGATGGTCTGGATCCAAGGAAGATCCGTCGACGAACATGATTTATCACAATCGGCAAGACAGGAGCGGGTCGAACTAGTCCGACGGAGAGAGTTCCGCCCGTATTCCGCCAGAATAGACCTGTGAACAATCCGATGTCGAACAATGAGGTACGCTGGTATAACCCCACGTGCCATTAGACTTCCGGTTTTAATCTTTGAGGTTGTTTTTGTCGTTTGTGTTGATTTGTCTTACAGGTTTCTTAGCGCATTCCTAGCGCGCTCTTGTAGACGTCCAGCAGCTCCTCCTGCTCGAGCCGGTCGTGCTCCTGCATTTTGCGCAAGCGGAGCACCTGGCGCAGAATTTTGACATCGAAACCAGCGCCTTTCGCCTCGGCGAAGACTTCTTTCAATTGATCGCCAACTTCGCGCTTTTCGTCTTCAAGGCGTTCAATTCTATCGACGAGGCTGCGTAGCTGGTCTGCCGCGACGGTGTCACCATCGGCCATCGGACTCTCCAAACGTTGCGGGTGATCGCCGCGCGGACCGTCGAAACGCGCCGATCGAAGCCGGTGGACATAACCCGGCCCGCCGCTCCCGCCAAGACTTGAGATCGCCGCCACACTCAGCGGTTTCCTTGAGTGCAAGCGTTGTTTGTGAACAGCTGCAGAACGGCTTATCGACTTGTGCGGAAGCGCGCCTCGCCCCACATGCGACAAGCTGACCGGAAAAACCGGGCCGCTTGAGAGCGGCGACATGAAGGAGACGCATGATGTCACTGCAGATTGGCGAGACCGCGCCGGACTTCGAGGCCGAGACCACCCAGGGCAAGATCCGATTTCACGATTGGATCGGTGACGGTTGGGCGGTGATCTTCTCTCATCCCAAGGACTTCACGCCCGTGTGCACGACCGAGCTCGGTTACATGGCGGGACTGTTGCCGGAGTTCGAGAAGCGCAACACCAAGATCATCGGTCTCAGCGTCGATCCGGTGTCGAGCCACACAGAATGGGCGAAAGATATCGAAGAGGTCACCGGTCACTACCCTTCATACCCGATGATCGGCGATCATGACTTGGCGATCGCCAAGCTCTACCGAATGCTTCCCGCCGATGCCGGCAACAGCTCCGAGGGGCGAACCGCCGTGAGCAATGCGACTGTCCGCAATGTCTACATCGTCGGGCCGGACAAGAAGGTGAAGCTGGTGATCACCTATCCCATGAGCACGGGCCGGAATTTCGATGAGATCCTGCGGGTCCTGGATTCGCTGCAACTGACCGCCGAGCACCAAGTCGCGACGCCGGTCAATTGGAAGAATGGCGACGAGGTGATCATCGTCTCGGCGGTGTCGGACGAGGATGCCAAGAAAAAATATCCGCAGGGCTGGCGCGCGCCCAAACCTTACATCCGCTACGTCGATCAGCCCTCCGGATGAGTGTCAGGCTGGTCGGTCACCAGCGAGCGGCACTGTTCCGGAAGGTCGGCTAGCTCAAGCTCCCGGGATGGTGCCGCTGAAGCTGCCGCGAGGCGGCGGGCGGCATCGTCGGAGAACCACCAGGCCAGCGAACTGTCGCAGCCGTCGCCCGCCGGCGGCGGAGGCTGATCGACGCAGCTATCGTCGCCGTCCGGACAGTTGAGCCTGACGTGGAAATGGTAGTGGTGACCCCACCAGGGACGGATTTTCGCGAGCCAGTTCCGGTTACCGTCGACGGTCTCGCAAAGCGCTCGTTTGATCGCCGGATTGACGAAAATGCGTGCGACTTCCGGGAAGCGGGCGGCCGTTTCCAACAGCTTGACGTGCTCGCGCCGAAAACGCGCGGGATCGACGGTCTTGCCGTCGGAACCGAGCATGGAGACGGCCGACAGGGTTTCCCGTTCGTCAGTTTCCAGCGGTTCGTCCGGTGCCGGCAGGAACCAGAGATCGGCATCGAGGCCAATCTGATGCGACCGGTGGCCCGTGAGCATTGGTCCGCCGCGGGGCTGTGCCAGGTCACCGACCAGGAGACCCGGCCAGCCACCGGCCTGCGCCGCCTCGGCGAAATCCTCGATGAAACGGATCAGCCGGGGATGACCCCAATAGCGATTGCGTGAAAGCCGCATTGCCTGCCAGCTATCGCCTGTCGCAGCCAACCGCTCGGCGCCGAGCAGACAGCCCTTGCTGTAGCCGCCGATCGCTGCCGGTGTCGCGGCTGACGCGGGCCTGGCGACGTGGCCGAAACGCTCGCGCGCTGGCGGCTCCTGGGGGAAGGCGCCGGCGACGAGGCAACAGGAGGCGAGGGTAAAGGCGACCGCTAATCTGGCGCGCATCGCTCAGAGCGTGCCCGGAAATGCGCCGCCATCGAGAAGCAGATTTTGGCCTGTAATGTATCCGGCCCACTGGCTGCACAAAAACGCGCAAGCCGCTCCGAACTCCTCCGGATCACCATAGCGCTTGGCCGGGTTTTCGTTGCGCCTAACCTCCCGGGCCTGGTCGACGTCAATGCCTCTGGCCTTGGCGAAGGCGGCCAGCGTTCCCTCCAGGCGGTCGGTATCGAACGGGCCCGGCAGGAGGTTGTTGATCGTCACATTGTGGGCGACCGTCTGGCGTGCGATCCCGGCAACGAAACCGGTAAGCCCCGCCCGGGCGCCATTGGAAAGGCCTAAGGTGGGGATCGGCGCCTTCACCGCGCCGGACGTGATGTTCACGATCCGTCCGAACTTGCGGGAGATCATGCCGTCGACCGTGGCCTTGATCAGCTCGATCGGCGTCAGCATGTTGCTGTTGACCGCTTTGATCCAATCGCCCCGATCCCAATCCCGGAAGTCGCCCGGCGGCGGGCCGCCGGCGTTGTTGACGAGGATGTCGGGCTCCGGACAGGCGTCCAGCAAGGCCGCGCGTCCCTCGTCGGTGGTCACGTCCCCGGCAATGCCGGTGATGTTTCCACCGGTCTCGGACTTCAGTTCCTCGACCGTTCGGGACAAAACATCCTCGCGCCGGCCGTTCACGACCACCTCGACGCCGTCGAAAAGCAAGTGCCTGGCGCAGGCGCGGCCCAACCCTCGGCTTCCGGCGCAAACGATGGCTCGCTTGCCGGCTATCCCCAAATCCATTCTTGTCCGCCTATTCTCTCGAGTTGCGATCTGGCTCCATAGTGGCGGATCCAACCGCGACGGCAAACCGTTCTTCGGACCGGCGCTGAGCCTTCGGTCTCAAAAACCGTCGAGGCGGCCCTGGGCGACCCGGTTGCCCGTGATCAGCGAGAACACCGCAGCCTCGGCTCCGGAGCCCTTTTTGGTAGTGGTTAGGACCAACAGCGCCCGCCGATCGCAAAGCCGGCTCAAAAAAGCCATTTGCCCCTCGATAGTGAGCGGGTTTCCAGTCCTAGCACTGTCCCGGAGAACGCGCCAAGCGGCCTGAAACTGGCTGGCATTGGCGGCAAGCGCCCGGCGAAGGAGCGGGCCTCCTTCCTCGAGATCGGAAGGCCGGAGGCCGGCTTCGGCGCGCAGGACGTAAGCGATCTCAAATCGATCCGCTTTCATGCGCGTCGCCGCATCCATGGCCAATTGGCGGTCGAGCAGCATGAGAAGCCTGTCGCCGGAGCGATCGTGGATGCCAGCCCAGGTGGGGGGTGGCACGAACAGACAATGATGGTCGAATGGATAGATCGAGCGAAGGCGCTCGATCTCGTCGGCCGCCGCGGCAAAGGGCAGCATCAAGAGTAATAGCCAGGCGCAGCGCCATTTGGGCATTGTCATTGCTGACCTCCGGTTAGGGCCAGAAGTATCGCATTATAAATCATTTGCGCCCGGAAGTCGTGACCTCAGACCAGCACCGGGTCGTGGCCGCGCAGGATGGCAAGGCCTGCGCTTTCCCGACCGGATCGCCGTTCTACGTTGGGACGGAAACAGGGTGATAGGATCATGACAAACATTGCGTCGCGGCGCATCGGCGAATGAAGCGCCAAGTTTTACTCGGAATAGGCTTGATGGGAGTGATGATGCTGGCGAGTGCTTGCTCTGTCTTCGGCGTCCGGTCTGGTCTCGAGCAGGCGACCTATCAGGTCGAGGAGACCGTCGGCGACGAGATCGAGATCCGCCATTACGAGCCCCAGATTGCCGTGAAAACCAGCAGCGAGAAGGGCCCCGGCGAGGCGGACAGCGAGGCCTTCCGTCGGTTGTTTCGCTACATCTCGGGCGCCAACCGGGGAGAGACGAAAATTGCGATGACCACGCCGGTGGAGACCAACCGCGGCGGCCAAGAGATCGCCATGACCGCGCCGGTGTCCACGGAACGAGGCGAAAACGCTCTGGAGATGATGTTTTTTCTGCCCTCCGGTTACACGCTGGCCACGGCGCCTGAGCCTACCGATCCCGACGTGAGGCTTGTCGAAACGCCGGGCCGGCGGATGGCCGTGAGCCGTTTTACCGGCTTCGGTGGCCGCGATCGGGTGGCGGCGGAAACGGAGGAGCTTTTGGCCCGACTGGAAGCAAGCGACTGGCGTGTCGACGGGACGCCGGTCACGCTGTTCTACGACCCGCCCTGGACGATCCCGTACCTGCGACGGAACGAGGTCGCTGTCAGCGTGACCCGTGAATAGCGCCGACAGATAGGTTTGCCGGATCGCGCCTAGCAGCGGTATATTTTGAGTCAGCAGCTTCTCAACCAGAAATGCCTTCTTGTTTGGCTTAGCGCGGTTTGTTGAGACCGGTTTCGTCCAACGAGGCGTTCAGGCTGACTGCACTCGCTCTTTCAACTCTTCCGCCATGACCCAAACCTGCCCGAGCGGTCGAGGTGCCACCCGGGTCGGTGCGGTGTTAGAATATCGGGTGGCGTTGCCGAGCAGCGTCCTTTTCTGTGTCGCCTGAAAAGTTTCATTGTGGGAAATCGCGGCCTTAACCGCATCGTATAATGAATTCAGTTCGTCAGAGTAATCAGCGACGATCGATCCGGATTTTCCTGTCTGATGGAATTGTTTTTCTTCGTCGCTTAACAAGTGGTGAGCGGCGGAGAGATCGATGGAAAGAAAATTTTCAAGTTCGTTGATAGCGTTTTTGTCAAATTTTTCAGCAATAAGTGTGATCGTGTGGGGGAAGGTCCTGATGAAATCAGCCCAAAACTGAATAAAATCTAGCCAGGCGGTCAACTCATTTTTGACGGAAGTGCTGTCGCTCTTCTTCCTAAGCTTCGCCAGAGAGATCAGCGTCTGGACGGGATCTCTTATGGTGAATACATGCTTCGAGTGGAAAAAGCGGGCTTCAAAAAATTCCCTGACCTCTGCAGGCGGTACGCGAGCGAAGTGGAAATGACTGAAAGCCACTTTCTCCCCCAACCTATTGTAAAATTTTCGAGCCTCAAAAAGCCAGTCCAGCCAATCATGCGCTCTGTCGGCAACAAAATTTGGAGCATAAGACGTTTTGGTGATCTGGTTCGCGAAACTTATATGTTGTTTGTTAAACCAGTCTTGAAAATTTTTGTCCTTTTTTCTCATGAAAAAGTAGGACTCTGCTAAAATTAGCGTGTCTGCATCTGTGTTGAGGCAATTGGTAAGAATGGAGGTGTTGGATCGGGCAAACCCAAAAACAAAGATCATGTCCGCCGCGATCTCACGGCATTTTTCCACCTCGAGCGAATTTGCCAACGTGACGGATGAATTATTGTGATCGTTCGATGAATGCGCGGGCGTGTCGACCGGTGATGAGCGGCTAATGTGATGTCCGATGATCTCACTCAACCTTTTGACGGCCTCATGGGTCGATTGAACCTCCTGATCGAGGCGTTCGACCTTGTCGGCGAGGGCATGGGTTCCGAAAAGCCGCCAGAGCAGCGATTTAAGGGTTTGCTTCGGCTGCATGCCCCTACTCCGAAGTTTCATGAGTTTTTGTGGCCGGATCCCGTGAGAGCCCGCCTCGGAGCATCCCTTGAAAAACGGGTGAAGCGGAAAAGGGGCCGGCAATGGCTGTTTGACAGAAACGGCGAAGTGTGGGGAGAAAACCTAAAGCCAACCTCGGGTATGGCTTGCCGGGCTTCCTATCGAGGCTTCCGACGGACTGTACTTGTATCTGCGATCGATCCACATGGTGAGTGGGGCGATGGTTCATCGGAGCTCAAGACCTGCGGAACGATGCCATGCTGCTCAGCTGACGTTTGAGGGGTTTATCGCCCTTTGACGCCTGGGCGTTGGTGGTGGTCATGTCGATAACCTCTTTGCCGTAACACCGGCGAGGTGTCGGCGCCAGTGAACGCGTGTGTGAAAATCGATCGGGGTCGGGTTGGAGACGGCGGCCAGGGAGCGGGTCTTGTCGAAGCGGAAACGCGTGGTTGGGGAGGACGAGCGCAAGCTTTGGACGCAAGCGACGCGCGACGTCGTCGCGCGTCAATCGCATCGAAACCATGCGCCGATCGATACGCCGGCGGCGCGTGAGCGGCCAAAAGTCCCGAAGATCGACATCGGCAATCCGGTGCAGACGGCGATCGGCAATGGGCTGAACGGTCTTGGTTCGTTTCCGGAGTTACACTCGCGAGCCAAAGACGCGTTCCGGGCCCGGGATGCCCTGTCGCCATCCGCGCGTGATATGGACGAGCGGCCGGCCACCGGGCTCTCGCGCCGCCAGAGGCGCAAGGTCAAGGTCGACCGTCGGATCGACCTCCACGGGCTGACCCGGGAGCGAGCCCGCCAGCGGCTCTTAAATTTTCTTCGTGATGCACGGCGCGAAAGGGCAGGGACCGTCTTGGTGATTACCGGTGTGGGCCGGGATCGCCAAGGTGTGCTGAAGACGGCTCTGCCCTTGTGGCTCGCCGAACCGGACTTTCGTACGCTTGTCGCCAGTTGGTCTCAGGCGAACCGAAGTGACGGCGGCGACGGGGCATTTTACCTTGTGTTGAGCCGTCGGGGGATCGCCTGAGCCAGGCTTCTGGCGTCAGCTGGCTTATCAAGGGCCACTACTGGCTGGAACACACCTTTTCGCTCGGCCCCAAGAGGTCTGAAGGCCGGGCTGGCGCCCTCCACCCTTTCCGTGGCTCCCAGGACCAAAAAGCCGTCCGCCTCCAGAAGATCCGCCAGGCGTTTCAGAATATCGGCCTTTGTCGACGGCTCGAAATAGATGAGGACGTTGCGGCAGAAAATCACATCAAATCGGCCGAACTGGTGATCGAGGTCGAGAAGGTTGAACGCGCGAAAACGGACGCGTTGTTTGAGACAGTTTTTAACCTTCCAGTTTCGCTGATCTTTGACAAAATATTTGTCGAGCAGTGGCGGTGGCAGCCCGCGTCGGATTTCCGTCTGGCTATAGATCCCGGCCCGCGCCCGTTCGAGCGCTTCGAACGAAAGGTCGGTCGCCAGGATCTTGGCCGAGCAAGCCGGAATCCCGGCCTCGGCGAGGCAAATAGCGATCGAGTAGGGCTCCTGGCCCGTCGATGCCGCGGCACTCCAAATCCGAATGGGTTGGTTTTCTCTCGCCTTGAGCAGCGCCGGCAACACCCGACCGGCGAAGAGCTCGAACGGGTAGCCGTCCCGAAAGAACGATGTTTCGTTCGTGGTCATGGCGTCGACGATCGCCCGCTCCAGGCGTTCGTCGTCGCCCGAGCGCAAGCGTTCGATGAGCTCATCCAGCGTCGCGTAGCTCTGGTTCCGGGCGACCGGCAAGAGCCGGTTTTCGAGCAGATCCCGCTTATCGTCGCCGAGAACCAGGCCCGAGCGCCGCTTTAAAAAGCTTCGAGCGAAAGCAAAAGTTTCCAGTTTCAAAGGACGCCGCCGGCAATACGTCGGCCAGACAGCACCGTGTTTTGGTCGAGGGGCCAGGCCATTTCTGCTTCGCGGGCAGTCAGCCCAAAAGCGCCGGTGACTTCCCTGATCAGATCAGTCCTGGTGAGGAAGCCCATCATCGCTCCGCCCTTAGCCACGGCTTAGGAGCAATCGCTGAAATCGAGGATGCGCATCAGGTCGAGAACGATCAGGGGTTGGCTACCAAGTTTGAAAAACCCGCTCGCCACATCCCGAAAGGCGGGCGCCAGCGCCTCGCTATCAGCCTCCAGATCCTGGTCCGTCGGACGGATGACCTCGCCGACCCGGTCGGCCATCAAGCTGTAGAGATCGCCCCCATGGTCGACCACGATACCCATGCCGACATCACCATCGGGGCGTTGGCTCAAGCCGAAGCGAGCCCGAAGATCGATCGCGGTGACGATCCGGCCCCGCAGAATGAGTACGCCCGCCACCACGGTCGGCACCAACGGCAACCGCTTAAGCCTCTTGCTGACGACAATGTCCTGAACCTGGCTCACCGGACAGCCGATCAGATGGCCATCGAGGGTCATCGAGATCAGATCCTCGCCGGTCGCGTCACCGGACCAGGCCCTTTCGAAGGTGAGGCACGTCATGATTTTCGTTTCCCTGGGCCGTGAGCAACGGGCCCGAGGAGCCGCTGCGGAAGCGCTCAACAGGATGGACAAGAACGGTTAACAAGCGCTAAACGCCCGCTCCTCTTCCACGCCCTGAGGAGGCCCGTCCCGTGGAGTTGCTTTCGCCCGGTTGTGTGATCAGGCATCCGGATCGCCCGGACTGGGGGTTAGGGCAGGTTCAATCGGTGATCGGCACTATGGCCACGGCCAATTTCCAGGAATGCGGCTAGGTGGTGATCGACACCCGCCATGTGGCGCTGGAGCTGGTAAGGCGCCCCGAACCCTGACGCGCTGGCGGCCTCGGCCCCGCCGTCATTCGCGTCATCGTTCGCGAATTGGAAACCGTCAGGTGCCGGGAATTGCCGTTGCTTCGCGTCAGCAACCGCTTAGCTCCAGGGCAGTAGACGAAGCATGTCCGCGGAACCGGAGGAACATCATGGGGTTGCTGGTCGATGGCGTTTGGCAGGATCGCTGGTATGACACGTCGTCCAGCGGCGGCCGCTTCGTCCGCCAGGAGTCGAAATTTCGCCACTGGATCACAGCCAATGGCGAGGCGGGAGACAATGGCGACGACGGTTTCGAAGCCGCCAGCGGCCGCTACCATCTCTACGTGTCGCTGGCGTGTCCCTGGGCGCATCGCTGCCTGATCATGAGAAAGTTAAAGGGCCTGGACGAGATGATCGGCGTCTCGGTGGTCCACTGGCTGATGGGGGATGAGGGATGGACCTTCGAGACAGGGCCGGGCGCGACCGGCGATCGTCTCCACGGTCTGGACCGCCTACACCAGCTCTACACCCGGGCCGATCCGACCTTCACGGGCCGGGTCACGGTGCCCGTGGTCTGGGACACCCAGCGCCAGACGATCGTCAACAATGAGAGCGCTGAGATCTTGCGCATGTTCACCCGCGCCTTTGATGTCCTCGGGGCCGTGGCGGGCGATTACTACCCGAGTGAGCACCGGAGCGAGATCGATCAGGTTAACGAGCGGATCTACGACACGGTCAACAATGGCGTTTACAAATGCGGTTTCGCCACCAGCCAGGACGCCTATGAGGAGGCATTCGTGCCCTTGTTCGAGACGCTCGACTGGCTCGAGGCCCGTCTTGACGACGGGGACTATCTGGTCGGCAACCGGTTAACGGAGGCCGATATCCGGCTCTACACGACCCTGGTCCGGTTCGACCCGGTCTATGTCGGCCACTTCAAGTGCAATCTTCGCCGGATCGCCGACTACCCTAATCTCCAAGCCTATCTCGGCCGGCTCTACAGCAAGCCTGCCTTTCACGAGACGACCGACTTCGAGCATATCAAGCGCCACTACTATGCCAGCCACGAGACGATCAATCCGAGCCGGATCGTGCCTCTCGGCCCGGCGCTGGAGATGGCATCCGGTGCGACGGCCTAGAGAGCCTGCTATTCTGGATCGGCAGAGGGCGTCTTGGACGGTCTGTAGTTGCCACTCAGAAAAAAGTCCCAAAGGCCCCAGGCGGTGACGGCCAGCGCCGCGATCACCCAAAGACTGTCCGGTTGGCTCCAAAGCTCCAGGGCCAGCCAGATCAGGCACAGACAAAGCACGAGAACACGCCGATAGAGCGGGCGAAACCAGGGGTGAGGCTGCATGGGTTTGCGGCTAGCACGGGCGCTTGCTGGCGGCAAGGACGGGCTCGGTGCGTTCAGTGCTTGTGACGTCCGGTGATGGGGACACGGGCTCGCCCGGCGACTCGAGCTTAAGGATCTGCGCCTGCAACGCCGCCGCATCAGCCGGGTCGTGGGTCACGGTGAGGCAGGGAATGGCCCGCTTGCTTACCTCCTTGCGCACCAGATCCTGGATCTGGCGCCGGGTCTTGTCGTCCAGTTTGGCGAATGCTTCGTCCAGGAGCAGCGCCCGCGGCCTCGCCAGAAGCGTCCGTAAGAGAGCGACTCGCGCGGCCTGGCCACCCGAAAGCTGGTTGGGCTGGGCCTTCGCGTAGCCGGTCAGATCGGCGTCGCTGAGAGCGGCTTCGCAGTGGCCGCGTCGATCGGCGGAAGAGCCGCCGGACGGCAGGGCGAACAAAAGATTCGCCATGACCGAAAGGTGGGGGAACAAAAGCGCGTCCTGGAACAAGATGCCAACATGGCGTCGTTCGATCGGCAGCCCGAGAAGGGAGCGCCCATCCAGACGAATGTCGCCCTCGAGCCCGAAACGCGGATCGAGCGAGCCGCAGATCGCGGCCAGGAGCGACGATTTGCCGACGCCGCTGGTCCCCATCACGGCGATGATGTCGCCGGGTCGGACGTTGAGATCCATTGGTGGGAACAGGACCTCGCCTTCCGGCGCCGTCAGCGAGAGGCGGCGCAGTTGGAGACCGCTTCCTGTGTTCCCCACCAACGTCTCTTCAGAAACCATGACCCTACTCAGAAGCGCCGTAACGCCGGGTGGCGGCTCTGCTGCCACCGGCGAAGCGCCGCGACCGTCCAGAATCCGATCAGAGGCAGCAGTGTGATCAGGGCGCCGGCGACAGCTGCCGCGCGTCGGTCGCCTGAAACCGCGAGCGCCATGGTCTCAACCACCAAGGTCGGCCAGCGTCCGGCGCCGACGAACACGCTTGGCAAATAGAGGGAAACGCTTACCGCGAAGCCGACCGCGGCGGCGGTGGCCAGAGCGGTCATGAGGATCGGCAGTTTGATCCGCAACAGGCTGGAAAGCCAACTGTGGCCGAGCGTCCGGGCGGTAACGTCATAGCGGCCGTCGAACCGCCGGTAGGGACCCGCGAGCGACAAAAACACGTAAGGAAAGGCGAACAGCAAATGGACGAGGATCAATGCCAGCAGCGTTCCGTCGAGGCCGGTGAGCGCGGTCATCACCTGGACGCCGAACAGGAAGCTGATCTGGGGGACGAGGAGCGGCAGATAGAGGAGCCATGGCACCCACCTTTGTTCCTCGCCCCCGCCATTGGTCTGGTTGTGTCTCTCATACTCCAAACATCCAGTCGCCAGAATGAGGGCGACGAGCGAAGCCACCAGCCCGACGCCTAAGGTGGTCGTGATCCCGGGCGCCAGCCCGTCGATCGTCTCCGGCCAGCGCTCGGGACGCCAGGTGGAGGGCAGGGCGTCGGGGAAGCGCCAGCGGCCGGCAAATGACCACACCGCCACCGAGATCAATGCCGAAAGCGACAGAATGGTGGCGATAGTCGTGCTGGCGAGGGCTGGCCATCGCAAATGGCCGATGCGGGAGCCGCCAGCCAGCCGCCACCGGCCGACACGGCCGGCCAGGTTCTCAACGCCTAACCAGATCATGACCGCTATCAGCACCAGACCCAACTGCCAGAGCGCGGCGGCGGCGCCGACCAGGCGGCGGCTGAGCTCAGGGTCGTTCATCAGCTCCAGGGTTCGGATGGCGATCGGAGGCGGCGCCGTCGGGCCCAGCACCAAAGCCATGTCGACGACCGAGGTCGAAAAGGCGAGTACCGCGAAGATCGGCAGCCTCAGTGCCCCGTAGAGTTGCGGCAAGATGACCAGAAACCAGGCCAAGGTCGGTCGATAGCCCAGCGATTGGGCGGTACCCAGATGGTGCCCGACCGCGACATTGCCCAGCGCGGCGCCGCCGACCAGGATCAGAAACGGCGCCTCTTTCAGAACCAGGCCCAAAATCAGGGCGATGCCGAACGGGTCTTGGACCGAGGCGATGTCCGGGGGTCGATCAAAGCCGGTGAGCCAGGGCGATATCAGACGAACGAGCCAGCCGGAGGGCGCCAGTAGGAAGGCGAGACCGATGGCGAAGGCGGCGTGGGGAACGGCCAGGAGCGGTGACAGAAGGCGCCGCAGGACGCGGGGAAAGCGGTAGCGTTCGCCCAGGGAAAGGGCCGCTGTTGCCAGTAACAAGGCCAGCAGGGTTGAGGTCAGTCCGGTGATCAGGCTGAGGCCGCTCGACGTCCAGAACCCCGGAAGGTCGAAGAGCTCGCGCCACGGCCAGAGGCCGGGCCGATCAAAGCCGAGACCGGGAAGATAGCCTATGGCCGGTAGGATCGTTCCGACGAGGCCGCTTGCCACGGGCACGGCCAACAGGGCGATTGAAACAAGCGGAAAGGCACGGAGGATCGGGCTCGCCGGCGGACGCTCAGCTGGCAAAGCGCTTCAGCCACTCCGCTTCGAGCCAAGTCACCCAGGTCGGATGGGGCTCAAGACGAGCTGGCGTCAGGGCTTCGGGCGGCAGGGTCGCCACGCCGATCGGCAGGTCGGTGAACCGCTGACGGTCTTCTTCCGTAAGCGCGTCGACCGCCAGAACAGTCGGGTCCCCCCAGATTCGGGGATCTTGTTTTCGCGCCTGGGCCTCCGGGCTCAGGAGAAAATTGATGACGACCTTCGCCCCGTCGGCATTGGGCGCATTGAACGGAATGGTGAGAAAATGGGTGTTGGCGAGACTGCCGCCTTCGAACATGAAGCTTCGAACGCTGGCCGGCAGTTTCTCTTCATGGATCAGGTTTGAGGCCTCGGCCGGATTGAAAGCCATGGAGAAATCGACCTCGCCATCGTCGAGCATCTGGTGGAGCGCCGGTCCGCTGGCGGGAAAACTCTGGCCGGCGCGCCAGAACTGGGGATGATGGCGTTCCAGCCAGGCCCAGACCGGCGCTGTTACGGTCTGCGGATCGGTGGCATCGACCGGTTGTTGAAGGATCTCCTCCGCCTCCACACTGTCAATCAGGAGCTGTTTCAAAAAGCTCGTACCGATGAAGTTGGGCGGCGCCGGATAGGTGAAGCGCCCCGGGTTGGTGTCGATCCAGTCACCGAGTGCCCGAATATCGACGGGAGGTTCGGGGACCGCGTCGCTATCATAGAAGAACACGAAGTGGGCCATGCCGAAGGGTGCTTCCATACCCTCGGTCGGCACGGTGAAGTCGATCTTCGTGGTCGGCTTGCCCTGCCAGTCGACCAGGCTCGCGTTGGGCAACGTGACGACGAAAGGCGGGCTTATCAGATCGGAGGCTTTCATCGCGGCGAAGTTCTCGCCGTTGATCCAAATCAGATCGATGCTGCCGTCGGTGACCCGGCCCGCCGTCTTTTCCGCCAGGACCTGAGCCACGGCCTCGGCGGTGTCGGTGATGCGGACATGGACCAGATCGATGTCGTGGACCGCGCTGAGTTGTTCATCCGCCCACGAAAAATAGCTGTTGATCGCAGGCGAGCCACCCCAGGCATGGAGCGTCACGGTGGTGCCGCGAGCCTCGTCGATGGTCGCCTGCCAATCATCGGCTGCGGCACTGGAGGCGCCGATAAGCAACGCCAGGGTGAGGGCTCGGCGGCCGAACGTGGCGACGATCGGCCATAACGGTAAAAAACGACGAGATAACAGGGTGATCTCCGCGAAAGTCATTGATCCTCCGATCAGAGTGTCGCCAGGCGGGATCCTCGTTCAATGTCCGCGCGTTCACATGTACGCGGGCTATTGGTTTCGACCAAAGCTAAGAATGACTGGCCCTCCAAACCAGGCGATTCCGATTACCCTATGGTGGTGGATGCTCCGCCTTGGACCGCGGTTTCGCGAATTGACCCGTGCAATGATTTTGACCACAAGCATCGGAAAACGGGGCGGCCAGCCCTCCAAGCAAGCCTCAGACAAGCGGATAGGACATCTTTATGAGTTGTGGGACACCGTACCGTGGCGCCCTGGGATTCTTGGTCGCCGCGCTCCTGCTTTCGCCCGCGACCGGCGCTGCCAAGCCCGGGGAGCTTGAATTTGTCGGTCGCTATGACAGCGGCATCGTTGACAGCGCCGCAACCGAATCGGCCGCCTATTACCCGGGCAGCCAACGTCTGTTCGTGGTCAATCGGTCCGAGGAAAGCCTCGATGTCATCGACATCAGCGAACCGGGCGAGCCCGCGCTTTTGGGATCGCTGCCCCTGGATCGGGCGCCCACCAGCGTCGCTGTCAGCGGCGATATGATTGCGGTCAGCGTTCCGGCCGAACCGATAACCGAGCCCGGCGCGGTGATCGTCTTCGACCCGCTGGGCGCGAAAACCGCCACATTCGAGGCCGGCGCCGGACCGAAGATGGTGGCATTCAGCACCGACGGCAGGTTTCTGGTCTGCGCCAATGAAGGCGTACCCAGCGACGACTACCAAACCGATCCGCCGGGCACGGTAACGGTCATCGATCTCGAAGCGGGGATCGACCAGGCGCGGGTCTCGACGATCGGTTTCGAAGACTTCAATGAGCAATCGATCGATGGCATCCATGCCGGCCGGCCGGAAAGCAGCAACGCGCAAAACTTCGAGCCGGAATTCGTCGCAATCGCGTCCGATCAAATCACGGCTTACGTCTCCCTTCAGGAAAGCAACGCCATCGCTGTTCTTGATTTGGAAACGCCTTCCGTCACCGATGTGATCGGGCTCGGCTTCAAGGATCACAGCGTCATCGGTCTCGATGCCAATGATACTGACGAGGCCGTCAACATTCGGACCTGGCCGGTGCTGGGCCTCTATCAACCTGACGCGATCGCGGCCTACGAGGTGGAGGGCCAATCTTATCTGATCACGGTCAACGAGGGCGAGGTCCGTAACTATGATGGCTGGAGCGAAGAGGTTCGCGTCCAGGATCTTTCGCTCGACCCGGAAGCTTTCGACGATCCATCGGCGCTTCAGGCACCGACCCAATTGGGCCGGCTGGTGACGACCAGTGCCATGGGCGACGATGACGGCGACGGCGACCACGAACGGATCTTCAGCTTCGGAGGACGGTCCTTCTCGATCCGATCTGCGTCCGGCGAGCTTCTGTTCGATTCCGGCGATATGTTCGAGCGGGAGATGGCGCAGCGGTTTCCCGATTTCTTCAATGCCAGCGAACAGCGCTCGGACCGAGACGCCCGGAGCGATGACCGGGGCCCCGAGCCCGAGGGCGTGGCGGTGGCGAGGATTGGCGATCGGACCTTCGCCTATATCGGTCTCGAGCAGATCGGTGGCGTCATGATCTATGATGTCAGCGATCCGAAGGCGCCGAGCATGGTTGGCTACCACACGACGCGGGATTTCGAAGGCAGCCTGACCATCGGTGGTGCCGGCGACATCTCGCCAGAGAGTCTGATCGCCGTTGATGCAAGCGAAAGTCCCAACGAGCAGCCACTATTGATCGCCGCCCACGAGGTCAGCGGCACCATCGCCATCTTCCGCATCCTGACCGAATGATGGTGAGCCCTGGGCGGCTTGCGGTGCCACACTCTCGAGGGACGAACGCCATGGTCGATCGCGAAGACGCGCTGAGAGAGACAACGCTCATCATCTACGGCCTTTATCTGGCGTCGTTCATCTTCGCCATAACCTGGATCATCGGGGCCGTGATAGCCTACGCGAAGCGCGACGAAGCGATCGGCACACCCTATCGGAGCCACCTCGAGAAGCTGATCAGCCTGTTTTGGACGACGCTTCTCTTGGCTGGCATCGGCTTCATTCTCGCCATCACCGTCATTCTGTTGCCGCTCGCCTGGCTCGTCGGCATGGGCATGGCCCTGTTCTTTCTCTACCGCTGCATCAAGGGCTTAATCCGTGCTCTCGACGGCAGGCCCTACGACGACTGAAGGACCTTGGTCCGGGGCTCGACGGGCCCAGGCATCGCCCCACATTATGGCCGAACCGGCGCGTATCAACCGGTCGAAACATGCCATCGGGAGGGCATTTTGCGATATCAGCACACCATGGTTAGGGTAACCGACCTCGACGAATCGCTGAAATTCTACCGAGATCTAATGGGGCTCGAAGAGATCCGGCGGATCGACAATGACAAGGGCCGTTTCACGCTCGTGTTTTTGGCGCCGCCCGGCCAGCACGAAGCGCCGATCGAATTGACCTACAATTGGGATCCGGAAACCTATACCGGCGGCCGGAACTTCGGCCATCTGGCCTACCGGGTCGACGATATCTATGCGTTTTGCCAGAAGCTAATGGACGCGGGCGTGACCATCAACAGACCGCCCCGGGACGGCCACATGGCCTTCGTCCGGTCGCCGGACGACATCTCGATCGAGATCCTGCAGGAAGGGGACGCCAAGGAACCGGCGGAGCCCTGGGCCTCGATGGAGAACACCGGCTCGTGGTAGCATGCGACGGAACGGCGCTCACTAGCCGTTAGTCGGCCGGGTGGTGCGGCACCACCCGGTCGCAGAACGACAAGCCTCAACTGGGTGGTGCTCATCGATGAACAGCGACTATTTGGCCGATGCTGCTCTAATTGCCGACGTCAAGGCCGGTCGAGGGGCGGCGTCCCAGGAGCTCGTCCAAAGACACATGGGACCGCTCACGGCCTTTGCCAATCGTCTGTTGAATGACCATGCCGCGGCCGAGGATGTCGCGCAGACGACCATCTTGAAGCTCTGGCGTCAGGCCGCGAGCTGGCAACCCCAGGCCAAACTGTCGACGTGGCTGCACAAGGTGGCCTATCGCGATTGCCTCGATCGCATCGCCCGCAACCGGGAAATCCTGAGTGACGATCTGCCGGAGCAGATGGACGATCGGGCGACACCGGATCAGGCGCTTTTCGCCAAGCAGATCCAGACCCAGATCGATGCCGCCATCGAGCGGTTGCCGGAGCGCCAACGTCGCGCGCTGGCGCTGCAGCATGTGCACCAGCTTAGGCCACCTGAGATCGCCGAGACCATGGGCTTGAGCCTGGAAGCAGTGGAAAGCCTGCTCTCTCGCGCCCGGCGTAACCTCCGAAAGGATCTGGCCGCCCTTCATGACGAGCTCATGGGGGGGCTTTGATGGCAGGGCTGAGGCCTGTCCACAAAAGCACCGCCGAAGACGACCTCCGATGGTTGGAGAAGGCGGTCGATCTCTATGGCGGTGATTTGGCTCGCTGGCCATCCGACGACCGTGGCCGCCTGCAGGCTTCGGTGGCTCGCTCGGACGCGGCGCTCCGATTGTGGAACCAGGCACGCGCACTGGATCGCTTGACGGGTCGTTCCGAGAGCCTGCGCAGAGCGGCCGAAGTCGCCGGCGAGCGCAGATCCCTGATTGTTAGGATTTGGCCCTTTGGTCCCTGGTGGCAGCCGGCCGGTGCGTTGGCCATGGCGCTGATTTTAGGCGTGCTGATCGGTTTCGAGAGCGATGATGTTTTCCGTCCAGCCGTGAGCGAGGATATGGCCGTCGTCGCTTTTGGTCCGGAGCCCTTCTGGGATGGCGGTCAATGAGCCTCCTGCGCCGTCATATCTTGCCGCTGGCGCTGTTGATGTCGGTTGCCGCCAACATCTTCTTCGGCGCGCGCATGGCCGGCGAAGCCCTGTCGTTGCGCGCGAAGAGCGAGGCGGAGCGGACCGTGATTACCGGCTGGTTGATCCGCAAGCCTACGGCCACCGACCATGGCGTGATGCATGAAGTCTGGCGCGCGCGGCGCATGGAAATCCGCCCGGCGTTGACGGCGCTCAAGGAGACCCAGAACGATCTCGCCGAGACCTTTATGAGCGAACCCTTCGATCCGGAGGCCGCGGGCCAGGCGCTGGGCCTGTTGCGCCAGCACATGGCGCTCAGCCAGCAATTGATCCACGAGGCCTTGTTGGATGTAGCCGTGCGGGTCGATGCCAAGGAACGGCGTCTTCTGATCGAGCGCGGCCTGCCGATGCAGTTCGCCAACATTCAGGACTAGCAGTCCGGTAGCCTCAAAACGGCGCGAATGCCCCTAAAACTTGTCACAGCTTGTTTAAAGGCTCGGGTTCATATACAACCGTAGCGTTCTCAACCTGTGGCTGTGTCATGACCCCTCCAGCTCTCGAATTGTCGAAGACCATCGACCGTCGCAGCATCTCCGGTCCTCTCTTGCGCATGTTTTTCCGAGTGGCCCATTCCTGGCGGCTCAGCAACGACGAACAGATGTGTCTGCTCGGCCTGACGGCGCCCTCCACCTTCTTCAAATGGAAGAAGGAGATGGATGTGGCGCTACCGCGGGACACGATTGAGCGCATCACCTACGTCATTAACATTTACGGCTCGCTGGAGAAGCTCTTTCGAGACGAGGAGGTGCGCCATCGCTGGGTCCGCGAGGACAATAGCGCGATCGTCTTCAATGGGCGTTCCGCGCTCGCCAAGATGCTTTCCGGTCATGTGCGCGATCTGTTTTTGGTCCAGCGCTATCTCAATCAGCAGACGAGTGGGGCGGTTTGATGCAGCGCCTAACCCACGTTGTCTGGGAAGGCGCTTGGCATTTGGCACCTCGTCGTTTCCCGCAGGACGATAGTCTCATTTCGATTGGCGCTGGTGAGCCGCCCGAGGTCTTGAAGGCGATCGACCGCTTGACTCGGGACAATCTCTTTCCGATCCGGGGCGGCTTCGCCAACGCCGCCGAGGCGGCGCTTCTCGAAGCGCTTGGCAGCGCCAGCGGCGAGGCCAGTTGGCTGGGTGACGGGACCTTCGCCTGCCTGGAATTTGCCGCTGACTTCGAGATCGCGATGAATTTGGCCGCCGGGCGTTTGGAACGGTTTTTGGGTGCGACCGATCAGCGGGCGATGGAAATCGATCTGCAGGCGCGCCGGGTCGATATTGACGGCCATTTCGTCGATCTGACCGCGCTCGGTTCCGACCATGCAGCCATTCGCCAGGCGCTCAAGCAGGCCCGGCTGGCCGGTCAGACCGGCGTCTTGCTGCGGGTGATCCATGGCGGCCGGGCGGTCATCGCGTTCACCCCTGACGCCTGGAGCCACGCCCGAGAGGACAGCCGTTTCGCCATGAGCTGGAACGGGCGCGAGGTCGAGACGGCCTACGAAAAGCGGCTCCTGCGACTGGTGGGCTAATTGATCCTGACGGGACAGGGTGAATGCTTGTTGGGCTAGGGGCCAGGTTCACAGCGGTATCGCAAACCCGGCTTCGGCCGAAGACCTCGAATCTGAGGTGCGGCCTCGGTCAGGGCTCGATCGATCTCTTCCACCGCTAGCGTGTTGAACGCGAACATGCTGAAGTGGTGGACGACCAGGTCTTTAATCCGGTGGCGGCGACACAGATCGACGGCTTCGGTTAGCGTCATGTTACCGGGAACCCCGTTGGCCCGTCTTTCCTCGTCCCGGCCGTTCACCGGCAGAAGCGCCACGTCGATGACCTGGGCGGCGAGAGCGGAATCGAGGGCCGGGAAGGGAACGGTGTCGCCCGAATGAAAAAGGGTGATGGCGCCGTCGCTCAGGACGTAGCCTAGATATCGATGATGGCCCGCCTCGTCGGTATCGCAAGCCTCATGCGCCCCCGGGGTTGCTGCAATCCGCAAACGATCGATGTGGATCGTCTCACCGGCATCAAAGAAGTGGCAGCGTTGCGCTGGCAGGCCCAGCGCAAGGCCGTGCTTGCGCTCGGCGATCGGTAGGACGAAACGGCAGTCGGTTTGATGGTCAAGCAATTCGGCCAGCGTCCAAGGATCCATATGATCGCCGTGACGGTGGGTCAAAAGCACGAGATCGACAGGCGGCAGCTCGGCCACCGCAATCGGTGGCGGCATCAGCCGCTCATGGGGATAGCGGCGGCCCCGATATTTGTCCGCAAGATAGTCGGACAGGTAGGGATCGATCAAAAGCCGCTTACCAGCCAGGCTCAGAGCGAAACCGGCTTGGCCCAACCAACTCAAATGACAGCCCTTTTCGCCAAAAAGCGCTGTTCCGCCGACCTTATCCACAGTGTCCTCAAATATTGTCAAGAGCGGCCCATCTCATTCGCCGCCAAAGCTGCCAGTTCACCGAAAACAGGTCCGTTGGAAAGGATTTCGACATCGAAGACTTCGGCGATGACCAGGGTCCGGCCGTGGAGGAAATAGACCCAACCAACGGATATATGGAGTTCCTGTTTATGGGCCTGTCGTTCGGCCTGGCGAAGAAAAGAAAGCTCGCCCCGATAGTTGAGCTCCCAAACTCGAGCTCCCTGAGGAAAGCGGGCCTGATCGCTCAGCGGTGAGCCGGGCCGGTCCTTGCCCATGCCGGTCGCATTGATAATCAGCGCGCCCTCCCGGCAGTTGGCGAGCCAGGCATCGGCTGGCTCGCCCTCGTCGGTGAGCAGATACTCGATCGTCACCGGATTTGTGGGCAACCGCTTATGAATGCTGCGCAGATTGGCCAACCGTTTGGGGTCGATATCGGTGACGCGGATGCGCTCAGGGCCGCCGCGGCCCTCGGCCATTCGGGCGAGATAGGCTGTGATCGCGATCGAAGCGCCACCGGCGCCGAGGCACAAAACGTCTTTTATCTTTGTTTTCCAGTCGGTTGGCTGAACGAAATCGTCGATCGCACGGCCCGCGCTGACGGCATCCTTGGCGAAACCGTAAAGTTTGCCGTCGCGTTTTGCGAGACAGGAGACTTCGCCCAGGCGGCGGGCGTCCTCGTCGAACTCGTCGATGAGATCACCGGCTGCCTCAAAAAGATCCACCTTGTGGGTCGTGATCAAGGCACCTTTGACATGGGCATCGCTCGCTATTCGCGAGACCAGGTTCCGGTACTCGCCCGGTGGACGTGAAGGCGCCATGTCCACACCGACGAGCTCGGCGTCCAGTCCCAGGGTGCGAGCCCAGAGGGGAAAGATCCGCATGATCGAGGAGCCGACTGTGCTGACACCGAGGAAAATGATGGTCGACCGCGTATAAGGCGAATAAGTGGGCGGCAAGTTCGGCCTCCTCGCGCATGCGTGATCGGTTCGTGAGCAGCGTCAAGCCTTGTTATCGTTGGCCGGCACCGCCAGCCAGAGCTTCGGTACGTCGTTCTGCCTTTTCGAGGCACCGCCGGCAATCTGTCCAACGACATCCACACAACATCCCACAGACCTTGCACAGGCTTTCGCGGCTTGTGCGTTTTACTGGGGACAAGCGGTCTTCTCTGGGGACAATTATCTCTCCAATCCCTCATTTCAGGGGTTCCGCCCGGCCGCTTATCAGGCTTGGTTCCGACCGTGGCTTGTGGAGGAAACCGGTCCATGACGAAAACAGTACTGATCACCGGCGGCAGTCGCGGCATTGGCGCCGCCGTGGCGACGCTCGCCGCCGAGCGCGGCTACGACGTGGCGTTCAGCTATGCGTCGCGGGAAGACGCGGCAAGAACTGTTGCCGACGCGATCGAACGGGCCGGTCAAAAGGCTTTGCCAATCAAGGCGGACGTCTGCGACCATGATCAGGTCGTCAACCTGTTCGACAAAACGACTGATCAGTTGAACGGTCTGGACGCCTTCGTGAACAATGCTGGCGTAATCAATCCGGCGGCTCCGCTGGCCGAGCTCGAGGTCGCAGAGATACGCCGGATCATCGACACCGACCTCACGGCCGCCATCCTCTGCGCGCGGGAGGCGGTTCGGCGCATGGCCCGATCCCGGGGCGGCCGGGGTGGGGCCATCGTCAACATCTCGTCCATGGCCTCGATCCTGGCCGGCGCCGGCGGATTTGTCCCCTACGGCGCGGCCAAGGGCGGAATCGACGTGCTGACCGAGGGGCTGGGCAAGGAGGTGGCCCATGACGGGATCCGGGTGAACGGCTTGCGCCCGGGCCTGATCGACACCGATATCCAGGACGATACCGGTATCCCGAACCGGATCGCTCAGCTCGAAGGCAATATTCCGATCGGCCGCGGCGGGACGCCCCTGGAGGTCGCCGAGGCGGTGCTTTGGCTGATGTCGGATCAGGCGTCTTACGTCGCTGCCACCAGCTTCAACGTTTCCGGTGCCCGCTAGGGGTGGAGGCGCTGGTCCAAAAACCTGGCGATCCACTGGGCGATCAGATCGGCCTCGGTGTCCTGGCTTAGGCTGGCGACTGCCCTGGTGTAGTTCGCTTCGCCGATCAGTTGCCGCCGAAGATCGAGGAGGGCGCGCTCGTAAGCCGCGCTGAACTCGGGATGGCCCTGGACGCAGAAAGCCGAGCCGATCTCAAAACCGGCATAAGCGCAAAAAGGGCTGGATGCGAAGACGGTCGCACCCTCGGGCAACCGCTCCACCTGGTCCTGGTGAAAACCGTTCAGACGAAAGCTATCGGTCATCGGCTCCATCCAATCCGGCCGGCGGTCGACCTGATAGCGATGAACGCCAACGCCCCAGCCGGCCGCCGATTTCGCCGCATGGCCGCCGAGCGCGTGGGCGATCGCCTGATGGCCGAAGCAAATGCCGATCAGGGGCTTTTCGGTCCGGTGCGCCTTTTGGATGAAGGCCAAAAGTGGGTCGATCCAGGGCAAATCGTCATAGACGCCGGCCTTGCTGCCGGTGATCAGGAACCCGTCGGCATCGCCCGGCTCGGGCAAGTCCTCGCCCTCGTCCACGGCGATCGAGGACGTCTTTAGATCCGGCATGTGGGGCCGCAAGAGTTCATCGAAGGTTTCGGGATAACGGGGCCAGTCTTCGGCGATCTCTGCCGGCGGACGGCCCACTTCGAGGATTGAGAGATGCATGGCCCGGCTCCCGTCAGATCTTGTCAGGCCGGCGGACCGCCACCACGCGGAAACGGTTGGCGACGAAGGCCGTATCGGTGAGCGACGCATTGCCAGCAGGATTGGCGCCGGTCACGTGGAAATCGCTGAAGGCGGCTGACTGGTTCACGTAAACCGGTCCTGTGAAATTGCAGGAAAGTGCCACGCCGCAATCGGCGAAGGCGTCGGCGGCGGCTTCGATGACCCGATCGTCCGTGGTGTAGATCGCCGCCGTGATCGCACCCTTGCGCTTGGCACAGTAAGCCGCCCGCTCGATGCTTTCGGCGGTGTCGTGGGTTCGGATCATGAAGCTGATCGGACCGAAACGCTCGTCCAGATAGTCGGCCTCCCGGCCCGCCTCGGTGCCGATGATCAAGGGCGTGCAGGTCCGCGCCTTGGCGTAGCCGGCTGTCTCGATCCTGCCGGGCTCGCGCAGGATCGAGCCCAGAGCCTGGCTGTCCTTGACCCGCTCCAGGGTCGCCTCGTTCTGGATCGTGCCGAGTACGGCCGCGGCCCGCTCCGGTTCGGCCAGGAGATCGTCGATCGCCGCCGCCAGGGCCGCGGCCACGCTCTCGAAGCTTTTGTGGCCCTGGTCGGTGTCGATCCCGTCAGCGCTGACGAACAGGTTTTGGGGGGCCGTACACATCTGGCCGGAATAGAGGCTCAAGGAGAAAGCGAGGTTTTGGCACATGCCGGCGAAATCGTCCGTGGAATCGATGACCACGGAGTTCACGCCGGCCTCCTCGGTGAACACCAGCGCATCGCCGGCATTGGACTCGATCCAATCGCCGAATGCCGCATTGCCGGTATAGTCGATCATCCGAACCTCTGGAGCGTGCACCAAATCCTTGGTCAGGGGATCCTCAGGTGTATCGATCGCCAATTGAACGGTGTCGGGGTCTAAACCGGCCTCGTTCAAGACGTCCCGGCAAACCCGGACCGTGATCGCCAGCGGCAGAATGGCACCGGCATGCGGCTTGACGATCACCGGGTTGCCAGTAGCGAGACTGGCGAACAGGCCTGGATAGCTGTTCCAGGTCGGAAAGGTCGAGCAGGCGATGACCAGGCCGATCCCCCGCGGGATCAGCTTGTACTCCTTGGCCAGGCGGATCGGCGCCCGTTCGCCTTGCGGCTTCTCCCAGACGACGTGATCGGGGATCTGCTTCATCTCACGATAGGCGTAAGCCACGGCTTCCAGACCCCGATCTTGCGCATGGGGGCCGCCGGCCTGAAAGGCCATGACGAAGGGTTGGCCCGAGGTGTGCATTACCGCGTGAGCCATCTCGAAGCTTCGCGCGTTCAAACGGCTCAGGATCTCCAGACAGACGCCGGTTCGCTGCTCCACCGACGCCTGTGACCAGGAGCGCTTCGCCGCTTCGGCGGAAGCGATCAACTGATGAAAACCACGGCGCTCGTAGCTGATACCAAGGGCCATGCCGAAGGGGCTGACTTCCTCGCCGACCCATTGGTCGCCGTCGCCGGCCAAAGGAAACAGCTTGTTCAGGTGATCCCGAAAGGCGCATTCGCCGTCGCGTTTGGCGTTTTCGCCGTAGATCTTGGCGCTCGGTATCTCGGAATAGGCGCTCCAAAAGCCGCGCGCGCTGATCGCATCCAACGCCTGGTCGAGCAGGGCGCGGTGGCGTTCGAACAGGCAGACCATCGACAACTCCGCTCTCGTCCGGCCCAACAGCGTCGAGCCATTGACTTGGCCGGTGCTGGGCGTCAAGCCACAAACCAGGGGAGGCCACAGCATTTCATGGGTGAACAAGCGGACGAATTGGCCCGGCGTTGCGCCGACGCGATGTGGTCGGAGGATCGGGCATCGCAAGGCCTCGGCATGGTCATCGACCATGTTGGGGCCGGGTCAGCCCAACTGTCGATGACCGTTCGTGACGACATGGTCAATGGCCACGGCATCTGCCACGGCGGCATCATCTTCGCCCTGGCGGACAGCGCCTTCGCCTTCGCCTGCAACAGCTTCAACCAGAACACCGTCGCCCAGCACTGCACGATCAGCTTCCTGGCGCCGGCGCGGCAGGGTGATCGTTTGGAGGCGCGCGCATCAAAGCGAACGCAGGCCGGACGCAGCGGTATCTACGATGTTACCGTTAGGGATCAGGCCGGCACCATCGTTGCGGAGTTTCGGGGCTTTAGCCGGACCATCGCCGGTACGCTGGTGCCTGAAGGCGAGATTGCGGAAGAAAGGCAGACCAACTCATGAAGAAGCCACGCAATCAGCCGCCCGATCGGGCTGACCTTGATCCGATCGAGATCGCGTCCATCGATGAAATCCGCCAGCTGCAATTGGAGCGCCTCCAGTGGAGCCTGGGCCACGCTTTCGACAATGTGCCTCACTACCGGGAAGCCTTCACCGCCGCCGGCGTTCACCCCAGCGATCTGAAATCCCTGGAAGACCTCGCGCTTTTTCCATTCACCACGAAACAGGATCTGAGAGCCAACTATCCCTTCGGCATGTTCGCCGTGCCGCGCGAGCAGGTGGTCCGGGTTCACGCCTCGTCGGGCACGACCGGGCGGCCGACGGTGGTTGGTTACACCAAGGCGGACATCGACGTTTGGGCCACCTGCTGCGCGCGCTCGATCCGGGCCTCCGGCGGCAGGCCCGGCGACATCGTCCATGTCGCCTATGGCTACGGGCTCTTCACCGGCGGTTTGGGCGCCCACTATGGTGCCGAAAAGCTGGGCTGCACGGTGATCCCGATGTCCGGCGGCCTCACCGAGCGCCAGGTCCAGCTGATCACCGATTTCAAACCCGATGTAATCATGGTGACGCCCAGCTACATGCTGGCGATCCTCGACGAGTTCCGCCGCCAGGGGGTCGATCCTGAGGCCTCATCCCTGGCGGTCGGAATCTTCGGCGCCGAGCCTTGGACGGACGCGATGCGCGGTGAGATCGAGACCAGCTTCGCCATGGAGGCGGTCGATATCTACGGCCTGTCGGAGGTGATCGGACCCGGTGTCGCCAATGAATGCGTCGAGACCAAGGACGGGCTCACCATCTGGGAGGACCATTTTTATCCGGAGATCATCGATCCGCAGACGGGCCAGGTGGTCCCGGAAGGCGAGATGGGCGAGTTGGTCTTCACATCGCTCTCGAAGGAAGCGTTTCCGGTCGTTCGCTATCGAACCCGGGACCTGACCCGTCTTCACCCCGGAACCGCCCGATCCATGCGGCGGATGGATAAGGTCACCGGCCGCAGCGACGACATGATGATTGTGCGCGGGGTCAATGTCTTTCCGAGCCAGATCGAGGAGTTGATCCTGCGCTGCCGGGGACTGGCGCCGCACTATCAGATCGAGCTGACCCGGGAGCAGCGCCTCGATGTGATGGCGGTCGTCGTCGAGGCGCGGCCCGAACATGCCAGCGACGACGCCCGGAGCGCGTCGGAAGCCGAGCTCACCCGCCATGTCCGCGAGCTCATCGGCATCGGCGCCGGCGTCCGGGTGGAGGCGCCGGGAACCGTCGAGCGCTCCGCCGGCAAGGCTCGCCGGGTCGTCGACAAGCGAGGCTAGCTTTTCTCTGTGGGCGGCTCGCCAGCCGCCGGGCGCTCGCTACGATCTCGCCGGTTCGGCGATACCCTCGATCAGGTGGATCAGAGGCAACCATTCGGTGCGGATTGCCTCCGTCCGCCGGCCCGGCACGTCGAACCCGGTCAGACCCTCAAGCGCCAGGTCCGCGTAAGCGGCCCGGTCCCGCACCTGGGCTGCCACCGGATAGTCGAGCCTGGCGAGAAACGCTTCCAGCCGCGCGGTCGCCCTGGTTCGCGGACGCAGGCGGTTGGCGACGATCGCCACGTCTTTCTTGCCCTTGCGGATCGGTTTCAGATCGCTCACCCGTTTGAGCAGCCGCCTCGTACTGTCCTCGTCGAAGATCGAAGGAAGGATCGGTACGACGACCACATCGCTCGAGCTGATCAACGCCTCGATCCGTTTGAATGGCAGGGCGCCCGGGCAATCGATCACCAGCCGGTCGGCTCGTTTCGGCGGCGCTTCCGCTTTGGTCCAATCCAGTCCCTGGATCTCCGGTGAGTGACCGTTCCGCGTCTTAAGCCATCGAAGCGACGATTTCTGCCGATCGCAATCGGCGAGCGCCACCCGCAACCCGCCATGGGCAAGCGCGGCCGCCAGGTGGGTTGCCGTGGTCGTCTTACCGCAGCCGCCCTTGGCATTCGTGACCAGGATACGCCTCGTGCTCATGATTTCTTCCAGAACGGCCGGTCCTCGCAGAAAGCGTGCCAGCTGGCGATCAGCTCGGGCTCCGCCACCAACCGTCTATGGCCAAGCCAGCCCGAGACAAAGCCGCAAGCTTGCGCCAACTTCGGATCGTCCGGCACGGCGCTCCGGATCTGGGTCACCAGAAGCTCGGCCGCGGCGAGATCGTTCCAGGTGCCGAAACCTTCCTGCAGCGCCGCGGCGTGCTTGAGATAGGGCTTGGCCTGCTTGGCCTCGAAGACGGAGCGGAAGAAGTCCAGCGCGTAGCGGAGTTTTTTGAGAGCAATCCGCACCTCGTGGCGCGCCGTCTCATCAAGGGTCTCGAAGTTCTGGCCCCGCTTGAGCACGGCCTTGTGCCGTTTGGTTAAGGCCTTGCGGGCAAAGTCCCGGATCGGCATCGAAGCGATCGCCGGATCCGCCCGGTCCAGCCATTCGCCTTCCTCGTGCCATTTGGCGAAGCTTAAGAGAAAGGTGGCGTGCCGGCTGTGGCCGAGGGTGTCGAGAACGGCATTCTGGGCGTCGGCCCGTGCCGTTGCGACCCACCCCTCAAGCGGGGTGAGGGACGCATGCTCTCCGGCGCCCCGAGCGATGGGCGGCAGGATTTCGGTGGCGAAAACATCGAGATCACGGGCGGCACCGAGGGCCCTAAGGGCATGCCTGGCCTCGCTTTGGAGCCAGGCCATGTCGTCAGCCGGGATCAGGGTCTTGAACAAGGTGAGCAAGGTTCTGAGGCGCCTGAGCGCCACTCTCAGCTGATGAACGCCTTCCGGATCGCTGCCGTCGGCGGCGGCCGCCAGATTGCGCCACCAGTGAACGCGGCAGTGCGCCAGGGTCAAACGCGCGCAGTCGGCGACGGTGGCTTTCGGGTCCAATCTGATGGTCTCGGCCTTGGTCCAGACCGGCCCGCTGTCGCTGGCCAGCGCATAGCCCCTTGCCGCCTTGCTCCGGGTCTCGATCCGGGCGTCGCAGGCCGCAACGAGTTTGAGCGCGGCGTCGAACAAGAGGTGTGCCGGGCCGGACTTCAGCTCTAGCTCGATTTCCGCAATCTCGGATCCCGCATCGCGGGTCGTGATCGCACCCAGATCGCGGCAGACTTCCACGATCGCCGCTTGGCCATTGTCGCCCCTGACCTCGATCTCTCGGGATTTTCGCTCGAAATGGGTCTCGAAGACCGGCTCCAGCTCCGAGGCCAGGAGGAAACCGAGCCTCGCCCGCGCCTCTTCGTCGGCTACGGCGTCGAGCTCGGGGCTCTTTGAGCGAACCGGTCGCTCCCACTCGAACCGGGCGATGCCGTCACCCTCGTCCTTGAGCGTCTGCAACAACCGGTCGCCACTCTTGCGGATCCGAAGGCCGACACGACGCTTCATCAGCCGGCGATCGGGGGTGTCGAAATAGGTGTTCTCGAGCTGCTTGCTGCCTGAACGGCCCAAGCGCCGACCTAGGGGCGCCCAAAATGCGTCATTGGCCTGCTCGAGGGGTACGGAAAATTTGAGTTCGATCTCCCGGTCACCTTTCGGTGCGGGACGTTTCACGCTTTCTTCCACTTTGGTTGTCTTTCTCCGGGTGCGTTTCGGCTTTTCGCCTATTGTGACGCACAGCTGACTGAGGCTCGTCCACCAACTCAGAGATAGGAGAAACCTCGAGGGGGAACAATGGCCGGCGATCGACCGCCTTTAGGTATAGGACTGATCGGCAGCGGGTATCTGGGTAAAGCCTATACCTTGGGATATCGCTCGGCGCCGAACGTGTTCGGCGCGGAACTGGGGGCCGATGAGTTGGAACTGGTCGCGGAGTCGACGCCGGAAAGCGCTGAGCTTGCTCGCACGACCCTCGGCTTCACGCGGGCCACCCACGACTGGCGGGCGCTGGTCGCGGATCCCAAGGTCGATCTGGTGATCGTCAATACGCCCAACAAACTACATCTGCCGATGGCCATGGCGGCAATTCGGGCGGGCAAGCATGTGCATTGCGAAAAGCCGCTGGCGCTCAGTCTCGAAGGGGCCGGCGCCATGACCGAGGCGGCGGAGAGGGCTGGTGTCCGGACAATCGTCGGTTTCAACTACCGTCAGAATCCGGCGACGCTGTTGGCCAAGGAAATCATCGAAAGCGGCGAGATCGGCGAGATTGTCGGGGTGCGCGCGACCCACAACGAGGATTACGACGCCGATCCCACCAAGCCCGCGACCTGGAAGGCGAAGCGTGCCGAGACCGGCGCCGGCGCCCTGTTCGACGTCGGCTCGCACATCATCTCGATCATCCGCTATCTGGTTGGACCGATCACCGAGGTTACGGCCGACCTTCATCAGGTCATCGCCGAAAGGTCCGCCAGCGACGGGAGTAGCGGTTCCGTCGCCATCGAGACCGAGGACCAGGCCCGCTTCCTTTGCCGGTTCGAGCGCGGCGCATCAGGGGTCATCGAATGTTCGCGGATCGCCTGGGGCCGGCGCATGTTTCTGTCCTACGAGATCACCGGCACCAAGGGCAGCCTTTGGTTCGACCAGGAACGAATGAGCGAGCTTCATCTATTCACCGCCGCCGACGGCTGGGCCCGGGGCGGCTTTCGCCGGATTCTGGTCAACGAACACCACCCCCGCTACGCCGGTTTCGGCATGGGTCCGGGTCATGGCGTCGGCTTCAACGACCAAAAGATCATCGAAGCGGCCGAAATGCTCGCGGCCATCCGCGAAAACCGCGCGGCCAGCCCCGATTTCCGCGAGGCCACCGCTGTCCAGGCGGTAATGGACGCGGTGCTCCGCAGCCACGGGACACGCGGCTGGGAACGGGTCGCCAAGGGGGCGGCGCCGGCCTAAGTCAATGATCGTCGATATTGGCGGAGGCGGGAGGACGGCGTGAAAATTGGCTTCATCGGTTATGGCAGCATGGCCGAGGCGTTGGCCGGGAAATGGGCGGCGAAGCATGAGCTCTTCATCGGCGGGCGGAACAAGGATAAGGCCAAAACGCTGGCTGACGGTTTGAGCGCCCGTGGGTCCGGGACCGAAGGCGAGGCCGTCGGTTTCGGTGATGTGATCGTGCTTGCGACCCGGCACGAACATGTCTTCGAGGCCATCGAGACGGCCGGCGGGGCCAAGGCGTTCGCCGGCAAAACGGTGATCGACATCAACAATCCGGTGTCGACCGACACCTTCATGCTACAGCCGACCGGCAGTGGCTCGCTGGCGCAATCGATCCAGATGCGGTTACCGGAAGCCCAGGTCGTCAAGGCCTTCAACATGTGCCAGGCGAGAGTGTGGGCTATGCCGGAACCGGTCTTCGACGGCCGTCGACTGCAAGTGTTCATCTGCGGTGACAACGCCGACGCCAAGGACCATGTGCGCGAGCTGGTAGGCGATGTCGGTTGTGAGACGATTGATTTGGGCGGTCTCGCATTCGCGCCGCACATCGAGCATGCCGCCGCGATCGTTATCAAGCTCCTGTTCGGCGGCCGAGACCCGCTCACCGTTCTCAATCTGGTCGATGCCTAGCCTTCACCTCTGAGCTTTAGCCAAGCAATCAGGTGCAGGATGATGAACAGGGGCACGGCGTAGGCGGGGATCAACACCATCGGCAGCGTCTGCATCAAACCGGCAGTGGGCGCACCCGCGACAGCCAGAATCCGATCGGTGTCTGAAAGGATCGCCGTGCCGAAGGCGAGGACGAAATCGAGCATGCCCGTCCCGATCAGCCAATAGGACTGTTGGCGCCAGGGGCCTGTCCGCCGTGCGACATTGAGCGTGACGAGGGCAGCGGCAAAACCCACGGCTAGATCGCCGAAGCCGGCGAACGCCGCGAAGTAGGGCGGTAAAGAGCCAAGTCCCCACAGAAGCAAAAAAGCGACGCCGATGACCCGCCAGGTTTGGGCGGCCGTGATCAAAGCGAGGTCCAGGGACCGGACCCATTCTCTCAAAGCACTTGAGATGCCGTAGACCAACCGGAACAAGATCGCTGGCGCGATCGCTGCAATGAGCAACATAGCGGGCGGCAGATCCTCCGGCGCAACGAAGGCGCCTCGGCTTGCGAGAACGGCGATCGCCGCCAACCAGATCAGGAGAATGATCCAGAGAATGGGGGATGTCAGGCCTCGAAGGGCGGTCGAGGGCTCACCGGCTTGGCTGATGGTCTCTGATGCAGGCATCTGCGTCTCCATTGCGTGTAGTTACACTCAAATTCGAAAGAAAAAGGGGCCGATTAAAGACGCCTGAGGGACTCCAGCAAGGTTGAGGGGTCGAGGCCGGTCACGCGGGCCAACGCGGCCGCTTGAACCTCGCGCCAGAGCGGCAGCGCCCGAGCGAAAAGCTCATCGCCCTGAGGGGACAACCGCATCGCTCTGATCCGGCCGTCAGCGTCGGGGGCTCGTTCGACGAGCTGGCGCTTCTCGAGCAAGCTCATATTGCGCGTCACGGTCGTCCGATCGGCGCCGAGAAACGCGGCGACGTCCGAAATTGACGCCGAACCGTAGCCGTTGAGGAACGCCAGCGCACTGAACTGCTGGGCGCTGAGGCCCAGCGGCGCGAGGGCGGCGTCGAGCCTGCGGCCGAGCATGCGCCCGGCCCGCTGGACGTTGAGAGTCAGACAATCCCTTGGCTCCAGGCGGTTCATAGTTGTATGTATATACACGCAAATCACTAACTCAAGCTTCGAACCGGTTCGAATCAGTCCCTGATGAGGAGGTCAACCCCTCAACGGTCGTGCAAGAAGCTAGCCGGAATCCTTAATGGTTTCCGGCAGACCGGCAGCTCGAAGGGCGTCTAAATAGTGGTCCAGATCGTCCTGAAGCTTAAACGGCCTGGTTCTGGCCGCGGTCTCGACCGCGTAATCGGGCTCCGCCTGGCGAAACGCCGCCATCTCTAGAGCAGCGGCCTCGTTTCGATCGAGCTTGGCGTAGAGCGCCGCCAGCAACAGGCGCGTGTGATTGGATTTGGGCGTTCGAAGCTCGAGGACGTCGGCGGCTTGCTCATAGTGTCGAAGGACAAAGTTGGCCCAGGCCAGGTCGTAGTAGTACCAACCTGGGTGGAACGGATTGCGCTCGATAGCCCGTTCCATGATGTCGAGACCCTGTTCCGCCTCGCCGACGAAGGTAAGCGCCCATCCCAGCCACATCAGCGTATCGACGTCGTTGGGGTTCATGGCGACCGCCTTGCGCAAGGTGGCAAGCGCTTCGTCATGGCGGCGCTGGGCCAGACGGACGGCCCCCAAGCTGAAGAAGGCGTCCGGTTCACCCGGGTCGGTCGCCACGGCCCGCTCGGCCCAGGCCTCCGCCCGCATCAGTGGTGCCCCGTCGTCGCCAATCCACCCTAGGTAATATTCGGTGTGATAGGTCCAGGCGATCTCGGCGATCGCCTTGGCATAGCCCGGATCCAGCGTCACCGCCTCCTGGAAAGCCTGACGGGCACGAAGATTGTCGTCCTTGGTGTGCCGCTCCTGATAGACGACGCCGCGGAGATAGTGGTCGTAGGCTCTCAGGCTGTCGGTTGGCGTGTTGGCCAGACGAGCCAGTTCCACGCCTCGAAGCTTGCCCGATCCATTGCCGATCGGCCCGACGACCTCGACGATTTCGCGGGCGATCTCGTTCTGTACCGCGAACAGATCCGTCGCCGGTCGGTCAAAACGCTCGGCCCAGACATGGCGGGCGGTGGCGGCTTCAACCAGCTGGGCGTTGATCCGAACGCGGTGGAAGTATCGTTGGACGCTGCCCTCCAGGACGTAGCGCACACCAAGTTCGGCGCCGACGAGCTGATGCTGGACCGGCCGGTCCTTGTATCGAAACGTCGAGTTGGCGGCGATGACCAGGAGGCCGCTGAACTTCGACAGATCCGTGATGATGTCGCGGGTCATGCCGTCGACGAACGTTTGTTGGGCGCCGCTCCCGCCCAGATTGTCGAAGGGCAAGACCGCTATCGAGGGTCTTTGCGCGGTGTGGGCGGGTGGGCGCGGGGTCGTTGCCACGTCGGTCAAGGACTGCGTTGCCTGTATCACCGCCGCGGACGGGCCCGCCAGGGCCGTGACGATTATCGCTGCCGCGAAAGCCACGTGACGACGCCGACCGGTGCCGGGTCGACGAGGCGGCCGGTCAAGGGGCGCGGCAGAGCCAGCGCCATTGACTGCCGCTGGGCTGAAGCGAGGTAACCGTAGGTCGTCTCGACCCGGCGCGCCGATAGAGCTTTCGCCGAAGCAAACACGTTGAAGTCCCGCCACTGACGATTGATCGATCTTTTCGACAGGAACGCGGAAGACGGCGACAGGTCGTTGGATGTTTTTGAGGTTTTTGTCGCCAACGAACTCAAACGCGATCCGCAGCTTGTTGCCGATGTGGTCCTTGACCGATCTCGACACCATGATCCCACCAGGCTCGGCGAGCGCTTCGAGCCGGAACGCGATGTTGACGCTATCGCCGTAGACCGCGTCGCCGTCGCAGGTGACGTCACCCAGATTAACGCCCAACCGAAAAAGAATGCGGCGGTCCGGATCGACGTTCAGGTTTCGTTTGTTCATCGTTAGTTGAAGATCGACCGCGCAGGCCACGGCGTTTACCACGCTGGCAAACTCGGCCATCAGCCCATCGCCGGCAACACTGACGATCCGCCCGTTATAGGCCGCGATCATGGGATCGATCGCCTGCGACCTGGTGGTGCTCTTCGCAGAAAAGGTTCCGTGCTGGTGGCTGCCGAGATGACGACTGTACCCGACGACATCCTACGCAAGAATAGAGGCAAGTC
>JBHJGP010000027.1:0-21399 GCA_050331695.1 Geminicoccaceae bacterium
ATCTTCCGGTTCTTCCGCCGTGTCCTGCATGTTAAGCTTGCTTGTTTGCCTTTTGACCTTTCCGGGGGTATGGCCCCGGTGCTTTTTGGCGCTTTCTTACGTTTCACGTCTTAATGCGCCAAATCGCACTTATTCCATGAAATAGTGCACCTTGAGACGCAAGGGAGCTATTCGCTCCGTATGCGTCGGTGCACTAGCGTCGCCTCGCTGATATAGCCGTTTCAAGCCCTTATGCCGAAACGATTGGATAGCCATCGAGGCCTGTAACGCGTAACGTTACGCTTGTCGAGCCAAATGGGAAGCGGGGTGTCCGTTTGTGGAAACGCACCTATTGCACGTTAATTCAGAGTTCTGGTGACAGTGTGCTGGAGACATCTGATCACCGCGCACCTGCTTTACGCAAGGGCTAACGAAACATGAGCGACGGGGTTCTGGTCCGATTATGTTTTGGCCGTCATGCTTCCGGCATTGCTTGTTTTCGGTGAACGGAGTGCCGCGATGGTTGTTCGGAGTTATGCCGTGGGACTGGTTACTGTCTTGCTTTCTGCTTTTGTCGCGGCGGGGCAGGCGTCAGCCGGAACGGTCGGCAAGCAAGTATCTAGCGGGCCTCAACATCTGCACCTCGCGGGCGACGGCGCGGTCGACGGCGAGTTGGTGACCATCCGGCCCGATGAAACGGTTTTGACTCGTCAGAGCCTGCCGAACTTCGTCGGCATCGGGCGCAAAAACGCCGGCGCGACCGGTCTTTCGATGAATCTGGTCGTCATTCCGCCGGGTGCGAAGGCCAAAGCCCATTATCACCAGGATTTCGAGACAGCGATCTACGTCCTCGAGGGCGAGGTCGAGACCCGCTACGGCCTCGGGCTCGCCAAATCCGTTATCAACAGGCCGGGGGATTTCTTGTTCATTCCACCGAGCGTGCCGCACCAGCCGGTCAATCTCAGCGCCGAGAAGCCCGCCCGCGCCATCGTCGCCCGAAGCGACGCCGATGAGCAGGAAAACGCCGTTCCCTACGACGTCGAGACCGGCCAATGATCCTGGACGACACGAGCGAGGGCATAGGCATGAACCGCCGCATGTTTCGATTCTGGCCGATGCTGGCACTGGCTGCGGTACTGCTCTTTCCTGGTTACTCTAAGGCCGCCGAGATCCAGAGATATCGCACCGAGGGTGCGAAGGCGCTGAACCTTCCGTTCTCCGAGGCCGTGATCGTCGGTGACACGATCTATCTCTCGGGGCAGATCGGCAATCTGCCGGGCAAGCCGGAACTTGCACCCGGCGGCATCGAGGGCGAGGCGCGCCAGGTCATGGCCAACATCGGTGCCGTCCTCGAGGCGAACGGTTCCTCCTTCGCGCAAGTAGTTCAGTGCACGGTCATGCTGGCCGATATCGCCGACTGGCCCGCATTCAACGACGTCTACGTGGCGAGTTTCGAGGACGGCGCTTTTCCCGCCAGGAGCGCGTTTGCTGCGTCAGGCCTGGCCCTAGGCGCAAGGGTCGAGGTCACCTGCATCGCGGTCCGCTAAGCCGTCCTGCGTTCGACGCGACCGAGGCGCGTTACCCTTTTCGTGCATGGGCTCGGGAGCTTCGTCCGACCGTCGTGACAACCTTCCGGCCGCAGCATTTAGACTTGCGCAGCAACGGTGAGCATGGGTTGAAGCCGATGTCACACGCGACCCGTGGCCGTGGTGCCCTCCTGCCAGAGCGCCGTTCGGCGGGCGGTACCTTCGATCAGGCGGACCTCTCGGTTCACCCGATCCGCCCAGGGAACAAAGCTCCGCCGGGCCGCCGCTGCCGCCCGGATCCGCATCTCCTGCACGCGGGTGTGATCGTCCAGGAGCGCCGCCAGCCGCTTGGCGGCGTCGGATGTATTCTTGATGCGCAGCCCGCTGACATTGTCCTCGATCACGCCGTCCAGGACGTCGCTGTCCTGGACGACCACGACCGCGCCTGCGGCCAGCCCTTCGATGACGACATTGCCCATGCTGGCCAGTGCGTAAGGTGCCAGCACCGCCAGACAGTTGTTGTAATAAACCGATAGAGATGAATTCGGCAGGGCTCCCAGATAATCCACGGATCCCTGAAGGTCATAGTCAAGGATGCGGTTTCTGCACGCCTCCCAGTAAGCTTTGTCGACAACACCGCCGGCGATGCACAATCTGACATGGGTCCAGCCCAGGGCATGAAGATCTCTTAAAATCATCAGGGCGCAATGCTGCCTTTTCCACGAGGTAATCCGTGCCGGCATAAACAAAAAACATTTTTCGTCAGTATTTAGGTTCAGGTCAAGGCGTGCGTCGGGGAAATCAACGCCGTTTCTCCAAAAATAGAAAGGCCCTGATTTTCGATGGCCCCAGCGCTCCCAGACGCGATCGCCGTGAGAGCCGTCATCCGTGACCAGCAGAAAACTCTGACGATTGCGGTAAGCCAGATATACGAGAGGGCTGGCCATGGCGGTCTTAACGTTTCCGAACCGCTTCAGCCTGGTCCACAGATTATTGACCCCGTAGAGCCGCTGGCCGCAGGGGACACCCATAAGACGGGCGACGATACATCCGAGAGCCCCGACAGATCCGTGACCGTACACAAAATCATATTGCTCGGTTTTCAACGCACCATAAACACCTCTCAATATCCTGAGGACCGAGAGAAGGCCGTGAAAGCTCCGGAAATTCCATCGAACGAACCGGAATGAAATGTTGTGAAGCCAATCCGCCTCGATCCTTAGCTCAGCCGGAATAGTCCGAGAGGCTACGACACAATCAATTTTATGGCCGGCATCGGTCAGCCCTCTAAGCGAGTTCAAGAACGAAGGCATTCCCGAGGCCTCGACATGTCCACGAACAATGAGATCTTCCAGGCCGAGCCAAAGGTGAGTAACATATAAAATGCGCATGGAAACACGCCAAAGTAATTTGCAAATACATGGCAAATCAGCTGCGGATTTTTCTGCCGACAGCATTTTGCAAGAGTATAAAAATATATTTACTCTATAGTTGTGTCAATTTTTTTTCGTAAAATAAACTTTCACTTAAAAGCTGAATATTTTGAATGAAAAATTGTTTCTTAAAATGAATTGTATTTGAATAACAAAAAATGAGCAGTTGGATGGAATAAAAAAGATTTCGATCTGGGAATCAATACTTATTCATAAAAACGATCTGGCCTAGAATATTAGTTGTGGCCAATGCTGGTTGAAAAGTGAGACAGCGGGGTCGTGGGAGATGTTTTTGGCCGGTTATTATTGACTAAGGCCTGCCCGCGCTAGTTTGCGGGCAGAAGAAAACAAAGGGCCGGGTTCAAGATGCTGAACTGAAAGCAAATTTGGCGTCAGGCAAGGTCCGCCGCGAGCCCGTCTCGAACTGCATGAAATCCTGTCTTTCCACCCGGAAGGAGAGAATAAACGGGCGTCCCCCGTGACTATTCCGGCTCTTTTCGTGGCTTCCAAACGAAAGAATGGCCGATTCGGGGGTTGTCGCCCTGTCGATGGCCGGTTTTCGGATTTTTTCGGTCGCCCAAGCCCAGCTTTCGCGATGTCGGTCACGAGCCTTCTCGCAGCGCCGCGGTCAGTGAAAAGACACTCGCCGCCAGCGGATCACCTCGATCTGACTTGGTTCATCGGACGACGGGTAGTCTAGATCTCCCCGTGTGATCGAGAAGCGCGCAAACGTCGGTTCACCGTGCCCTCGCGCGGCCTGCCGTCCTACGAACAGGTTCGCATCGCCTCTGTCGGTGCGCCAGCGGTACGGCCCACGAATGCCGTGATACGGTGCTCTATCGTATCAATCAGGCGGGGATCGTTAGATTGCTTCGGACCGCTGGGCCACGGCGGCTGGTCCAGCGGGAACGGATCTTCGGCCACGCGGTAGCCGAGGCGGCCGATCGGTTTCACTAAGCGAAGGTCGACTAGGCCGTCCCTGATCACCTCGTCCTCGATATGAATGGCCTCGACCCGACCGATCACCGTCGTGTTCGCCGTCTTGCTTAGATCCGGGCTTTCGAGCTCCACGAACTGGGTGGAGAGGGTTTCCCGTTTGACCGGACTTGCGGCCAGTTACGTCGCCAGGGCAACAAGACGAATGACACTACTGTTGCGTTGGTTTGATTACCATAAATTGCTCCTGGGATCATTGGTTAGATTGGGAGGGCCGCCAACTCTCTTATGGCTTTATTTCAGAAGACAAAAAAAACTCAAACCCGTATTTCGTGACAAAATCCAAATGGTTGAGCCGAAGTGAAAATTTTGCTGGTTAAAAGATTATATCTGGGGCCAATTTACGCTGACTCGCTGGTTGTTTTTGCGTTGCGAGTTGATGGAACTCGAATTTCCCGAAATCTTTCAAATATTTTTTTGATAATAAGAATTTGAAGAATACGGATGGAATAAGAAAGAGGCAAGAGCAAATTTCAGTATTGATTGTTAACCAAAAATTTTTTTCCGAGAGGGTCTTTCACTGTATTGATTATTCGGACGCAGTCGATGATATGTCACCGGAAATCGATAGCTCTAAGTTCGACCGAGCCGGCGTAGCTTATATTGAGAGGCATTTACAGTCGAACCAAGAGCGGTTCGATCGGCAAGTTTCTGCATTGACGCGCTTTGTAGCCCTGAAGGGCAAGCGGGTTGTGGACGTCGGCCGCGGCGGCGGCCCGTTTCTAGCCAAAGCTCGAGCGTTGGGCGCCGATGTGGTTGGCGTTGAGTTATCGGACCGGCGGGTGCATTACGCGGTCACCAAGCATGATCTGCCCATCGTCAAAAGGCCCATCGAAGATAATTATTGGGCGGCGGACGCCGGCTCCTTTGACGTGGTCACGCTCTGGGATGTAATTGAGCATGCGAATTTTCCCTGCGCCACCCTTCGTTCAGCTCGCCGACTGCTCAAGCCGGGCAGGTTTTATTGTTGGACGCACCGCGAAGAGGCTCACTTTACCATCTTGTTGGCGCGCTCAGCTGCCGTTTGTCCCGCGGCCGGCTGGTCTTGTTTTTGGATGGCATGTACTCGGCCCGTGACTTCTGCCACAAATAGATCTTTTCGACCGAGGAAATACGGGAACTTATGCTGTCCGGCGGGCGCGAGCTCTTCTTTCTGCATCGCCACTATCTCAAGAAAATGGTCCGATCAGCCCGGCTGGCCCGCTAGCTCGAGCCGATCAGGAAAATGGTGATGGGCATGATTGCGGTGAAGAACAAGATGCTTGTTGTAGGCCGCAAAGCTTTGTGACCTCAGGCGCTCGCGGAACTCTGGCCGTCCCGGAACCACCGGGATAGGGCGACCGCACGCGCCCAGACCGACGGTCAGGCGGAGCCCCCGCTACCTGTCTGACGGCGGCCAGGTCGGCCGGTCCATGGAGAACAGATCCTCGACCACGGCATAGTCCCGGTAGCCTAGGCGGCCGATCGGTTTGACCAGGCGAAGGTCGACCATGCCGTCGACGATCACATCGTCCCTGATATGAATGACCTCGACGCGGCCGATCACCATCGTGTTGGTCGAACGGCTGCGATCCGGGCTCTCGAGCTCGACGAATTGGGTCGCCACGCATTCCAGGTGGATCGGACATTCGGCGACCATCGGAACGGTCGAATTGGTGGCCGGCATTTTGGTGAGGCCAGTGAGCTCGAACTCGTCGACATCATGGGGCGCAGGGATCGAGCTGTGATTGACCGCCTCCCGGAGCTCCCAGGTCGCCATATTCACCACGAAATGTTTTGTCCGTTCGATGTTGTGGAGCGAATCCTTGTGATCGCCCTCGTGCTGCTCGTGGCGACTGGTGCTGGAAAACATCACCTGCGGCGGGGTGTAGGCGATACCGTTGAAGAAGGAGTAGGGCGCAAGATTGACGTTTCCATCGCCATCAATCGAGGAGATCCAGCCGATCGGCCTGGGCACCACGACGGCGTTGAACGGATTATGCTTCAGCCCGTGATGCTGATCGGTCCGGTAATGCATTTTTGTCTCTGTCTCCCCGGGTCCCTTGATTTTTAGCCGCGTTACCGATCACGGCATGCTCGCCCTCAGGCGCAGCGGGGACCGCTCTTGGAACGCTCGAGTTTGGCGATGGATCCAGCGTCTTGCTTGCCATCCTTGGTTGTCGGCGCCGATCCCTGGCGCCGGCGGCGTAACAGGTTGCGGACGGGCCTCATCCATTGCGGGTAGCGCTTCTTCAACTCGATGAAGCGCCGCCGGGCCATCCGCGAATTGCCGAGAACCAGTCCGGCTCCGGAGCCGATGATCAAAAACCCCCCGGGGAGCGGCGAAATGTACCACAGCGTGCCCACGATGAGGCAGGCCACGCCGGTGGATAGCATGGCCATGCGTCGCCACGGGGGCATGGGCAGAGCGGTCTGAGACGCCATGTGAGGGCTCGACTGGTTGCGAACACATCGAGGTCAACCCCGACGCCGTATATTGGTCATGTGAAGGTTTATCGACTCCTAACGGCGCATCACAAAAGCTCAGCCGCGCAGAAAAAGTGTTCGACAGCGACCGAACTCCATTCCTAACCTGAGAAGCGCATCATGGTGCGGTAATTGAGGCTGGATCGGTGCGTCGGCCAAGCCGAACGGCCGAAAGCCGTTCAGTCATCGAAACGGAACCCACCCCCCAATCCGCCGGTCGGTTGTAGGGCCACCAAACGCCCGTTGGGTAGGGTCTGGCGCGACCAGCTCACTGATGCGGCGTCGAGCGATGCCAGCGTCCAATCCGGCGCCAACAGCTCCGCGAATCGATTGAGCTGGGAGCTGCCGAAGAAATGCATCGGTACGACGACGCTCGGGCGGATCTGGCGGATCACGTCGGCCATCGCCTGCTGGCTCATGGTGTAGGCGCCGTCGATCGGTGCCAGAACGATGTCGATGATGCCGAGCTCGCCCAGGTGATAGTCGGCGAGCACATGGTGCAGATGACCCAGATGGGCGATGCACAGATCCTCGATCTCGAAGACGAACATGGAATTGGAGTTGGTCTGGGCGCCGCTGCGGCCATGGACACTGGTCGGCACGTTGCGCACCCGGAGGTCCTTCACCTCCACATCATGATCGGCGATCGAATTCAGCGGTCCCCAACCGCGAAGCACATGATCGACCCCGGGCTCGATGATCTCGGTAAAATGCGTGCTGTGGGCGTTGTTCATGGTGACGACGTTTGGCGCGAAAGGCGCCCGGTGCAAACCGTTATAGTCGGTGACCGCCGACGCGCCGGCTCGGGTCTCGATCAAAAACGAGGAATGACCCAGAAAGGTGAGGCGGACCGTTGCCTCGGCCGGCAAGGGTTCTGGCGCGACATTGGTCTGGATCACGCGGCCTTCCGGCAGGCTCGCGATCGGAAAGCAACCGGCCGCGGCCGGAGCGCTGAGACTGAGAGCTCCGACCACGAGGGCGACAACCGTCATCACGAGCAGACGCATGGCTGATACCTTCTTCGACCTATCGGTGACACCAAGTTTGAGCTAACTCACATCGACAGTCGATCAACTTTGTCAGCTAAAGGGTTGTTGGGGAAGTCAGGCGCGCCGCGACCTTCTCGACGCTTTTTTGGGCGTTCGCCCGAGCCCAGGAATTGTTACTTGATCGCCATTCTCTCGATCATCGCCCCGGTTTTCGGCCTCCTGGCCTTCGGTCTGGCCGCCCGGTTCACGCCGGTGTTCGATCGATCGGCGGCCCAGGCCCTGAATTCCTTTGTCTACCACTTCGCCATTCCGGTGCTGTTGTTCAGAAGCCTGGCCAACAGCGATCTGGATGCGAGTGGCGGTGGTGTGCTGCTGGCGACCTTTTACTCGGGAACGCTGGCGGTTTTCCTCCTGGGCATGGCCGCGGCCCGGCTCTTCTTCGCCAGGCGTTTCGATCACGTCACCATCCTCGGCTTCGCCGCCACCTTCGGCAACAGCGTGCTGATCGGTATTCCGCTGGTGCTCAATGCCTTCGGCGACCGGGGCAGCTTCCCGCTATTCCTGATCATCTCCTTTCACGGCCTGATCCTTTTTTCGGTCGTCACCCTGCTGCTAGAGATCGGCCAGGGTCAAGGTCAGGGCAGCCAGGCTCTCTTCGCCAAGGTTTTCCGCGGGCTGATCACCAACCCCATCCTGATGAGCCTGATCGTCGGCGTGATCTACAATCGGCTTGGCTTTGGCCTGGCGCCGATCGTCGACCGCTGGGCCGAGTTGGTGGCTCAAGCCGCCGTCCCCTGCGCTCTGTTCGCCGCCGGCGCGACACTCAAGGATTTCAAGGTCTCTGAGAATGTGGCGCCGGCGCTGACGATCGTTTTCATCAAGTGCCTGATCCACCCGCTGATCGTCTGGAGCCTCGGCACGTTCGTTTTCGAACTCAGGCCCTTGTTTCTTCAGGTGGCGGTCCTGATCGCGGCGATGCCCACGGGCGTTAACCCTTACCTGTTCGCCAATCGCTACAAGGTCGGTGAGGCCGAGGCCGCGGCGGCGATCAGTATCGGAACACCCCTGTCCCTGCTAACCGTGAGCCTGTTCCTGGCGTTTCTTGGCGTAACGGACGGCTTTTGAGTTATCCTGTCGCCCATGGATCAACCCATCGAAGAAAAGCCGCTCCGCGTCGCCATGTGGTCCGGGCCGCGCAACATCTCGACCGCTATGATGCGGGCTTGGGAGAACCGGGCCGACACGGCGGTCTGGGACGAGCCGCTCTACGCCTACTACTTGAAAGCGACGGGCGCGGACCATCCGCTGGCCAGTGAAATCATCGATCACTACGAGACCGACTGGCGCCGGGTCGTGGACGCTTGTCTGGGTCCGGTGCCGGGCGGGCGAAAAATCTTCTTCCAGAAGCACATGACCCACCACGTTCTCGATGAGATGAGCCTCGATTGGCTTGCCGGCTTGTCCCATGTCTTCTTAATGCGCCGGCCGGACCAGGTGATCGCATCCTACGCCGCGGCACGCGATCGCTTTACCGTCCAGGATATCGGTATTCTTCAGCAGGACCGGCTTTTCGATCGGATCCGGGTTCTCACCGGCAAACCCCCACCGGTGATCGACTGTGACGACGTGCTGGCGAACCCGGAAGGTTTGCTCCGGGCTCTGTGCGCGGCGCTTTCGGTTGCCTTCGATCCGGCCATGCTGAGTTGGCCTTCCGGGCGACGGCAGACCGACGGTATCTGGGCGAGCCATTGGTATGCCAATGTGGAACGGTCGACCGGCTTCTCGCCCCGACCTGAGGTTGACCGAAAGGTGCCGGAGGCGTTGATCGCCATGGCGGAACACTGCTGGCCATTCTATGAACGGCTTCACGGCGTTCGTCTCAGAGCGGAGACCCTCCAAAGATGAGGTTTTTTCGTTGCGTCTCGTTGGTCATCGGCTTCTGGGCACTGCCGGTCCATGCCGACGGTGACTGCGGCTGGCCATCTCCCTGCGAGGTCGAGGGCGGCCAATATCTCGCCCAGACGCCATCGGATTGGGATGGCGAAGCCTCCCTGCCGGTGGTGGTCTTCTTTCACGGATGGTCGTCCTCGGCCGAGGCGATGATGAAAAGCCAGCGGCTGGTCGACGCGATCCTCGGCGGTGGTGCTCTCTTCGTGGCGCCGGACGGTGTGCGCGGCGGCAGCGGACGTAAGAGTTGGAGCCATGTCGGCTCGCCGGCGCGGAACCGAGACGAATTGCCCTTCATCGATGCGGTGATCGCCGACGTGACCAAACGCTGGCCGACATCCGCGAACCGCATGCTGATCGCCGGTTTCAGCCAGGGCGGCTCGATGGTCTGGGACGTCGCCTGTTACCGCGGCGCCCGCTACGGTCGATACCTGTCGTTCAGCGGCGGCTTTTGGGATCCCTTGCCCGAGGACTGTCCCGCCGGCCCGGTCGATCTCCTCCACTTTCACGGCACCGCGGACACGGTTGTGCCGATGGAGGGCCGGCCGCTCGGCGGACGCAGGCACCAGGGTGATATTCTCGAGGGTATGAAACGGTGGCATGCGGCCAATAGCTGCCCGGCAACGCCCCAAGACCAGCAAAACCTTGGTGTTTTGGCTTGTGACGTTTGGGACGACTGCGAGGCGGGCCGTTTGAAACTTTGCATCCATGATGGCGGCCACGAGTTCCAGGCCCGCTGGTTGAGGCGAGAAGTCGAGGCGCTCGCCGAAGGGACAGGTTAGGGCGGCCATGGCAGAGCGGGTCATGACCTTCGCCAACGGTTTCCCAGAGCCCAGCGAGCAGGCGTGGCGGGCCATGGTGGACCGAGGTCTGAAGGGTTCCTCCTTCGAGGAAACACTTGTCCGCAAAACCGATGATGGCCTGGATATTCAGCCGCTTTACACGAGCTCCGATCTTCCCGCCGGAACCGGGGTCGCACCCGGGCGCCGGACGCCGACCTGGCGGATCGAGCAATGCCATGATCACCCAAGCCCCGACGCCTGCAACCGACGGATCCTGGACGATCTGACTGGCGGTGCCGAGGCCATCCGTCTGGTGGTGGGCTCGATCGACCATCCCGGCCTGTTGATCGCCGACCAGAGCGACCTGGAGCATGGTCTTGACGGGGTCCTGCTCGAGGCGGTTTCGATCAATATCGACGCCGGGCCCGAGACGGGACGCCTGGCCGAACTCTATCTCGATCTCTTGAGCCGCCGCGGTTTCACGGGCGATGCGATCAGTGGTTCGCTCGGTTTCGATCCGATCGGCTGCCTGGCGCGCTTCGGCCGCTACCCGCTTGATCTGCCGACCGCCTGCGACCAGGCGATCGACGCCGCCATGGGCACGGCGGAACTGCATCCAAGGCTCCAGTCTTTGATGGTGGATCTCCGCCCTTACCACGATGCGGGCGCGAGCCGGGCCGATATGCTGGCGATCCTGCTTTCGGCGATGGTCATGTGGTTGAGAGCGGGCGAGCGCCGATCGCTCGATCCCGAGAAACTGTTCCGCCAGCTGCGCGTGCTAATACCGGTCGACTGCGATTTCTTTGACAGCATGGCTAGCGTGCGGGCAGCGCGACTGATAACGGCACGGCTTGGCCAAGAGGTTGGTGTTCAGGATCCGGAAGCGTGGTTCGCTGCCGAAACGGCCTGGCGGATGCTCTCGAGGCGAGATGTTCACGTCAATCTGCTGCGCAACACGATCGCCGGCTTCGCTGCCGGTATCGGCGGCGCCGATAGCGTCACGGTTCGGCCATTCACCGATCGGCTGGGTCTCGCCTCGGGCTTCGCCCAGCGCATGGCCCGCAACACGCAGCATCTCTTGCTGGAGGAAAGCCATCTGGGTCGCGTCGCCGATCCGGCCGCCGGCTCCTTTGCGATCGAGCACCGGACCGAGAGCCTGGCGGCGTTGGCTTGGTCGGTCTTTCGGGAGATCGAAGGTCAAGGCGGGCTTGACCAGGCTTTGAGGGAAGGCTGGTTGCAAGGCAGGCTCGAGGTCAGCCGGAAGGCGAGGTCTGACCGACTTTCCCGAGACGTGGACGGGCTTATCGGCATCAACATGTTCGCGGATCTGAGCGAAAAAGCTGTGCCGATCGAGCCTTGTGATCGCGCCCGCCTGCTGGAGGCTTACGGATCGCGGGTCAGGCAAATCAAGCCGGCGGCCGAGATGACGCCCTTGCCGAGGCAGGCTTTGGCCGAACCGTTCGAGGCGCTCCGCGACCGGGCGGATGCTTTCGAGGCGAGGCACGGCGAGCGCCCGAAAGTGTTCGTCTTTCCCTTCGGGACCGAGGCGGAAAGTCATGCGAGGATGCGGTTTTTGCAGGGCCTTATGGCGACGGGCGGCATCGACGTCGAACGGGGCGGCGGCTTCGATGACGCTGAAACCACCGATGCGCCCTGGCGCGATCGGCGTTCTCCGATCGCCGTTCTCAACAGCGTCGACGAAACCCATCGGGCCCTGGCCGAGACCACGGCTCGTGGTTTGAAGGAAGCCGGTGCCAGGGCCGTTTATCTCGTCCTTGAGCCTGAGATAGACGAGGCGCGCTGGGATGACGAAGGCTGGCGGGCTGCAGGCATCGATGGCTTCATTCACGAGCGGGTTGATCGGATCGCATTGCTGACGGCGATCCACGATCAACTGGCTCCTGATGCGGAGATCGTTCCATGACGCGGATCCCCGATTTTTCGAGCGTTCCCTGGTCGCGGCCAGAGGCGGACCTCGCCACAGACCCGGGCGGATCGTGGACAGCGCCCGAGGGGATCGAGATCAAGCCTCGTTATGGCCCGGACGATGTGGAGGGCCTCGATTTCCTCAAAACCTATCCAGGCCTCCCACCCTATGTGCGGGGGCCCTATCCGACCATGTACGTCAACCAGCCCTGGACCGTTCGCCAGTATGCGGGCTTCTCAACGGCGGAAGAATCAAACGCGTTCTACCGGCGCAATCTGGCGGCCGGTCAGAAAGGGTTGTCGATCGCGTTCGATCTGGCGACGCACCGGGGTTATGACAGCGACCATCCCCGGGTGGCGGGCGACGTCGGCATGGCCGGCGTGGCGATCGATTCCATTCTCGACATGCGGACCTTGTTCGACGGGATCCCACTCGATCAGATGAGTGTGTCGATGACGATGAACGGCGCGGTGCTTCCTGTCCTGGCGTTGTTCATCGTCGCCGGCGAGGAGCAGGGCGTCGAGCACAAACGGCTTTCCGGGACCATTCAGAACGCCATTCTGAAAGAGTTCATGGTCCGCAATACCTATATCTTTCCGCCCGAGCCCTCGATGCGGATCGTCTCGGATATCATCGCCTACACTGCCGCCGATATGCCCCGGATCACCTCGAAAAGCATCTCCGGTTATCACATGCAGGAGGCGGGGGCGACGGCCGACCTGGAGCTGGCCTATACCTTGGCCGACGGCGTCGAATACATCCGCGCGGGCATCGATGCCGGGCTCGATATCGACAGTTTCGCGCCGCGTCTCTCCTTCTTCTGGGCGATCGGCATGAACCACTTCATGGAAGTGGCGAAACTGCGGGCGGCCCGGATGCTCTGGGCCAAGCTGCTCCAACAATTCAACCCGCAGAACCCGAAGTCCTCGTGTCTGCGGACCCACTGCCAGACCTCCGGATGGTCGCTGACCGCCCAGGACGTCTTCACCAATGTGATGCGCACCTGCATCGAGGCGATGGCCGCCACCCAGGGCCACACCCAGTCGCTTCACACCAACTCGTTCGACGAGGCGTTGGCGCTGCCGACTGATTTCTCGGCCCGGATCGCCCGCAACACGCAGTTGGTCCTGCAACAGGAAAGCGGCACCACCAGCCCGATCGATCCCTGGGGCGGCAGCTACTATGTCGAGCGGCTGACCCATGACCTGGCGGCCAAAGCCTGGGCGCATATTGAGGAGGTCGAAGACGAGGGCGGCATGGCCAAGGCGATTGAAGCCGGGATCCCTAAGCTTCGTATCGAGGAGGCCGCGACCCGCACCCAGGCGCGGATTGACAGCGGTCAGCAGGCGGTCATCGGCGTCAACAAGTTCCGGGTCGATGACGATCTGGAGATCGATATCCATCGGGTGGACAATAGCGCCGTCCGACGCACGCAGATTGAAAAGCTGGAGAAACTGCGGGCGGGTCGGGACGAGGACGCCTGCGGGCGGGCGTTGGAATCATTGGCGAAGGCGGCGGAGAGCGGCGAAGGCAATCTTCTGGAGCTGAGCGTCGAGGCCGGGCGGGCCCATGCTAGCGTCGGTGAGATGACGGCAGCGATGGAACGGGCTTTCGGCAGGCATCAGGCCGAAATCCGATCCATCTCCGGGGTTTATGCCAGGGAGGCGGGCATGTCTCAAGCGATCGACAAGGCTAGGCAAGAGGTCGAGGATTTCGCCGTCAATGATGGAAGACGGCCGCGGATCCTGGTCGCCAAAATGGGCCAGGACGGCCATGACCGCGGCCAGAAGGTGATCGCCACCGCCTTCGCTGACCTGGGTTTCGATGTCGATATCGGTCCGCTCTTCCAGACTCCGGAAGAAGCGGCGCGCCAAGCCGTGGAGAATGACGTTCACATCATCGGCGCCAGCTCGCTGGCGGCCGGCCATCTGAGCTTGGTGCCGGCGTTGCGCCAGGAATTGAAGCGCCTCGGCCGGGAGGACATCATGATCGTGGTCGGCGGCGTGGTGCCGCCTCAGGACTTCGATGCGGTCTTCGCAGCAGGCGCGGCCGCGATCTTTCCGCCGGGTACGGCGATCGCCGAAGCGGCATCCGATCTGATCACCAAGCTGAACGAACGGCTCGGTTACGTCTCCGAGGCGGCGTGAACCGACCCAAAGACCGGACCCAGCCGCACCGATCCGGGCGTCTCGCAGCCGAAGCCTATGTCGAGGGCGTCGCCAAGGGCGACCGATCGGTCTTGGCCCGGGCGATCACGCTGATCGAAAGCCAGCGGCCCGATGACCGCGAGCGCGCGCAAGAGGTTCTGGCCGGCCTGGCGCCCGAGGCCGGCGGTTCCGTTCGCCTCGGCGTCAGCGGCGTTCCCGGCGTCGGCAAAAGCACCTTTCTCGATTGTTTCGGCAGCTATCTGACCGCCCAGGACAAGAGGATTGCGGTACTGGCGGTGGATCCCTCCAGCCGGCGCACCGGCGGCAGCATCCTCGGCGACAAAACCCGGATGGCGCGACTTTCCGGCGACGACAAAGCCTTCATCCGGCCGTCACCTTCGGCCGGAACGCTCGGCGGCGTCGCCCGGGCGACGGCGGAAAGCCTGGTTTTGTGCGAGGCTTTCGGCGCGGAGGTGGTGATCGTCGAGACCGTCGGTGTCGGGCAGTCCGAGACCCTGGTCTCCGACATGGTCGATTGTTTTCTTCTTCTCATGCTGCCGGGTGCCGGCGACGAGCTCCAGGGCATCAAGAAGGGCGTTCTTGAACTTGCCGACATTGTCATCGTCAACAAGGCGGACGGCGACAATCAGGCCCGAGCCCGGGCCGCCGCCCGCGATTTGGGCGCCGCTCTCCGGCTGCTGACACCCCAAGAGGCTGACTGGCCGCCGCCGGTCATGACGATCAGCGCTCTCGAGGGCAACGGGATCGCCGAGGTCTGGGACAAAATTGAGGAGCATCAGCGGGTCATGCAAGATAATGGCCGCTTCGAGATCCGGCGGTCCGAGCAGGCCAAGCGGTCTCTATGGCGTCTGATTGAACAGGGGCTGATCGAGCAGTTTCGGGCGAATCCAGCTATCCGCGCAAAGCTGGAGACCCTCGAGCGCCAGGTGATGGCAGGCGAGATCACGCCCGGCGCCGCGGCGAGCCATCTTCTGGCATTCGAAACCTTGCCGTGACCGTTTGATGACACAGTTGTGTTTGCCATGTTCAATTCGTGTTTGCGGTCGGGTTTTTCTCGCCGGCGCCTGATCAAGCTTTCCGCGGCGGCGATGTCGTTACCGGCGCTTTCCGCGAGCTCCGGCTGCACGGTTGGCTATGAGGGCAAGGTGTCTGACCATTTCGATGGCGAGCGTTTCTTTACGCCCTGGGCCAGCCCGACCAATGGTTTCGGCGCGTTCGTACGCTGGCAGTGGACGAGAGACCCGGAGCCCTGGCCCGAAAGCGTCGAAAATCTTTATCACGACAAGCCGCCGAAAAGAGCCGGCGGGGTCCGGGTGGCCTGGGTCGGCCATGCCACCGTCTTGCTCCAGATCGACGGCTACAACATCCTGACCGATCCCCACTGGTCGGAACGGGCCAGTCCGGTGTCCTGGGCCGGCCCGAAGCGGATTCGTCCGCCGGGCATCGCCTTCGAGGACTTGCCGCCGATTGATCTCGTTCTGGTCTCACACAACCACTATGACCATCTGGATCTGGAAACGCTGGCCCGGCTGGACGGCGCCCATGGGCCTGTCATCGTCACCCCTTTGGGCAATGGCGAGCTGATCCGCGGCTCGGCGCCGGGTTCAACCATTCGGGAGCTCGATTGGGGCGAGAACACACGGTTTCAGGATCTCACCATCACGGCCAGCCCCGCCCAGCACTGGTCGTCGCGGGCAGGCGTCGACCGCAACCAGGCCCTCTGGTCCGCTTTCGTTATGACCGGCCCGTCGGCAAACATCTACTATGGCGGTGACACCGGTTATGGCCCTCATTTGCGCGAAACCGGCCGGTCATTTCGCGCCTTCGACCTGGCGGTGTTACCGATCGGTGCCTACGAGCCCCGGTGGTTCATGTCCTTTCAACACATGGACCCGGCCGAAGCGGTCAATGCCCATCTCAATTTGAATGCCCGGCAAAGTCTGGCCGTCCACTTCGAAACGTTTCGCCTGACCGACGAGGCATTTGAGGAGCCCCGGGCGGAGCTACTGGAAGCGCTCGATCAGGCTTCGATCCCGCGCCACGGATTTCGCGCTCTGCAGGTGGGCGAAGCCTGGACGGTTGCCTGACTTCTTCTCGATCAGCCGAGAAATCAGCGAGGCTCGAGCGAGCGGGCCAGGTCACGGCGTGTGGCAACGATCCAACCGACCGTCACAAGGCAGAAGAGCGCGCCGATCGCGAAGGGCAGTCGCATCCCCCAATAGTCCGCGGCGATACCCATAAACAGGGCACCGAGCGCCGGCGCCGCCCGAAAGATGATGCTGTAGAGCGACATGACCCGCCCGAGCCGATCGTCATCGACGACCAGTTGGGTCAGGGTTTGGGTGGCGACGCCGCCCGTGGCCAGCGCCAGGCCGGTAAGACCCGCCAGCACCAGCGCCAGATCAAAGCGGGGCGCCAAGGCCAGGCCCAATAGGCTGACGGCGGCCACGATATGCGCGCGAATGACGATGCGGGTGAGCCCGGCCGCTCCTGAGCGTTGCGCCAGCCAAACCCCGGCTGCCATGGCGCCGAGCCCGATCGCGGCACTGAGCATGGCCAGACCGTCGGCGCCCCGGCCCATCGTCTGATCGGCAAATCCGGGCAGCAATTCGATAAAGGCGCGCATGCCGAGACCGATCACCAGCTGCATGAGGATCAAGGGGCCGATGCCCGGGTGGGCGGCCGCATATCGTAAGCCCTCCATGATATCGCCCACGATCGGCCGTCTGCCGTTCGCCGTCTTTGGCTTGGCCGGTGCCAGATGAATGTAGTGGATGGCGCCGACCAGCAGCGCCGAGGTCACAGCATCGAACAGGAAGACCCAGGCGACGTCGGCGAAAACGATGACGAGGCCGGCGATCGCCGGTCCGGCAAAGCGGGCCAGATTGAAGACGATCGCGTTGATGGCGATGGCGGTGGAGAGATTGGCTGCGGGCACCAGCGTGCGCGTAATCGCCATGCGGGACGGCGCCTTGAAGCCCATGGTCAGGCCGTTGGCGAGCACGATCAGCGTCAAGAGCTCGACCGTCATCAAGCCCATCAACGTCAGAAGCGCCAAGGTCAGGGAAAAGAGAAGCGATAGGATCTGCGTGGCCCGGATGATCATCAAACGATCGCTGCGGTCGGCGATCACACCGGCCAAGGGCGTCACCACGATTGTCGGAAACAGATCGGCGAAGGCGACGAGGCCAAGCCAGAAGCCGGAGCCGGTCAGCTCCCAGGCGAGCCAGCCAACGGCGATCCGCTGCGCCCACATACCGATGAGGGAGACCGCGTTGCCGCCGGTGTAGAGGGCGAAATTGCGCTGCGCGAAAGCCGCCCAGATACGGCCGATGCCCTGCGGCTCAGGGTTCCCGGTATCTTCACTTGACGAGGGGCGAGGAACAGGTCGGGCCATGCCCGATCAGGTTCCGTAACGGAATGAGACGATTGCCATGGCTTAAGCTTCGCCTAGCCGGCATGTCTGTCAACGTGGGTTAGCCGTCGTTTGGCAATTGGACCAGCGTGCCGATCAGGACGATCGGGCCATGTTCGGCGGGTGAGGGTGCACCGCCCTCCGGTTCGACCGTGACCGCCAATGTGACGCCCTGGGGCAACTGGTCGAGTACCGGCGGCGGCAGTTCGCCCCGGGTGACCTCCCGTTCCGCCACCAAGCCGAGAGACACCGGTTCCGGTCGGCCCTCGATCACCGCCCATAGTTCGAAATCCTGATTGGGATCGATTTCGGGGCTCGCGACCGGGCTGATTGACACTTCGGTCGCCGTTCCGACGCTTCGGACCAGCCAACCGGGCTCGTCCTGGCTGGGGCGCAATAGGGCCACCACCGTCGTTGGCTCCGGTTCGCCAAGCCAGGCGGGCAAACCCGGAATGGTGTCTCGTTCCAGAAAGACAAGCGCGGCGAGCGCAGCAGCGGCGAGCGCCGAGACGCCGCCGAACAGACGCCAGCGTGTGAGACGGCGTCGAACCGCGGCCAATCGGTCGCTCAGCTCCGGCTGATCCCATTCATCACGGGTTTGGTAAGCGTTTCGGCGAACACCCGGCCGCGGCGGGATCGCCTCGACTATTGCCGCCGGTTCCAGCTGCGTCTCTTCGCTGGTGGCTGTGGTCGCGCCGATGGACCGGTCGATGCGTTGCCAGAGATCCTGGTCCAGCTCGACTTCCGGTACATTGTCGGCGAGCGCGCTGAACTGTTCCTGCCAGAAGTCGCAACGTCGAGCGAGCGAGGGATGACTGCTCATCGCCCGCTCGAAGGCGTCCCGCTCGGCGCCCCGGAGCGTGCCGAGCACATACTCGCCCGCCAGCACGTCAAAGGCTTTTTCGTCGTTCGCGCTCATCGCTCGATACACAGTTTGAGGGCCATCAGACCGCGGCGGATGCGGCTTTTGATGGTGCCGAGCGGCAGCGCCATGCGCTGAGCGATCTGCTCATGGGTGCAGCCGTCGAAAAAGGCCATTGCGATGGCCCGGCTGACATTGCTCTCCAACTGCTGAAGGCAAACGAACAGGCGGCTCTTTTGCTGATCCACGGAAATCTGTTCGATCATCTCCGGTGTGGGATCGAAAGCCGGCTCGTTCACCTCGTCCAGATCCTGCTGGATCGGATGCGCCCGGCGCAGGAGATCGATGCATCGGTGCCGGACGAGCGCGTTGAGCCAGGCCTTGGCCGATCCCCGGTCCGGATCGAAGCTCCCGGCCGCCGACCATATCTTGACGAAGGCGTCGTGAATGACATCCTCGGCCAGATCCCGGGCGCCCATGATGCGAATGGCGATGGCGAGCAGGCGGGGCGCGGTCTCATCGTAGAGCTGTTGGAAGGCGCGCTTGTCGCCGCGAGCCGTGGCCAGGAGCAGAGCCTCCAAACCGTCGCCGTCGGACAAGTCATCCGCATTCTGTACACGCAGCCGCATTGATCCCGTCGTCATACGATCATCGCACCCGCTATCGCGTGCGATCACGTGAGATCTTACGGCCCGCGAACGGTTTGGATGCCCGCGATTGCCGGCCGGCAGCACACAAGAGCGTCATTCGCCTTCTTTACGATCTGTCGGCCGAGACGGTCACGCCATGTATTGGCCGCCATTGGCGCTGAGCGTCGAGCCGGTGATAAACCCTGCTTTGTCGTCCGCCAGGAAGACGACACAATCGGCGATTTCTTCCGGCTCGCCCAGGCGGCCCACCGGTATCAGCGGGATGATCTTGGTATTGAGCACGTCTTCTGGAACGGCGCGGACCATCTCGGTGCCGATATAGCCGGGGGCCACGACGTTGCAGGTGATGCCCTTGCCGGCGTTCTCCTGAGCGACCGCCTTGGTGAAACCGATCACGGCTGCTTTGGCGGCCGAATAGTTGGCCTGGCCGATCTGACCCTTTTGGCCGTTGATCGACGAGATAGAAATGATCCGGCCATAGCCTCGTTCGCGCATGCCCTCGATCACGTTGCGGGTCATGTTGAAGAGGCTGTCGACATTGGTCCGCAAGACGTCGCCCCACTTCTCGGGCGTCATACGGTGCAAGGTCGTGTCGCGGGTAATGCCGGCATTGTTGATCAGGATATCGATCGGTCCGAGATCGCCCTCGACCTTGGCCACGCCGTCCTTGCAGGCGTCGAAATCACCCACGTCCCATTTGTAGACACTAATGCCGGTTTCGTCCCTGAACTGATTGGCCGCTTCGTCGTTACCACCGTAAGTCGCGGCCACGCCGTGACCCGCCGCCTTGAGACCCTTGGCGATCGCAGCGCCAATCCCGCGTGTGCCGCCGGTGACCAATGCAACCCTTGCCATCTGTCGTCCTCCCTATTGGCTGATTGCCGAGACGCACTCTCTGGAGCCTTTGTCTAATCAGCTAGCCCCAGAACTGATCCGTGACCACCGGTTTGTTGGCGGATCATGGCGGACTGGGTTTGCATCACCCTCATCTTCGCGGTCCCGCGTCGAGCGCATGCGAGCTCTGCGCCGGCGGCTCTTGTCGGTCGAGGCATTGTTTTCACTTAGCTTGTGGCGCTAGAAGCGTCTCAACAAGATGCCCGGCCGTTGCGGCGTCATCTGTCCGCCTTCGGGTTCGATGTTGGTTTTGTGCAAAAAACGTGTGGAGGGAGGCCGGCTGGCGAATGAAGATCGGGATTCCAAAGGAACTCGAGCCGGGCGAAGCTAGGATCGCCGTGTCGCCGGACACGGCGAAACGCCTAGTCGGCCTTGGGGTGGATGTGGTCGTCGAACGCGGTGCCGGTCTTGAAGCGGCCTTCGAGGACAGTGCCTTCGAGGAGGCCGGTGCAACCCTGAGCGATGTCGACGGCGTTTGGTCCTCGGATATCGTGCTCAAGGTCAGGCGTCCGCAGGACGATGAGATGGGCCGGCTGCGGAACGATCAGGTCCTGATCGGTGCCCTGGATCCCTACCAGAATAAGGACCAGGTGAAGCGTTACGCCGAGGCCCGTATCAGCGCGTTCTCGCTGGAGCTCCTGCCACGCACCACCCGGGCCCAGGCAATGGACATCCTGTCTTCCCAGGCCAACCTCGCCGGCTACAAGGCGGTGGTCGACGCCATCGCCGCCTACACCCGGGTCATGCCGATGATGATGACGGCGGCGGGAACCGTGACGCCGGCGAAACTGTTTGTCGTCGGTGCCGGTGTCGCTGGTCTCCAGGCGATCGCCACCGCCCGGCGGATGGGGGCGGTGGTTTCGGCGACCGATGTCCGGCCGGCCTCGAAGGGCGAGGTCGAAAGCCTGGGCGCCAAGTTCGTCGGTTTCGTGCCGGACGACATGGACGATGCGGAATCGGGGGGCTACGCCCGGGCGCTGACCGAAGAGGAGCAGGCCAAGCAGGCCGAGATGGTTGCCGATCACATCAAGAGCCAGGATCTGGTCATCACCACCGCCCAGATCCCCGGGCGCAAGGCGCCGCGTATCGTCAACGGCGATATGGTGGCATCGATGAAGCGGGGTGCGGTGATCTTCGATCTTGCGGCCGAGAGCGGCGGCAATGTTGAGGGATCGAAGCCCGGCGAACATGTGCGCACGGACAATGACGTCACCATCATCGGCGGCAAGAATGTGCCTGCGACCCTGGCGCCTGCCGCCAGTTCCCTGTTCGCCCGCAATCTCTTCAACTTTCTCGGTTTGTTGATCGAAAAGGACGACGACGGTCCGTCGCTCAAGATCGACACCGACGACAATCTCGTTGCCG
>JBHJGP010000028.1:0-19954 GCA_050331695.1 Geminicoccaceae bacterium
CGTTGTTTAAATGCTGGGGCTGACGGGCGTGCGTCCGAGCCCAACCACTCACAACTGCCTTATGTTGACCGGCAGCGGCCGCCCGCCCGCTCCCGTTCGCACATCCAGAGGCGAGGGAGGCCCACATGGCAGAACCGACGTCCCCGGTGGCCCGGGGCATGCAGGAGTTCGAGAAGGCGCTTAAAAAGGGAGCCGACACGGTCGCTCACTTCGATGAGCCCCACCGGGGCGCTCTGCAAAATGTTCAGCATTTCTTGCACTCTAACCCGACCATCGTTCCGATGATCGTGCTCCTGTTGAGCGTGTTGGCGTTCGGCGCCATCGCCAACAACTTCTTCACGCCGTTCAACCTGACCCTGATCATCCAGCAGGTCACGATCATCGGCATTCTGGGCATCGCCCAGACGCTGATTATCCTCACCGCCGGCATCGACCTCTCGGTCGCCGCGATCATGGTACTGTCGACGGTCGTTACCGGCGCGCTCGGGGTCAACCTGGGTGTGCCCTCGGTGATCGCCGTGCCGATCGGCCTGCTCTGCGGCATCGTTTGCGGCCTGGTCAATGGCGGTCTGGTGACCGTTTTCCGTCTGCCGCCCTTCATCGTCACGCTCGGCACCTGGAAGATTTTCTTTGCGCTCAATCTTTGGCTGTCGGCGGGCCAGAGCATCCGCAGCCAGGACATCGATGCCCAGGCACCGCTCTTGAAACTGTTCGGCGGCACGTTCCAGCTGTTCGGCGCCCAGTTCACCTCGGGCGCGATCGTTATGCTCTTGTTGTTCGCGGTCTTCTGGTACGTGCTCAACTGGACCGCCTGGGGCCGGCATGTTTACGCCATCGGCGATGACGAGGACGCCGCCCGACTTTCGGGTATCAATACTCGTCGGGTGCTTCTGTCGGTCTATGCGGTCGCCGGTACGCTTTGCGCCTTTGCCGGCTGGGTTTCGATCGGCCGGGTCGGGTCGGTCAGCCCGCAATCCTTCTTTGAGGGCAATCTCGATGCGATCACCGCCGTGGTGATCGGAGGCACGTCCCTGTTCGGCGGCCGCGGCTCCATTCTCGGTACCCTGATCGGGGCGCTCGTGGTCGGCGTGTTTCGCTCCGGGCTCAATCTCTCTGGAGTCGATGTGCTTTGGCAGCAATTCGCGGTTGGTGCGCTGATCATCATCGCGGTCGCGATCGATCAGTGGCTGAGAAAGGTGTCGGCGTGATGTCTGAGCAAACGCAACCGGTTCTCCAGGCGCGGGGTCTGGTCAAACGCTATGGCCGGGTGACCGCCATGGACCATGCCGATTTTGAACTGATGCCGGGCGAGATCCTAGCGGTGATCGGCGACAATGGCGCCGGCAAGTCGACCATGGTCAAGTCGATCTGCGGGGCGGTCATTCCGGACGAAGGAGAGCTCCTGTTGGACGGTGCGGCGGTCAGCTTCGAAAGCCCGATCGCGGCTCGGGAGCAGGGTATCGAAATCGTCTACCAGAACCTGGCCCTGTCACCGGCGCTGTCGATCGCGGACAATCTGTTCCTGGGACGCGAGATCCGCCGCGAGGATTTTCTGGGCCGCACCTTCAAGATGCTCGACAAGAAGAAGATGCACGCCATCGCCCGGCAGAAGCTCTCGGACCTGGGCCTCTCCACCATCCAGAACATCGGCCAGCTGGTGGAAACACTGTCGGGCGGCCAGCGCCAGGGCGTGGCGGTCGCCCGGGCCGCGGCCTTCGCCAGCAAGTTCGTGATCATGGACGAGCCCACGGCCGCTCTTGGCGTCAAGGAAAGCCGCCGGGTCCTGGACCTGATCCTGGACGTTAAGGCGAGGGGCCTGCCGATCGTCCTGATCAGTCATAACATGCCGCACATCTTCGAGGTCGCGGACCGGATCCATGTACACCGTCTCGGCCGCCGTCTTTGCGTGGTCGACCCCAAGGACTGCTCGATGTCGGACGCGGTGGCGCTGATGACGGGCGCCCTGGAACCGCCGACGGTCAAACACTGACGCTTTCCTATCGGATAACCACAACGGGCGAGATCGGACGCGTTCGATCTCGCCTCACCGATCCTAGGTTCTGACGATGTTGGGCTCGAGCGCTGCCGCTTGGCCGATCACGGCATCCCTATCGTCAGCCTCCATGTCGACGGCTTCCCGGCTCTCCAAAAAACGACCGGCTATCCTGCGGCTCCCTTAACGAGATTAGCGTTGAATGGCCCCAGGAAGGGGCGCCGTCCGGGAAGCCCTCGCGACGTTTCTTGCGACGACTGTGTCGAAATCGGCCACCTTCGCCCGTCAAAGGATCGAACACGGGCTGATCCGGGTTCAAACCATCAACGAAAACGAGGACCAGGAACATGCGTTACGTCATTCTGGCTTGCGAGAATGCGGCTGATTTCAGTAAGCGCCAGGACCACGCCAACATGGAAACTTACATGGCGCCCTGGGTGGTCTACACCAAGGCGATGCAGGAGGCGGGCATCATGAAATCGGGCGAGGCCTTGGAGGCACCGGACACCGCCACCACCGTCAGGCTTCGGAACGGCACTCGCCAGGTTCAGGACGGACCTTTTGCCGACGCCAAAGAGCAAATGGGGGGGTTCTTCATCATCGACGTGCCCGATCTGGACGCGGCTCTCGATTGGGCGGCCAAATGCCCGGCCGCCGAGACCGGCGCCGTCGAGGTTCGCCCCATATGGGAAATCGGTGGCTAATGCCGGCGGTGCAAACGAAATGACGGACAGGCGCGGTGCGGCGGCGGCGACGACCGAAGACGTCGCCCGCGCCTCGTACGGACGGCTAATCGCCTATCTCGCCGCCCGAACCGGGGACGTGGCGGCGGCCGAGGACGCCCTGGGCGACGCCTTTCGGTCGGCGCTGGAAACCTGGCCCGCCTCGGGCGTGCCCGACCGACCGGAAGCCTGGTTGCTGACGACCGCCCGCAACCGGCTGATCGATCGCCATCGCCGCGACCGCACGGCGCATGACCACCAGGATCAGATCATCAACGCCGCGGCGGAGGTCGCCGAAAGCCGGGGCGGAAAGGACGCGCTTCCAGACGAACGTTTGAAACTTCTCTTCATCTGCGCCCATCCGGCGATCGATCCGGGTGCCAGGACCCCGCTCATGCTGCAGACCGTCCTCGGGCTCGACGCAAGGCGTATCGCCAGCGCCTTTCTGACCTCGCCCTCGGCCATGAGCCAGCGTCTGGTTCGGGCCAAGACGAAGATCCGTAAAGCGGCCATTCCGTTCGAGATGCCGCCGGCGCCCGAGCTTTCGACGAGAATGCAGGCGGTTTTGGAAGCGATCTACGCGGCGTTCGGTACGGGCTGGGACGACAGCTTCGCCGGCGGCGAACAGGGTGAGCTGACCGCCGAGGCGATTTGGTTGGCGACGGTGCTGACCCATCTGGCACCGGATCAGAGCGAAGCCTGGGGGCTGTTGTCCCTGATGCTCTTCGCCCAAGCCCGACGGGCCGCGCGCCGCGATGCCGAGGGCCGGTTCGTACCACTGGACCGCCAGGATCCGGGTTTGTGGTCGGCTTCGATGATCCGGGACGGCGAGGCGGCTCTAGAGCGGGCCGCCGCCGGCGGACAGGCGGGCCCGTTTCAAATCGAAGCGGCGATCCAGGCGCTACATGTTCGGCGCGTACGTGACCGGCAGGAAAACTGGTTCCTGATTACGGCGCTTTACGACAGTTTGATCGCGCTGTCGCCGACGCTGGGCGCCCGGGTCTCCAGGACATCAGCCCTGGTCAACGCTGGCGACGCTGGGGGCGCTCTCGAGGCCCTGGACCAGCTGGCTGCTGAACCGGTCGATCTAAAGGCCTACCAGCCCTATTGGGCCGTCCGCGCCCACGCCCTGGCTCGTCTCGGCCGCCTCGAGGAAGCGAGAACAGCGTTCTTGCGTGCCGCCGGTCTGACCCAGGACGGGGCAGTTCGCCACTTTCTGGTAGGATTAGCTGACGAGCTTTATTGACCATCTGGTTATACGACGGCAGTGGGGATGGCGAGGGCGGCGAAAGCCCTAGGATCAAACGTTCACCCACTGGACGACCTCTCGGGGCGTTCTGCCCAAAGAGGCCTTTTTCAATGCATGTTCTCCACTCACGCCTGAATCATCAAAGTCTGGATCTCGGGCGTCTGGCTATCCGCTGGGTCGTCCCCGGCCTGGCCCTGGTCCTCGGACTCGCAGGCCTCTTCGTCACGGCCCGCTACCGCTACATTCAGGTCGACGAGATCGAGACGGTGCACGCCGCCTGGAAGCTCGCTACCGGGGCGATGATCTTTCGGGATTTCTTCGAGCATCATCATCCCCTCAACTACATGGTGATTTCCTGGCTTCTGGAACCGCAGCCGAAGGCGGCTTTCACCGTGATCTGGCTGCGCCTCCTCAATCTCGGCGTCGTGGCCCTCATCCTGGCGACCACCTTCGAGCTTACTCGCCGGCTGTTTGACGCCCGGGCCGGACTTGCCGCCACGGTCCTGCTGGCGGCCGCACCGTTCTTCTCGCAAAAAGCGATCGAACTCCGGCCAGACGTTCCCCAGACTGCGTTTGGGCTCGCGGCCCTGCTGTTGCTGATCCCGGGCCTCCAGCGCGGCCGGTGGCCCTGGGCGATGGCCGCAGGCCTGGCCCTTGGGCTCGCCTTCGCCGCTCTACAGAAAGCCGTGTTTCTGGTCATCGCCGTGGGCCTGATCGCGGGCCTTCGTTGGCTTTCCGGCCAGGTAAGATTCCGCGAACTGGCGGCGCTCGCGGCCGGATTTCTGTTGGCACTCGTGCCGTTCGTGGTGTGGCTTGTCGCGAACGGTGCCTGGTCGGAGTTCTGGCTTTTCAACTACGGGCTCAATGCCGCCCAGACTTATGTCGCGGTACCGACAGAGACGCTGCGCAAGACGCCGAGGGTCTTTTTCACGCTCGTCAATAGCCTGACCCAAAGCCCGCTCTTGTGGGGTTTTTTCGCCGTTGGGCTACTGACTCTGATCTCTCAGCCCACCGATCCGGCGAAGCGGTGGTGGCGCCTCGAGCTTGCCTTCGTCGCCGTCGTGCTTTTGGCGTGGGTCATCGTCCTCAACAAATACTTCACCCATTACTATCTGCCGGCGCTGCCACTGGTGGCCGTATTCGCCGGGGGCGCGTTCGCCGCATCTCTTCGCGACCGGCCTTTGGTTTTCTCCGTGTTGCTGGCGGTGAGCGGTTTCGCGGCGCTGGGAGACGCCGTACGTACGGCCAATAACGAGCCGAATAGCGGCCAGTTGGAGCGGATTGATCGCGTTCTTGCGCTGACGCGAGCCGATGATCCGGTCCTAGACGGCCGCAATCAGTTCAACCTGTTCCGACCGGACGTCGATTTCTTTTGGTTCAACACGAGCGATGATGGCCTGCGCCGGACCTATGAAGCGTTGACCGGAGAGAGCTACGATCCGTTCCAGAGGATCGAGGAAATGAACCCGGCGGTCGTCAACCTCCAGGCCTTATCTGAGGGAACGAGCGCCGATGATCCGCGGCTTAGTGACTTCGGTCTGCTTGAAGGAACCGAGGATATACTGGTCCGGGCGGACCGTCTGGGGAAGTCGGAGCCCTAAGCCTCAGTCACGCGTGGCATTTGGTTCGCGCCACCGGCTGGCCAGATCATTATCGATCCCGAACAAATCGAGCCAGCGGCCGACCGTGTGTTCGATCAGCGCGTCGATCGTCTCCGGTCGGGCGTAAAGCCCGGGCATCGGCGGCGCGATGATCGCGCCCATCTCTGTTGCCGCGGTCATATTGCGCAAATGCGCGAGGGTCAGCGGGGTTTCGCGGGGTGCAAGAACCAGCCGGCGGCGCTCCTTGAGGGCGACGTCGGCAGCGCGGGTCATGAGATTGCTGCTGATGCCGTTGGCGATCTCGCCAAGCGTGTTCATGGAGCAGGGCGCGATAATCATGCCAAGGGACCGGAATGAGCCCGAGGCCGGACCGGCGGCCACGTCCTGAATGTCGTGCGTGTAGGTGGCCAGCGCCTTGAGGTCCCGGGCGCTGACCGAGGTCTCCAGCGCCAGCGTCATGGCCGCCGGTTTCGAGACGATCAGGTGCGTTTCCACCGATTGGGCGGACAACGCCTTCAGCAGGTGAACGGCATACCATGAGCCGCTTGCCCCCGAAACACCGACAATGAGGCGCTCGGTCATCATCAAAATGTCACATTGGGCACAGCGAAGCGCAACAAAACCGACATTTCTCCTGGTAACAATCGCGCCCAAGTATTAGTTCTAGAGAATCGCTCACCTGCACCGAGGGAGGTTGGTATTTGATGTCCATGACCGACCATGTCGAGAGTCTCCGTACCAAGCATGCCACGTTAGAGCGCGCCATCGATGACGAGTTGCACCGGCCGCTCCCGGATCAAGCGCTGCTCGCCCGTCTGAAGAAGCAAAAGCTCAAGATTAAGGACGAGATTACCAGGCTCGACGAGACCGAGACCCTCATGTCGGCGACTGCCTCTAGCCTCCATTAGCTTAAGGTCGAAGCGCGCGAGGAGCGCTGCTCGATCACCCTAGCGCCCCTCGCGCGCTGAGATCGGCCATCAGATCTCGAAGCCCGTAACGCCACCGACCGGCCTTCTCGGCCGTATTCACTCGGTTGGCAATCATCCCGAGCCTTTCGCTCGACACCGTCACGACATCGCCAATTTTGTGGGTGAAGCCCGCGCCCGCCGCATCCCGATCCTTGATCGGCGCGAACATGGTGCCGCAAAAGAACATCATGCCATCCGGATAATCGTGGGTTTCGCCCATGCTCTGGGCGATCAGGTCCTCGATATCCCGGCTGATTTCCGCCATCGAACTGTGATCGTCGAGGACGAAGCCGTCCTCCCCAACGACACTGACGGCGACGACGGCCTGTCGAATGTCGTTGAGCGTGAAGTTCTTGTCCGAGAGGCGGATGAAGGGACCGAGGGCGCAGCTGGCATTATTGTCCTTCGCCTTGCCGAGCAAGAGCGCGCTGCGTCCCTCATAGTCCCTCAGATTAACGTCATTGCCGACGCAGGCGCCCTTGATGTGAGCGTCGGGGCCCACGGCCAACACCACCTCCGGTTCCGGATTGTTCCAGCGCGAGCCCGAACGCACGCCGACCTCGGCGCCGGTGCCGACCGATGCCATCGGCGGTGCCTTGGTGAACAATTCGGCGTCGCGGCCGAGCCCCACCTCCAGATATTGCGACCAGGCGCCCCGGGCGCTCAGAACCTCCTTCAGCGCCGCCGCTTCGGCGCTTCCCGGCACCAGCGAGCGAATATCGCCGCCGATCGTCGCCATGATCTGGGTGCGCGCCTGTTCGGCCCGGGCGGGATCACCCTGGGTCTGCTCCTCGATCACCCGCTCCAAAAGACTTGTGACGAAGGTGACTCCGGTCGCTTTGACCGGCTGCAGGTCCGCGGGCGCCAGCAGTCTGGTGCCGTTGCCGGTCGGGCTGTTGGCGAGCGCGTCGGCCAAGCTCGCGATGGCCTTGCCCTCCGCCGCTCTGACAGCAGCCGCCGGGTCAGTCTCCCGCAGGACATCCGTTAGCGTCGGGAAACGCTCCGTCAGATCCAGAAGCTGGCCGTCGCGACAGGTCACCACGCATGGCCCCAGGCCTTCATACCAGGCGCGGCCGATCAGGCAGGCGTCACTGGCATCTATCGGCAGAGTGCGCTCCGGCGTCAGCAGGTCTTGCAGAAGCTGGTCTGTCATAGCCGTCTCGCCTGCTCACGAAGCTTGGTTTTCTGGACTTTGCCCGTCGATGTTTTGGGCAACTCTCCGAAGACGACGGTCTTGGGCAGCTTGAACGAGGCCAGATGCTGGCGGCAATGGTCGATCAGACCGGTCTCATCGACAGTCGAGCCCGGCCTGAGGGTGACGAAGGCGCAAGGGGTTTCACCCCACCGCTCGTCCGGTCGGGCGACAACTGCAGCATCGATGACGTCCTGATGGCGGTGGAGCGCGCCCTCGATTTCAATCGACGAAATGTTTTCGCCGCCGGAGATGATGATGTCCTTCGAACGGTCCTTGATCTCGACATAGCCGTCATCGTGGGTGACCGCGAGATCACCGGTATGAAACCAGCCGCCGGCGAACGCCTTCGCCGTGGCCGGCTCGTCTTTGAAATAGCCGCTCATGACGATATGGCCCTGCATCATGATCTCGCCGATCGTCGCACCGTCCCGAGGCACGGGCTGCATGGTCTGAGGCTCAAGCACATCCAGACCCGCCAACACCGGATAGCGGACCCCCTGGCGCGCGATCTTCCCGGCTCTCTCATCCGTGGAAAGATCGGACCAGGCTTCCTGCCAGGCGCAGACAGTGGCCGGACCGTAGACCTCCGTGAGCCCGTAGACATGGGTCACCTCGATCCCAAGCGCCGCCATCTTGGCGAGCACCGCCGCCGGCGGTGCCGAGGCCGCTGTCATCATCTTGATGCCGGGCGGGATCTTCTGTCGAAGATCCTCCGGCGCGTTGATGATCATGCTCATGACCACGGGCGCGCCGCAGAGGTGCGTAACCCCGTGGTCGACGAAGCTCTCGATGATGGTCTCGGACGCAACCTTCCTCAAACACACCTGCGTCCCGGCCTTGGCCGCGATCGTCCAGGGAAAGCACCAGCCGTTGCAATGAAAGGTGGGAAGCGTCCAGAGATAGACGGGCGCGTCGCCCATATCCCAGACAAGCGTATTGCCGACGGCGTTCAGCCAGGCGCCCCGATGGTGGTAGACGACGCCCTTGGGCTTGCCTGTGGTGCCCGAGGTGTAATTGAGGCTAATCGCCTGCCATTCGTCCGCCGGCAATAGCGGTGCCGCTTCCGGATCGCCCTCGGCCAGCAGGTCTTCGTAGGTCAACTCACCGAGCCGCCCGCCGCCGGGGCCGGTCAGATCTTCGATGTCCACCACCAGCGGCCGAGCCGTGCACTGGCGCAACGCTTCCTCGACGACAGGCGAAAACTCCGTATCGGTCAGCAGAACCTTCGCTTCGCCATGGTCCAGAATGTAGCCGATCGTTTCCGCATCCAGCCGTATGTTGAGCGCGTTCAGGACAGCACCCGCCATCGGCACGCCATAAGCCGCTTCGACCGCCGCCGGAATGTTGGGCGCCAGCAGGGATACCGTATCACCTGGCTCGACGCCCCGCGCCCGAAGAGCCGAAGCGAGGCGGCGGCAACGGGCCCGAAAGGTCCGGTAGTCGTAAGCTTTGTCACCGTGAACGATCGCGATCCGATCCGGATAGATATCGGCGGCCCGGTCTAGAAAGACCAGCGGGGTGAGGGGTGCCTCGTTGGCCGGCGCCGGCCCCAGACCGCGGCGATAGGGTGATGTTTCGGGGTGGGCCACGCGCTGGTCCACGACTTCGCTCCCGATTTGCATTGTTGCTTGATCGTTGTGGATGCGCCGCGCCGGTCTGGCTGTCAATCACGGGCGGCCGCGGCCAAAGTCGGGCTGGCGGCGAAAGGATGCCCTGGCTAGCATCCGAGCCCAAGCAAGAAGCTATGGAGGCGAGCGATGAGCCTGCAGGACCAGATCCGTGAACGATCCTTGCGCGATCCCGAGGGTTTCTGGGCGGAAGCGGCCGAAGCACTGCATTGGGATCGGCGCTGGGACCAGGTGCTCGACCGGAGCGGTGCGCCCCACTTCTTCCGCTGGTTCAAAGGCGGCAGGCTCAACACCTGTTACAATGCGCTCGATCGCCATGTGCTGGACGGTCGGGCCAACCAGAAGGCGCTGATCTACGACAGTCCGATCACCGGCCAACAACGGGCCTACACCTATGCCGAGCTTCAGGACGCGGTCGCCCGCTTCGCCGGCGCCCTGGTCCAGCATCAGGTCAAGCTCGGCGACCGGGTGATCATCTACATGCCGATGATCCCGGAAGCGGTGATCGCCATGCTCGCCTGCGCCCGGATCGGCGCCGTTCACTCGGTCGTTTTCGGCGGTTTCGCCGCGCATGAGCTGGCGACCCGGATCGACGACGCCAAGCCGGTGGTGATCGTCTCGGCGAGTTGCGGCATCGAACCCGGCCGCGTGGTCGACTACAAACCCCTGCTTGACAAGGCGATCGACGAGGCGGCGCACAAACCCCGCCACTGCATCATCCTCCAGCGCGAGCAGTCGACCGCTGCTCTGACGGACGGCCGCGACATCGCCTGGGACCAGGCGCTGAAACAGGCCCATCCAGTTGATTGCGTACCGGTGGACGCAACCCATCCGCTCTACATCCTCTACACCTCAGGCACCACGGGCCAGCCGAAGGGCGTGGTGCGCGATCATGGCGGGCACGCGGTCGCGCTCACCTGGAGCATGAAGAACATCTACAATGTCCAGCCGGGTGACGTGTACTGGGCCGCCTCGGACGTGGGCTGGGTGGTGGGCCACAGCTACATCGTCTACGCGCCCTTGCTCTACGGCTGCACCACCGTGGTTTTTGAGGGCAAGCCCGTGGGCACGCCCGATGCCGGCGTGTTCTGGCGGGTAATCGCCGAGCACCGGGTCAAGGTGATGTTCACCGCGCCAACCGCGTTCCGCGCCATTCGCAAAGAGGACCCGGAAGGCGACGAGATCAAAAACCATGATCTCAGCCGGTTCGAGGCGCTGTTTCTGGCCGGCGAGCGCTGCGATCCGGACACGCTTCTGTGGGCCGAGGCCCAGCTCGGTGTGCCGGTGATCGACCACTGGTGGCAGACGGAAACCGGCTGGGCGATCGCTGCCAACTGCGTTGGCCTGGAAAAACTGCCGGTCAAGGCCGGCTCGCCGACCAAGGCCGTTCCCGGCTACGACATTCGGGTTCTCGACGATGACGGCAACGAGGTGCCGGCGGGCGAGATCGGCGCCATCTGCATCAAGCTGCCGATGCCGCCCTCCTGCCTGCCGACCCTTAGGAACAATGATGACCGGTTTATCGCCAGCTATCTCAGCCGCCATCCCGGCTACTATCTTACCGGCGACGCCGGCTATAAGGACGAGGACGGCTACATCTTCGTCATGAGCCGGATCGACGACATCATCAATGTCGCTGGCCACCGCCTTTCGACCGGCGGCATCGAAGAGGTGCTGGCGAGCCATCCGGCGGTCGCTGAATGCGCCGTCATCGGCGTGGCGGACAGTCTCAAAGGTGAGCTTCCTTGTGGTTTCGTCGTCCTCAAGCGAGGGGTCAGCACCGAAGCCGAGACGGTCAAAAAGGAGCTGATCCAGAAGGTTCGTGACGACATCGGCCCGGTCGCCGCCTTCAAGCTGGTGACGATCGTGACCCGTCTGCCGAAAACCCGGTCCGGCAAGATCCTGCGCCGGACGATGAAGAGCATCGCCGACAGCAGTCCGTGGAACATGCCGGCGACGATCGACGATCCGGCCATTCTCGACGAGATCAAAGTGGCGCTGGAGCCCATGGGCTACGCGAGATAACCCGGGCGGTGTGACCGGTTGCACTGCCGAAAGCCTGCCGCCGGACTATTCAGGTCACTCCTGGATCGTCGCGGAGGATAGGTCATGGGTCTCGGTCCGTTGGTCGATATCGCGCTCGGCCTGTTTCTTTTTTATCTCGTGCTCAGCATCACGGTCAGCGGTCTGCAGGAGTGGATCGCCCAGCTCCTGGCCCTGAGAGCGACCAACCTGCGCTCCGGCATCCAAAACCTTTTGGGCAATGAGCATACCCAGCGATTTTACGAGCACAGCATGATCAAATCGCTCGGCGATCAGACTGGCATTAACCGGACTTGGCGTGGCTCCTTGTTCAAGAGAAACCTTCCCTCATACATCCCGTCCAAGCGTTTCGCGGATGCTCTGCTCGATGAGATCAAACTGGCGAAACGAGACGATCAGGGACTCAATGTCTTGGAAAAGGGCATCGATAACGCCCTACATCCGGACTTGGCCAACAATTTGAAACTGTTGGCGCGCCGGACCGACGGCAGCATTGAAGCCTTTCGGGCCGAGATCGAAGGCTGGTTCAACGATTCCATGGACCGGGTTTCCGGTTGGTACACCCAGCGCGCCCGCACCATCGGCCTGGTTGTGGCCCTGATCGTCGTCGTCGGCATGAACGCCGATTCCCTAAGACTCGCCCGCGCCCTCTATCTTGAAGACGAGCTCCGCCACATGCTGGCTTCGACCGCGGCCGACGTCGGCGACGCATCCGGAACGGAGAACGGCCAGACCGATCGGACCAGCGAGATCTCGCCCGAGACGATCGAACAGGTTCTTTCGAACGTTCCGCTCGGCTGGAGCGGTGACGAAAATTTCGGCCCTTTGTCGGTCATTGGCTGGCTGATCACGATCGCCGCCGTCAGCCTGGGCGCACCCTTCTGGTTCGACCTTTTAAGACGGGTCGCGCGCCTCCGAAGCGCCGGCCAGGCACCGGGCGAAAAAGGGCCCGCTTCTTAAATCCCAGATCCGACCTCGCCCAGCGGCTTGACAGCCGGCGTCAAACATCAATACTTAAGTCAATGCTTAACTTTCAGAACGACCTCGATCAGACCTTCCAGGCTCTGGCCGATCCGAACCGGCGCTCGATGGTGGAACGACTGAGCCGGGGACCCGCTTCGGTGAGCGAATTGGCCAAGCCGCTACCCATGTCGCTGCCGGCGGTGGTCCAGCATCTGCAGGTCCTGGAGGCGAGCGGTCTGGTCTCGTCAGAGAAGGTTGGGCGCGTCCGGACCTGCCGGCTGAGCGCGGAAGCGCTCGGGCGAGCCGAAGCGTGGATCGCCGAACGGCGGGCCGGTTGGGAGCGGCGCCTGGATCGACTGGGCGACTATCTGGATGATCTTAAGGAGAAGGGAACTAAGCCATGACCGGGAGAAACGTCTCGCACAGCACCATCGTCATCGAACGGACTTACAGCGCCATGCCGTCGGTCGTTTTTCACGCCTGGGCGGATCCGGACGCCCGCGATCGGTGGGATGTGCCGGGCGGTGATTGGGAGATGACCCGCCACAGCCAGGACTTCCGGGTCGGTGGCATCGAGCGTGTCAGTTTCGGCCCGCCGGGCGGCGACGTCTACCATGTCGATACCCGCTACGAGGATATCGTTGCGGACAGCCGGATCATCTTTTCCTACACGGTCGCCCATGGCGACAAGCGGATCTCGGCGTCCGTGACCACGGTCGAATTGTTGCCGGAGGCCCACGGGACGAAACTCATCCTGACGGAACAGGCCGCCTTCCTCGATGGTGGCGATACGGCTTCAGACCGCCAGCAGGGTTGGCAGAGCATACTCGAGAAGCTCGATGCCGCGCTTCAGTCGGAAGGCGCGGGACCGCGATAGTAGTTGGTCTCGAAGAACGCTCGGTCGAGCACATCCAGAAAAGAGCCCTCGGCGCCGGTCCTGCGCAGGCGGTAGATGGAACCCACAGCGAGGCCCGGTAGCAGTCGGGCCAACGGCTTGGCCAGCGATGGCGGCAGTGGATAGAAATTGGCGCCCGCGCGGGCCTCGAGCGTGAAATGACCGGTTGCGGTGACAAAGCGCCGGAAGGCAGGGGCAGTGAAGCCTCGGACATGGGGTCCCAGCGTCTCGATCGCCGGCGGTTGCTGGCCGACTAGGAGCGCCACGCGATTGTGGAGCGACGCCAGGTTGGGCACGCCTATGATGGCGATGCCGCCGGGCCTGAGCACGCGCGCCACCTCGGCGAAAATCCAAAAAATCTCCTTGGTGTGCTCGATCACCTGATTGGCGATCACGACGTCGATAGTGGCGTCACCGTGGAGCAGGCGCTCACGCTCCAGGTCGATCTGGGCTACCTGAATACCGCTTTCTCGGGCTGATGCGACATGGGGCGGATGACTTTCAACGCCATGAAGCTCCAGCCCGTTATCGGGGAGTGCCGCGCGAATGTTCAGAAGATCCTGACCTGAGCCAAGGCCCAGGTCGAGGATCCGCGCGCGTTCTAACGAACGGCAATGATCGGCGGCCCAGGCGGTCACCGTCTCGCGTCCGTAATTGAGCGGTTCGGTGCCTCGCTTGAGCTTGAAGAGCATTCGGTAAACGGTTTTGGTCAGCGCCTGCATCGGCTCAACGAAGGTAGCCCAGCATTCGACCCGCCAGCACGACCGACAGCCACAGCGAGATCGAGACGATCCCGGCGAGACGCAATCGGCCTGTGGTTCCGGTACTGCCACAGCCCAGGTGGCGGCGCCAAGTCGGGACGCCACGCAGCAGCAGCGCGTTGATGATCGCAAACATGATCAAAGACAGTTTGAGCCGGAACATCGGCATGGCCGCATACTCGACGGCATTCACGGAAAACAACATCGAGCCTGTGATCAGGGCGACCACTAAACCTGTGATCGCGACCGGCACCAGCACGTCTGCCAAAACGCCCACCGGCACCCGGCGCCACAGCCCTAACAGACGCAAATCAAGGGCGGCGATTGCGCCAAAGAGCAGGCCGAGGCCCGCGATGTGGCCCGCGTTGACGATCGGATAAACCCATCGCGACGCCCTGAGCGCCGCCACCGGTTGGAGCTCCTGGAGCGCCTCCAGAAGCGTGATCAACAAGAGCTATGAAACCCGCTTAGTCCCGATCCGGATAAAGATCGAAAAGCTGGCCGTCGATCGTCAGACGTTCGGCTTTCATGAGCCGGTCTTCCGCGTTGGCGGAGCGGTGACCGGAGGCGATGACCTCCACGCCCTCGGCCAGCATATCCGGGCTGAGGCCGGCGCGTTCATTGCGGAAAGGCTGCCCGATCTCAACGAGCCACTCCTCGCCTTCCGCATCGACGGTCAGTTCGCCGTGGGGATTGCCCAAACGAACGGCGACGATGACGCCGGTAAGCTCGAAGTTACCATCCGCCGTCCAGCGCCAGCCGTGATGCGCGAACGATGAAACGCCCATCGTCATCGCCATGAGGAAAAGGCCGGTTGCCAAAACCCATCTCTTGATCACGCCGCTATCTCCGGTCATCACCCAACGCCTGAAAGCTAAAGGCGCCGGGCCGTCGGTCAACGGCGATGGTGCGTCTCAGTCAGGGAACAGATGGTCGACATTGACAAGCTGGAGCGGGTGTTGATCCAGGCCGCCTGTGAGGGTAGGTCGGTCACCTACCAGCAGCTCCTGGCATTCTTCGGGCGCCGCGTTGGCCCGGGCAATGTCCGGGCGCTTTGCCGCGACTTGGGCGAGGTCTGCGACCGGAGCCGGGCCCGGGGTGAGCCGGATCTGGCCTGCTTGGTCGTCCGCAAATCCGATGGTTTGCCGGGAGAGGGCTTTTTCGCGGCCGCGAGAGACCAGGACGGCTATCGCGGCGGGGCCGAAGGCAGCGACGCCAGCCGCTACGTTGACGAGGCCCAGACGGCGGCCTTTCGCTATTGGCAGAAACGGCGGCCGCTCCCGGACGTTGTCTGAACAGCCAAAAGCTTTAGGCTGGCCCCAACCAAAATAACAACGGACGAAGGTATGAGATTGCAGGGCAAAGGTGCCATCGTGACCGGTGCCGCCCACGGGATTGGCTTGGCCTGCGCCAAGCGTTTCGCCAAGGAAGGCGCTTACGTGGTGATCGCGGACGTCGACGCTGAGGCCGGCCGCCAGGCGGTCAACGGAATCGGCAGCCACGGGGGCACGGCCTATTTCGTCGAAACCGATGTCAGCGATCCCTATTCAGTGTCCTGTCTGATTGACGCGAGCCTCGAATGGGCCGGGCGGCTGGACGTGCTGGTCAACAATGCAGGGATCATCAAATCCGCCGATTTCCTCGAGCTCACGATCGAGGATTTCGACGCGGTGCTCGCGGTCAATTTGCGCGGTGCTTTCCTCATGGCCCAGGCCGCCGCCCGGGCGATGGTTGCCCGAAAGGGCGGCTCGATCATCAATATGAGCTCGATCAACGGCGTCGTCGCGATCCCCAATCAGGTGCCCTACACTGTGGCCAAGGGCGGCCTCAACCAGCTCACCCGGGTGATGGCGCTCTCGCTCGCGAACAAGGGCGTCCGGGTCAACGCCATCGCCCCCGGCTCGATCGCTACCGACCTGCTCAACACCGTGATGACCGATGACGCCGCCAGACGAAAAATCCTGTCACGAACGCCGATGCTCAGGCCCGGCGAGCCCAGTGAGGTGGCAAACGTGGCCTTGTTCTTGGCAAGCGACGAGGCCAGCTACATGACCGGAGAGATCGTCACGGTCGACGGTGGGCGCCTGGCCATGAACTACACGGTGGACGTGCCGGATTGAACCTAAGGAGAGGGTAGGGCGCCATGGCCCACGCCGCTGAGGATGCCTTGCAGGCGGATATTGACGCCCTGTTTCAGGTGGCGAAGGATCCCGTCCTATTCGACCGGCCCGAGGCCGGCAAGGCGCTGGAGCTGGCCTCGGACTACCAGCCCGCCGGCGATCAGCCTGTGGCCATCGAGGAGCTGGTCCGCGGCATCGAGCAGAACGAGCGAGATCAGGTGCTTCTCGGCGTCACCGGCTCTGGCAAGACCTTCACCATGGCCAACGTCATCACCCGGATCCAGCGGCCGACGGTAATCCTGGCGCCGAACAAGATCCTCGCGGCTCAGCTCTACGGCGAGATGAAAGGTTTTTTTCCGAACAACGCTGTCGAATACTTCGTCAGCTATTACGACTACTATCAGCCCGAGGCCTATGTGCCGCGGAGCGACACCTATATCGAGAAGACCGCGAGCATTAACGAGCAGATCGATCGGATGCGCCATTCCGCGACCAGGGCGCTCCTGGAACGGGACGATGTGGTGATCGTCGCGTCCGTGTCCTGCATCTACGGTATCGGCTCGCCCGAACTCTATTCGCGCATGGTCCTGGGGTTGCGGACGAAAACGCGGATCGAACGAAAAAAGTTTCTGAGGGCGCTGGTCGAGCTCCAGTACAAGCGCACGGGCGCCGATCTCCAGCGGGGCATGTTTCGCGCCAAGGGCGACGTCATCGAGATCTTTCCGTCGCACATGGAGGACAAGGCGTGGCGGATCGATCTGTTCGGCGACGATATCGAGAAGATTGTCGAGTTCGACCCGCTCACCGGCGAGCGCACCGCCACGCTCGACCAGGTCAGGATCTATCCCAACAGCCACTATGTGACGCCCCGGCCGACGCTCAACGGCGCGGTCGAGAAGATCAAGGTCGAGCTCAAGGAGCGGCTGGAGGAATACCGGTCCACCGGCCGCCTGCTCGAGGCCGAGCGCCTGGAACAGCGCACGACCTCGGATCTCGAAATGATGCTGACCACCGGGTCGTGCAACGGCATCGAGAATTATTCGCGCTACCTCACCGGCCGGGCGCCGGGCGAGCCGCCACCGACCCTGTTCGAATACATCCCCGAAAATGCGCTCCTGATCGTCGACGAAAGCCATGTCAGCGTGCCTCAGGTGGGCGGCATGTACCGGGGCGACTACAAGCGTAAATCCACGCTCGCCGACTTCGGTTTTCGCCTGCCCTCCTGCATCGACAATCGGCCGCTCAAATTCGAGGAGTGGGACGCGATGCGGCCGCAGACGATCTACGTCTCGGCGACCCCCGGCGACTGGGAGCTGGGCCGGACCGGCGGCGTGTTCGTCGAGCAGGTCATCCGGCCCACCGGTCTGATCGACCCGGTCTGCGATGTAAGGCCGGTGGAACATCAGGTCGACGATCTCCTGGCGGAATGCCGTGATTGCGCCAACCGGGGCCTTCGGGTGCTGGTGACCACCTTGACGAAACGGATGGCCGAGGACCTGACCGAATACATGCACGAGCAGGGCGTGAAGGTCCGCTACATGCATTCCGACATCGATACGCTCGAGCGCATCGAAATCGTCCGCGACCTCCGTCTCGGCCGGTTCGACGTCCTGGTCGGCATCAACCTCCTGCGCGAGGGTCTGGACATCCCGGAATGCGGTCTGGTGGCGATCCTCGACGCCGACAAGGAGGGTTATCTGCGCTCCGAAACCTCGCTTGTGCAGACCATCGGCCGGGCGGCCCGCAATGCCGAGGGGCGGGTCATCCTCTACGCCGATGGGCTCACCCGTTCGCTGAAAGCCGCGATCGACGAGACCGAGCGCCGGCGCCAGAAGCAGCTCGCCTATAATGAGGAGCACGGGATCACGCCCCAGAGCATCACCTCCAAGATCAACGACATCCTGGAGGGCATGTGCGAGCGCGACTACGTCACCATCGATGTCGGTCCCGACGCGCCGGCCTCGCTCAGCGGCATGGATCTCCAGAGCTATATCGGCGAGCTCGAGCAGAAGATGAAGGCGGCCGCCGCCGATCTCGAATTCGAGGAAGCGGCCCGAATCCGTGACGAGATCAAGCGGCTCGAGGATACCGAGCTGGGTCTGGGCAAGCCGGGTGGACCCGCTGCCAAGCCCTTGCGAACACCGGGACCGCAAAAGTCGGGGCTGCGCAAAGGCCCGAGAGGCCGGGGGCGGGGCGGGCCACGCCGGCGGGTGCCATGACCGCACCGGTCGCTTCCCAGGCCAGATGATGCCAGCCAACCCGCTCCGACCGGCGTTCTCCTGCCTGCTCATGGCTTCGGTCGCCCTCTTGTCCTGGCCCGCGACCGGCCAGACGGAGCGGGGCGACTGCACGGAGGACGCGATGCTCGTGTTCGACGCCTCGGGCTCGATGGCGAGCATGGGCTACAATGGCCTCGACATGCCGCGGATCGTCGAGGCGCGCGACGCTCTGCACCGGGCCTTACCGGACATTACCCCCTACCGCCGGCTGGGCCTGATCATCTATGGCCCCGGTCCGAACGATGGCTGCGCCAATATCGATCTCCGGCTGCGACCGACCGCCGACGCCGCCGGCCGGATCATCGCCGAGGTCGATCGGGTCATGCCTGACGGTGACACGCCGCTCACGGCAGCCGTCTCCGCCGCCGCCGAAACCCTTTTGTCTGAGGAACGCCCGGGCGTGATCGTGCTGGTGACCGACGGCCGCGAGACCTGTGGCGGCGCCACCTGCGAGCTCGCCGCCAACCTCGCCCAAGACAAAAACATCACGGTCCACGTGGTCGGCTTCAAGGTCCGGGCCGAGTTCTTTCAGTGGCAGGCGCAGGGCGCCTTCGGGGACGAAACCGTGCCGGCCGTGGCGCGCTGCCTCTCGGACCGCACCGGCGGTCTCTACGTCTCGGCGGAAACCATCGACGAGCTGGTCCAAGCACTCCAACAAACCCTCGGCTGCCCGGCGATCAGCGAGGCCAGGGGCAACCGAAATTCAAAGCTCTGATCCGCCCGCAAGCCAATGCGCAGCGCTTGCACCGGCATGGGCTGTCTTCTCCAGGCAAGCTCCCAGCGTCGGCAAGTTGGTCAATAGCACCCAGCCGCCGACAGCAACGAGGACAAACACCGCTGCAATGCTGAGCGCGGGCAGAAAGTCGTTGATCGCCAGTGCACGGGTCAGGGGGATTCGAACCTCCGGCTTCAGTCGAACGCTCAAGCCTTCGTCCGGCGGGAGTAGCTGCCTCAACAGACCGTTGATGCGGGCGCGCTGCCAGGCGGCGAGGCCGATCAAACCATAGAGCCCCAGGCCAAGATGCATGACGGTGGGCACCAGGGTGGTGAACAGCATCATGGTCACCAGCAGACCGGCGCCGAACGGAGCGTCGCGCGCCAACGCCAGTTGACCTTGCCAATCAATCCTCCCTTCACCCTCAAGACCGAAGGTTAGATTGGCCAGTTCGATTCCGAAGACCAGGATGAACGCCAGCGCTACTAGCAGGACGCCCGCAGCGACGGCGTCGAAGACAAGATCGACCGCTAGGAGGTTTAGACTGCCGGCATCCCCATGATCCTGGGCGCGTTGCATAAGCCGGCGCGTGACGGACCATGAAAGCCAATCCAAAAGCGCGTTGAGAGCCGGCAGCAACGTCCAAAAAACCACGAAGAATATGCCCGCCGGGTCACCGGCAAAGGCAAAGACAACGACACCGGCAAAGGAAAAAGCAACGAAACCGGCAAAAGCAAAGAAACAGACAAAGGAAAAAGCATTCGACAAGCCAACTAAAAACGCAAAAACACAAACAAAAACAAAAAAACAGAAAAACACAAC
>JBHJGP010000029.1:0-92587 GCA_050331695.1 Geminicoccaceae bacterium
GACGAACGGCTTCGTCGAGCGCTTCAACGGCACGGTCCTGGAGGAGTTCTTCAAGCCGAAGATGCGCGAGACCCTCTACGAGACGGTGGAAGCCCTACAGGCCGACCTCGACGCCTGGCTGCACCACTACAACCGCGAACGCCCCCATCTCGGCTACCGAAATCAAGGCCGAAGACCGTGGGAAACGATCCAACGATTTGTCACGCAAGAAGGTTAAGTGGACACTTCATGGGACTTCCTCCTTCGTCCATTCAAAGATGGAAAACCCCAGCCCGCAATGGCCCGGTTTTCGGGGAGAAGGTCAAGATAAGCGGGGTAGCGTTCTGTCCTATCTGGGCGCCAACGCTGCCGATCCTCCAGCTAAGACGTCAATTTCAAAGTGTTCACGAAGGGTGGGGCAGAAATAGATACGTCGCGAGTTGATATTGCCTACAGGCCACTCCGCGTAGCTTGGGTCATTGACCTTCTCCCGCGGCAGCGGGTTCGTTCAATCGAATTCGAGACGCACGCATTCCCAGCGCCGAGAACGAACAGAGCCATGACACGATTAGCGGCAGCAAGCCGATCTGAAAGCGGGCACACACCGAAATCCGCTGTAGCAAGGAGTCGTGCCCCTCTGTTACCTCTACGACGCTTGTGATCTTAGCGCCGTTGGCAGCTGAGCGTTCCAGACCAGATGTTCGATCTCATTTACGCTGACGTTTGTCAAAACGTCACTCCAATGAATGTTCCAATCAGAGTCGATTGATTCGCTTCGCCTTAGAAATGTAATTTGATGAAATCCGTCTTTCGACACGTGATCCAGGCCTGGTAGCTGTTCCACGTGCTCCCCAACTTGCGCCATCCACGCTTCTGAAGGCACAAAAAACGTATCAGCTACTTCCGCAGGCAAACATATGTTTATGGTATTCAGGTAGTTGGCAAAACTCGGAAAGTTAATTGCTTGCACTCCAGGTGCTCCAAATAAAAATTTAGATATCGCGAGTGTTACCTTATATTTATCTTGTTCATCTGATTCTTCAAATTTCTCTGTAATAATATCTGACAAAATTGGTCAATTTTCAAACATTTATTTGAAATATTATTCTCCTGCAGAAATCTTTTTGAATATATCGTTAACCCGAGGGAGGCAATTTCTTTGGACATAGAACAATTCCGGCGCAAGGCATCGCTCCGAGCCTATATGAGCACACTCAAGTTCGATAAATGGCTCCTTCGTCTTTACGATTAAAATCGTGACTACATCGCCTACTGTAGCGCCGATTTCGAAGAGGGCCCCGTGCGCCCTGCTGTTCGCGTAAAAGACGGTCGTCCCGATTCCATTAAATCGGCCTTGTTTAGTGATCATCTTTGCCGGAGGATACCATAATTGTGACGCCGACGAGAAAGGTGTTGGAGTTGAGTTTTTTCGGGCACGATATACGCCGTTTAATTGAACAGGGAGCGTGAAAATTGCATATCCGTCTAAGAGACGCCCAACTCGGTTCGCAACTTGTCGATCCGTCAATCTTCGAACATCCATATCTCTCGCTCGCCGTATTCGCGAAGCAAGCTCGACCGTTGGGATATTACGAAGGCGATCGACCGACATGCCTAACTGTCCTAAATTGAAGAATCGGTCCCTTTAATATCATCAAACTTTTGCTCCGTCAGCTCTAGCCGTTGGCTGTAGGTGCAAACCGAAACTCACATGAAGAATGCGCTAAGCCGATGTCGTCTTAGGCCATTGAAGTGGCTGTTTTTGGACTATTGCCTACTATTACGGTGACAGTTTACTTAATACACTGCGAGGCCGTTGTTTCTTAGTGTTCGGCCAGGGCCTGTCCCAGCGCCTCGCGGATGAAGCATTCGTAGGAGATACCTTGCTCTTTGGCCCGGCGTGTGACGACGTCGAGGTGGAAGGCGGGTAGGTCGAGCTCGACGGAAACCGTCTTAGGCTCGAGCTCAAACCGCATCGGCTTGAAGCCCAAGAAGTCGTACTCGGAGATCGGCGGTAGCGACGAAGTGCTCCGCCTCCTCATCGGTCCGGAGCAACGGAAACTGTTTCAGCGGTTTCTTCCGGTTCACGCAGTCGGTGTTTCATCACGGATGTCGGACAAAAATTCGCGGTTGGCGGCAAGCGGTCAAGAGAATTTCACCTCTGAAGAAGCCGTTGCGCGAAATACCAGTCGGCCGTGCGCCGGAATCCTTCATGGATGTCGAACTGGGGGTCGTAGCCCAGTTCGGCGCGGGCGCGTTCGATCGAGAAGGCCCGATTCTTGGTGAAGAAGGCGACCCGGCGTTCGTGGAGTGGTGGGGCGATGCCGAGCGGCGCGCAGACGGTCTCGCAGAGCTTGGCGCCATAGACAAAGGGCCAGAGGGGCAGGCGGCGCTTGGGCGTGGGCTTGCCGACAGCATTGGCGACCTCGGCGGCGACCTCGTTGAGCGTGTTGTAGTGGGCGGAGGCCAGGACATAGGTGCGACCGGGCGCGTTCTCGTGGGTGCCGGCCAGAAGAATCCCCTCGCAGAGATCGTCGATATAGACCGGATGCCACAGGGTTTTTCCTGAGCCGACCATGAAGAAGACGCCTTTATGGATCGCCTTGAACAGTTTTAGGAACCGCGTGTCGCCGGGCCCGTAGATGCCGGCGGGCCGGACCACGGCGCCGGTCAGATCCTTGGCGAAGGCGGCCTGGGCCAGTTTTTCGCCCTCGAGCTTGGTCACCTGGTAGATGTCGCCCGGATTGAATGGGCTGTCCTCGTGGCACGGAATTTCCTTCACATCGCCATGGACCCCGATGGTCGAGCAGTGGACCACGCGCTCGACCCCGTGATGACGGGCGGCGTCCAGGACATGTTGGGCGCCGCCGACATTCACGTCATGATACTCTTGATCGGTATGGTTCGCGGTCCGGTAGAGGGCGGCGATGTGATAGATGCGTTTTACCCCTTCGGCTGCTTTCATCACGTCCTGCGCGTTCACCAGATCGCCCTCAACGATGGTGACGTTAGCGGGATCTTTGAAGCGGGCGGCCTTCTCCGCTGAGCGGACGAGAATTTTTGTCTGGGCACCGCGCTCGCTCAGCATTTCCGTGAGCCGGCCGCCTGTGCAGCCTGTTGCGCCGGTGACCAGAACGGGCTCGCCCGCATGAACGGATGAACTGGCCGATGCGGCCTGGTCCGCGGACCCATTGGTGGAAGGTGACAAGGGCTCGATCCCGTTTCGCTCTGGGAGGTGGGCGGTAGCGCTGCAACCTAAAGGCGAGGCCTCGGATCAATCAAGCAAGGACCCGGATTTTCGTCCACTTGATCGGGCCGAGCCGTGAAACCGGCGTTCTGACGGACCTGCCCACGATGACCTTCGGTCGGCGTACTGGCCATTCCGCGAAACGTTGCCCGAACGGCTGAAGATATGCGTTTCAGGTACACATATTTCTTGTATACAAGAATTACGCGTGTGTTAGTTCGGGAACGCGTGAGGTGAGGGGGATGGCGCGGGTGGAACGGATTGAGGACTGTATCAGCTTCGTCGTCGCCAAGGCCGCCCAGCGCGTGACCCGTCGGGCGCGGGAGCTGCTGGCACCCTGTCATCTGACGCCGACGCAATATGCGGTGCTTAAGGTTTTGTGGGAGCGGGACGGCCAAAACGCCTCCGATCTGGCGGCGCGTCTGCAGATCGACAGCGCCACCATCACCGGCGTGATCGACCGGCTGGAGGCCTCGGGTCTGGTGGAGCGCCGCAGCCTCAGCGATGATCGCCGCGTCAATCCGCTTTACACCACGCGCCAGGCTCGGAGCCTCCGAGAGCGTGCCGATGCGGCGATGGACCAGCTTAACGCCGAGATCCGGGACGCCCTCGGCAGCCGAGCGCCTGTCGCCTGGAAAGCGCTCGACGCCATCGCGCGGCAAACGCGTGGTGCATGATCCGTGTTCGATACGAAAATCGCCATCGTGGTTCGGGAAGATCTGGCCGTCTGGCAGAAACTGAACGTCACGGCCTTTCTTACCAGCGGCATCATCGGCGCGGCCGAGAGCTTGCTCGGTGAGGCTTATGAGGACGCTGCCGGCAACAGATACCGCGCCCTCCTGATCCAGCCGGTCATCGTCCTGAGCGCGGATCACGCCACCATTCGGAAAATTTACCAGCGGGCCATGGACCGTGAGGTTCCCCTCTCCCTGTACATCGACGAGATGTTCGGTACCGGCCACGACGCGGCCAACCGCGCGTCGGTGAAGCTATGTGATCCCGCTAACATGAGCCTCGCCGGGCTGGCTTTGCATGACGACAAGAAGCTGGTGGATAAGATCACCAAAGGCGCAAAGCTGCACCGCTGAACGAGGTGCGCTCCCCTTCGCCTTAAAGTGACCCCAATCCTGATCGCCGGCATCTCACCTTCGGGGCGGAGTCACCAGGTTCTGGTGGCGCTTGCCGCGAAGCAGCCATAGGCCGCGAAATGAAGGTGGAAGTAGGCCGTGCCCGGTTTTTCGACCAAGCTGGCCAGATAGTCTGCGAGCTTGTCGCCGGCCACCACCCCGGCTTCGACGATGTCGTGGGCTCGATCGAACGCGCGGACCGAGAGGAGCCGGCGCCGAAGCATGTCCGGCACCTCGCCCGGGCGAGGAAACGCCTGCCGGACCCCGTCGCGCACATAGATCGCGTGGGCCGAGCGGTAGGGCGTGTTCGCGGGCTGATGATCGAAATTCGTGAGGATCACGGTCTCCCCGGGGGCGCGTCCTCTAGGCTGATCCGGCAGGGGATATCGCCTTCCTTCTCGACAATCATGCGCCGGGCGCAGCGAGCCGCGAGCGTCGCATCCGACAAAGAAAACAGGTTGGCAAACGGTTCCTCCGCGAGCGCGTGTATCTGAAAGGCCATCGGCTATACCTTTCTCGGTTGCGGCCCTTCGATAGGAGGGTTGGGAAGGGCGATCACTCCGTTTTCAGGCATCAAAGTCAGCCCGCTCGCAGCCTCCGTATCGTTATTTGGTGTTCTGGACCGATTGGTTGGGAGGCATCCGGTTGATCCCGACCACTAGCTTCGAGCGAGATGGTAGCTTTCCCAGAGGGCCAGGAGCAGCCCGCCCGCGCCGGTCAGCGTCAAAAGACCGACGAGAAGGCCACCTACGAGCGGGATCTGACCGAGCAGCAGAAAGAGGAACAAGGCGACGCCGGTGAGGGCGATCAGTGCCAGCCAACGGTCCTGGTGACCGGGGCTGGCGAGGCGGCTGGCGAGCCGGGCCAGGCAAAAGGCCAAGGAGGGCAGGCCCGCGGCGACGACCAGCACGATCGATCCTGCGAGGATCAGGGCGAGCGGCACGCCGACCACCGTGACGATGAGGATGGCGAAGAGGATAGGCGTTGCGAACAGGGCTGCGAAGCCGACCGGGAAGGCCAGCCACCAACGGCTTCTGATCTGGGCGGCGGCGCGGACGGTCCACCTCGGGAAAAAGAAAAACAGCGCGCTAAACAAGATCAATAGCGCGACCCAGATCGTAACGAGCCGCCAGGAGCTGGCTGGTGCGGCCGGCTTCGACGGCTCGGCGCGATCCAAAACCACAACCCGCTGGACGCCCCCCGGATTGGCAATCAAGGGGTCCTCGACGGTGCGATGGTAAAGGGTGCCGGCGATCCGGGTGCTTGGCTCCAGGGTCAGGGTCGCGGCATCGATGTGAACGTCGCCGGCGATCTGCCCGCGGACCACCACCTCGCCCGCGGCAATGCGAACGTTGCCGCCGATCCGGCCGCCGAGATCGACCCGCCCGGCGCCCATATAGGCGTTGCCGGCGATGTGGCTGGCCTCGGAGACGGTGAGGCGGCCGGCGGCAACGCTCAGGTCCTGGCCGACCGAGGTGTCGATATCGACGAGACCGCCGAGGATGAGGAGATCACCTTCGATCAGGCCCCGGATATCGACCAGCCCGGCCGCGATCAGACCGTTGCCGTTGAGCCGGCCACTCAGATCAATGCTGCCGGAAGCACTTCTCAGGTCGCCGTCAATGGAGGTGTCCATCTCCAACCAACCGCCGGCCATATAGAGATCCGAGGGTATCGGTGTTTCCAACCGTGTCCCGGGATCGAGCATGAAGTTGGCGCCGAGCGCCGCACCGCCCGAAAGAAACAGGAGGACGAGGCTGAGAAGGGAAAGCCGCGCTGTCGTGACGATCCGCGCGCAACACGATTCGTCGAGGCAATCGACGTTTCGCTCGATGCAGATCACGTGTCTTAACTCATTCAAAAAAATGCCTCTTTCACCCGATCCCACGTTTTCAGGATACCGGACCATGCTGCCTTAGCGCGATCGCTCAAAGCCGCCATCGGCGGATCGGAATCCGGCTCGCCGGATCGTTTCGTTTGCGCTTCAGGCTAGCGGTCGTAATTCACCGTAACCGCGAACCACCGTTCGTGGCTAGAGCATCATCTAAACGGATGAAACCATCTGATCGGATAAAAGAGGCTCTATTCCAATAAGTTAGGGCGGCTTGTGGGGATCGTTTCAGACGCAGCTTATCCCGGAGGGTCGTCCGACCGGATTGGACACCAGTGCCTGAGTCAGAAAGAAGCCGGACAAACGGGTCAGCGCAAGCTATCCAAGCGCGCCGATCGGCACGCGAAGCACTCTAGCTCTGACTGGCGTCCTCGCGCGCGAGCGGTGCCTCGGCCAAAATTTCGCCGGCATTGTCCTGTCCAGGCGTGGAAGCGGCCGCCCGGTCGTCGCTTGATGGCGGATCGCCCGACGTTTCCCGGCGTTCGGGGGCGGGCCGGGGAAACGGGGCCTGGGCCATCAGGTGCTGATCCCAGAGCATGCGCAGCTGAGCCACGAAGGTCCGGCGAAACCGGTCCGCCCCGAAGCGATCGGCATTGGCCGAGCAGGCCTCGGGGGTGATGGTTGTGCGATAGCGCTCGAAGGTGCCGATGGCATCGGCGATGGCACCGACATCCAGATCCGCAAAAAGGCAACCGGTGGCGCCATTGTTCCCCAGCGGCTGAAGAATTTCACGCATCACCGGACTGTCGAGACCGATCACCGGCAGGCCGGCCGATTGGGCGGTTGCCGCCTGATGGGCAAAGCCGGTCGTTTCCAACGAGATCATGGCATCCGCCTCGGCCAGGGCCGAACTCATGGCGGCTATAGTGCCGGCATGGACCATGTGAACGTCGAACCCGTCGGGCGCCAGGAGCTGGCCCTTTTGGCCGACAAGCAGGCGGAACTCGGCACCGGGGACCAGGGCCAGAACATCCAGTAGCGGCCGCTGACGCCAGTCTCCTTCCTCGGTGGCGACGACGAAGACTGTCTTTCGCGGTTTCTGCATTCCCGCTTGAGCCGTCCGCTCCGCACGGGGCAAGGAAGTGCAGGCAGGATAGACGACGCTCGCCGGCCGTCGATAACGCTGCTCGACCAGGCGTCTCGTTGCTTTGGAGTCGGCGATGAAGGCATCGATGCCGTAGCTCGCCACCAGGTCCAATGCCCGCCGGTCGCGGTTGGTATCGGCTTTCATCGATCTGCGGTCGAGCAGCATCGAGGCCCAGCGGCCCTCCCGCCGGGGCCGGCGCCGGGCGACACCGCCGAACCAGGGGCCGCCATGGGCGTAGCAGACATGGAACGCCGTTTCCGGAACGTCGATCCAGTGGGCGGAGCCGAAACTGTTGGAGATGATCAGATCGAAGGGACTGAGATCCAGCTCGTCCCAGCGATCCGGCGTCCAGGCTTGGGCCAGATCGACCGCGCGGCGCGTCGGTCCGCCGCCACCAGGTGTCGAAGCGACGGAGACCGGGCCAGCAACCTCGGACCAGAAGCGACGATGGTGGTCGTCGGCGAAGGGCGCGAAGAGCTGCGCATGGGGAAAACAGGCGAGGAGTTCGCTGCCGCTGGTCTCGAACTCGCTCGTCGGGCCGAGACCGTCGAGGATAATGGCCACCCGCGCCGGCCGGCCGTCGGCGGTGGTCAGGCTCGCCGGTACCGAATCGGTCCGGGTGATGTCCGCCCGCCGGCGAAACAGGGTAGGACCTCGCATGGCCATCCAACAGGCTCGCCCGGACAGCCGCGTCCGGAATCGTCGGTAGAGCATGCCCCAGACAAGTTAAAGATTGCTTAGCCCCGCTCCTGTCGAGGTTCGCTTGTCAAATACCAAAGGCCGAAAACGGCAGGAAATCGACCCTGTCGCCTGGCATGACGCGGGTGGTCGCGGCATCGATCTCGATCAGACCGGTGGCGTCGGTCATGGAGCTCAGCATGCCCGAGCCCTGCTTGGCGATCCACACCGCCGATGCGCTTCCATCGGCCTCTCGCCGCACCGTCGCCCGCAGCAATTCGGTCCGGTCCGGTTTGCTCTCGAAGGCGAATGCGGCCGGCAGAGGAAACCGGTCCGGCTCGCTCCAACCGCCTCCCGCCAAAGCGATCAGCGACGGCCTGGCGAAGCGCAGAAAACAGACCATGGCGGCGACCGGATTGCCGGGCAGCCCGTAAATCTGGCTTTGCCCCAGTTGGCCGAAGGCCAGTGGTCGGCCGGGTTTCATGGCGATGCGCCAAAACGCGAGCTCGCCCGCCTCCCTGATGGCGCGCGCGACATGATCCTCGCTCGAGGCCGAGGCGCCGCCGCTGGTGACGATGGCGTCGTGGCTTTCGGCGGCCCCGAAAAGGGTTTTTCTGACCGCCGTTCTGTCATCCCGCAGAATGCCGAGATCGCTGACCTCCATACCGAGACCCCGAATGAGCGGCATGAGGATCAACCGGTTGACGTCTGAAATCTGACCCGGTCCTCGTTCTTCACCTGGTGCGACCAGCTCGTCGCCGGTCGATGCCAGGGCCACGCGTAAGCGACGAAAAACCGGAATATCGGAGACACAGACCTCGGCCAGGAGACCGACATCCTGCGCTCGCAGCCGGTGACCCGAGCCGAACAAGGTCTGACCCGCCTTGATATCTTCGCCCGCCGGCCGGCAATTGGCGCCGGGCCGGGCTGAGGACGGCACCAAGACCGTTTCGCCCTCCAGCCGGCTCGCCTCGGCGAAGACCACGGTGTCAGCACCCTCCGGCAACAGCGCGCCCGTGCGCACTTCGACCGCTTCGCCAGGTTGCAAGCGCGCTGGATAGGGATGGCCCGCCGCTGCCTTGGCCTTGACCAAGCTCAGCCGGGTCATGCGCTCGCCGGTAAGATCGCGCGCCCTGAAGGCAAAGCCGTCAACTGCGACATTGGTGAACGGGGGAAAAGCTTCCGGGGCCACGACCGGCCCACTCAGGAAGCGCCCTTGGGCGTCTGCAAGCCCGCAGCGCTCAACATTGACGATCGGTTTCGATCTCTCGCGCAAATGCGTAAGCGCCTCGGTCACGCTGATCGGACGATTGCCGAACGCAAAGCAGTCATCCACGGGCGCGCTGTTGTTCATCGCGAGACAGCTTCTCGGATCAGTCCGGTTTGCTGGCGGATGAAGCGGGCGATCCCTTCAATGTCATCCCGATCAAAACGGGGCCGGCCACAGTTAGGCATCGGCAGGTCCGCGGCGATGGCTCGGATGTTCGGATCCGTCGCCGCAAGCAGCGGCTGATCACAATCCTCGGCGCGAACCTCGATCTTGAGATGGGGATGGGTCTTGAAGCCTTCGATCAGATAAAGGTCCGCCGGCTGCAGGCGGGCGATGACCTCGTCAATGGTGGGCTCGGCGCGGTTTCCCAACTCCTCAACGATCATGACCCGACGCGCCGTCACCAGCGCGACCTGGCTCGCACCGGCTTCGCGATGACGGAAACTGTCCCGGCCCGGTTGGTCGTTGTCCACCTGATGTTGGGCGTGTTTCAGGCTCGCGACGATAAGACCTTCAGCGGTAAATCTCTCGATGAGCTTCACCATCAGCGTGGTCTTGCCGCTGTTCTTCCAGCCAACGATACCGAAAATCTTCTTCAATGAGCGCTGTCCGGGCCGCGTCCGACATTGTGTTTCGCTTCCGCAATCGTAGCCTAATCGGATCTGACGTCACGCCATGGAGATAGGGGCTATGTCGGTCGAGGCGGACGAGGTTCTGGATGCCAGCGGTCTTTCCTGCCCCTTGCCGGTTCTAAAGGCGCAGAAACGGCTGGCTACGATGGCCAGCGGCTGTGTCTTGCAGCTGATCTCAACCGATCCGGCCGCCGTCCGCGACGTGACCGAACTGTGCGCGGCGCGGGGCCATGTTTTGGTGAAAGACCAGGCGGAGGCCGGACGCTACGCGTTTTGGATCAAGCGGGCCTGAGTTTACCAGGCCCGTTGTTCCAGCCAGTCGACCCACCGTCCGTGGGGCTCGGCCCGGGCCAGGGTTATAGCATCGGAGCGCTGGCCCCTGGCGCTGGTCTGGAGCGAGATCATGGGCCCCGGGTCCGGCGCCCATTCGAAACCGAGCCTCACCACCCGTCGCTTCTCCGATGCCCGGTCCAAGATCTCCTTCACCTGGATCCGAATGGCATCGTCCATCTGATAGAAGACGAAGGAATGGAAGACGACAACCGGCTCGCCGGCGGATAAGTTGTCGAGCGAGGTCGGAAGCAAATCGAGGGCGCTGCCCTTCGCGATTTCAGGCGTGTACTGGCGCCAGAGGCTGACCGCGCCCTCCAGGCGGCGGAAGCGCTCCCGATGCTCCGGCCAGATCAGTGCTTTGAGCCAGGCCACTTCTTGCGGATCGTCCACATTCACGGGCACCAGGTCCAGGCCCCTCAGACTGTCGAAGGAAGGCGCTTGTGTCGGTGGCTGCAGGTCGCCGGCCCGCCAATCACATCGGATGTGGACAGGGGCGTCGACGGGCCCGCATGAGGCGCTGCCGTAATCGACGAAGACCTCGCTAAACAGAAGATTGAAGCCGGCGCTGGCGCCGATTTCGATCAGGTGAACTGGCTTTTCATCGCCTCCGCTCGCAGCCGCCTTGGCCGCGTGCAAGGCCGGCAGGAGAGGCCCGATGCGGGCGATCTCGTTGGTGTTGACCCGCCGGCTTCGAATGAGCGCCCTCAGCTCGTCCAGGTGATCGAGGCAGAAGCGCCGAAAGATCGGCGGCGCCTCGCTCAGCGGTCGGGTCTCGCCGTGAAGATTGGGATAGAAGGCCCGAAGCGGCTCATCCGTGCGCTCCATGAGCAGCCGGTGGACCGACGCAAGAAGAATGTTGGCTGGCGGTTGGCCGTCTCCCCGCTCGATCAACGCGCTCAACAGCTCAGGCACCTCGGCCGCGGTCCGGCTCAAGCTCTGATAAAGCGGCGAGCTCTCACATTCGATATCGGCGAACCGGCGTAAGCGGGCGGCGACGGCCGGGAGCGGATCGTCGCTCACCAGGCAGCTGGGCCATCAGTAGGCGTACCAGCGACCGCTGGGGTGCCAGCGCCAATGGTAGAGAGGCGCTCGGTACCAATAGCCATAGGTGACACCGTACCAATAAGGATACCGGCGTTCCCACGCGCGTTCGTCTTCCCGAAGCTCACGCACTTCATCCAACAGCTCCCCGGCATCCTCATCGCCGCCCGCCGCTGCGAGGCTCAACCATTTCTCGGACTCCCGCAGGTCCTGGCCCATCTCCTCGAGCCCAGTCAAGTAAAGCCGGCCCAGAGCGCTCTGCGCGTCTGTCTCGCCGCGTTCCGCCGCGTCGCGCATCCACTGGATCGCCTGATAGCTGTTCCGCCGGATACCGTCGCCCCGATAGTAGCGCAAGCCCAGGTCGAACGCGGCGCTCGGATCCTCCACCGCCAAGGCTTCCAGTTCGGCGAGCCGACCCTCGGGGTCAGGATCGGTGATCGCCGGGTTCGGCTCCCGGGTGACAGTATCCTTACTCTGCTCGACGCAGCCCTCGCTGTTGCAGACGGTGACGGTGTCGCTCTTCTGTTGCGCGCATGCCGCGAGTAAAGTCAAAACCATCAACGCGGAAATACGCATGGCGGCCAACCTCCTCACAAAAGCTAATTGTCACGGTGATTCCACTAAGTTTAAAGTAGTTAAGGTCGATAACGACACCACGGCCTGTTTCATATGACAAGACAAGAAACACGAATGATGAGGGCGTTTATGAAAAACCAATTTCTCTGCACTTCCGCGATGTTGATTGGCGTTTTTACCCTTACCGGTTGTTTGGACGGCGGTATCGTTTCTCCGGGAACCAGTAGCACCGCGGTCACCGGTTCGGCAGGCGGCGCTTCGAGCGTTGATGCCAGCGCCGATCTCGAACGCTGCGACAAGACCTTAGGCACGCTCGCTTTCGACGACGGCCGCCAGTCGGACTGGTGGTGGCGTTTTTCGCAAGCGACCAAGGTCACCAACATCGAACCCCTGTTGCGTGTTGCCGTCCAGCAGTCGAACTGCTTCGTTCTCACTTCGATCGGCAATGTTCGCCTCAATGAGCGAATGTCGGCCATCACCGGCCAGCAGCGGGAATCGGGGGAGTTTCGGGCAGGCTCCAACCAGCAAAAGGGTCAGCGGGTTGCCGCCGATTATTTCATGGAGCCGTCGATCATCATCGACGATGACACGACTGGCGGCGTGGGCGGCGTCGTCGGCAGCGTGCTTGGCGGAACCCTGGGCGCCATCGCCGGCGGATTGCAGACCAAGGCGTCGGTCGTCACCATGACCATGTTCGACATTCGCAGCCAGGTCCAGATCGCGGCCGCCGAGGGCAGCGCCACCGCCACCAATTACGGCACCGTCGCGGCGGCGTTCGGCGGCAGTTCAGGCGGCGCGCTCAGCGCCTTCTCGCGAACGCCCGAGGGTAAGGCAACGGTCGCCGCCTTCCTTGACGCCTATAACGGCATGGTCGTGGCGCTCCGCAATTATGAAGCCCAGAATGTCGAAGGGGGACTTGGAACCGGCGGCACGCTCGAGGTGAATTGAACCGGTACCGGTGGCGCCTCTATTTCAGGGGCGCCATCACCATCACCATCTGACGGCCTTCCATCTTCGGGAACTGCTCGACCTTCGCCAGGTCGGCGACCTCGTCCCTGACCTTGGTCAGAATATCCATCGCCAGGTGCTGATGGGATAGTTCGCGGCCGCGAAAACGCATGGTCACCTTGACCTTATCGCCTTCGTCCAGGAACCCGCGGACCTTGCGCATCTTAATGTTGTAGTCGTTGCTGTCGATGCCGGGGCGCATCTTGATCTCTTTGACCTCGATAACCTTTTGCTTCTTGCGCGCGGCATTGGCCTTTTTCTGGGCCTCGTATTTGAACTTGCCATAGTCGAGAATCTTACAGACCGGCGGACTGGCGGACGGCGAGACTTCAACGAGATCCAAGCCTGCCTGTTCGGCTCTGGTCAGCGCTTCATCGACCGAGACGACACCGATCATGGCGCCGGTTTCATCGACCAACCGCACTTGCGCCGTGTCGATGCTCTGGTTGACGCGAAACTCGTCACGCGTCGGAGATGCCATTTAGGTTCCGTACCTCCAATTGTTGTCGGACACTTCGTGCAAGACCGTGTTCATCAACCCGCCTTATCGTTCAGCGGGTTTCAAACCGGCGACCTTGCCTTATCCACACATAAGCTCACAGCCTGTTCGAGAGCAAGAACATCCTGTTTTTGCTCACCAAGCCGCCGTATCGACACGGTTCTGTCTTCCGCCTCCCGGGCGCCGACGGCGAAGAACATTGGCACCTTGCGCAACGAATGCTGGCGCACCTTGTAGCCGATCTTGTCGCTGGCAAGGTCCAATTCGGCGCGCAAGCCCGCGTCGACAAGACGGCGCGCCGCCTCGCGGGCATATGCGTCATGATCATTGGTGACGGGTGCCACGACCACCTGAACAGGCGCGAGCCAGAAGGGCAGCTTGCCGGCATAATGCTCGATCATGACGCCGATGAAGCGCTCGACCGAGCCCAAGATCGCCCGGTGGACCATATGCGGCGTATGCCGCTCGCCGTCCTCGCCGACATAGTGAAGATCCAGCCGTTCGGGCATGTTCATGTCGACCTGAACGGTGCCGCACTGCCATTCACGGCCGATCGCGTCCCGAAGCTTGAAGTCGAGCTTGGGCGCGTAGAAGGCACCGTCGCCCTCGTTGATCACCCATTTCATCTCAATCCGCTCGAGCACTTTGCTGAGCGCCGCCTCCGCCCGGTCCCAGTCCTCTTCCTTGCCGATACGGACGGGCGGCCGGGTGGCGAAATGGACGGTGATGTCGTCGGCCATGCCGAGATCGGCGTAGACCTCGCGGATCAGATCGCACATGGCGACGACCTCATCCTCAAGCTGGTCGTCCCGGCAGAAGATGTGAGCGTCATCCTGGGTGAAGGCCTGGACCCGCATCAGCCCATGGCGCGCACCCGACGCCTCTTTGCGGAACACCGAGCCGAATTCCGCGAGCCTGAGCGGCAGGTCGCGGTAGCTGCGGAGACCGGCGCGGAAAACCTGGGCACCGCCGGGACAGCTCATCGGCTTGAGGGCCGCCGGGTGATCGCTTTCGCCATCTTCGAAGATGAACATATTGTCGCGATACTTGTCCCAGTGGCCTGACGCCTGCCAGAACCGGCTGTCAAGAAGCTGGGGCGTGTTGATCTCCTGATAGCCCCGCGCCCTCACCTTGCGGCGCATATAGTCCATCAGCTCGGTGTAGACGGTCCAGCCATGGTGGTGCCAGAACACCTGGCCCGGCGCCTCTTCCTGAAAATGGAAAAGATCCATCTCCCGGCCGATCCGCCGGTGATCGCGCTTTTCCGCCTCTTCCAACTGGGTGAGATGCGCCTTCAGCTCCTTATCGGTGGCAAAGGCGGTCCCATAGATCCGCTGCAGCCGGTCGCGGTCGCTGTCGCCCCGCCAATAGGATCCGGCGATCGATAGAAGCTTGAAGGCGCCGATCCGGCCGGTTGAGGGTCCGTGGGGTCCCCGGCAGAGATCGGTCCAGCCGTCCTGATGGTAGAGCGTAACCGGTTCGTCCGCCGGAATGTCGTCCAACAGCTCGAGCTTGAAGGTTTCGCCCATCCTCTCGAAGCGGGCGCGCGCCTCGTCGCGGCTGACCTTCTCCCGTTCGAACGGTGCGTCGGCCTTGACGATTTCCGCCATCCGCGCCTCGATCTTTTCAAGATCTTCGGGATGAAACGGCTCGTTGCGTGCGAAATCGTAGTAAAAGCCGGTCTCGATGGCGGGCCCGATGGTCACCTTGGTCCCGGGAAAAAGATCCTGAACCGCCTGGGCCATGACGTGGGCGCAATCGTGGCGGATCACCGAAAGCGCTTTTTCGTCCCTCGCCTTGACGATGTTGACGGTGGCGTCGCGGTCGATCTCCCGGTCAAGATCCCAAAGCTCGCCGTCGACCTCGACGACCAGAGCCTCCTTGGCCAGCCCCTTCGAGATCGAGGCGGCGATCGTGGCACCGGTCACCGGTCGCTCGAACGTGCGGCTGTTACCATCCGGGAAACGGATGGTGAGCGAACCGACCTCGCTGTCGACGGCAAGCGCCATGATTTCGACCTCGTCTGATGTGCCTGGGAACGCGGTTTTACGCGGAATTGCGAAAGATGGGGAGGGGTGTCGGGCCTGTCAAGCGAGCCCGGCGGTTTCATCCAGGACCCGCCCGATCGTCAAATCCGCCAGCTCGTTCACCTGGATGAAACGGCCGGCGGGGCCGCCGGGCACGGAGCGAACGGGTGTGGAATCGGACGAAAACAAAGTGAGGGTAGGGCAGCCGGCGGCGGCGATGATGTGCATGGGGCCGGTATCATTGCCGACGGCGAAGGCGGCTCGACGCGCGAGCGCCGCGATCTGACCGAAATCGGTCCGTCCACTCAGGTCTCTAGCGTCGGGCTCGATGCCGGTGATCGTGGTCATCGCATCGGCTTCGGCGGGTCCGCCGATCAGGACAGGCGTGATACCCTGGGTCAGTAACGCATGCGCCAGTTCGCCGTAGGCCTCAGCGGGCCAGCGTTTCTTCGGTCGCCGGGGCGCGCTTCCAGGCACCAGCAGACAAAATGTTCGCGGCAGATCGAAAGGGCTGAGATCGCCGTCCATGAAGCCAATGTCGAGCAGCTTTGTCATATCGACGCCGGCGTGGCTCAGTTGGATGCGGTGGCGTTCGACGGTGTGGACAGCGGTCCGGTCCGGGTTCTTGTCGAAATGAGAGGCGCCGGGCGCGATGCCTGACCATTCAGGTTTCGGATTGGCGAACAGACCGAGATAGCGATTAGTTCGTCTCGATCCCTGCAGATCGTAAACCCGGTGGTAGCCGGGTTTATTCAACTGGCGGCGCAGGCGCGACCTCGAGAGCAGCTGCCAGCGGGCCGGCTGGCTGTCGATCTCGATGCGATCGAACCAGGGTGCGTTGGCGACGAGCGGGCGAAACCGCTTGGTGGTCAGCAACGTGATTTCGGCGTCTTGGTGATGGTCGCGGATCGCGGCGAAGGCGCCGGTGGACAAGATGATGTCGCCGAGCGCGCTCTGCTTGATGACAAGGATCTTCAACAATGGCCTCGGGCGGTTGGCTGGTAGCGCGAACGAAACGGACCAACCGATCCGTTCGCCTCGTCAGCATTAGCGGCTCAGCAACTCCCGATAAACGCTGACGGTACGCTCCGCCATCGTCTCGAGCCCATATTGGCTCTCGACGAACTCACGAGCGCGCGCGGCGACCCGCTGCTTGACCTCGGGTGGCATGTCGAGGGCCAGATTGAGCGTCTCCGCGAAACCGTCAATATCCTCGACGTCGATCAGCCAGCCGGTCGAGGCCGGCATCAGGGTTTCGGGCAAACCCCCTTCGCCGGAGACGATGACGGGCTTGCCCATGGCCTGGGCCTCGACCGAAACCCGGCCGAACGCTTCGGGGCCAATCGAGGGCACGACCACGACGTCGGCGAGTTTGTAGGCGGCGGGCATGTCGTTGCAGGGGCCGGCAAAGCGCACCTTGGGCGAGATGGTCGAGGTCTTGAGGAACAGCTCGATCTGCCGGGCATAGGATCCATCGGTATCACCGGGGCCCACGAACAGGACCAAGAAATCGTTTCGGTTCAGTTTCGCCGCCGCACGCAAGAGCTGCAAATGACCTTTGATCCGGGTAATGCGGCCCGGCAGCATGATCACCTTGCGCGAGCCGTCGATGCCCCAACGCTCGGCCATTGGTGAGACCCGAAGGCCCGACACCTTCTCCGCTTCGAACGTCTTCAGGTCGATGCCGCGGGGGATCGTCCGCAGCCGGTCCGGCCCCACCTGATAGACGTCGCGGACATGGTCGGCGACGAATTCCGAGACCGCGATCACCCGGTCACCATCGGCCATCACCCTGTTGTAGCGCCGCTTGACGGCGGCTTCGTGGCCGCCATAGACGCCGTGAAAGGAGGTGACGAAGGGGGTCTGGGTGCTTTTCGTCGCCAATCTGGCGCTCCAGGCCGGCGCCCGGGACCGGGCGTGAACCAGATTGATACCCTGATCACGGATCAACTGACTGAGGCGGCGGCGATTGCCCATCATCGTGATCGGGTTTTTGCTCGCCATCGGCAGATTGATGTGGGTAGCACCAAGGCCGGTGAGCTCGCGGGCCATCTCGCCGTCCTCGGCCGCCACCAGAACCCGCCAACCTTTGGCGACCAGATGTTTGGCGATGTCGACCGTGCCCCGCTGCACGCCGCCGGAATCGAGCTTCGGCAGGACCTGCAGCACTGTCCGTTCGTCGCCGATCATCGAATTGTCATCAGCTGTTGATGGTTCCGCACCCGCCGGGATGATGGCGTCCTGCTAGCATGAACCTCGAGCTTCTGAAAGCGGCCCGGACGCTCTCCGGTTGAGTTGATAGGGAAATCATCAATGTCAGAGCCCTCCTTCATCGACCATGACGGCGAGCGCCTCGCCTATATTCGCACCGAGGGCCGCGCACCTGAAATTCTGTTCTGTCCCGGCTTTCGCTCCGATATGACCGGCTCGAAGGCGCTGGCGATCGAAGCCCACTGCCGGGAAAGGGGCTTGGCCTGCACCCGGTTCGACTATTCCGGCCATGGCGCATCGTCGGGGCGCTTCGAGGCCGGCACGATCGGCCGCTGGGCCTCGGACGCCATCGCCGTCTTGGACCAGGTCGTTCACGGCCCCGCCGTCGTGGTCGGCTCCAGCATGGGCGGCTGGATCATGTTGCTCATGGCCCGCGCCAGACCCGGCCGAATACAGGGGTTGGTTGGCATCGCGCCCGCTCCCGACTTCACCGAGGATCTGGTCTGGGAGGCGGCGAGCCCGCAACAAAGAGAAGTCCTATTACGTCAGGGTGTTTGGCTCCAGCCGTCGGCCTATGACGAGGCACCGACGCCGATAACCAAAGCGTTGGTCGAGGACGGACGCAACCATCTTCTGCTTCGGGCGCCGCTGGCGGTGCATTGCCCGGTCCACCTGATCCACGGCATGGTCGATCCGGATGTGCCCTGGCGGACCAGTCTTCGGATCGCCGAGAAGCTGAGAAGCGAGAAGGTCGTCGTGGAGCTGGTGAAGGACGGCGAACACAGGCTGTCCCGGGACGAGGACATCGCTCGGATCCTGGCGGCCGTTGACGAGATTGCGTCCGTCAGATGAGCGAAGCCAAGCCCTCCCGGTAGGTTGGATAGGCGAGGCTCACGCCCAGATCCCGCCGGATCCGATCATTGCGGATCCGCCGATTGTCCGCATAGAAGCTCCGCGCCATGGGCGACAACTCGGCCGTCTCGAAAGGGATGTCGGGGGGCACCGGAACGCCCAGCAAGTGAGCACCGTGGGCGATCACGTCCTGGGGCGGTGCCGGTTCGTCATCGCAAACATTGTAGATTGTGCCGGGCGCAGGCCTTTCGATCGATGCTTCGAGAACATTGGCGATGTCTTCGACATGGATCCGGGAGAAGAGCTGGCCCTCCTTGACGATGCGCCGAGCCTTGCCGGCCCGAAGAGCATCGATGGCGCTCCGCCCCGGTCCGTAAATGCCGGCAAGCCGGAAAATGTGCGCAGGCAACCCGCTCTCCAGCCAGGCACGCTCGGCTTCAACCCGGTATTGGCCGCGTTCGCTGGTGGGCGCCAACGAGGCGCTCTCGTCGACCCAGGCTCCGTCCCGGTCGCCATAGACGGCCGTGGTACCGAGATAGCCGGCCCAGCTCAGCCGCTTGCTCGCCCGCAAATCGGTCAAATGACGGAGCAGCACCAGATCACCCTCGGCGTCGGGCCTGATCGAGGTGAGGATATGGCTGGCACTTCCGATGATATCGGTCGGCAGCGCCGTGGTCTCGTCGAACGGCAGCATGGTGGCGCCCCTGGCGGCCCAGCGTTGCCGAAGATTCGCCTGGCGGCTGGTTCCGATCACCTTCCAGCCGGCGGCCAAGAGCCGATCGGCGAGAACTTGGGCTGAATAGCCGAGGCCGAAGAACAGCATGGTTTTCACAAGGCGGTCTCCCATTCGAGCCGGACCGTGCGGTCCGGCTCGGCGTCGCTTCGGGCTTGTCTGATTTCGAGAAACCGTTTCGGCTCCAGGCGGGCGAGGGCCCAAACGGCTGCCCCCCGGACGATCGGCTGAGCGGCATCCAGCTTAGCCTCGACCGGCCCGATCAAATCCGCATCCCGGCTGTTACCGGCGGCGATCAGACAATTTCTGTGAAAGCGGGCGAGGCCGATCCGCTTGATCGGGTTTTTGCGAAACAGATCACGAAAATCCGGATCCGTCAGGGAAAGCAGCTCCTTAAGCGTTAGCCGTAGCAAGGATGGCCGCTGGGCCAGCCGCACTTCCCTCGCCTGGGCCGAAAACTTGTTCCAGGGACAAACGGCCAGGCAATCGTCGCAGCCATAGATCCTGTTGCCCATGCGCTCGCGAAACGCGGGCGGGATCGGCCCCGGATGTTCGATCGTGAGATAGGAGATGCATTTTCGGGCATCGAGCCGATAGGGGGCATCGAAGGCGTCGGTGGGGCAGATATCCAGGCATCGCCGGCAGGAGCCGCAACGATCGGTTTCGGGCTCATCGGTGGTGAAGGGCCTGTCGACGAAGATTTCACCCAGAAATAGCCAGGATCCGAATTTGCGGCTGACCAAATTGGTGTGTTTGCCCCGCCAGCCGAGCCCGGCTCTCTGGGCCAAGGGTTTTTCCAGGACCGGTGCCGTGTCGACGAACACCTTGACCTGGCAGTCGAACCGGGTGGCGATCCAGCCGGCAAGGTTTTTTAGCCGGCCCTTGATCAGCTCGTGATAGTCGTCGCCCCGGGCGTAGACGGACAAGGTCGCTTCACTCGGCCTTCCAAGCGAAGCAAGCGGCTCATCCTCCGGCGCGTAATTGACGCCAGTCGCGATGACGGTGCGTGCATCTGGCCAAAGATCGATCGGTGAGCGCCGTCTGTTGGCGGTCGTTGCCATCCAACCCATGGTGCCATGAGCCCCCTGGGCAAGAAACCGCGTCAGCCGCCGCTGGGTTTGCTCCGGTATCGAGGCACTAGCGAAACCGACGCAATCGAAGCCAAGAGCGAGGGCGCGGTCGCGGATCAGGTTTTCAGAAGTCGAGATCGTCGTAGTGATCGGGCGGCCTGACCGATGTGATCCGATCCCGGAGGAGGGAGCGGAAACTCGGGCGCGACTTGATCCGCGCATACCATTCCTTGGCGTCATTGTTGGCCGCCCAGGGAACGTCCCCCAAATAGTCCAGAACCGAGAGATGCGCGGCCGCCGCGAGATCGGCAAGGGTGATCTTGTCGCCGACCAGCCAGTTTCGACTGAGCGTCAGATGGGCGATATAGTCGAGATGCAGCCGGAGATTGGCCGAGCCCGCGCGCATCGTTTCGGAATTGGGCGTGCCCGAACCCTTCAAACGCCAGATCAGCTTCTGCCGCCATAAAGGCTCGGTGACCTCCCGGCAAAATTTCGAATCGAACCAGCCCAGCAGCCGTCGCACCTCATTGCGTTCGGCTTGGTCCTGACCCAAGAGGCTCGGCTCCGGCGCCACCTCTTCCAAATATTCCTGGATGGCCATGCTGTCCGCGACCACGGTGTCACCGGCGACGAGCACCGGTACCTCGGCGGCCGGGTTCAGCGCGAGAAACGCTTCCTCCCGGCGCCACGGCTCGACCTCGACCAGGTCCGACGCAATCCCCTTTTCATAGAGTACCAATCGCAACTTGCGGGAAAAGGGACAGAGCGGAAAGTGATGGAGAATCGGCGTAATCAGCGGTTCTTCGGCCGGCTCGCGGTACTGGGCAGCGGATGACCACCGACTGTCGTCAACGGTCGTCGGCAAAGGCTTAACCCTGGCGCGCCTTGAAGCGCGGGTTGGTCTTGTTGATCACGTAGACCCGGCCCTTCCGGCGGATAACCCGACAGTCTTTGTGCCGCTTCTTGGCGCTTCTGAGCGAGTTGCGGATCTTCATGACTTCAGCCCTTCTTGCGGCGGAAGCTCTTGAACTTCCTGTTGAACTTGTCGACCTGGCCGCGCTGAAGCACCTGCATCTGACCACCGGTCCAAGCGGGGTGCGACCGGCTGTCAATGTCCAGCGTCAAGGTCGCGCCCGGCTCGCCATAGGTCGAGCGGGTCGTAAAGGTCGAGCCGTCGGTCATCACCACGGTGATTTCGTGGTAATCCGGATGTATGTCTTTTTTCACGGGTTTCACTCCTCGAGCGAGCGTCGCTATATAACGGCCACGCCGGAGAACAGCAAGGCCGCAGCACTTCGGAAGTTGCGTGGCCCGAGAGACCCGATCCCGACCTTTCGGAGTTTTGCCATGGAGGGCGCCAACCTCGCCCTGAAGGCCGATGCGGCCAAACGCCAACAGAGCCGCGACCTGGGCCAGCTACGGCGGCTCGGTGCCTATCTCGAGCCCTACAAGCTTTGGGTTATCGGCGCCATTCTGGCTCTGGTCATAGCATCCGCGGCCGTGCTTTCGATCGGCATCGGATTGCGCTTCATCGTCGACGCCGGTTTCGCCGATGGTCGGGGCGACGCCCTGGACCACGGTATCAACGCCGTGCTGATCGTGGTGGTGGTCCTTGCCTTCGCCACCTTCGCCCGCTCCTACATGGTCTCTCGCCTGGGCGAACGGGTGGTCGCCGACCTCCGGCGCAACGTCTACGCCCACGTTATCGCGCTCTCGCCCAGCTTTTTCGAGACCAATCGCACCGGCGAGGTGATCTCGCGGCTGACGGCCGACACGAGCGTCGTTCAGACAGTGGTCAGCAGCAGCGTTACCCAGGCGCTCCGCAATCTGCTCCTGGTCGTGGGCGGTCTGGGGTTGCTCATCGTGACCAATCCGACGCTCACCGGCTACGTCGTGGTTGTCGTGCCCCTGGTCATCGTGCCGCTGGTCTGGGTTGGCCGAAAGGTCCGCCGGTTTAGCCGCGTCGCTCAGGACGAACTGGCAGGCGTTAGCGCCCGGGCAGAAGAAAGTCTGAACGCGGTCCGAACGGTCCAGGCCTTCGCCCAGGAGCAGGGTGAGATCGAGCGGTTCAGCGACGCCACGGAGACGGCCTTTCAAGCCGCGAGCCGCTACATCTTCGCTCGCGCCCTCCTTGCGGCGATCGCCATCACCATGGTGTTCGGTGCCATCGCCGGCATCCTCTATCTCGGTGGGCAGGACGTGCTGGCCGGGCGGATCACCGCTGGCGAGCTCTCGGCATTCGTCTTTTACGCTGCAATTGTTGCAAGCGCCGCGGGCGGGCTCAGCGAGATCTACGGTGATCTGCAACGGGCCGCCGGCGCCACCGAGCGCCTGTTCGATCTTCTGGCTCAAGAACCGGATATCGCGCCACCGGCGGACCCAAAGCCGATCCCCACGTCGGTCGCTGGCCGTCTCAGCTTCAATGACGTGTCATTCGCCTATCCCGCGTTCGGCGATGCGGCCGTCCTTTCCGACCTGGATCTGGATGTTGCCGCCGGCGAGACCGTGGCGCTGGTCGGGCCGTCGGGCGCCGGCAAAACCACCGTTTTTCAGCTCCTTTTGCGCTTCTACGATCCGACAACCGGAACCATAACGCTCGACGGGATCGATCTTCGTGATGTGGACCCGCGGGCGCTCCGCCGAGTTGTGGGGCTGGTGCCGCAGGAGCCGGTCGTCTTCTCGGCGAATGGCTGGGACAACATCCGCTACGGCAAACCCGATGCCGATGATCGAGCGGTTCGGGAAGCGGCTGAGATCGCCAACGCGACCGAGTTCCTGGAGCGCCTTCCTCAAGGTTTCGACACTTTCCTGGGTGAGAAAGGCGTTCGCCTTTCGACGGGCCAGCGCCAGCGCATGGCCCTTGCCCGCGCGGTCTTGCGCGATCCCCGGATCCTGCTCTTGGACGAGGCGACCAGTGCCCTCGACGCGGAAAGCGAACGCCACGTTCAAGAAGCCCTGGAGCGGGTCATGGCGGGCCGGACCAGTCTGGTCATCGCCCACCGCCTGGCGACCGTCCGAAAAGCGGATCGGATCGTCGTCGTCGATCATGGACGGGTCGTTGCCGCCGGCTCCCATGACCAATTGGTCGATCAAGGGGGCCTCTACGCCCGACTGGCGTCGCTTCAGTTTGGGGCGAATGGTGCGGCGGACCGGCCGCTGGAGCCGGCCCTTTGGCCGGACGGACATGAAAGCCCCTGGCAAGACCAGGGCTCAAACGTTCGCGAGCCTTCTTGACCATCGCTTGTGGGCGGATGATCTGCGGCGGGCCGTGCGTCTTACTCAGACGCGTGGGTGATGGATCGCAGTGCGTGACGCTGCCATCAAACGCTCATACGGCGGTGATGTTGTGATATTTTGGTCGTAACTTTGAGTGAGGACGCGCATGGATGCTGAAAAGGCCGAGGGGTCCGCAGCTCACATCGTCGATGAGCTTATCTTGGAGCGGGCTCCTGGCCTCTCCGGCAACCAACTCAGCCGCGCATTCTTACGTCGGGGTCTCTACCGGATGTTGCTCTATCCGGAGGCCGTCCGCGTAGCCGACGAGATTGCACCTCAATCCGGTCTCGAGGTGCTCGAAACGCTCAGCCAGCTACTCAAAATCGATCTCGAAGTCGACGGATTACAAAACCTTCCCGCCACCGGCCGGGTCGTGGTCGCCCCGAACCACCCCACTGGCATCGCTGACGGCATAGCGCTCTACGACGCCATCAAAGGCGTGCGCACCGACTTCAGCGTCTTCGCCAACGGTGACGCGATCCGGGTCGCGCCGGGGCTGGAGGACGTCATCATTCCTGTCGAGTGGGAGGAGGCCAAGAGATCTCACGGCAGTTCGCGGGCGACATTGATGCGCGCGGCCCGGGACTTTCGGGACAATCAGTGCGTGGTTTTATTTCCGTCCGGCCGGATGGCCTATATGAGCTGGACCGGGCTTCGAGAGCGTCCCTGGCAGCCGACGATCATTTCACTGGCGCGCAAATTCAAGGCGCCGATCGTCCCGTTACATATCTACAGCCGCAACTCCTGGGTGTTCTACACCTTCTCAAAGATCAGCAACGAGCTTCGCGACGTGACCTTGTTCCGCGAGTTTCTCAACAAGCGCGGCCAAAAGTTTCGACTTTGCTTCGGCCAGCCGATCGATGCCAATTCCTTGAATGCCGATCCGGCCAAGGCAGTGGCCGAACTTCAGCAGGTGGTTGAAGTCGAGATGAAACGGGAAGGGTTTTCCGACAAGCTCCTGGGCTTGAAACGCCCTAAGCCGGCGCCGGTCTAACCAGGCGACGGCCGCCGACGAGCTTGGTGGTCGCGCCGGCTTCGGAGGCGATGGCGGTCATCAGGTCACCCAAGACCCGAAAATCCTCTTTCCGAGGCGAAGAAGCGCGCCAGGCAAGGGCCAGGGTCCGGCTCGGCTGCGGATCATCGAACCGGATGAAGCGGACAGCCTGGTGATGGCCTTCCACGGCGAGACTGATCTCCGGCAACAGCGTCATGCCAAGACCATTTGCAACCATCTGCATCAATGTCGAAAGGCTCGACGCACCGAAACGGTCACTGGGATGAATCTGATGGCGCCGGCAGAAGGCCACCGCCTGATCTCTGAGACAATGCCCCTCTTCCAGCAGGAGCAGCCGGTGATCACGAAACCGATCAAGCGGCGTTGGGCCTAGCGGATCGGCCGCTTCCTGGTCGGGCACCGCCAGGACGAAACGGTCCTCGACCACCGTGAATGTCTCGATATCGGAGCGGTCGAGCGGCAGGGCCAACAGGAGCAGATCGAGCTCACCCTCGAACAGCTGATCGACCAGAAGATGGGTCACGGTTTCGCGCACGCGAAGATCAAGCTGCCCGCACTGGGAACGCAGTTTCGGCAGCAATCGGGGCAGGAGGTAGGGCGCGATCGACGGGATTACGCCCAGGCGCAGGGTCCCGGCGAGAGGGTTCTGATGATGGCGGGCAAAGTCGCCCAGGTCCCGCACATCGTTCAAGATGCGCCGGGCCCGTTCGGCGATGCCTCGCCCCGTTTCGGTCAACTGAACGCCGGTCGTCCGGCGCTCCAGGAGCACCACGCCGAGCTCGCGCTCCAGGGCCGCGATCTGCATCGACAGCGCAGGTTGGGTCACGGCGCATTGATCAGCGGCGCGGCCGAAATGACCTAATCTGGCAACCGCCTCGAAATAGCGGAGTTTCTTCAGCGAAAGATTAAGTCCGTCCATAATCGATCAGTTCTGCTTATCGGATCAGAAAGTTTATACGATTGGTGCTGATCGAGAACAATCGCTAACTCTGGATATCAATGGCAAGGGAGAGGCCGATGACAGACAGACCAACCATGACCACCACCGCCGGTGCGCCGGTTCCCGACAATCAGAACTCGGTCACCGCGGGCCCGCGCGGCCCGGTGCTGTTGCAGGACTATCAGTTAATCGAGAAGCTGGCGCACCAGAACCGGGAGCGGATCCCGGAGCGGGTGGTCCATGCCAAGGGGTGGGGTGCTTACGGTACGCTCACCATCACCAACGACATCACCCGGTACAGTTGCGCCAAGCTGTTCTCGGAGGTTGGCAAACAGACGAAAATGATCGCCCGGTTCTCGACCGTCGCCGGCGAGCAGGGTGCTGCCGATGCCGAGCGCGATGTGCGGGGATTTGCGCTTAAATTCTACACCGAAGAGGGCAATTGGGACATGGTCGGCAACAACACGCCGGTCTTCTTCGTCCGTGATCCCCTCAAGTTTCCGGACTTCATCAGAACCCAGAAACGCCATCCCAAGACCAATATGCGCTCACCCACCGCCATGTGGGATTTCTGGTCGCTCTCGCCCGAAAGCGTCCATCAGGTCACCATCCTCATGTCCGACCGGGGCCTGCCGGTGGCGCCGATGTACATGAACGGCTACGGCTCCCACACTTTCTCTCTGATCAACGCCGCGGGCGAGCGCTTCTGGGTCAAATTCCACTTCAAGACCGAGCAGGGCCACAAGCACTACACCAACGCCGAGGCCGTGGACGTGATCGGCAAGACCCGGGAGTCCTACCAGGAGGAATTGTTCGGCGCTATCGACCGGGGCGAGTTTCCCAAGTGGCGGATGTGCATCCAGGTGATGCCGGAAGCGGATGCGGAAAAGCAGCCCTTCAACCCGTTCGACCTGACCAAGGTCTGGCCCCACGGCGATTTCCCGCTGATCGAGGTCGGCACGCTGGAGCTCAACCGCAATCCCGATAATTACTTCGCCGAGATCGAGCAGGTGGCGTTTTCGCCCTCCAACATCGTGCCCGGCATCGGTTTCTCGCCCGACAAGATGCTGCAGGCCCGGATCTTTTCCTATGCCGACGCCCATCGCCACCGGCTCGGCACCCACTACGAGGCCCTGCCGGTCAATCAGCCCAAGGTGCCCGTCCACCACTACCACAAAGACGGCGCCATGCGCTTTTTCCAGAACGATACCGGCAATCCCGACGCCTACTACGAGCCCAACAGTGTTGGCGGGCCGGTCCAGGCCGACGCCTACCGCGAGCCGCCGCTTCGCATCGACGGTGATGCCGATCGTTACGACCACCGCGACGGCAATGACGACACGACCCAGGCGGGCAACCTGTTTCGCCTGATGGATGACGAACAGAAGAACCGGCTGTTCGACAATATCGCCGAGGCCATGGCCGGCGTGCCCGAGCACATCATCAAACGCCAGCTCGCCATCTTCCATGCCTGCGACCCGGCCTATGGTGAGGGCGTCGCCAGCCGCATGGGCGTTTCCGTCAGTGATCCGGCCACGGCCCAAGCGGCCGAGTAGTTTCGTCCGTTCGGTTTTTCGTCTTTAAGGGGTCGGGCCCAGCCCGGCCCCTTTTTTGTTTCAAGAGCACCTGCCGCCGTCACCTCTCCAAGCACAGTGGCGACGCGCCACTAGACTTAGTCCATAGCTTAGTCTTCATTTCCGGTAGGAGAAAGCCAATGACGACCGTGAACATCCATGACGCCAAGACCCAGATCTCGAAGCTGATCGCCCGTGTCCAGCAGGGCGAGGAGGTGGTGATCGCGAAGGCGGGCAAGCCGGTTGCGCGGCTGGTGCCGGCGGCGGATGCGCCGAAACCCCGCAAGCCAGGCTCGGCAAAGGGCCAGTTGCGCGTGCATGCCGATTTCGATGTGCCGCTGCCCGAAGAACTGCTGACGGCCTTCGGAGGCGCCGACGCGCCGTCGTGAGACTCCTTCTCGACACGCACAGCCTGCTTTGGTGGCTCGAGGACGCGCCGGCTCTTTCGGAAAAGGCACGTGAGCTCATCAGTGATCCCACGAACTTAGTGTTGGTCAGCACGGCGTCGATTTGGGAAGTCGCGATCAAGGCCCGCCTCGGCCGCCTGGACGTGCCCGACGATCTAGAAAGCTTCTTCACCCGGCAACTATCATTGAACGGGTTCGACGTACTTCCGGTCCATCTCCAGCACGCGGCCTTGGTCAGACATTTGGACGACCACCACAACGATCCCTTCGATCGGCTTCTGGTGGCCCAGGCACGCTGCGAAAAAATTCCACTCGTGTCCAAGGATCGATGGCTAGACGCCTACGATGTGGAGATCATCTGGTAACGTTTGCCGTGACACCATGCCCAAGGAACACAGTTGCGCGGCTTCCGAATTTCAGTGACAGTTTACTAAATACACTGGCACGGTTTGTAGAACTGGTGTCACGACGTATGTGTATTTAGTAAACTGTCACTGAAATTGTCAGGTCGCCATTTTCCACCGTTGTGATCCGGCCTGTAGCGAGGGCGTCGCCAAGCGCATGGGCGTCACGATCGATGACCCGGCCACGATCCAGGCGGCGGAGTAATTTTTCGTTCGTTCGGTTTTTCGTCTATTCGCAACGGGGCCGGGCAACTACCCGGCCCGCCACCGTGAAACGAGCCCGGAGATTCCGGCTCCGGGTGGCTCAGCATTCGGGGACAGAGCAGCAACCGGAATTTCCCAGTTCAGCGCGGCCCTAATCCAGGGAGAAGGTCACTTGAGGTTGCACTGTGATCTGAGTCACAGCGGCTCGGGTATCGGCAACCGCCAACTTTCCGTTCTTGCCGGCCGCTAATCTCGGCCGTTGGTCAAATGCTCGAAGAGCAAAGACTCCTCGACAGGCCGACCCAGGTGAAAACCCTGGGCCTGGTCGCAACCCAGTTTACGCAAAAACTCGAGCTGACTGTCCGTCTCGACGCCCTCGGCGATCACCCGCTTACCGAGGCTGTGGCCCAGGCCGACGATCGCCTCGACAATGGCTTCATCATCATTGTCGAGGCCGATGTCCCGGACGAAGGACTGATCGATCTTGATCTTATCGATGGGAAATCGCTTCAGGTAGGCGAGTGATGAGTAACCGGTGCCAAAATCGTCGATCGACAGCTTGATGCCGAGATCGGCGATCTCGCGGATGGTGTGCGCCAGGGCCTCGTTAGACGGCTCGAACAGAAGGCTTTCGGTGATCTCCAGCTCGAGCGAAGCGGGCTTGATCTGGTGCCGGTCCAGCATCGTTTTCAGGGTCTGGATCAGATCGCCATGCTTCACCTGAGCCGCCGAAAGATTGACCGCGAACGACAAGGGCCAGCCATTGGCGGCCCAACGGGCGGCTATCCGACAGGCCTCGTCGAGCACGAAACGCCCCAACGGCCGGATCAGACCGGTGGCTTCTGCCACGGGCACGAAAAAGCGCGGCGCCACCGGGCCCCGTTTGGGGTGGTTCCAACGGACCAGAACTTCGGCGCCGACACAGACGTTATCTTGAAGCGAGTATTGGGGCTGGAGAACGACGCTCAGTTCTCCCTGATCGATCGCCCGCCTGAGGTCGGTCTCCAGAGATTTCCTGGCCTGGACGTCGGCGTTCATCTGGCGAACGAAGAACTCGACCTGGCTGCCGCCTTTGCTCTTGGCGGCATAGAGCGCCAGGTCCGCATGTTTGATCAGGGTGTCGGGATCATCGCCGTCGACCGGATACATGGCGACACCGACGCTGACACCAGTGTGCACCTCATGGCCGTCTATGTCGAAAGGCTCGGTCAGAAGGGCGACCACCTTGTTGGCGAGCACGGCGGCACCGTCCGCGTTCTTGATGTCGGTTTGGACGATGGCGAACTCGTCGCCACCGAGGCGCGCCAGCGTGTCGCTCGCCCTGACCGTCCCCGACAACCGCTCCGCAACGTTGCACAACAGCTTGTCACCGGTGGGATGCCCCAGCGTATCATTCACGTCCTTGAACGCATCCAGGTCCAACATCATCACGGCGACACTGCACTTACGCCTGAGGCAGGACGCGATCGCCTGCCGCAAACGGTCGAGGAGAAGAGTGCGGTTCGGCAGGCCGGTCAAGGGATCGTGGTTGACCAGGCGGCGGATCTGGTCTTCCGCACGTTTGCGGTCGGTGATGTCACGGAGAACGGATTGCACGGACGGACCGGACGGCTCACGGACGATCGCAGAGGTCACCTCCAGCTCGACCAGTGAGCCGTCCCGGCGACTGAGACGCGTCTCCACAACATGGTCGCCCATGGCCCGGTCGCTGGAGGCATCGAACTGGCCGCGAAGCGCGGGTCGGTTGGCCTCGGGGATCAGGTCCAAGAGCGGCTTGCCGATGAGCCCGTCAGCGTTGTCTGCTTCGAACAGGGCCGCTGCCTGGCGATTGGCAAGCGTGATGACACCCCCTTTGTGGATCAGAATGGCGTCGGGAGCCGATTCGATCAGCCTCTTGTAACGCTCCTCACTCGCCTCGAGAGCTTCCTGAGCCGTGCGGTAGTCCGTAATATCGGTGAGCACGCCCAGAATGTTGCTGGTTCCGGTCCCCTCCAGCGTGACCTTGCGCATCGTGTCGCGCAGCCAGACGATCTCCCCGTCACATTTTCCGTAGCGGTAGTCGACGGAATGATCGGAGCCGAAATCGACCTTGCCGAGCGCGTCGGCAACAGCCGGCAAATCGTCCGCGTGGATCCGGTCGCGATAGCCCTCCGGGCCTTTGAGGAGGTCGCTTTCATTTAAACCAAGTTTGGCCTCGGTATTAGGTCCGACGCTGACAAAGGCGAAAGGCGGTTCGCTTCTTCGGCTGTAGATCACGGCCGGACTGTTGGCCAAGGTGAACTGCAATCGTTCACGCTGAACGATCAGCTCTTGTTCGGCATGTTTGAGATCGCTGATATCCGTGAAGGTCATGACCGCGCCGGCGATCTGGCCATCGCCCTTGCGGTAGGGCAGGATCCGCATCAGCCACCAGCCGCCACGCGTGTTCCGGACCGTGGCAGCGGTGGTATCGCCCGCCTCCACGCTTTGGCGCAACGCGGTCGTGAGGTCGTAGTCGACATGATGTGTGATGTCGCTGATCGACCGGCCGATATCCTGAGGCAGCAGGTTGAAGGCCTTGGCCGCCGCCGGCGTGTTCTCGCGCACCTCCAGCTTCTCATTGACGAACACGGTTGCGATATCGCTGCTGCGCAGAAGATTGTCGACATCGGCGGTCAGCTCTTCCAGCTCCGCGATCTTCGACAGATGAGCGGCATTCAGCGTGTACAGCTCTTCATTGACGGCGTGCAGCTCTTCATTCGTGCTCTGCAGTTCCTCATTGGCCGACATCAACTCTTCGTTGGCCGCCTGAAGCTGCTCGTTGCTGGTCTCGAGCTTGGCGACAGTCTCTCGCAGATGGGCCCGGGCGAAGGCGAGCTGGTCTTCGAGATCGCTGACACGGTTGGACAGCATCTTGTCCAGCGGCATCGACCAGACGGCCACGTCGCCTTTTTGCTTAGACCTACCCTGATCGAACACGATGAGGACAAAGCAGGTCTGTTTGATATGGTCGTATATCGGCTGGAAGATCAGATCGACCGGGCCCTGCTCTCCGGTCGCGATGCCCTCGAGCCGCCGGCCGCGCCGGTCACTGGCCACGAGGTCAATCGTCGCGCTGAGCGCGAGGCGAAGTTGCCCCTCGACCAGATCGGTGAGCTGATTGGACGGTCTGCCGACCAAGGGTTTCAAGAACCTCCCGCTCTCGCCGAAACAGTGGAGCAGGGCGCCGTTCTGATCGACCAACAGACTATCGGGGGCGTATTGATTGAGAAGGTCGTCATAGGCCCTGAGCAAGGCCGGTTCGGCCCTGAGCAAGGCCGGTTCGATCAGGCCATCGACGTCGGCCTGGGTACGAGGTGCCGCGACGGTGGTGCCCGATCCAATGAAGGTTGGTCGGGGCACGCTCCGGGGAGCGACCTCAGCCTTCTGGTCGCGCTTGCGATAGATGCTCCATTTATGGCTCACCGAAATGAAGACGTTCTCATCAGTGCCGAGACCCTCACTTGGCCCGAGAAACAAATAGCCCCCGGCATCGAGCGCCGCGGCGAAGCGCTGGAAAACCCGCTGTTGAGCCTCCGGTGAAAAGTAAATCACCAGATTTCGGCACGAGATCAGGTCGAGATGGGAGAGGGGCGGATCCTTCAGCAGATTGTGCCGGCTGAACGCGACGCGTTTGCGCAGCGTGTTGACGATCTTGCCCTGTCCGTCGTTTTCCTCGACATACCGTTCACGCCAGGCGTCAGGCAGATCGGCCAGCTGATCGCCGTCGTAGATCCCCTTGCGACAGAACTGAATCGCCCTCTCATCGACATCGGTGGCGAATATCTGAAAATTGTGCTCGAGCTCGCGGCGATCCAACGCATCGGCAAACAACATGGCCAGGGTGAACGGTTCTTGTCCGGTGGCGCAACCGGGCACCCAAATGCGGATCGGCTGGTCGGCTTCGACCCGATTAGCCAGCCTCGGAATGACGTAGCGATCGAGGTGATCGAAAGCGCCGCTGTCCCTGCGAAAACGGCTGACGCCGATTAGCAGATCGCGGTGGAGCTGCGCGAGCTCGCCCTCGTCCGCCTCGATCAAGGCGCCATAGTCGGCGATCTGCTCGATAGCCAAGGTCTGCATCCGATGACGGATGCGCCGCAGCAGCATCAAGGGCTTGTATTCGCTGAAATCGACGTTCCGCGAGCGGCGCAGCGGTCCCAGAACCGTTTCCAGCTCGCCGCCCCGCCCCTTGGTGTCGCCCGGCATCCGGAGTGGGCGGAGGCGTCGCTCAGGGTTGCCGGCAAGCTCCACCACCAGCTCCGGTAGATCGTCGATGGCACCGACCAGGTCGACTAGCCCCGTCGCCTGGGCGTTAAGCGGCATTGCCTCGAATTCGGCGGTTGCCGCCTCCTGAGCCAAAACCAAACCACCGGCCTCGGCAACGGCTCGAAGGCCCCGGCTGCCGTCATCGCCGGTCCCGGAAAGAATGATGGCGATGGCCCGGGTGCCGGCGGTCTCGGCAATGGCGTTGAACAGGTGATCGATCGTCTTTTCGCGGTTGGCGCCGGCCAGGCGTAGGGTCGAACCGTCTTTGTCGAAGCTCACCAGGCTTCGCGGCGGCGCCATCAAAACCACGTCCTGCTTCAGGGCCATGCCGTCTTCGATATCCAGGACCGGCATTGGCGTGTAGCGCGCAAGAATATTGGCCATGGCGCTTTTAAAATTTGGCGATAGGTGCTGGACGACGATGAAGGTCGCGCCGCAGGCAGCCGGTATTCTACCAAAAAAACTACGAAGCGCGTCCAGTCCGCCGGCGGACGCGCCAATCCCGACAATTGGCCACATGACCTCCGGGCGCGACAGTGGCGTAGCGACCCCGGCGTCCTCCACCAAGTCGCGATCTATCTTGGCCATTATTTTCTACGGCGTAGCGAACATTCACCCAGAAAATCTATCAACTCTACCGCTCATGCAACCGTAAACAGAACCGACAATTGGGCGAAATCGCTTTCGTCCCCATGGCCGGCCACACATCCTGGGTTCCAACGAGATCGCTGCTTGGGAATGCCTAGAGCCTCAAAGCGAGCCCATAACCGCCGCGGTGTCGCTCATCCGGTTGGAAAAGCCCCATTCATTGTCGTACCAGGACGCAACGCGCACCAACTCGCCCTCAAGGCATTTGGTCGCGCCGAGATCGACCGTCGAGCTTGCCGGATCATGGTTGAAATCGGCGCTGACCAAGGGCTCATCATGGACGGCGAGGATGCCCTTAAGCCGTCCCTCTGAGGCCCTTCGGAGCGCCGCGTTGACCTCATCGACGGTCGTCGAGCGCGCCGGTACGAAGGTCAAATCCACGATCGACACGTTGGGCGTCGGCACCCGCATGGCGACCCCGTCGAGCTTGCCCTGGAGTTCCGGCATGACCAGACCGACTGCCTTGGCGGCGCCGGTCGAGGTCGGGATCATCGACATGGCGGCCGCGCGCGCGCGATGGAGATCTTTGTGGAAGACGTCCAGTAGGTGCTGGTCATTGGTGTAGCTGTGGATCGTCGTCATGTGCCCGCGGACGATTCCGAATTCGTCGTGAAGCACCTTGGCGACAGGGGTCAGGCAATTGGTCGTGCAGGACGCGTTCGAGACCACCTTATGGTCGGCCGTCAGCTTGTCGTGATTGACGCCGTAGACAACCGTGAGATCGGCACCAGCACCGGGAGCCGAAATCAACACCTTGCCGGCGCCGGCATCCAAATGACCGGCCGCCTGCTCGCGCTTGGTAAAGATGCCGGTGCACTCCATGACCAGATCGACGCCGATGTCGCCCCACGGCAGGCTGGCCATGTCCCGTTCAGCCAACACCCGGATCGGGCTCATCGTGGCGCCATCAGGCCGCGTCATCCGTAAGGTGTCACCCTCCAGACTGACCGCGCCGCCATATCGGCCGTGCACGCTGTCGTAGCGGATCAAGTGCGCGTTGGTTTCGGGCGGCGCCAGATCATTGACGGCGACGACCTCGACATCGTCGCGCCCCCCTTCGGCGATCGCCCGCAAGATATTGCGTCCGATACGGCCAAAACCGTTAATGGCGATCCGGATAGCCACCTGAACTCCTCCTTCGTTTAAGCGCCTCGACGTCAGACGCGTTCACCCGTCAAACCAACTGCTGAACCCGCTCCGCCACGCGCTCGGCCGTGATCCCAAAATTCTCGAACAACGCTTCCGCAGGCGCGGACGCACCGAAACCGGTCATGCCGATGACATGCTTCTCACTACTGACGTAGCGCGTCCAACCGAAGGGTGAAGCGGCTTCCACCGCGAACCGCGGCATGTCGCCCAGCAAAGCCATGCGGTAGCCAACATCCTGCTTTTCGAACAGTTCCCAACACGGCATCGACACCACGTTACAGGGGATCTTGTGGCGGGTTCCGAGCATGTCGGCGGCGGCCAGCGCCAGGGCCACTTCCGAGCCGGTGGCCAAAAGCGTTGCCTCGGCCCCGGACGCGGCCGTGACGGCGTAGGCGCCGCGCTGGCAGAGATTATTCTGATCGTGATCGGGCCGAATGAGAGGACAGGCCTGGCGGGTCAGCACCATCACCGAAGGCCCGCTCCTGTTGGCCAACGCCAGCTCCCAGCATTCGACCGTCTCTATCGCATCGGCCGGGCGAAAGACGGCCAGGTTCGGAATGGCCCGGAGAGCCGTCAGATGTTCGACCGGCTGATGGGTCGGACCATCCTCGCCGAGGCCGATCGAATCGTGGGTGCCGACGAAAATCACCCGCTGGCCCATCAATGCCGCGAGGCGGAGCGCCGGGCGGGCATAATCGCTGAACACCAGAAACGTCCCGCCGTAGGGGATCACGCCCCGATGCAGCGCCATGCCGTTCATCGCCGCCATCATGCCGTGCTCGCGGACGCCGTAATGGACATAGCGATCACCATAGCTGCCAGGGGCAATGGGTTTGGTAGCGGCGGTCTTGGTATTGTTCGAGCCGGTCAGATCCGCCGAGCCTCCCACCAGGTGGGGGATCAGCGGCGTGATCACTTCCAGCGCCTCCTGGCTCGCCTTGCGTGTTGCCCAAGCAGGGCGTTCATCGCTGAGCCTTTTCTTATAGGCGGCGATCTCGTCGCTTAGGTCTGCCGGTAAGGTGCCGGCCAGTGCCGCCTGAAACGCTTCGCGGCGCGAGTCATCGCTCGCCGCCAGACGCTGCTCCCAGCTGGCGCGAACATCGGCACCCTTGGCGCCGATGGCGCGCCAGGCTCGGGCGAGTTCGTCCGGCACCTCGAACGGCGCTGAGGTCCAACCCAGCGCCTTTTTCGCGCCTTCAATCTCTTCCGCGCCGAGCGGGGAGCCGTGGCTTGAGGCCTTCCCCGCCTTGGTCGGCGCACCTTTGCCGATGACCGTCTTGCAGGCGATCAAGCTCGGCCGATCCGAGGCGCGGGCACGAGCCAAGGCAGCTTCGATCGCGCCCATGTCGTGGCCGTCAATCCGCTCGGCCCGCCAGCCGCAGGCCTCGGCCCGCGCGCACTGATCGTCTGAGACCGCGAGACTGGTGGGGCCGTCGATCGAGATGCCATTATCGTCGAACAGAACGATCAAGCGATCGAGCCTTAGATGACCGGCCAGGGAGAGGGCTTCGTGGCTGACCCCTTCCATTAGATCGCCGTCAGAGGCGATCACATAGGTGCGGTGGTCGACCAGATCCTCGCCGAAGCGGGCGCGGAGATGAGCCTCGGCCAGCGCCATGCCGACGGCGGTGGCGAGTCCCTGGCCTAGGGGGCCCGTGGTCGTCTCGATGCCGCCTGCGTGACCCGCCTCAGGATGGCCCGCCGTCTTCGATCCCAGCTGACGAAAAGCCTTCAGCTGATCCAGGGTCATGTCCTCATAGCCGGTCAGATGCAAAAGCGCGTAGAGCAGCATCGAACCGTGGCCGGCCGATAAGACGAACCGGTCCCGATCGGGCCAGTCGGGTGCCGCCGCATCGAATTTGAGCGCGGTCGCGAACAGGACCGTGGCGACATCCGCCATGCCCATCGGCATGCCCGGATGACCGGATTTCGCCTTCTCCACAGCATCCATCGCCAACGCCCTCAGAGCGTTGGCCATCGGCGTCAGTTGAGCTGGCTCTAACGAAGTCATGGTCGATCTCGAAAGGATGGCGGTGGCTGGGCCCAGCCGCGTGGTTGACGGTCTCCGGGCGTTATGTCAACGATGGTCGGTGGTGGGCGAAAGGGTGTCTCCGGAAGATGTCGAGACTGGACGAGGCGCAGCGGCGACTTCAGGACGCCATCACGCGATTTGAGACGGCCAATGCCGGTTCCGTGACCCGAGTCGGAACCGTCGGCGACGGACAGATCGTCCAGCTGCGCGAGGAGTGTCGCCGGCTGAACAGCGCGCTGACCTCAATGCGCGAAGAAAATGATCAGTTGCGCAAACTTTCGCGCGAGGCGGCAAGCCGTTTGGACGCGACGATCGATCAAATCGACGCGTTGCTACAGGAATAGGGTCGGTGAATGGCGACGGTCGAAGTTCAAGTTCTGGGAAGGCCGCATACGATTAACTGCGATCCGGGGCAGGAACACCGGGTCCGCCAACTGGCTCACTACGTCAACGGCCGGGTCAACGAGGTCTCCAAAGCCAATGGCTCGCCACCGGACTTGCGCATGTTGGTGATCACCAGCCTGCTGATGGCCGACGATCTCTCCGAAGCCAACGACAAGATCGACGCGCTCAACGGCTCTGTCGAGGAGCGGATCCAAGCGGCGGAAGACCGGGCCGCCGAGATGCTCGATCACTTCGCAAAACAGCTCGAAGATATTGCGGCCCGGATCGAGAGCGCTTAAGTGCGCCTAGACGGTGGCTGCCTGATTCGTCAGGTTCACTACACGCTCTGGGCCTAATGCGTTCCAACGGGAGCTGTCCCTGTCGTGGCCCTGGTCACGGCATTACGGCGCCCACCTGCCTAGCAGGTCCCAGGGACGTACCGCAACCAACGGTCGAGGCGGCTCCGTCACCCGATGAATGCTGACAGCGATCTAATTGCCCAAGACAAAAAGCGTTTGCGCCTGAGGGCCGGGCGCCAACGCGATACCATCTCGCTCGCCACTGCGAGTCTCGCGGCCGAGAAGCTTACCCATTGGATCGACGCCCTGTTGGCGGTCACCCCTAAGCCGGTGGTCGCCGCCGGCTACTGGCCGCTTCGCTCGGAGATCGATCCCCGGCCCCTGATGGCCGCCCTGGCGACGAAGGGGGCAAATGTCGGCCTGCCGCGGATGGAGGGCTCCGAAGCTCCGCTCAGTTTTCATGACTTGCAGCCGGACATGGAACTGGTGGCCGGAGCTTTCGGGGTTTACGAACCGCTGCCCTCGGCCGATCCGCTCACGCCCAATCTGATCCTGGCCCCACTTTTGGCCTTTGACCGATCCGGCGGCCGTCTTGGCTACGGCAAGGGCTTTTACGACCGCACGCTGTTTCGCCTTAACCGGGCCGGCGACCCGCTTTTGGTGATCGGTCTCGCCTTCGCCAGCCAAGAGGTCGATCAGGTACCACGCTCGCCCACGGACTACCTGTTGGACGGCGTCTTGACCGAAAAGGGCTTGGTCCTGTTTTCGCCGGCCCGGGCTCTGCCATGAAGATCCTGTTCGTCGGCGACGTGGTCGGCCGCGCGGGCCGTGAGCTTCTGATCGAAACCGTGCCTAAGCTCCGGGAGGAGCTCGATCTCGACGTGGTCATCGTCAACGGCGAGAACGCCGCCGGTGGTTTCGGCATCACCCAGCGGATCGCCGAGACCTTCTACGAGGCTGGCGTCGATCTGATCACCACCGGCAATCACGTCTGGGATCAGCGCGAGCTGTTGGGCACGATCAATGGCGATCCGCGCATGATCCGCCCGCTCAACCTATCGCCCGACACGCCGGGCCGGGGCATCACCGCGATCCGCACACAATCCGGCAAGACCCTTGTGCTGGCCCAGGTTCTGGGCCGCATCCATATGAAGCCGGTCGCCTGCCCGTTCCGCGCGCTCGACGCCGAACTGACGAAATACCCGCTCGGCGGCAGCGCGGATGCCATCGTGATCGACGTCCACGCCGAGATCACGGCGGAGAAACAGGCGCTTGGTCACTATCTCGATGGCCGGGTCTCGCTGGTCGTCGGCACCCACACCCACACACCCACGGCCGACGCCCGCATTCTTTCGGGCGGCACCGCCTACATCACGGATGTCGGCATGTGCGGCGCCTATGATTCGGTGATCGGCATGGAAAAGCAGGCATCGATCAAACGCTTCCTGAGCGATGTCCCGGGCGCCCGGATGGAGCCGGCCCACGGGCCCGCGACCTTGTCCGCCGTCGCCGTGGAGACCAAGCAGGGCGGTGGCGCCGAGGCCATTCGGCATCTGGTCCGGGGCACAGCCTTTGAGCTTTCGTCACGCCACGACAAAGAACCGGCGAGCCTGTGACGTTCATTACAGCGCCGGGAATTTTAACGCTTTAATTGACTGAACGGCGCATTTGGCTAAAAGTCTAGGCTAACTGGTGGAGTGACTCAGATGAAAAAGCTTGCTCTGGCGTTCGGCGTTGTCGCCGCGGCTGGCCTGTTTGCCCTGACAGGGCCCGACTGGCTACCGGGCGAGACGATCGATCAGCAAAGTTGCGTCGAGACCAACACCTGCCCGTGACGGCTCCTGGTTTTGTTCTGATCTGTCGATGGTGATCACTCTCTAGATTGGCATTTGTCCGACCGTTCTGCCTTCGAGGGCTCGGTCATGGTTCGCTTCGTCTTGGTCTTCGTCAGCGCCGTATTCCCGTTGGTGAACGCGGTCGGTCACACGTCCGAAGACGTGAGTGTACAGGCCAAGACGCCGCAGACGGTTCGCGTGATGAATTATCCCGACCCGCATGTCGCCTCGGAGGAAGAGGCTCAGCTCAAACAGTTTTGCCAAGAGCTTCCTGAAGAACACCTCATGGAGCAGTGTTCCGGCCTGAAAGTCGAGGTCGTCGGACACCAGGCCACCATCCGGTTTCCCGAAGAATGGGAGATCCATGCGGACGTCATCGACCGCATCATCCAGTTCTACCAATTCCGAACCGCCTCGGACTTCGACAAGCTCGCATTCACAAGCATCGACATCATCGGCACCCTGGCCCTACAGCGCCTGGATGCGGAAATGCGCATTCACTTCGACAAGGTGACGTTCCACGGCGAGCGGGCTTTGAAAAATCCGTCCGCAGGGCCAGAGACTTTGTCCGTTTCTGACGAGATCCGGGATTCGGGCGATGAGAACCGCTACAGCATTCTGTTCGACGACGTCGTCTTCACACGAAAAATCAGCTTCACCGACGGCCGGGCCCTTCAGCCGATCCTGATCCGCAACACCACCTTCGCCGACGGCCTCGAATTCTCCGATTTCAAGCTCCTCGCCGGTCTGATCTTCGACAATGTGCGGATGGACGAAATATCCATCCTGCGCCGCAACTATTTCTTCAACTGGCTGGCGCTTTCCAACGTCCTTGCCGCCGACGATCTGATCATATCGGACAATGTTTTCTACAAGCAGAAGGACGAAACGCCGAACGCTTCACTGGCCACCACCAGCTCAATCCCCAGCCTTTTGATCCAGGACAGCATCGTCGAACAATCCCTCTACATCTCCGACAATATTTTTACCCACAGCGTTTTTGCCGAAACACCGGAGACGGCCGACCACCTGAAATATCCCTCCTTTTACTTCATCGATTCCGCGGTCAATCGGTTCTTCCGCTTTCGCCGCAACACGCTCGATCACCTGGCCCAGTTCTACAATTCGACGGCCGCACGGTTCGACGTTAGAAAGAATCGGTTCAATCAGTTCGTGAACATCTTTTCGCTCCAGGCCCAAAGCATCGACAGCCGGGACAATGATTATCTCCAGGGTCTCCAGGTGCATGCGACCCGGGTCGAAGGCAATCTGAGCTTCAGCGACCGCTTCGGTAACATTGTCCGCACCTCGCCCGGCCGCGTCGGCCCGGCTGCCCCACCTGTCGCCGTCAACGTGTCGAGCAACCGGGTGGAAGGGGATCTGAGCTTCGCCGCCTCGGCGCTGGCTGAGGAAGTCGGCGAGATTTTTTTACGCAACAACAATGTCGGCAAATCGATGCCGGTCCGGCTGCCGGTGCCGGTCCTGAACGATCAGGACTACGCGACGAGAAGCGACGGCAGTTGCGTGCCCGAGGCCCGAGAGCCGATCCAAGGGCGGCCATGGTTCGAACGATTGTGGCACGGGCCTGTCCATCTCACCGGCACCCATGTGACGAACGAATTATCTCTTGCCTTCGGGATGCCTTACGGCGGAGGCTATGTTCTGCCCTGTTCCGATTTCAAGTTTTCGTCCGCCAGCGACGACTATGGCCATAGCGGCGCGAAAGCCGCCGTCTCAGCCTGTGGCGGGCGTAAGGCGGACATCGTCGTCGACCTCACCTTGGTCGACGCCCGGGTGCTCACCTGGGATTTGCCGTTTCACCGCTGCGCCTACCGATGGACCAGTGCCGGCAACCTTCATTACGACTATTGGGGCAGCCCCAACTGGCTCTCGAGCTTCGAGCGCCAGGACGAAGAGGATCTCGCCGACGGCGACAAGTCCGAGGACCCGGGCCGCAAGCGCCTTAATCCGGACTTCACACCCCAGGACCTGCTCGAGCATGCCCAGCATTGGATGCGGCTGATGGTGCCCCACGCGCTCATGGTCGGCGAAGCGGTAGCGGCGGAAGCGCAGCGCGACACCGGTAGCCAACGTTCGGATCCGGGCGGCAAGCGTTTTCTTGCGACCTATCTGGACGAGCGGGGCGATCCGACCGCCAGCCGCGAGCTGCTCTACGAGGTCAAGAACGAGCACTACTCCCAAGTTTTCTCCAAATGGTGGGAGCAGCCGCTCTACGGTTTTCTCAAGCTTTCGGGTTTCGGCGTCAAACCGGAGCTGCCTTTCGTCCTCTTCCTCGGGCTCTTTATGGTCTGCCTGATCATCTATCTGGCCAACTACGCCTACTACGCCATGAAGGGCGCCCAAGGCATCAAATGGAGCCGCCTGCCGGTGGATGACCGGGAGACCAAATACTCAAGAAAAGCCGGTTTTCTTCAGTATGAGCGGGACCGCCAGGCCCAGGATTTCAACATTTTGATCTACGCCATCGACGCCAGCCTGCCGGTGGGCGACCTCCACACTTTCTCCAAGTTCTATCCGGCGAACGGCTTTGTCCGGATCGTCTCGCTTTTCCACCACCTCTTCGCCTGGATCCTGCTGACCGCGCTTCTGGCGTCGGCAACGGTGCTTTGAGCGCCCTCAAGGCACTACCATGAACTTAAAAACTGGCAGCAATCTTGGATCTGATGGCAGCAAACCAATATCGTTTTGTTCATCAGCATTCATCGATGGCTGAAACGAGGTGGGACGGATGGGAGAAACACTGAATATTCGTGATGTAAACCCGGTGACCAAGGCGGCATTGAGCGCTGCTGCAGAACGCGCGGGCATGTCGCTCGCGGCTTATGTCCGCTTGAAGCTTGACGAGATCGCCGGCACGCCCCGCCGCAAGGCGGGTGCCCTGGAGAAACTGATGAAGGATGTGGGCGAGCCGGTGGACGGCTGGGGTCCGATGAGCGAGGACGAGCTGACGGCCTGGGAAGGCCGGGATGACCGAGGCGATCCTGGACGCGATGATCGAGAATGATCAGAGCGGCGTCGAGCTCCTGGCGTTCGACGCGGGCTCGGCCCGAACGGCAAGCCTCCTAACCTGGGATCACCGCGATCCCTTCGATCGCATGATCGCGGGCATCGCCATGACCCACGACCTTGCGATCGTCTCAAGGGACGAAATGTTCGATTCCCTGGAGGGGGTTGCCCGGGTGTGGGCGTGAGACAATTTCGGTGACAGTTTACTAAGAGACAATTTCGGTGACCTGAGCGTTGGGTGACACCCGCGGTGACTTGACCGGCTGCTGATTGACTGGCCGACGTGACACGCCATATAACTAGTCACAGAACATGCAGCATCGTGAGGCGGATGATGTCTGATTCCCACCCCCGCCATGAGAATGTGCGCCGCTACCGCGAGCGGATGCGGGCGCAAGGGTTTCGCCAGGTCCAGATCTGGGTACCCGACACCCGATCGGCTGCTTTCGCCACCGAGTGCCGACGGCAATCGCTGCTGATCGCCGACGATCCGGCCGAGGACGCCCTGATGGACGAGCTCGAGCCGCTTCAGGATACGGCCGGCTGGCGGTCGTGATCCGAGGCGACTTGGTGACGGTGGCGCTACCCGGGGATTTCGGCAAGCCGCGTCCGGCCCTGGTCATTCAGTCGGATCTGTTCAACGAGACCCACCCCACCGTGACCCTTTTGCCCTTGACCAGTGAGATCCGGAGCGCGCCTCAGTTCCGGATCACCGTCGAGCCCTCCACGGCCAACAGTCTCCGGCTGGTCTCTCAGATTATGGTCGACAAACCGATGACCTTTCGTCGTGATAAAATCCGAGAACCTTTCGGACGGCTGGAGAATGACATTCTTATGCGGGTCAGCCGGGCACTGGCTGTGTGGATCGGTATCGCTTGAGCGCGATGGTGCCGGGTCACCCCAGCAAGCGGAAAGAATTAAGTGCATTTAGTAAACTGTCACCGTAACTACGATTTAGTAAACTGTCACCGTAACTACGGAATTGAGTGCATTCAGTAAACTGTCACCGAAATTCCAACCTGACCATTGCCGCCCTCCTGGTGGCCTCGCTCTATCCTGTCTTGTTGCCGTAGTATTCTTTTCGGTGACATTTTAATTTCGGTGGAAATTCCTAATCGGCTTCTGGGCCTCGGCCGCGTCGTCCACTGGAAGCAGGCCGCATCCACTACAGGATTGATAAAAACACTGAGATCGTAGAGATTATCATCGCGGCGCGCGCCAGCCAAACGCTGTCGCGGCATCAATGAAGGGAATTTCCAATGCGGTTAGTGATTGCACTCTTATTTGCAGTAATTGCCACTTCGGCTAGATCTGAGGTCAGCGAATCTCGACTTCTCGATTGTTCAGCTGAGCTGCACAACTACGCAGGCTTTCTTGGATTTTTGAGGGATAGCGGCAGCGATATAAATTCCGCAACGATTGATAAGGCGAATGAGGAAGCCAAAGCCATAGAGCGTTACTTGGTAGATGTTCGACGCGTTTCAGCGGAGAAAATCGTCACTACTCTGGATAAGCTGATTGATGTTAAAGTCGAAAGTTCCAAACGTTTGATGGAGAACCGAGGTTTGCAAGGTACTCTCGATCTGTACACGCAACGTGCGAAAGAGTGTTCCAACATATTTGCGGGGCTTTGACGCTTTAGGGTCACCAAAGAACAGGGTTCCGGTGACAGTTCACTAAACCGTCGAAATTCCTAGCTGCGGGCGCTGAGAATGACGGTGACGCCGTCATTCCCTATTTTCCCCTCAATGAGCCGCGTCCCAGTTAGCGCCGGTGCCGATGTCGACCACCAGGGGAACGGTTAGGGACGCGGCGGCTTCCATCTGTTCCTGGACCAGGGTTTTCGTCTGGTCGATTTCGTCCTTCGGCACCTCGAAGACCAGCTCGTCGTGGACCTGAAGCAGCATTCGCGCGCCGGCGCCATTGTTGCGTAAGTTTCGGGCGACCCGGATCATGGCACGTTTCATGACGTCGGCTGCCGAGCCTTGGATCGGCGCGTTGATCGCCTGGCGCTCGGCGTAAGCGCGGCGGGCGACGACCTTGTTGTTGATCTCCGGGATCACGCAGCGCCGGCCGAAGATGGTGCGCACAAATCCCTGCTCGCGGGCCTGGGCCTTGGTCCGGTCCATATACTGCTTGATCCCCGGATAGCGCTCGAAGTAGCGCTCGATGAATTCCTTCGCGCGTTTGTGCTCGATGCCCAGCCGCTGGGCGAGGCCGAACGCCCCGATACCGTAGATGATCCCGTAGTTGATGGTCTTGGCGCTGCGCCTCAGGTCCGCGCCGATCTCTTCGACCGGTTTGTCGAACATCTCCGACGCCGTGACGGCGTGAATGTCGATGTCTTTCGCGAACGCTTTCTTCAGGGCTTCGATCTCGGCCATGTGGGCCAGGACCCGGAGCTCGATCTGCGAATAGTCGGCGGAGAGCAGCAGAAAACCGTCGTCGGGGACGAAGGCGGTTCGGATTTTTCGGCCCTCTTCCGAGCGGATCGGGATGTTTTGCAGGTTGGGGTCATTGGAGCTGAGCCGGCCTGTCGAGGTGGCGGCCATGGCGTAGGACGTGTGGATCCGGCCCGTACTCTCCTGGATTTCTTCCACTAGGGCCTCGGTGTAGGTGCGGGTCAGTTTCTGCAATTGCCGCCAGTCGAGGATCACCCGGGGCAGCTCGTGGCCCTGATTGGCGAGCCCCTCCAGCACGTCGGCGCCGGTGGCATAGGCGCCCGACTTGCCCTTCTTGCCGCCCTCGATGCCCAGCTCGTCGAACAAAATCTCGCCCAGCTGCTTGGGCGAGCCCAGATTGAAATCGTGGCCCGCCAGCTTCTTCGCCTCATCCTCCAGCGCCGCCATCCGCTGGGTGAAGTCGGAGGTAAGCCGTCTCAGGATCTCGGCGTCTACGGTGATGCCCCGAGCTTCCATGGATGCCAGGATCGGCGCCAACGGCCTTTCGAGCATCTCATAGACATAAGCCATCCGCTCGGTCGGCACGCGAGGCTTTAGAAGCTGCCAGAGCCGGAGTGTGATGTCGGCGTCCTCGGCGGCGTAAGAGCCCGCCTGGTCGATCGGCGCCCGGTCGAAGGTGACCTGGCTTTTGCCTTTGCCACAAACGTCTTCGTAGCTCATCGTGGTGACGTCGAGATGTAGCTTCGCAAGCTCGTCCATGGAATGGCCGTGGCCGGCACCGTCGAGCACGTAGGAGATCAGCATGGTGTCGTCGATCGGGCTGATCGCGACGTCATATTTGGCGAGCACAGCAAGATCATATTTCAGATTGTGGCCGATCTTGAGGATCGCCGGATCGGTGAGCACCGGGCGCAGGCGCCCAAAAACCTCCTCCCGGTCGAGCTGATCAGTCAGAGGCTGATGAAAATCATCGACATGAGCGAGCGGGATGTAGGCGCCGGTGCCGGCCTTGACCGACAGCGAGATGCCGACCAGTTGGGCAGCCGCGACGTTGAGCGAGGTGGTCTCGGTGTCGATGGCGAGCCAGCCGGTTGCGGCCGCCTCGGCGAGGAGCGCGTCCAGCGCCGCTAGGTCGGTGACAATCTGGTAGTCGCCCTCGCCGTCCTTGGGTTCCGCCGCCCCCGCCTTATCGCCCGCGGTGCCGAGCGCCGTGTCGATCCGGCCCTGAAGCGACTTGAAGTCGTTGTCCCTCAGGAACGCCTTGGCCTGATCCGGATCGAAATGGGGTCGGTCAAGGTCCTCGAGAGCGATGGTGACCGGCACGTCGTCCCTCAGCGTCACCAGCCTTTGAGAGAGCAGCGCCTGGTCCCGAAACTCGATCAGGCTCTGCCGGCGTTTCGGCTGCTTGATGGTTTCCGCCTTGTCGAGCAGCGCCTCCAGCGAGCCGAATTCGTCGAGAAGCTGGGCGGCGGTCTTGGGTCCGATGCCGGGAACGCCCGGCACATTGTCGGAGGTGTCGCCGGCCAGGGCCAGGACATCGCGCACCAGCTCGGGCCCGACGAAGAATTTTTTCCGGACCGCCTCGTCGTCGATCTCGCGGGACTTCATCGGATCCCACATGACCACGCCGTCGGCGATCAGCTGCATAAGATCCTTGTCGGACGAGATGACCCGGACGGTCCGGCCGTCCTCGCGGGCGAGCTTCGTGTAGGTCGCGATGATGTCGTCGGCCTCGAAGCCCTCCAGTTCCAGACGCGGCAAGCCGAACGCGTCGACCGCGTCCCGGACCAGCTTGAACTGAGGCCTCAGCTCCTCGGGCGGCTCGTCCCGATTGGCCTTGTATTGATCGTAGATCTCGTTCCGAAAACTGACGCCTGACGCGTCGAAGACGACCAGCAGATTGTCGTCCGGCAGGTCCTGCATCAGCCGCCAGAGCATGTTGCAGAAACCGTAGACCGCGTTCACCGGCGTGCCGTCGGCCCGGGTCATCGGCGGCAGCGCGAAGAACGCGCGGAAAATGTAGCCTGAGCCGGCGATCAGGACCAGTTCGGGCGCTTTTTTTATCATGGGCGCGAGCCTAGCCGAGCGGCCTCCGGAGCGAAAGCGGCTGGGTCGGGCTCAGGCGGCGATCAGCTCGATCGGCCCCCGAAAACTCTCGACGATGTGGGCTTCCAGCCGATCCAAGAGATCCGGGTCACCATGGGCGCGCCGTTGCAATTTGATGTCAAAGTTGGGAAGTGCTGGGAAGCCGTCTTCTTCGGTGAGAACGCGATACTCGGGCCGCACACTGCCGCGGTTCATGATGGCGACCGCGAGGCCTGCGCGAACGACGGCATCGACGCTGGTAAGGCTAAGGATGACGTAGGCCACGCGATAGTCGCGTCCTCGCTGCTCCAGGAGATTGGTACCCCAGCGGCGGTACCAACAGCCCTCATGGTAGAGCGCCAGCGGAACTGGGTCCTCGAGATGGACGTCGTGGCGAGCCGAGCTCACCCACACCGCCTGCTCGCGATAGAGAACCACACCTCCCGGGCCGGCCTCATTGTCGGTCGTGATCATAAGATCGAGTTCGCCGTTAGCCATGCGCTTGCCGAGTTCCGGCGAGGTATCGCTGATCAGTTCCACCGTGATTCCAGGGTAAGCCTTGGCGAAGCGACGCAGGATCTGAGGCAAGTAGCCGGACACATACTCGTCGTGTGCGCCGAGCCGAATGGTGCCCGTGGCGCACGGATCACCGAACGCCGCCAGGGCCTCCTGTTGGACCCTCAGGATCCGCCGGGCGTGGGGTAATAGCCGACGGCCAGCCTCGCTCAACGTGACACCTCTGCCGTCCCTTTCCAACAACACCTCGCCTACAGCCTGTTCTAGGCGTCGAACCTGCATGCTCACGGCCGACTGGGTCTTGTGCACGGCCTTGGCAGCAGCGGTGACCCCGCCGGTTTCGGCGATGGCGACGAAGGTTTTCTAGAGATCGGGTTCAAGCATTTTTTCATCTACATCGGTGATGATTTTGATCAAATACATTCGTTGGACGAATATTTCTAGAACCCCGATCTTGAGGCACATGAAGGCACCCGCTTGTAGGAGACAGCCCATGTACCCGCCCCTTTCGACCCCCGAACTGGAATTGTTTCTGTTGCACACATCCGACGGGGAGCGCCTTCGTCGGCAACGGATCCTGTCTGCCGGTGACCAGCAGCAATTTCGGAGCTGGGTCTCCGGTCTGAGACTGCCGTCCGTCGCCCGCTGGAACCATGTCGTTCAAGCGCTCTTCGCTCGAGCCAGCACCTGACTAGGCTAACCGTTTGGCGAGGCCGGCCATTTTCACTCGCGCTGGCCTCGTCTAGGCTCACTCCCCACAGAATGAGAGAACGCGCATGGGGAGGTTCCGGTGGCCGAAACACATATTCTGGCAATCGATCAGGGGACGACGAGCAGCCGAGCGATCGTCTTTGACAAGAACGGTCACATCCAGGGCGTCGGCCAACGGGAGCTGACCCAGTATTTCCCCGCCGACGGCTGGGTCGAGCATGACGCGAACGAGATCTGGAACGACACGGTAGCGGTCTCGAAGGACGCGGTCGAAGCGGCAAATCTGAGTTTCGACGACATCGCCGCGATCGGCATCACCAATCAACGCGAAACCACGGTTCTGTGGGACCGGGAAACCGGCGAGCCGGTCCACAAAGCGATCGTCTGGCAGGACCGGCGGACGGCGCCGATCTGCCGGGAGCTCGCTTCGGATGGGCTCACCGACCACGTCCAGAAAACGACCGGCCTGGTCATTGACGCCTATTTCGCCGGGACCAAACTCGCCTGGCTTCTGGATAATGCCAAGGGCGCGAGGGAGGCGGCCGACGCCGGCAAGCTCGCCTTCGGCACCATCGACAGTTTTCTTTTGTGGCGTCTGACCGGGGGCGAGGTTCACGCCACGGATGCGTCCAACGCCTGCCGCACGATGCTCATGGACATTCACCGCCAGGATTGGGACGAAACCCTCCTAAAGCGCCTCAATATTCCGTCCGCGCTGCTGCCGGAGATCCGGGACAACAGCACACCCTTCGGCACGACCCAGAAAAACATCTTCGGACGGGAGATCCCGATCACGGGCATGGCCGGTGATCAACAAGCCGCAAGCTTCGGCCAGGCCTGTTTCGAAACCGGCATGATCAAAAGCACCTACGGCACCGGCTGTTTCGCCCTCCTCAACACCGGCGGCACAGCGGTGCCGTCTCAGAACCAGCTTTTGACGACGATCGCCTGGCGGCTCGGAGGCCAAACCACCTACGCGCTCGAGGGCAGCATCTTCGTCGCCGGCGCCGCGGTGCAGTGGCTTCGTGATGCGCTCAATCTGGTCGATCATGCCGCCGAGACGGAGGCGATCGCGCGTTCGGTCGACAATTGCGGCGGCCTCTATCTGGTCCCGGCCTTCACCGGCCTCGGCGCGCCGCACTGGGATCCGGACGCGCGGGGCGCCTTGATCGGGCTCACCCGGGACAGCGGCCGGGCGCAGGTGGTGAGAGCCACCCTGGAATCGGTCGGCTACCAAACGGCCGATCTGATGACCGCCATGGCGGCCGACACCAGGGGCGCGGGCATCAAGGAGACAGGCACGCTTCGGGTCGATGGCGGCATGGTCGCCAATGATTGGGTCTGCCAGTTCTTGGCCGACATTCTGGACGTCCCGGTGGAACGGCCCGAGGTGATCGAGACCACCGCCCTGGGAGCTGCCTACCTGGCCGGCCTCGAGGTCGGCCTCTTCGCGTCGCAGGACGACATCGCCCAGCAATGGCGACTGGAAAAGCGGTTCGAGCCGACGATGCCCAAAGATGAGCGCCGGCGGCTGATGGCTGGTTGGAGCCGCGCGGTGGAGCGGGTCCGGGGTTAACGAGCCGGGCTTGCCGCGCAGAACCTGCCCATCATTTCACTCGAAAAGATAAAGCGTCGTCGCGGCTGCCGAAGGCGCTTCCGCGCGACTTGAGGAATGACGGGTATGCTCGAGGGTCTTGCCTCTTCATCCCTTTTCCAGATCGGCTTCGTCTTGTCGCTTGTGGTGGCCGTGCTGGCCGGTCTCGTCCGGGAAAAGCCGAAGCCCGACGTCGTCGCCCTTCTGGCTCTGGGCGCCCTGATCCTCGCCGGTATTCTCGACGCCAGTGAAGCGTTTCGGGTGTTTTCCAATCCAGCGCCGATCACCGTCGCCGCGATGTTCGTGCTCTCGGCGGCGCTCGAAGCCACCGGTGTCATCGATTCCGCCGGTCGTTTGATCATGAGAATGTCAGAGCGCTGGTCGCCGTTGATGGCGGTGGTTCTGTTCATGGGCGCCGCGACGCTGCTCTCCGCCTTCGTCAACAACACCGCCGTCGTGGTGATCCTGATCCCCGTCGCCATCCGTCTGGCAAAAGCCATCGATATCGCTCCCTCGAAACTGCTGATCCCCCTTTCCTTCGCGGCGATCCTCGGCGGCACCACCACCCTGATCGGAACGTCGACCAACAGCATCGTCGATGGCGTCAGTCAGGCCCGCGGGCTCGAACCCTTCGGCATCTTCGAGATCACCGGCGCCGGCGTCATCATGGCGCTGGTCGGCTGCACCTACATGGCCGTCGTCGGTCCGGCCCTACTGCCGGAGCGGGATACGCTCGCCGCCATCCTTCCCGATCGCAAGGAACGGCGGTTCATCGCCCGGGTCATGGTGCCGCTTGGATCCGTTCTCGTTGGCAAGACCCCGCGCGAGGCCGGTTTGGTCGCGCGCAACGGGTTTTCGATCGTCGACGTGGTCCGCGAAAACACCTCGCTCGGCGGGCGTTTCAGCGACGTTCGCCTGGAGGCGGGGGACCGGATCGTTCTGACCTCGCCCGTCGGCGAGATGCTGGCGCTGCGTAAAGCAGGCGATCTAGCGCTTGGGGGCAGCTTCCGCCAACACGCGTTCGAGCCGGTGGAGAGCAGCGCATCGCTGATCGGCGAAGGCATCATCGGGCCCGGCTCCAGACTTGTCGGGCGCCGGCTCGCCAGGCTCGGCCTCGGTCGCCTCTACGGCGTCTACGTGCTGGCCGTGCACCGGCGTGGCGCCAACATGGCCGGCCAGGATCAGGATCTGCGCCTCGAGGTCGGCGACACGTTGCTGCTCGAAGGGCCCGTCACCGGCATGCGGCGATTGTTCGACGACGGCCTTTTGTCCAGCATCGGCGAGACCTCGGAGCGCGCGGTGCGCCGGGACAAGGCGCCGATCGCGATCGCTGCCATTCTGCTGGTGGTCTTGCTGGCGGCACTCGACGTGCTGCCCATCGCAGCGCTCGCGGTTGTCGCGGCGAGCCTGGTGGTGGCACTGGGATGTCTCGATCACCGTGACGCGTACAGAGCCATTCGCTGGGATATCATGATGTTGATCTTCGGCATGCTGGCGGTGGGCATGGCGATGGAGGACACGGGCGCCGCCGCCATGATCGTTCGCGCCGTGGTCAGCCCCTTCGGTGAATTGGGTCCTCTGGCCGCTCTCGCCATGATCTATCTGCTGACCTCGATGCTCACCGAGACCATGAGCAACAACGCAGCGGCCATCCTCCTGACGCCGATCGCGATGAGCCTGGCCGGCCTTCTGGGAGTGGACCCGCGCCCGTTCGTGGTTGCGATCATGTTTGCCGCCAGTGCCAGCTTCGCGACGCCGATCGGCTACCAGACGAACACGCTGGTCTACACAGCCGGCGGCTACCGCTTCACCGATTTTCTCAAGATCGGCATTCCGCTCAATCTGCTCTTGTTTCTGGTTGCGATCATCGTGATCCCTATGTTCTGGCCGTTCGGTGGGTGAGTGCGGGCCGAAAAGGTGTGTCAAGCGATGGCTGATGATCGGGATATCGCCTTGCCGATCAAAGACGGTACCGCGCTCACGGTTCGCCCCGGTGCTTTGTTCATTTCCGGGGCATCCAGCATCCAAGCAAGGGCGGATACACTGCCCCTATGTTTTGGCGTCGAGCGTTGCTTGTTCGATCACACGGCTCCACAGGTCGCACAACGCTCAAGGCGAGCGAGCCTGGGCGAGGCCGCGACCAACGCCGTTGAAGACACTTTACCGACCGGCAAAAGCCAATGCCCGGAGCGAACCGGCCTTCGAATCAGTTAGCGAGATCGTGCGCCACCTACTGGAACACGACGCACAAAAGGCTTCGTCCGGCCGACGACGTTCAAACCCAGACGCGGCGCCGGTTCATCAGACGAACTCAGTACAGCGTGGCGTCGCCCAGAGTCTGCTCATCATCGGGGCGAACGAGTATTTCGACCCGGCGGTTGAGCTGCCGACCGGCTTCCGAAAAATTGTTGGTCCGCGGTTCCAGTTCGCCCCGGCCGATCGCTTCCAGGCGGCGCGGCGAAACACCGTAATCCACGAGCCTGCTGCGAACGGCTTCGGCCCGGCGCTCCGACAGGCCCTGATTGTAGCTCTGGGAGCCGATATCGTCGGTGTGGCCGACGACGGTGATTTGGGTGTTGTCGTATTTGACCAGCACGTCGGCCAGCTTGTCGATGGTCGGATCGAACGCCGGCTTGATCGAGGCGCTGTCGAAATCGAACGACACCTCGCTGTCTAGGGTAAGCTTAAGGAGATCCTCGCGAACCCGGGTGATCTCGATCTCGTTGCGCCGTCGTTCGGCGGCGAGCTCTTCCTCGAATTCCTGCTGTTGGCGATCGAAGACGTTGCCGACAACACCGCCGGCGACGGCGCCCACGGCACCACCGATCAAACCGCCGGCGAGGTCGTTGTCGGCGATGACCGCACCCAGAACCGCACCGGTCGCGGCGCCGACGGTCGCGCCCACACCCTTGCCGCTGACCTGGCGATCGCCCTCTGGTCCGGTGGCGCAGCCGGCCAAGGTCAACGCCAAGGCCAGAGGCACAGCAATATTGCGAACCATGTGGACACCCTCACAAGTTCCAGCTTTCACCATTATACTCCCACCTTATGAACCAAGTCTGAAACCACAAATACTCACAAGGGCTTCATGCCTTGCGCAGGAGCCTGAGCCAAGGACCAGGCCGATCACGTCCCTCTTTCTTTCGCCGCGCCACGCTGAAATTGTCGATCTGGCCAAAAGGCACGGACGGGTTCTGGTCGACGAGCTGGCGGCTCGCTTTGACGTCACGCGCCAGACCATTCGGAAGGATCTGAACGAGCTGTGCGAGCGGCGCCACCTGACCCGGATTCACGGTGGCGCGCTGTTTCCGTCCGGCACGGAGAACATGGAGTATGAACAAAGGCGCCAGATCGCGCTGGAAGAAAAGACGGCGATCGGCCGGGTCGCCGCCCAGCTGATCCCGGACAGCGCGTCCCTCTTCATCAATATCGGCACCACCACGGAAGCCGTCAGCGACGCGCTTCTCGACCATCAAGGGCTGATGGTGATCACCAACAATATCAACGTCGCCAACCGGATGCGGGTTTTCCCTCAATACGAGGTGGTGATCACCGGCGGCATCGTCCGGGGCTCGGACGGCGGCATCGTCGGCGAGGCAGCGGTCGATTTCATCCGCCAGTTCAAAGTCGATTTCGCGGTGATCGGCAGCTCGGCCATCGATCAGGACGGTGCGCTGCTCGACTTCGATTTCCGCGAGGTCAAGGTGGCGCAGGCGATTATCGCCAACGCCCGGCACGTTATCCTGGTCGCCGACGCGACCAAATTCGAACGCACCGCACCTGTACGGATCGCCCGGCTGTCCCAGATCGACACCTTCGTCACCGATCGCTGCACCCAACCGGCGATACGCCGGCTCTGCCGCGATCACGAGGTCCGCTTGATCGAAACAAGCGCAGCCGGGAAAACGGATCAGGGCGACCGTCCCTATGGGGCGTAGTGCTCTAGCGCCTAGTTTCGTTTGACATTCGTTTTGCTTTCGTTTAAGTGATTTTCAAGTTCGCTAGAACGGTCAACAGTTCGAGGCGAACAGGGAGGAAAGCGTGGCTTCAAGCCAGACCTTCGACCTCGTCATCGTTGGCGGCGGCATCAACGGCGTCGGCATTGCGCGCGACGCCGCCGGTCGAGGCCTCAAGGTTCTGCTTTGCGAAAGAGACGATCTCGCCAGCCACACGTCGAGCTGGTCGAGCAAGCTGATCCACGGCGGTCTTCGCTATCTCGAATATTATGAATTCCGTCTGGTCCGCGAGGCGCTGATCGAGCGCGAGGTGCTGCTCCGCGCCAGCCCCAACCTGATCAAGCCGATGGAGTTCGTGCTGCCGCACAGCACGGAACAACGCCCTCGCTGGATGATCAGGATGGGCCTGTTCCTCTACGACAATCTGGGGGGGCGAAAGCTCCTGCCGGGCTCCAAGAGCGTCGATCTTTCGTCAGGCCCCTTGGGCGAGCCACTGAAAAAAAAGTTCGCCAAGGGCTTCACCTATGCCGATGCCTGGGTCGACGACAGCCGTCTGGTCGCGCTCAACGCCCTGGACGCCGCGGAACGCGGTGCGGAAGTTCTGACCCGAAACCGCTGCACCTCGGCCCGCCGCGCGAACGGCCATTGGGCGATCACGCTGAAAGACGAGACAAACGGCGCCGAGCGGTCGGTCCAGGCACGGGGCCTGGTCAATGCCGCCGGTCCCTGGGTGTCGTCCTTCATCAAGGAAGCGGTTGCGGTCGAGAGCCGGCACCGGGTCCGCCTGGTCAAGGGCTCACACATTGTCGTACCGAAGCTGTTCGATCACGGTCACCCCTACATCCTGCAAAACGACGACAAGCGGATCGTGTTCGCGATCCCCTATCTGAGCGACTACACCCTGATCGGCACCACCGACCTGACTTACGAGGGCGACCCCGCCGAGGCGGAAATCACCGAGGAAGAGACGAGTTATCTTTGCCGGGTGATCAACCGTTACTTTGAGCGTCAGATCGGCGCCGATGACGTGGTCTGGACCTACTCGGGCGTGCGCCCGCTTTACGACGATGCCTCCGGCAATCCGTCCGCCGTCACCCGGGACTATGTGTTCGACCTCGACACCGACGGCGGGGCGCCCTTGTTGTCGGTTTTCGGCGGCAAGCTCACGACCTACCGAAAACTGGCCGAACACGCGCTGCAGAAACTGAAACCGGTGATGGCGATCAAAGCCGGCGACTGGACCGCCAGCGCGAAACTGCCCGGAGGCGATATCGAGGATGCCGATTTCCCCAGGTTTCTGGCCGGCGTTCGCGAGCGCTATCCGTGGCTCGGCGATCAGCTTGCGGCCCGTTTGGCACGCGCCTACGGTACCCGTATCGAGCGGGTTCTTGGGACCGCCAACAAGCTCGAGGATCTGGGAGGCGAGATGGGCGCTGGCTTGTACGAAGCCGAGCTCGACTATTTGCGCAAGGTCGAGTGGGCGCGGGAGCCGGAGGACATTCTCTGGCGCCGGACCAAGCTGGGTCTGTTCATGTCCGACGAAGAGGCGGCGCGGGTCCGCGCCTGGTGCATGCGCAACCAGGCCGAGGCGGCATGACCATCGCGCTCCAAGGAGTCGTCAAGCAGGTCGGCTCCGAAACCCACATCCATGAGACCGAGCTCACGCTCGAAACGGGGTTGACCGTCCTTCTCGGTCCCACCAATGCGGGCAAGACCTCGTTGATGCGGTTGATGGCCGGCCTCGACCGGCCAACCCGCGGCAAGGTGATCGTCGACGGCGAGGATGTTACGGGCATGCCCGTGCAAAAGCGCCAGATCGCCATGGTCTATCAACAGTTCATCAACTATCCGGCGATGACCGTTTACGACAATATCGCTTCGCCTATGCGGGTCGCGGGCGCCGACAAGGCGACGATCGATCAGGAAGTCCGCCGCGCAGCTGATCTCCTGAAGCTCGGGCCGTTTCTTGAGCGGACGCCGCTCAATCTTTCCGGCGGCCAGCAGCAGCGCACCGCGATCGCCCGGGCCATCGTCAAGAAGGCGAAACTGGTCCTGCTCGACGAGCCGCTCGCCAATCTCGACTATAAGCTGAGAGAAGAACTGCGTGCTGAATTGCCTAAGATCTTCGCGGAATCGGGCGCCATCTTCGTCTATGCGACGACCGAGCCCTCGGAAGCGCTGCTTCTGGGCGGGCACACGGCCACGCTCGCGGAGGGCCGGGTGACCCAGTTCGGGCCGACGGTGCAGGTCTTCCGCAAGCCCGTCGATCTGATCACGGCCCAGACCTTCTCCGATCCGCCGATGAACGAGATCCGGGCGCGCAAGACCGGCTCCTCGTTCGAGCTTGAGGGCGGAACCCAGGTGCCGGCTCCGGCGGCGATCGAGGATGGTGCCTACACGCTCGGCTTCCGCCCCCACCATCTGTCGCTCGAGGCTGAGGGCGATGCGTCCGTGGCCTTGAACGCTCACGTCACGGTCACGGAGATCACCGGCTCCGAAAGCTTCGTCCATCTGGACCATGGCGGTCGGGACTGGGTGATGCTGACCCAAGGCATCCACGATATCGAACCGGACCGAACCCTCGAGGTCCATCTCGACACCCGCCATCTCCTGGTCTTCGACGATGCCGGGCGCAACGTGTCCCACGGCGAGCGGTTGGCGGCCTGACCATGGCGAAAATCGATCTCGAGCACATCCGCCATGCCTACGGCGCCAAGCCGAAGAGCGAAGCCGATTACGCGCTGAAAGAGGTGCACCACGCTTGGAACGACGGCGACGCTTATGCCCTTCTGGGTCCTTCCGGCTGCGGTAAGACCACGCTTTTGAACATCATCTCCGGGCTTTTGACCCCGTCGGAGGGAAAAATCCTGTTCGACGGCAAGGACGTGACCGGGCTTCAGCCGGAACAGCGCAACATCGCCCAGGTGTTTCAGTTTCCGGTCGTCTACGACACCATGACGGTCGCTCAGAACCTGGCTTTTCCACTGCGCAACCGGGGCGTGCCCGAGCCCGAGGTGGCCAAGCGGGTCGACGAGACGATCGAGATGCTGCAGTTGGGGCGGATCCGCGACCGCCGGGCCCAGGGCCTCACCGCCGATCTCAAGCAGAAAATCTCGCTGGGCCGGGGCATGGTCCGCTCGGATGTCGCCGCCATTTTGTTCGACGAGCCGCTGACGGTGATCGATCCCCATATGAAATGGCAGCTCCGCTCCCAGCTCAAGCTGCTGCACAAGCAGTTCGGCCACACCATGGTCTACGTCACCCATGACCAGACCGAGGCGCTCACCTTCGCCGACACGGTCGTGGTGATGTATGAGGGCGAAATCGTCCAGATCGGCACGCCCGAGGAATTGTTCGAGCGGCCGCGCCACACCTTCGTTGGTTACTTCATCGGCTCGCCCGGCATGAACATTTTGCCACTCGAATTGGACGGCGCGACGGCGGCGGTGGGCGGCCACAGGCTCGAGCTGAACCAAGCGCCGGAAATCAAACCTGGCGCCAAGACCGAACTCGGCATCAGGCCCGAATATATCAGGCTCAGCGACGATGGCACGCCGGTGTCGATCGACCGGGGCGAGGATATCGGGCGCCTGAAGATCGTTCGCGCCACCCTCGAGGGCCAGGAGATCGCTCTCGTCCTGCGCGAGGACCAGGAGATCCCGGCCGAGGCGCGCGTTCGCTTCGATCCCAAAGGCATCAACATCTACGCCGACAACTGGCGCGTCGAGGCGGAAACGCAGCAATGAAGAAGACCTGGAACAACCGCGCCTGGTTCATGGTGCTGCCGGTTTTGCTGATCGTGGCCTTCAACGCGGTCGTGCCGCTGATGACCGTGGTCAACTATTCGGTGCAGGACACGTTCGGCAACAACGTCTTCTTCTTCGAGGGTGCCCGCTGGTTCGAACAGGTCTTGGCTTCGGAGCGGTTTCATGGCGCTCTGCTGCGCCAGTTTTTCTTCACCGCGACGATCCTGTTGATCGAAATACCGCTGGGCGTCGCCATAGCCCTGGCCATGCCGCGCTCGGGCGTCTGGGCCTCGGTGTGCCTGGTCCTGATGGCGCTGCCGCTCCTGATCCCTTGGAACGTGGTCGGCGCCATGTGGAACATCTTCGCGCTGCCCGACATCGGTCTTCTGGGTTACGGGCTCAACTGGCTGGGCATCCCGTTCAACTTCACCCAGCAGCCGATCGCCGCCTGGTTCACCGTGATCCTCATGGACGTCTGGCACTGGACCTCGCTGGTCGTGCTCCTGGCCTATGCCGGCCTGCAGTCGATCGATGACGCCTACTATCAGGCGGCCCGGATCGACGGCGCGTCCCGGTGGGCCGTGTTCCGCTACATCCAGCTGCCGAAGATGAAGCACGTTCTCACAATCGCCTTCCTGCTCCGGTTCATGGACAGCTTCATGATCTACACCGAACCGTTCGTGCTCACCGGCGGCGGCCCCGGCAACGCGACCACCGTGCTCTCGATCGACCTGGTGAAGGCGGCGCTCGGCGAGTTCAATCTCGGCATCGCGGCATCGATGAGCATCATCTACTTCCTGATGACGCTCCTGGTCTGCTGGCTGTTCTACACGCTCACCATGCAGGGCGAGCAGCCGGCTGAGGGAGAGCCGAAATGAGCCGCTTTCGCTGGCTGGTGCCGACCCTCTACATCATCTTCCTGATGCTGCCGATCTACTGGCTTTTGAACATGTCGTTCAAGACGACCAACGAGATCCTGGGTGGCTTCAGCTGGTGGCCGAGCCAATTCACGACCGCGTCCTACGTCGACATCCTGACCGATCCCACTTGGTACACTGGCTATATCAATTCGATCATCTACGTGGTCCTGAACACCGTCATCTCGCTGGCCTTCGCGCTGCCCGCGGCTTACGCCTTCTCCCGCTACCGGTTCCTGGGCGACAAGCATCTGTTCTTCTGGCTCCTGACCAACCGGATGGCGCCGCCGGCCGTGTTCGCGCTGCCCTTCCTTCAGCTCTACTCGGCCATGGGCCTGTTCGACACCCACCTCGCCGTGGCCCTCGCACACTGCCTGTTCAACATCCCGCTCGCGGTCTGGATCCTGGAAGGCTTCATGTCCGGCGTGCCCAAGGAGATCGACGAGACCGCCTATATCGATGGCTACAGTTTCCCGAAATTCTTCGTGAAGATCTTCATGCCCCTGATCGCCAGCGGCATCGGCGTCACCGCCTTCTTCTGCTTCATGTTTTCCTGGGTCGAGCTGTTGCTCGCCAAAACCTTGACCTCGGTGGCGGCGAAGCCGATCGCGGCGGTGATGACCCGGACCGCGAGCACCTCCGGCTATGAGCTAGGCCTCCTCGCCGCCGCCGGCGTCCTCACCATCATTCCCGGCGCGATCGTGATCTGGTTCGTGAGGAACTACATCGCCAAGGGCTTCGCGCTGGGGAGGGTCTGATCGGTGGATCTCAGTTGGATGGCCTGGACCTGGCAGACCGGCGCGTTCTTCGGCGCGATCGGGCTGTTGCTGTGTGTCATGAGTCTATGGGAGCTGGCCCGGCCCGGCGGCGCGCCCCGGCGCGGCGTGCTCGGCCTCGAGACCACCCGAGGTGACCGTCTGTTCATCTCGCTCCTCGCCGGCGCCTACATCCACCTGGCCTGGCTCGCCTTCGTACCGATGGCCCCGCTGTGGGGCGCGGCGAGCGGCACGGTCGTCATCGCGCTCGCCATCTTCCGCTGGGTCTGAGCGCCCGCGCATCGGATTTGCCCAAACGCCGTCAGGGCCTTAGGGTGCATTCACGCGTAAATCAGGGAGGTCATCAATGAAGTCGAAACTCTTGGCGACGGCGGCCGCCGTCGGTCTGTTGTGGGGAGGCGGCAACGCGCTCGCCGGTATCGAGGAGGCGGAGCGCTGGATCGACGAGGAGTTCCAGCCCTCGGTCCTCTCCCGCGAGGAGCAGGTTGAGGAGATGGAGTGGTTCATCCAGGCGGCCGAACCCTTCCAGGGCTTGGAAATCAACGTGCTGTCGGAAACCATTCCGACCCACGAATATGAATCCCGGACCCTCACCCGGGCGTTCCAGGAGATCACCGGCATCACCGTCAACCATCAGCTCCTCGGCGAGGGCGAGGTGGTCCAGGCGGTCCAGACCCAGATGCAGACCCAGCGCAATCTCTACGACGCCTACATCAACGACAGCGATCTGATCGGCACCCACTCCCGCCTGCAGCTCGCGGTCAACCTCACCGACTGGATGGCAGGCGAGGGCAAGGACGTCACCAACCCGATGCTCGACATCGATGATTTCATCGGCAAGGACTTTACCACCGGCCCCGACGGCAAGCTCTACCAGCTGCCGGACCAGCAGTTCGCCAACCTCTACTGGTACCGGAAGGACTGGTTCGACAAACCTGAGCTCCAGGAGCAGTTCCAGGAGATCTACGGCTACGAGCTGGCCGTGCCGATCAACTGGTCGGCCTATGCTGATATCGCCGAATTCTTCACCGATCACGTCCAGGAAATCGACGGGGTCCGGGTCTACGGCCACATGGACTACGGCAAGCGTGCGCCCGACCTCGGCTGGCGGATGACCGACGCCTGGCTGTCGATGGCCGGCGCCGGCTCCACGGGCCTGCCCAACGGCCAGCCGATCGACGAATGGGGCATCCGCATGGAGGAGGGCTCCTGCAACCCGGCCGGCGCTTCGGTCAGTCGCGGCGGCGGCGCCAACGGCCCGGCCGCGGTCTACGCCATCGCCAAATGGGACGAGTGGCTCCGCGAATACGCGCCTCCGGGAGCCGCATCTTACGACTTCTATCAGTCGCTGCCTGCCCTTTCCCAGGGCAACGTCGCCCAGCAGATTTTTTGGTACACCGCCTTCACCGCGTCGATGGTCGCGCCCAAGTCCGAAGGCAACAACACCGTCGACGATGAGGGCAATCCCCTCTGGCGGATGGCGCCCTCACCCCACGGCGCCTATTGGGAAGAGGGCCAGAAACTCGGCTATCAGGACGCCGGCTCCTGGACCATCCTGAAGTCGACGCCCACCGACCGGGCCAAGGCCGCCTGGCTCTACGCCCAGTTCGTGGTCTCCAAGACCGTCGACACCAAGAAGAGCCATGTCGGCTTGACCTTCATCCGCGACAGTTCCGTCAATCACGAGAGCTTCACGGAACGGGCGCCCAAACTCGGCGGCCTGATCGAGTTCTACCGCTCCCCCGACCGGGTCCTCTGGACGCCCACCGGCATCAACGTCCCCGATTACCCGAAACTGGCGCAGATCTGGTGGCAGCAGATCGGTGACGTCAATTCCGGCGCCTTCACCCCCCAGGAGGCCATGGACCGGCTCGCCAGCGAGATGGACATCACCATGTCGCGGATGCAGGCGGCCGACGAGCAGGCCGACGTCTATGGCGGCTGCGGCCCGCGCCTGAACGAGGAAAAAGACCCCTCGGAATGGATCGGCAATGGCGGCGCCAAGGCCAAACTCGACAACGAGAAACCCCAGGGCGAGACCATCGCCTATGAGGAAATCGTCAAACGCTGGCAGTAATTTTTCGTCTGTTGGTGCTGGTGAGAAGACCGGGGGCGCAAGCCCCCGGTTTTTTGTTGTCTGATGACCTACATCACACCCACATCCCGGTATTTTCTGTTTATTCATAGGCGACTACGAGCGGTCAGCGCACAACCACCAAGCTTAAACCCGAAATCTGTAAAGAAGCGGACGCTCCGTAAAGACTTTAACGAACTCATCCTCAGTCAAGGTAAATTACATGGCAGTGCGAAAGCGCGGTAACAAATTGGAGCCGTGGGAGATTGCAATGATCAAGGCGATGTTAGTACGGAATATCTGGAACGATCAGGATATTCTCTCATACTTCACAAGACCAACCCGCTCAATCAATCATGCGCGTATTCTAGAGATACGTTCCGGCGCAAGGTACAAGGCCGTAAAGGCAGCGACCGAGAACGAACTGAACGAGTTTCTGGGCGCGTGGCCGAATCTCGATCCTGAAACCGGCTTGAACCTGCGTGGGGACGAATTGTTGATCAAGGCGCGAGACGCGATGATCGCAGCTGTCCAAGTCTTCAACGGAGCTGGAGTCACATTTCGTGCCGAATTGTTCATTGTGACTAGCATTATCGCATGGACTTACCTTTTCCACGCTTGGTTCCGCAGCAAAGGTATTGACTACCGGCACAAAAATAAGTCGACCGGCGAGACTGAAAAAACCAAACAAGGAGCGGAACGTTACTGGGAGTTGGGAAAATGCTTGCGACACCCAAAATGTCCGCTGTCAAGTGGAGCGATCAAAAACCTACATTTTCTTTTGGGCTTGCGTCATGAAATCGAGTATCGTTCAACATATCGTATTGACGATGCGGTAAGCGCAAAGCTTCAAGCTTGTTGCATTAATTTCAACGAGACCATCAAGTCTCTCTTCGGAGCTCAATACAATCTGGAGCAAAGGTTAACTATAGCGCTTCAGTTCGTGACATTCGCCGCAGATCAGCGCAGCGACTTGAAGAAGCAAAACTCGCTGCCAAGCCATGTCGAGGCCCACATCGATGCTTTCGAGCATGGTTTGACAGAAGACGAGTATGCAGATCCAGCGTATCGCTATCGTGTTGCTTTTGTGCCCTTCGTAAGCAATCGAGCGTCGAGCGCTGATGCCGCTATTGAATTCGTCAAGAGTGAATCGGAGGAAGGACGGGAGATCAACCGGGTGTTGCTCAAGGAGGTGGAGAAACCGCGATATACAGCGACACAAGTTTTAAGCAAGATGCATGAGGAGGGATATCCGCGCTTCAACAAAGGAGCGCACACGAAACTATGGCAACAGTTGGACGCCAAAAATCCTGCACTTGGATACGGTCGGACGGGAGACTACAAACGCACATGGGTTTGGCATGAGCGTTGGCTTGAACGCGTCCGAGCCCACTGCTACGAGAACGCCGATCGATATCAACAGCCGGAAAATAAATAAGACTGTTATTTACACAAGACTACTAAATTCCTGATGTCGTCGGTTTGAGTTTCAGGAAAGACTCGATTGTGTGTTGTGCGTGTTTCGAGCGGGCCGCCACCAAACGATCCTTACTTGGTAGTCGCCTAGCCATCGGTCCTTCGAAACCAGCGGTATTTTTTCGCGGCGTGCCGTCCATGAAAAAGCGAGCGAGAGGTGCGTGCAATTGCCAAACCGTTGCGCAGGGCTAGCCTATCGCAACTTGACGTCACAGTGAGTGCCCCGCACACTCAACTTCGAATGCACAGCTGAAGCCAATATCGAATGCTTTTTCCGTTGAGACGATGGGCGTCGCCGATGGGCGCTCCGGCCGGCAGCGAGACATTGCAGATCGATGAGAATACTTTTCTGCAACCATGAATACCCGCCGCTCGGCGGTGGCGGCGGTGCCTTCAACGCGTTGCTCGCCAAGGAATTGGCGAAACGCCACCAGGTGAGCGTGCTGACGTCACGGACCAACGGTCTGCCGGCCGAGGAACGTCAGGACGGCGTTCGCATTGTTCGAGCTCCTATCTTTTGTCCGCGGGACCAGATGGCAGCGGGCCTGATGCCGCTCGCCGGCTACATGATCGGCGCCACGTCCCTGGGCCTTCGCCACATGGCCGGCAACGGCTACGACGTGATCAACACCCACTTCTGTCTGCCCGCCGGCCCGGTCGGCCAGCGTCTCGCACGCGCCGCCCGTATCCCTAACGTGCTGACCGTGCATGGCGGTGATCTGTTCGATCCGAGCAAAAAGACCTCGCCCCACCGCCACGAGCTCTTGAGGCGCTGGAACCGGAGCCTGCTGCGCCACGCGTCGGCCGTCGTCGCCCAATCCACCGACACCATCCGGAATGTTCACTGGTTCTACGATTCCGATCTGCCGGTCGAACGAATACCCCTGGGGATCGAACCGCCGCCGGAGGCCGTCGGCCAGCGCGCGACCTACGGTGTCGGCGCCGACGAAACCCTTTTCGTCACCGTCGGACGCCTGGTGGCGCGAAAGGCGGTCGACCGGCTGATCAGGATTTTCGCGAACCTGGACGCGCCGGAAGCGAGACTCCTGATCATCGGCACGGGGCCCGAAGAAGATCCGTTGCGCGCCCAGATCGCCTCGCTCGGCCTGGCGGAGCGGGTCCGTCTGCTGGGTCACGTTTCGACACACGAAAAGTTTCGTTTGCTGCGGATGGCTGATTGTTTTCTCTCGGCCAGCCAGCATGAGGGTTTTGGGCTGATGTTCGTGGAGGCGATGGCCTCCGGCCTGCCGGTCATCGCCTACGACCAGGGCGGCCAGGTCGATTTTTTGTCGGACGGCACGACCGGCCACCTGGTTCCGCTCAATGACGAGGCGCGGTTTCTGGACGCGATCCGCCACTTGCTGCGCAGCAAGGATCTCCGGCAGCGTATCGGCCGGGATAATCGCGTCCGCGCGCGCCAGTTCGGAATAGAACGCTCGGCGATGCGCTACGAGGCGCTGTTCGAAGCCACCCGCTCGTCGATGGCGAAGGCCGCCTAACCGGAAAAAAAAGCGGCCGGGCCCTTTTGTCAGGAAAGCCCGGCCGCCTGGTCATGCGCGCTCAGACGAGGGCCGGTTCAGCCTCCACTACAACCGCGCTCGTGGCCATGGACGGAGCCAACGAGGAGGAGCTTGGGGCCTCGCTACCGTCGATCGTGGTGCTGATCTCGAAGTCGAACATGGAGCCATCATCGGTCTGCAGCACCGCGTCGATATCGAGCGTGTTGGTCGAACTCGGATCCAGACCCGTCAATTCGATCGGCCCGAATTCCAGCCCCGCCGGGTTTTCCGTCAAGGCGCTGCTGTCCAACCCCTCCCCATCACCAGCATCGTTAAAGAAACCGTCAGGAACCGCCGCAGCTCCATTGATCGGAATGCCTCCATCGACTTCGCCAAGTCCAAGCGTATCGCCGTTGAGCAGAGCGATCGAGAAAATGCCACCTTGATCAGTGAGGCCGATAGGAGTGTTGTTGTCATCTGTAGTAATGCCAAAAATTTCCTGTCCGTTCGGTAGGTTCAGTTGGCCAACTACCTGCGCAGTGAAACCGTCATTGGGATTGATGAGAACTAATTCGTCCGAACCGAGGTTATCCGTAAGGTACAACTCGTTCCCGATAAACTGGAGGTCTCCAGCCGAGCCAATTCCCTCGGGCAGTTGGCTGAGAAAAGTCGCCGAACCGTCGTCGGTATCGAGTTCAAAAATACTGCCACTTTGGCTCGCCGCGAGAAGCTGACCATTGTCACTTACCTCTAAAGAATTAAGGCCATCAAAGGCTGGAACTCCATGAAAACCTATGAATGCAACCATTTCTGCGTCTAGGTCTATTGTAAATACTGCAGAGGAACTAATCCCAAAAACGGTACCATCCGGCGCGATGTCTACGTCGGTCCAATTTATTGGAGTATCGAGCAAATTTTCAAAATTTCCGGTTGAAAGATCGACGACGCCGACGCGGCCATCTGGAGTGACAACAAGATTGGAACCAGAAATCTCAATAGCAGGTCCAGTTGGAGGTGGCGTGCCTTTATCCCCATTATCGACCTGTTCGAATTCGATCTGCACGATCGCGTCGTTGAAGTCGCCGTCGAAGTCTGGGTCCGTGAACTCCAAATCCTCGAACACGATCGTCACCAGATCGTCGTCCAGATTGGTTAACGCGGTATGTTCCGCGCCGTCGGGATTGAGTGGGTTCAGCAGATCATCTTCGAAGGTGCCGTCCACGGTGTGAAAAATCGGCACGTCGATTTCGGTCTCGGTGCCGTCAGTCGCGATATGCACAAGGGTCGGCGGCGCACCGTCCGTGGTCGCGGCCAGTCCGCCAGACGCGCTGCGGAATTCAAACGTGCCGGCGGGTAAGTCGGCAAGAATAGGCGAGCCGTTCTGGACCAGAGCTAAGCCGATCTCGACGCCGTCGCCGAACGTGCCGACCTCCTTAGTCTCCCCGCCGACCAGCGGACCACCGCCCCTGTCCGGACCGTCCAGCTCCTCGAATGCAACCTGAACGTTTTCGAAGATCCCATCATCTCCGACCTGATAGGTAAGGAGGCTGTTTAGGTTACCGGCGTTCTCGCTAATGAACCGAACACTTGCCGTCTCCGTGCCCATCGTCACCACGAACTCCGAATCGGTACCATTGACGAAATCCGGATCTACAGGCTGCCCTTCAACTACATCAAATGGCAAAATCGCCATGATCTAAATCTCCAAAAGTTTAGCAAATAATTGGGGTTAATCCCCCGATTACCCAAACGTTACGGCACTATTCGTGTCAAGAGACAATTGCATCACAGAAAACAATCGTAAAGGTTGATTTTTGACTTGTTGTTCTACTGTGCGGCGTTTGAGTTGAACTCAAACGCCCGAATACGATCGAAGAGAGAAACAAAAACTATCGGAACAGACAAAAAGGGCCGGGAAAAATCCCGGCCCTTTGGGCGGACTGAACCGACCTGACGAAAAACTACTCGGCGGCGTGGGCGGCCGCAGGATCGTCGACGGACACGCCCATACGGCTGGCGACGCCGATGCCGTAATTGGGATCGCAGGCGTAGAACAGGGCCACCTGGCGTTTGACGATCTCGGCCGGCACCCCCTGCATCGCCTCGGCAATATTGTCCATCAGCCGGCCCTGCTGGTCCTCATCCATCAGCCGAAACAGATTGCCCGGCTGGGTGAAATCGTCATTGCCGGCGCGGTGATCGTAGCGGTCGGCATCACCCGAAATCCTGAGCGGCGGTTCCCGATAGGCGTCAGCTTGGATCGGTCCGCCGAAGCTGTTGGGCTCGTAATAGGCGTCCGGCGTTCTGTGGTTTTTCGCCGACATGTAGCAGATCGAGACAAGCCCAGAAGGTCGCCTGATTGGCGCTCACCACCGGCTTGCCCGTATCCGCTTCGAGCGCGTTGATGATCTCGGCGGTCCGGAAGCCGGTACACGAAATGAACAGCAGTTCGGCGGCGGGATTGTCGACCTCGCGCGCCCGCTTGTAGGCAATGCTGGGTTCCAGCCGCTGGATCGTCGCGGTTTCGGTCAGACCGCCGCCGGCCATGGCTGTCACTTCGATCCCCTGAGCGGCTAAAAAATCAGCCTCGATGCGATTGATCTCGTCGGTGTAGGGTGTCGCCATGGCGATCCGGGACACACCGAAACTACTGATCGCGTTGAGGACCGCCGTCGTGGTGGTGATTGCCGAAATGCCGGTCGCGGTCTCAATCGACATCTGAAGGCGCCGGTCATAACCCGGCCCGCCGACGAAGCTCCCGGAGGTACAACCAAAGGCGATGACGCCGACTTCACAGGTTCGGAGCCCTTCGGCCGCCATTCCTGTTTCCCGCTCCATCGCCAGGAGAGCGTCGGGCGTCACGTCTTCCAAGTAGACCCGGTTGGCGTGAACAGAAACACCCTCCGGCGCCCATTTCTGAAATTCGGGCTCCATCACCGTGTTGCCGGTGGGAACAAGGAGGCCTATGCGGCCGCGCCATCCATACATCGGTTGATGGTCCTCAGTCGCCGGCGGCCGCGGCCTGATGCGCCGGCAGATCCTGTTCGGTCGAACCCTTCGCCAGCATGTCCTCGATCACGCCCTCTTCCATGCCGATCTGAAGTGCATCGTTAAAACGGTTGAAGAAACCGCATAGCGCCGTGCGCAAGGTCAGCTCGACAATCTGCTCTTCCGAAAAATGCTCGCGCAGGCGAGCGAAGATCGCATCACGCATGTATTGGGGCTTGGTTGTCACCTCATGGGCGTAGTCGCGGACCAGCCGATCGACCTCGTCGAGACCGGGACAATCGGTTTCCAGAATGTTCGCAACCGTCTCCGGTCCGAGCCCCTGCTCGACCAGGCGCGGCGTGTGATGGGCGACACAATAGGTGCATTCGTTCAGCTTCGAGACGGTCACCAGCGCGATCTCCAGATATCGCTTCGGCAGGACCGATTCCTCCGCCAACTCGAGCAACAGCCCCATGATGTGGCGGAGCGCCGGCGGGCGATGGGCGAACACCTTCACCTGATTGAGAAACGGCCCATAGGAGGTAGCGAAGGTGCGATAGACGTCGCGCGCATCTTCCGGAACCTCGTCGATTTCAACATCCCGAACCCGTGCCACCGAACCTGCTCCCCTGTCGTGATTGATTGCCGAAAACGCTAGTGTCACAGGAGATCTCGGAAAGACCGGCACCCTGCACCACAGACATCTGGTGACCGCTAAGGTTAACGAAAAGTCACACTTACGGATAGTTAAGGCGAATAAACCAAAAAGTTGAAATGCATTTGGATCAAAATCTATTAATAGAACGATGACGACGGCGCCAGCCAGCCTTGACCCAGAATCAACAAAAGCGTCCACGGCCAAGCATTCGAAGTTCGGAGCCGGGGCGGCGGAGAGACAAGATGCTCGATGCGACCGCGACCCTGATGATGCAGGCGATCTTGGGTATCCAACTGGCAAGCTATCAGCCCGACGTCGGCAACAGAGCAACGGTCATTTGGGAAGAGCTCACCTGCATTGCCCAGAACATCTGGTTCGAGGCCCGCGGCAGTTCGCCCGAAGATCAACTGGCGGTCGCAAACGTGGTGATGAACCGGGTCGCCAGCGACGCCTATCCCGACGACATCTGCGCCGTGATCTGGCAGTTCAAGCAGTTTTCCTGGACCGACGACGGGCGCTCTGACGTGGTCAGGCTGGAAAACGGCATCGAGACCGATGCCTGGCAGGCGATCGTTGACTTGTCGGTGGAAGTGCTCGAGGGCCGGGCGCCGGACATCACCGGCGGCGCGACCCACTACCACCATCATGCGATCGATCCGGCCTGGAACTCGGCGATGGCGCTGATGGCGCGCCACGGTGATCACGTCTACTATAAGATCGTGGCGCGGCCCGAGCCGCGACCGGACGCCATCTAGCGGGCTAATGGGAAGGGAGACCACTCGTCGAGTGATCTCCCCTGGGTCCCATCTCATCAGTCAGGACGGCGCCCTCGCGGACGACCACCTAACGGCTAGAATATCGCCAATAGGTTTAGCGTCAATCAGAAACTAGCGCTTCGGTTGATCGAAGCGCTCCAGTCTTGGAACGCTTGTTGGCACGTCTGGCCGATCAATCCGGAAAAACGACGAACGTCGGCCGCGACTATCCCGACCGTCCCTTAGTCGGTGTCGGCGCTGTGGTATTTGATGGCACCGATCTCCTTTTGATCAAGCGCGCAAAACCACCGCGGGTGGGGCAGTGGAGCTTGCCGGGCGGCGCCCAGGAATTGGGCGAGACGGTCGACGCCGCGGTCCGCCGCGAGGTGAAAGAGGAGGCCGGGATCGGTATTGGTCCGACCCGGCTCGTTGACATTGTCGACCTCATCGATCGGGATCCGTCGGGACGGGTTAGCGTCCACTACACACTGATCGACGTGACCGCGCCGGCTTTGTCGCGGGATCTCAGCGCCGGCAGCGACGCCATGGATGCGCGCTGGTTCGCGCCGGATACCTGGACCGATCTCGATCTGTGGGATGAGACGGTCAGGGTGATCCGGCTGGCGGAGCGTCTTTGGAAAGGCTGAAGCGACCATCACAAAAGCGAACCGGCCGGATGGTCATCACCATCCGGCCGGTTACGGTCCTCCCACGAACTGTTGTCTGAGCCTAAGGGGCAAACATTGATGGCCCCATGGCTCGAACTAGCTATTTGCGTGGTCTACGTGGGTTTTGTCTCGTCCTAACCGTTCACCGGCAAACTAGGCCCGATCACCGGTGTTCGCCAAAACCCGGGCAAGATTGCAAAGAGCGTCCTGATGCCGGCGGTTGCCGATGGCGGCGAAGTTTCGAGCCAGTTCCAGAAGCATACGCTGCTGGGGCATCATCTCCGCCTTCTTTGGTTTGTCTTCGTTTGTCGGATCGATATCTTCAAAGAAATAGTTGATCTCGACGCCCAGTGCCTTGGCTATCTGGTAGAGGCGACCGGCCGAAATACGGTTAATGCCGGTCTCATATTTGTGAGCCTGTTGATAGGTGACACCGATCAATTCCGCCATCTGCTGCTGGGTAAGCCCCAGCATTATCCGCCGCTGACGGATCTTGAGGCTGACGAAATGGTCGACGTCGAGAGCTCGACCTCTGCCATTGGTTGCCCTTTGTGGCAGAGGCGTTGCAGCCTGTGACATGTATGGACTCTCCGATCCCTCGACGAGGCGTTTCTCGTTTACCGTTAATAACGAGAGGCATTCTAGCACATTTGGTTAAAATGCCTAGTATTCTCCCCAGCGTTGAGGAATATTTTTTCACCTCGCGTATTCGACTAAAATCGCCCCTAGGTTGAACAACTAAAGCAAGTAAAATCAGAGCGTTGCAAAAAACATCTGACCTAAACGGCGACTAGCGGGGAAATTTACTCAACTTTATAGTTAGCAAAAAATTTTCATTGACGATCCGGGTTCAACCTCAAAGAGCCTCCTGAAACGTCATTCTCGGATCCCATCGACATGGTCGCGCCGACCGCCCACAGGGCCAGTTGATCCGATCGCCATCGGCTCCTGGGATGGCCGCTCTGGCCTCCGGCCAGGACGTAACGCGAGCCTGCGGTTTCGCCATCGCCGTTGAGCGGCGCGCCCATGTCCATGATCGCCCGGTAGCTCGCACCGTGACTGACGAAGAAGGGCGGCTCGGATCTGACGCCCTGGGTCGAGGACACGTTGACGCTGGTTTCATCACCGCCAACCGGGACGGATAGCTCGAACCATTCGACCAGAAACGATCCCAACTGCGAGAAGGGCCGATGCTGGAAGCGGGCGGTCTGCACGGCACCCAGGCGCCACGTCTCGCGATCCGTACCCAAATCCGCTTCCAACTGATCCACCGCGGTCTGCAGCGCCGCTTCAATGATGTCGTGGCAGCTTTCGATCGGCGCGGTCCCGACATTGTCGCACCAAACCTGCCGGTCGCTCAACGCGAGCGTCACGAACAGCGATCGGGTCCGGACATAGTCCCGAAAGTATGGACCGAGCTCGTCGGCGTAGAGGAGAGGAGCGAGCGAGCGATACCAGGCGCGAAACAGGATCGGCTGCCAGGCATTCACCGCCATCACCCGATCCCATGCCCTCATCTGATTGAGGATCTCTTTCAGTTTCGGTGAGCGAGGCTCGATCTCCAGGAAGAAGGGCATCATGATCTCGGCGAGGCCGGAGAAACGGTCGAACTGGAGATCGGCCATCGTCGGAACGGTGACGTCGGATGCGGCGCCGATCTCGTCGAGTTGATCTTCAATTCGCCGGGCGCGATGGGGCGGGGACCAATCCCCAGTTAAGAAGAAGGGGTAATCATCGCCGACCAAACGATTGTTGGCATTGACGATCCGGCCCCGCGGCGGATCGAAGATGCGGGGCAGATCCTCGAACGGTATCCAGCCCGTCCAGTCATGTTCGCCGTCCCAGCCCGGGACCGGCAGCCAGCCCTGGCCCTTCTTGCGAATTGGAACCCGACCGGGAGCGACCAACCCGATATGCCCTTCGCGATCGGCATAGAACAGGTTCTGTTGCGGGGTCGTGAAGGCTTCCAACGCCTTATTAAAGGTTTGCCAATCCCGGGCCCGGGCGAGATCGAAGCCGGCCTCAAGCGTGACATCGTCAGGCTGAAGAGCGCTCCACGCCAAGGCGATCCCGGTCGTCGGATCACCCGTTTCCGCGCTTTCGACGATGTCACTCAATATAGGCCCGTGTCGGGTCCACCGATTTACGAAGGATTGGTCCTCACCGAACCGGACCACGATCGTCTCTTCCATGCGATCGACCTCGGACCAGCCGTCGGGGGTTCGATACCGATCAGGATCGTCTTCATCGAATTGCTCGATAAACAGGTCCTGGACGTCCGAGCCCGTGGTCGTCATGCCCCAGGCAATCGCTTCGTTTTGACCCAGCACCAGAACGGGCATGCCGGGCAGCGTCGCGCCAGCCGCCGACCAGCTTTGTGTCTGGGCCCGGACCAGGTACCACACGGACGGGCTGGTCAGACCCAAATGGGGATCATTGGCGAGGATCGGCTTACCGGTCGAGGTATGCTTACCAGAAACGGCCCAGGCGTTGGATCCCATCCCGGGTGGTGGTTCTGGAGGCGCGACGGCGGCCAGCCCGGCCAGATCGATTTCTGACAGATGGTCCACCAGGGCGTGGAGGGAAACCGGGGCTTCGCTTTCGCTGCCGGGCCACAGAGCGGCTAGCTGCTCCGGCGTCAGCCGTTCGGCCAGTCGGGTCCGCAACAACTCGCCCCGCCAATTGCCGGACAGATCGAGCGCCATGATTTTGGCCCATAGAAGACTGTCCGTCGGTTGCCAGGGCTCGGGCTCGTGCCAGAAAATTTGAAATTCCGGCGGCAGCGGGCGTCGATTGGTGGTGAGGAAGGCATTGACCCCGGCGGCATAGGCCTCGAGCAGCCGGCGGCTGTCATCGCGCATCGCCGCGAAGGAGCTCTCCACCAGGCTTTGAAAACGCATCAGCCGCATGAAGCGATCGAAAGGCAAGGCGACCGAGCCGAAAATCTCTGCGAGGCGGCCGGAAGCGAGGCGGCGCTGCATCTCCATCTGCCACAGGCGGTCCTGGGCGTGGAGAAAACCGATGGCGAAATAGGCGTCCTGTTCGTCTGCCGCTTCAATCAGCGGCACGCCATACCGGTCGCGAGAGATCAAAACCGTCTGGCCCAGCCCTTCGACCGTCACCTGACCTCGGGTGACCGGCAGGGATGACTGGACGACGATTGCGCCGGCCACGACCAGGCCAGCGAGTACCAGTCCAACCAGCACCAGCATCATCGACAGACGACTGAACAGATACAGCATGGGGGTCCGGCGCTCGGTCTCGGTAACAGGGCACGCGCCCGCTCGTCGTGTACCTAAAGCCAGCGTTGTCCCGACGACAAGCCGGCACGGTGTGGCAAATTGCGAACAGTGTGCCGGAGTGGGTGTTTTCGGTGAGCGACTTCGGCATGCTGAAAGAGACGGCCGTTCGGCGTTTTACCCCGTCAGCCTAAAGAAGCCCTCAAACGTAACCGCCTAACCATAGTAAATCTCGACTGTTAGGTCTGACTGTTACGGATTTTTGTTAAAGTGATACATTAACTTGCAGTCAATTGAAGTAGCTTATAGTTAATTTTTATTTGCCATTAATCGCTTTTTGGTTGTATCAGATTGCTGCAGATCGTCTAGTCCCAGCGATCCGCTTGGTTCCTTCTCATCAGGCAAGCAAACGAAAGGCGGCTGCCGCCGTCTTCGCTTGGAGGGAACGATGCAGCCAATCGAACGAAACGGCCCGCTCGACGGGTCGACTGTCGCCAACGAAACGCGAGATCCGGCGAACGGAACGCAGGCCAGCGAGCGCCCGACCGACGGCGACAGCCGGCGCAATGCGTCGATGCGCATCGGCGCGCCGGTGACCGCCGGCTTCCTCGGCGTCCTGCTCGCTCAGCACCAGTTGTTTGCCGCGGATGCCGACGGAACCGAACCCACCGACGGGCCGTCGGGCAGCGAACCGTTAGTCGGCCCGGGGTTTGCCGAAGAGCCCGCAAATGAGGGGATCCAGGTTGCCGATATCAACGGCTCGGCCGTGGCCGTTCCTTCGGCGCCGACGCCCCCCTTTGCCGGACCGGGCAATGGCTCTTCGCAACCGGTCGCTGGTGAGCGGAGCGCCGCCGGCGATGCTGGCAACGCTTCCATCGGTGGCACGCCTAACGCCGTTCCACCGTCCGGCGACGGCACCGTGTTCCAGGTCTCGCAATCGGCACCGACGCTCGAGGTATCCGAATTGCAGCTGGACGGTCTGGATGCCGGCGAGGGTGCGCTGGACCAGGAACCGGTCGTCGAGGATGTGACCCTTGATCCGGTTGTGGGCGACGGCGGCGACGATCAACTGGTCGGTACCGACGACGATGACTTTCTCCTGGGCCAGGACGGCAACGATTCCCTCTTTGGCGGGGAAGGCGACGACATTCTGGACGGTGGCACCGGCGATGATGTGCTCAACGGCGGCGGCGGCGATGACGATCTGATCGGGCGCACGGGCGACGACGTCTATCGCATCGTCGATTCCAGTGACATCGCCTTCGACGACGGCCCCGGCGCCGGCGGCACCGATACGGCTATCTACACCCAGTCCTTCGCCGACGGTTTCCCAAACGCGCTGACCTTGCGTTTCGCCGACGGTATCGATCTCTACGCGCTGCCGGCGGAAGCCAACCCCCTACCCTGGTCGGTGAGCCCCGGCATCGAGAATGTCGGGCTTGAGGATCAATTCGACTTCGACGTGATGGCGGATGATGCCGCCAACACCATCTCCGGCAATGCCGGGGCGAACCGCCTCTACGGTCTTGCCGGCGACGATACCCTAGGCGGCGGCGGAGGGCGCGATCATCTCTATGGCGGCGGCGGCAACGATTTTCTACGCGGCGGTCACCAGGAAGATTTTCTCTACGGCGGCGAGGGTGACGACAGCTACGAGGTCGGCCTCAATGATATCGGCGTCGATACCGTATTCGACCATGAGGGCGACAACACCATCGCCTTCGAAGGCGTCGATCTCGACCAGATTCAGGCGCGCATGGTCGAGGATGCCCTGCACTTCAGCGTCGACGGTCAGGATCGGCTGATCGTCGACGATTTCGCCGGCGCCGAGAACCAGACCTGGATCAGGGCCGGCGACAGTTTCGAATTGGCGGACACGCTCTTGGGCGTCGCAGGTGCCCAAACCTTCGCTCAAAGTGCCGCCGCTTCCGCCGAGGTTCTGCCGGCTGCGGCTTACGAAGCCGATCTGCTTGCCGACTTCTCGAGCCCGGTGCAGCAGCCGGCCGCCAGCCCGCCGGACTGGCTCAGCGGTTTTGAAGACGACGGCGCCACCCTGCAACTCACTACCGCTGACCAAACAGACGCCGGTCCGACCCGGTTGGTGGCTGATGACGGGATCGATCAGCTCTTCGCCCAGCTACCAGACGTGAGCTCTCTCGGCCACGACCTTCCGACCGCTGAGGAAAGTGCCACAGGCACGCGTTACAGCAACGGTCAGGGCCAAGCCGACGAACTTCTCGCCTCCTAATCGAGTTCATCCCCCGACTGGGCCGGTGGCGCGCTTCGGCGGCTGCCGGCCCTTTCTTTTCGGGACGCCAACTTGTCGCTCGGGCGCCTGATGCCTATAGGGTTGTTCGGTTTCTCTTGACGGCGGCCGGTTTCGCCACGAGATCGCCTGTTTCCGTTCGACCCTTCTGCGAGGACCGACCTTGACCCAGCCCACGATCCGCTTGGCCCTGCCCAAGGGCCGAATGCAGGATCAGGTCCTGGAACTTCTGACCGATGCCGGCATCGAGGTGATGTTCGGCCGCCGGGGCTATCGACCCAAGCTTTCCCTCGCCGGATTCGAGACCAAGCTTCTGAAACCGCAGAATATTGTCGAGATGCTGCAGGTCGGTTCGCGCGATCTGGGTTTTGCCGGCCATGACTGGGTCGAGGAGCTGGGCCTCGATTTGGCGGAATTATTGGATACGAGCCTCGATCCCGTGCGCATCGTCTGCGCCGCCGAGCCCGCCTTCTTCGATAGCGGCAGGCCGCGGCGGGAACCTTTTTTGGTGGCGACCGAGTATCAGGAGCTGACCCGGCGCTGGCTCCAGGACCAGGGCTTTGACGGGCGCGTGGTCCGGGCCTACGGCGCGACCGAGGTGTTTCCGCCGGAAGATGCCGACTGCATCGTCGACAATACCGCGACGGGCGAGACGCTTCGGGCCAACGGCCTCGCCATCCACGACACCATTCTCACCTCGTCCACCCGGCTCTACGCCTCGCACCAAGCCATGGCTGATCCCGGCAAACGGGAGCTGATCGAGCATTTTTGCCTGCTGGTTCGCTCGGTACTCGATGCCCGTAAGCGGGTGATGCTCGAGATCAACGTGGCGCCGGAGCGTCTCGAAGACGTGGTGGGCGTGCTGCCGAGCATGCGCGAGCCGACGGTCTCGCCGCTCCATGAGGGGGCCGGCTACGCGGTGAAGGCAGCCGTGCGCCGCGACCAGCTACCGACGCTGATCCCGCAGATCAAGGCGAAGGGCGGGACCGACATCATCGTTACCCAGTTGGCGCAGATCGTTCCATGAGCGATCAAGCTTCCCGGGTTGGCGAGGTCGCGCGTAAGACGTCCGAGACCGACATCTTCGTGCGGTTGAGACTGGACGGAACCGGTGTCGCGAAGATCGGGACGGGCATCGGCTTTTTGGATCACATGCTGACCGCGCTCGCCCGCCACGGCCGTTTTGATCTGGAGCTTTCCTGCGCCGGCGATCTCGCCATCGACGATCATCACACCACGGAGGACTGCGCTCTGGCTCTGGGACAGGCTTTGGGCGAAGCCCTCGCCGATCGCCGCGGCATTCGCCGTTTCGCCCATGCCTTCGCGCCCCTCGACGAGGCTCTGGCCCGCGTGGTGGTCGATCTTTCCGGTCGGCCCGCGCCCGTCGTCGAACTCGGTCTTCAGCGTGAGCGTTTGGGGGATCTGGCGTGCGAGAACGCCACCCACTTCTTCGTCTCCCTCGCCCAGACCGCCAAAATGGCGGTGCACGTTGATGTCTTGCGAGGCGACAACGACCATCACCGTCTGGAAGCGGCGTTCAAGGCGCTGGCGCTGGCACTTCGGGAGGCGGTTGCGAAGGACGGACACGAGGACATTCCGAGCACAAAGGAGGTCTTGGTTTGAGTGGCCCGGTTCTGATCGCACCGACCGGCACCGCCAATCTGGCCTCGGTCAAGGCGGCCCTGATCAGGCACGACCGGGAGGTCAGGCTCGCCGAGACCGCCACCGACATCGTCAGAGCGACCCACGTCGTTTTGCCGGGTGTCGGTTCCTTCGGCGCATCGATGGCTAATCTCGCCGCCGCCGGTCTCGATGTCGGGCTCTCTGAGCGGATCGCCCGGGACCTGCCGACGCTTTGCGTCTGTGTCGGTCATCAGCTCCTGTTCGAGGTGAGCGACGAAAGCCCTGGCATTAGGGGACTGGCGGTCATCCGAAAAAGCGTCGACCGCTTCGGCGACGGGGTCCGGGTCCCGCAGTTCGGCTGGAACCGAATGCAGGGCGATGGCCGGGTGGTCAGGACCGGATACGCCTATTTCGCCAACAGCTTTCGCGCCGTGGAAGCACCCGGGTGGGTCGCGGCCGAAGCCGATCACGGAGGAACGTTCATCGCCGCCATGGAACGGGGCAACATCATCGGCTGCCAGTTCCATCCAGAGCTTTCCGGCTCCTTCGGCCACGATCTGATAGGACGCTGGCTCGCATGCTGACCTCGCGGATCATCCCCTGCCTCGATGTCAGCGACGGCCGGATCGTCAAAGGCGTCAAGTTTCAGGGCCTGCGCGACGCCGGCGACCCGGCCGAACGCGCCTGGCTCTACCAGGACCATGGCGCAGACGAGATCGTCATCCTCGACGTGTCGGCGACGCCTGAGGGCCGCGGTCACCAATATGAGGTCGTGCGCCGGGTCCGCGCCGGTCTGTCGATACCGCTGACGGTCGGGGGCGGTGTGCGCGAGCTCGGTGATGCCGAGGCGCTGCTCGATGCCGGCGCCGACAAGGTATCGATCAACACGGCAGCGGTCGCCGAGCCGGCCCTGGTCGACGCGATTTCCGCCACCTTCGGTGCCCAATGCGCGGTCGTGGCCATCGACGCAGCCTGGCGGCAAGACCGCTTCGAGGTGTTGACCCATGGCGGCCGGACGCCGACCGGTATCGATGCGGTCGCTTGGGCCAAGGAAGTGGCTGACCGGGGTGCGGGAGAAATACTGCTGACGAGCTGGGATCGGGACGGCACGGGCGAGGGTTATGATGTTCCCCTGATCGAGGCTGTTGCCGGCGCTAGCCGTCTGCCGGTGATCGCGTCGGGCGGCGCATCCGGACCCGATCACCTGATCGCCGCGCTTCAAGCCGGGGCCGACGCGGTGCTGGCGGCCTCGATCTTCCACGACGACAAAATGACGGTCGCTGACGTCAAGGCCAAGCTGGCCGAAGCCGGCATCGAGGTGCGCAGGTGATCGTTCCCTCGATCGATCTTCAGGATGGCCAGGCGGTGCAGTTAGTGGGCGGCGAGAGCAAGGCGATAGACGCCGGCGATCCCGTGCCGATCGCCCAAAAATTCGCCCGGGTCGGCGAGATCGCGGTGATCGATCTCGACGCGGCGATGAACCACGGCTCCAACGCCGAGGTCATCGAGCGGCTGGTGGCGAAACATCCCTGCCGGGTTGGCGGCGGTATCCGCTCGCTCAACGCCGCCACGCGGTGGCTCGACGCCGGTGCCGAAAAAATCATTCTGGGAACGGCCGCGAGACCGGACCTCCTCAGCCAGCTTCCGCGGGCGCGAGTGATCGCCGCCCTCGATGCCCGGGACGGCGAAGTGGTCGTCGAGGGCTGGAAGCGGGGCACAGGCCGGGGTGTGCTCGAGCGCATCGCCGAGCTCCGTGAGTTTGTATCGGGCTTTCTGGTCACATTCGTCGAGCGGGAAGGGCGCCTTGGCGGCACCGACATGAAGCTCGCCGAAGCGGTGGTCGATGCTGCCGGTAACGCGGACGTGACTATCGCTGGCGGCATCACAACGGCCGGGGAGATCAAGGCGCTGGACGCGTTGGGCGCTGACGCTCAGGTCGGCATGGCCCTCTACAAAGGTCTTCTTGATCTGGGCGACGCCTTTTCGGCACCGCTTCGGACCGACCGTCCGGACGGCCTCTTTTCGACGGTGGTCGTCGACGAAGCCGGAAAGGCTCTAGGCCTGGTCTATTCGAGTCGGCAATCGATCCGCGAGGCCTTGGCCCGAGGTGTCGGCGTCTACTACTCTCGGAGCCGGGGGCTTTGGGTCAAGGGGGAGAGCTCGGGCGCGACCCAGGAACTCGTACGGCTGGAGCTGGATTGCGATCGCGATGCGCTGCGTGCGATCGTTCGCCAGGAAGGGGCCGGTTTCTGTCATCTGGACCGTCGCCACTGTTGGGGCGAGGACGGTGGGCTTCATGGTCTGGCCCGTCGTCTGGGGCAGCGGCGGCGGAAGGCGCCAGAGGGGTCCTACACCGCCCGACTGTTCGCTGAGCCCGATCTGCTGGCATCAAAAATCCAGGAAGAGGCGGCCGAACTGGTCGAAGCTTCCGCACGGAACGAGGTCATACACGAAGCGGCTGATCTTCTCTATTTCACCCTGGTGCGTCTTGCCCGGGAAGGGATTTCCCTGGATGAGGTGGAACGGCATCTGGATCTCCGGGCCCTTAAGGTGACGAGACGGCACTGAGTGCGCCGGCCACGCAGCTTCGCTTGACCGCGATCTAAGAAAAACCACTTGTGATCGCGAGTGAGCGATCAGATCTCGCAACGCCGAGCGTTCAGGTAGCGTCGAAATAATTGATGCTATGGTGCGTCGGTAGCGAACGACGTAGTATCGCCTGGGAGTAAGCATGCCCATCAAGATACCGAATGATCTGCCCGCCTTTCGCGAGCTTCAAAGGGAAGGTGTAGAGCTCATTCACGAAACGGATGCCCTGAGGCAGGACATCCGGCCGATGCGGATCGGTTTGGTCAATCTCATGCCGGACAAGCTTTCGACCGAAACCCAGCTCGCCCGGCTATTGGGCGCGACGCCGCTCCAGGTCGAGCTGGAGCTCATCACCACCTCAAGCTATCGCCCCATTACGGTGGCGCCGAGCCATCTTCAGTCTTTCTATAAGGAGTGGCGGGATATCAGAGACCAAAAGTTTGATGGTCTGATCGTCACCGGCGCGCCGATCGAACTGATGCCCTTCGAGAAGGTGAAGTACTGGGCCGAGCTGACGGATATGTTCGAGTGGTCGCGAACTCATGTCCATTCGACCTTCAACATTTGTTGGGGTGCCCAGGCCGCGCTCTACCATTTTCATGGAGTGCCCAAATACACCCTGCCGCAGAAGCGCTTCGGCGTCTTCACCCACCGGGTGCATGAGACCGATGGCAAACGCTCAGCCCTCATGCGCGGCATTGACGATGAATTTCTGGTGCCGGTGTCACGCCACACCGAGGTCCGCCAGAGTGATCTGCCGAAGGACAAGGGTCTCAATCTGCTGGCGACATCCTCGGTGGCCGGCCTTTGCCTGATCGAGGATCCGGCCAACCGTCAGGTCTTCATGTTCAATCATCTCGAATATGAGACTTACACGCTCGATGCCGAATACCGTCGGGACCGGGACATTCGCGACGATGTCGAGGTTCCGCTGAATTATTATCCGGGCGACGATCCCGGGCGGGAGCCGGTCAACCGCTGGCGGGCTTACGCCCATCTCCTGTTCGGCAACTGGATCAACGAGATGTATCAGACCACGCCTTACGATATCTCGTTGATCGGGACGGTCCGCGAGCAGGATTGGCGGGCCGCCTGACGGTCAGAACGGGCCGATGCGTCTCGGTCCCCTGTCCACAAGGTACATTGCGGCATCGAAGCTCCGTTTCATGAGATCCAGCTTAAGGGCCTGGTGGTTGCCGCTGTCCCACAGGTTCTGATGCTCCCAGGGATCGGCTTCGAGATCGAACAATTCGCCCAGATCGTGGCCGTGATAGACGACGAGCTTGTGGCTGCGGTCCCGGTACATCGTCGCCATGGAGGCATCGGCGAGATCGAGCGCATCGAAATATTCTGACCGGACAAAGTCCCGGTGGTGATGCGGATCCTTATCACCCGTCAGGATCGGCACCATGCTCCGGCTTTGCATGTAGTCCGGGACCTGAAGACCGGCGAGATCCAACAACGTCGCCGGTTTGTCCATGAGCTCAACCAGCGCGTCGCTGATCAGACTCGCTTCGATCCGGCCGGGCCATGAGAAGATCAACGGCACGCGGACGAGACCCTCGTAAAAGCGGCAGCCCTTCTCGATCAGGCCGTGATCACCGAGGCTCTCGCCGTGGTCACTGGTGAACAGGACGATCGTGTTCCGGCGGTCGCCCAAGCGATCGAGGATCCGGCCCAACTGATCGTCGATCAGCTTGATCATGGCGTAGTAGGCTGCCTGGAGGGTCCAGATGTCCCGGGGAAAATTGTCCCCGCGACGAGGGGTGCCCGGCGCCGCCGGAACCACGGGATAGTCAATATCGAGGTTCTCGAGTTCTGACGCTTCGGACTGAAAATCCACGACCGACAGGCGTCTTTGAGCCTCAATGTCGCTCTCGCGAAAATGGGGACCCGGCATGGATGCGGGATCGAACTGCCGCCGGTAGACGTCTGGCGGATTGAATGGCGGATGGGGGTCATAGACGTTGACGGTCAACAGCCAGGGGCGCTCGTCGGCGCTGTCGATGAAGCGCAGGGCTTCATTGGCGCACCAGGTGGTCTGGTGCAGCTCCACCGGCACACCGGCCGGATCGTCCGTCAGTTCCGCCAGGACCGCACCCTGGCTCTTCACCCATGAGGCATAGTCGTGCCCCTCGGGCCAATTGTCCCGCGGCGCGTGACTGTAGGCGAAGAATTCGTAGCCGTCGTCGGTCCGGGGCTCCATCCGGCCGAAGGGGCTCGCCAGATGCAGCTTGCCGATATTGCCGCACCGATAGCCGGCATCGGAAAAACGTTTCGTCACGAGAGGCACGCGCAACGGAAAATAGTCATTGCCGTTGCGGGTGAGGCCGACCGAGCTCGGATAGAGACCGGACAGAAAACTCGCGCGCGATGGCGTGCAGATCGGCGACTGGCAGTAAGCGTGAGTAAAGGCCGTGCCGGATTTCACCAGCCCGTCGATGACCGGTGTCGAGACGTGAGCATTGCCGAGCGCGCCAATCGTGTCGAAGCGTTGTTGGTCGGTGCAAAACCACAAGATGTTTGGGGACTTGGTCATGTTGATCCGCCGATGGTCATCTCGCGAACGGCGGCCTCATCGACGTCGATGCTCAGACCCGGACCGTCCGGGACCTCGAAGAAGCCGTCGGAGGGCTCCGGAAAGGAGGGTGAGACCGCCTGCTTGACCGGTTGGTGCAGGGGCGAGTGCTCGAGGAGGTACAGATTGGGAAGAGCCGCCGACAATTGGATCGCCATCGCCTGGGCGACCAGTCCGCCGACACCGACATGGGGCGACACGGGAAGATTGGACGTCTCGTACAGATCAGCGATGCGCTTCGTCTCGCCGAGACCGGCCCGCGCCACATCCGGCATGGCGATGTCGAACGCGCGCGCCCGGATCGCTTCCCGCCACTCGTAGCCGGTCCGCCACCATTCGCCGGTGGCGATCGCCAGATCCAGATGTTTTGTGAGTTCCGCCTGACCTTCGAGATCATCGGGCGCGGTCGGTGCCTCGAGCCAGGTGACGCCCCGCTTCTCCAACTCGCGGCCCAGCGCCATCGCCTCGAACACCGAACGCCAGCTGTGCACATCGACCATGATCTTTGTCTTATGTCCGACCGCGTCCCGAACCGCCTCGACGATCCGAACGACTTGATCATTGCCGACCCGGAGGTGCAGCTTGAGCGCCGAATAACCCTGGTCCGCGAGCGCCTTGGCCGTTGCCGCCACCGGCTCGGGCGTATCGCCGCCGAAGCCGGCGGCGTAGAGCGGAATTTCTGTCCGGAAGCGGCCGCCCAGAAGCTGGTAAGCCGGCACACCCAGCACCTTGCCGGCAAGATCGTGTAGGGCGCCGTCAAGGGCCGCCAGAGCGTCGATGTAGAAGCTGGTGGTATGGCCCCGCTCGCGCATGGAAACGTAGAGCCCGTGCCAGATGGCTCGGAGCTCGAAGGGGTTTCGGCCGAGGACAAGTGGACCGACCAGATCGTTCAAGATGGTCGCGGTGACGGTGGGAGCCACCGGCGCCATGCCCTCGCCCCAGCCAACGACGCCGTCCTCGCTTTCGACCCGAACAAGACAGGTCTCCAACGCTTGCGAAAAGCTGCCAGCGGCGGTCGCGACGTTGCGGTGGCGGGGATCGTCTGGCAGCGGCGGGGATCGGATCGCGAACGCTTCGACGTCAACGATGCGCATGGCCCTGCTCACGGCCGGTTCGCCGGCAGGTCAAGGCCGACGCCTTCCAGGGCGCCGAACAGGCGATGGAGCTCCGCCACGTTGTCGTCGGGCAGAGGCGGGCTCAGGATCGAACGGATATTGTCCGCAAGGTGCTCCGGATTGCCGGTCCCGAACAGGACCACATCGACCCCGGGCTCGTGGCGGGCGAAGCGGTAGGCGGCATCGATCACGCTTCGAGCACCGCCGTCATGGACGAGAAAATCCAGCGGTTCTTCGCGGTCGGCCAAGGCGTCCGGGATTTTTCCTTCCCTCGCCAGCGCCTTCATGACGGTCTGCAGCCGTCCGGGCTGGCTGAAAATAGCCCGGACCGCAAACATGATCAGCGTCCCGATCTGCCGCTCGCGGGTACGCGGAAAAATCAGCTCGCGGGTATTCTGGTTAAGCATGTGAAAGGCGACCATCACTACGGCCCAGGGCGCGTCGCCCAGCGCCCGGCCGAGCATCAGATGCTTCGGATCCCGGGGCGAGGTTTCGGTGATACCAATATGGCCGATTTTTCCCTGCTCCCGGGCCCTTTCCAGCGCAGGCACAAGGCTGAGCGCATGCTCATAGTGCTCGGGCCTGACGCCGTGCAGATGAAAAATGTCGATATGATCGAGGCGTAACCGCTCGAGCGAGCGCTCGAGACTTCGGATCAGTTCATCGGCGCCGATCAGCCGACCCTCTTTCTTGATCTGTGATTTGGTCGAAATCACGAAGTCCTGGCGCTCCAGGCCGGCAAGCCCGTGACCGACTGCCTCCTCCGTGCCGTAAGCCTCAGCCGTGTCGAAGAAGGTTACCCCAAGCTCGAAAGCCTTTCGGACGATTTCTGCCGCTTGCGCGCCGCTGCCGCCATAGCCCATGCCGAGCCGGCTGCTGCCGCCGCAGCCGAGACCGGCGACGCTGACCCGGAGCCCGGTTTTGCCGAGCGTGGTGTAGTCCATCGGTGGCAGTCCTTTAACGTGGCAAGGCTCCCAAAACGTCTATTTTGGGATCCGAAAGATAACCGTAGCGATTGATCCAAAGTCTTTTGTCCGATGCCGCCCAGGCCGTTGCTGCCCGCATGCGAAAATCCTCCAGAGGTCCGTAGCCATGGGCTGCGGCTTGCACCGTGCCTATCGATGCCAGCTGCCGCGCAGCTCCAATTTTTCGGCTCTGTGCTTCGGTGCTCACCGGATGCGGCTCATCCGGTTCCGGGTAGCGGAGCCGCTCCAGACCAACATCGCCGGTGTCGAACAGCTGTTGAAGTCGGCTTGCCAGCTCTTCCGGGTCCTCCCCGCCGATCCGCTCCAGATAGCCTCGGAGCATCATCGGCCAGTGCATGGTGTAGAGCTTGACCGCGATTTCGTCTGCGATCTGGCTGATCCTCGAGAAATCCATGCCCGAAAGGGTGGACCAGGGGGGCGGGAAGGCGTGGGCGATCAGCCGGACCCTTGGGGGCAGAGCGTCCCGGCAATGGCGAAGGAACGATGCGACCAGGTCCGCCTTAAACCGCCGGAGCTCCAGAAAGCCCGGCAACGCCTCCCAGGGCTCTTCGATTAGCCGCCGGGGCTCATCGATCAGTTGTAGGGCCTGGTTGCGAAGCGCTTCGATGTCATTGCCGAGCGTTTTGGCGGCTCGGACCGCGTGATCCGAAAAATCGAAAAACCAGGCATCCAGGCTGTAGGGCGGGTATTCCGGCCAGTCGATCCGGATGGCATCGACCATTGGATAAGCGCGGCTGAGATCACGAAGTAGTGTCGCCGCATAGGCCCGAATTTCAGGTGCGGCGAGACTGGCGTTCTTGTCGACTCTTCCGTCGAGGGTGGATCCGTCGGGCAGGCGCGGCAAGTCCTCCTCGACCGGACCGCCGGACTGCACGCGGTAGCCGGGCGGTATCGCCGCCTGGACCTGGAGCTGAACGTCGAAACCGGCCTTCTTCGCGGCAATCAGGAAGGCTTCGACCTTCCCGCCCTCCCGCTCCGTGAGCTGGTCTGGCTGTGGCGGCTGGTAGCGAAGACCATGATAGAGCGAGAAATCCGGCGAAAAACTGGGGGCGGTGATGAAGCGAAGCTCACGCCGGCCCCAGAGCTCTCTGTCGAGAAGCCGAACCTTGCCGGCGCCGGCATCCGAAGGTGGCTCCCGGGAGGCGCTCGGATCATCGCTCGGCGCCATCACGTAAGGTGAGGTGGCGAGCGCGTTGGCGCCGGCACGCTCGAGACCTTCCAGCACCTTGCCTGTGCCTTCGGCCTGGACCCACTCGGGCATGACGGTGATCCCGAGCAGAGGTGATCTCGTCAAGGTGGGCTCCCGTCCAACCAATTATCTTCCATCTTCACCCGCCAGAGAAAGGCCTCAGCCGGACCCACAGCCTTGGCCCAATCGGAAAGCAGTTTTTTGTCCCCCACTTTCGCCGCCATCCGGCGGGCAATTTGGTCCGGATCCCAATCGGCCAGCACTTTCGCGAGCAGTGTATCGTGCACCGAGCGGTGGGCCGGCGACGCGCTCAGATCGTTCAGTTCATCAGGATCATCCGCTAGGTCGAACAGCTGGCAGGGCTGGCCGTGATAGTAGACGAGCTTGTAGCGATCCGTGCGCAGCATTCGTTGCTGAACCGGCGCGCCACCGGTCCAGCGGGCGACACCGTCGGTGCAGTATTCGGCGAAGGTTTCGTCGATCCACGGCGTTCTTTCGTCACTCGCCATAGCCAACAGACTGCGACCCTGGCCACGGGGCAGGGGTGGCGCGCCGAGTGCATCGATCATGGTCGCGGTAACGTCCAAGAGATTGACCACGCTGGAGCGTCGCTCGCCGGCTGGCAGGCGTTCCGGCCATCGCATGATCAACGGTATCTTCAAGGATTGGTCGTAGAAGGTCTGTTTCCACCAGAGGCCGCGTTCGCCCAGCTGATCGCCGTGATCCGAGGCGTAGATGACGAGCGTGTCCTCGCTCAGACCCAACGCGTCCAGCTTGTCCAGGATCTGGCCGACGGTTCGATCGAGCGCGGTGGTGAGCCCGTAATAGGCGGCCCGCGCGCGGTGCTGCCATTCGTCGGGGAGATCGAGCGAGCCGGTGTGATCGCGCCAGGCTCGAAGGTATGGGTGCTCGGCATTGGCCCCTGGCGGCTCGAGGCGCGGCGGGCCAACCTTGTCATCGTAGAGCGCGAAATCGTCCTTCGAGCAGACGTAAGGCTGGTGCGGCAGCATCAGGCCGACCGTCATCGCGAACGGTTTTTTCTCCGCCGCCGACTGGTCGAGCTTGGCGAGCGCGGCGTTCAACACGTCCCGGTCCTTGACCTCGTAGGAGGATTGGCCGGGACCGGAGCGCTCGATGCTCACCCGGAACGGATCGTTCGTGCGATCCAACACGCCCAGGCTGTGGGCCTTGCCACCGGGCCAGTTGGTGCTGTGGTCGCCGACCAGCCGCTCGGCATAGCCATGAAGCTGGTCCGGGCCGACGGCGTGGAGCCGGCCAACCAGGGTCGGGCGGTAGCCGGCGGCACCATGGCTGTGAGCGTGGGTCGGCACATCGGAAGCCAACACGTCCGAATTGGTCCAACAGCCAATCCGATAACTGTACTGACCCGCCAGCATCGCCATCCGCGCAGGCGTGCACAGGGGCGCGGTTGTATAGGCGTTGTCGAATGTCACGCCCTCGCTCGCCAAGCGGTCGAGATGGGGTGTCTGAACGACGGGATCGCCGTAGCAGCCGGCGATCCGCTGGGCGTGCTGGTCGGAGAACAGGAACAGAAGACTAGGCATACGCGGTCAGTCGCCGGCGCCCGAAATCCTGGGCGCTTCACCCGGCGCTGGGGTGTAGGGGTAGCTGCCGAGCGAGCGAACTTTCTCCTCGCCGCCGAAATCGTCGATACGCCGCCTTTGATCGGCGAAGGCCCGGGCGCTGACGGCCTGGGGATCGCAGATCTGCCACAAACGGTGTTCGCCCTCGGCAAGGACCGTTTCATGGCCTGCCTCGAGGGCGAGGTCGCGGGTCTCGAAGGGGTCGGCCTCAAGATCGTAGAGCTGCGGGCGATATCCGACATAGTGGACGTATTTGTACCGGCCGAAACGGACCATGAAGATGCCGGTGATCGATGCGACGGCGTGATATTCGGAGAAAACCGTGCGGTCCGGCTCCGCGCCTTTGGCGATGTGGTGGAGCGGGCGCCCCGGCAGATCACCCGGCGTTTCGGCGCCTAGGCCATGGCAGATGGTCGGGTAACCGTCGATCAGGGAAACCGGTGTCGCGATCCGGGCTCCGGGCTCGAAGCCCTCACCCTTGCAGACCAGCGGGATGCCGGCGCTCTCGTCATACATGTTGGATTTGCCCCAGAAGGTCCGGGTGCCGAGATTGTCGCCATGGTCCGAGGTGTAGACCACCAGCGTGTCGTCGGTGAGACCGCTTTCGTCCAACGTCGACAGGATCCGGCCGATATTGTCGTCGAGAAAGCTGACCATGCCGTAATAGGCGGCGAGCGCCGTGCGCACATGGTCCTCATCCTTGAAATGATCCTCATAGTCCTGGACTTCGCGAAGCTTTCTGAGAACCGGATGATCCGGGAATTCGTCCTGCTCGCGGAGTCGCGGCAGAGGCATGCCGGCGAGGGGAAAAAGACGAAAAAACTCGGACGGCGCCATCAGGGGAAAGTGCGGACAAACGAAGGAAACGAACAGAACCCAAGGTCTTTCTCTGTTCCCGATTGCTGATTGTCTCAGCCAATCACAGGCCGCGTTTCGAATGTCCCGATCATATTTGATATAGGTGCTCTCGCCCTCACCGGCGTCCGCCGCCAATTGTTTGGTGCTGGTCCGCGGGGGAGGCGGGCTTCGGAGCATGCCCTGGAGGTCGCCCCGGCCTTGAAGCACATGCAGCGGCAGGATTTCATTGTCGAAACCGTTCGGATCGTTGGAGCCTCGGTAGTGGAGCTTACCGATGGAATCGACCCGGTGCCCCAGCTTAGAAAGATGATGGCCCCATGACGGGGGGCTGCCGTGATAGGGAAAGGCGTTATCCCAGTGGCCGATCTCGTGGACGTAGCGGCCGGTGGCGAAACTGGCCCGCGCCGGCACGCAAATTGGACAGTTGGTATAGGCGTTCTCGAACAGCGTGCCCTCGGCGGCGAGCCGGTCCATGTTCGGCGTTCGCGCCACCTCGTTGCCGTAGCAGCCGGCCACCCGCTTGCTGTGCTCATCGGACATGATGAACAGAACGTTCTTCTTCATTGGATCGTCTCCTTGCGGTGCTGGCGCCAGGTCTGGATGAACGGCCAGATCAGCATGGCCAGCGAAATGACCAGAAAGCTGGTGGCGATCGGGCGATCGAAGATCCCCCAAATGCCGCTATCGGACATTTGCAGGCTGGAGCGGAGCTCACCCTCGAAGATGCGGGCGAGCACGAAGCCGATAACGAAGGGCCCGAGCGGCACCTTGGCGCGGTCCAGGAAGAAACCGATCACGCCGAACACGATCACGACCCAGACGTCGTACATCCGGTTGCTGAGCGCATAGGCGCCGACCACGCAGCTGACGAAGATGATTGGTAAGAGGATCGCCTTGTCGAACACGATAAGCCGCGCGATCCAGCGGACCGACACGGTCATGATCAAGAACATGAGGATGTTGGCCACGAGATAGGCGGCGATCAGAGCCCAGACGAAGCTGCCATTGGTCAGGAACAGGATCGGTCCCGGCTGAATGTTGTGCAGGATCAGGGCCGAGAGCAGGATCGCGTCGATCGGGCTGCCGGGAATGCCCATCGTGATCAGGGGGATGAGCGCACCGCCGACATTGGCGTTGTTGGCGGATTCCGAGGCGATGATCCCTTCTTCGTGGCCGGTGCCGAATTTTTCCGGCGTCTTCGAAAAATTCTTAGCCGTGACATAGGCGACCATCGCCGAGATGCTGGCGCCGACCCCGGGCAAGATGCCGATCCAGGTGCCGATCACGCCGGAGCGGAGGATGTTCCAGATGTGCCGGCGCCATTCGTTGAAGCCGACCAGCACGCGGCTGGTGCCGAGCTTGAGCGAAACCGGCTTTTTGCCGACCTCATAGGCTTCCTTGATGATCTGGCTCATCACGAAAACGCCGAGCAGCACCGGTAACAGCTTGAAGCCGTCATTCAGCACCTGAAAGCCCAGGGTCAATCGGAGCTGGCCATCCGATTCATTGAGCCCCGGCATCGAGAGCGCCATGCCCATGAAGCCGGCGATCAGACCCTTGACCATGCTGCCTTGGCTGATCGAGGCGATCAGGACGATCGCCATCAGCACCATGGTGAAATATTCCCAGGGCGAGAAGGTCATCGCCCAGCGCGACAAAGGCGGCGAAAGCAAAACCAGGAAGACGCCGGCGATCATGCCGCCGATCAGCGACGCGCCGATGCCGAGCGCGAGTGCTCGTTCGGGGTGGCCCTGCTGGGCCATGGGATAGCCATCGAAGGTGGTCATCACCGATGACGGTGTGCCCGGCATCTTGAGCAGGGTCGCACTGATCAACCCGCCCGAGACCGAGCCGACATACATGGCGATCAGCATCACCAGCGCCAGCGTGCTGTCCATGTAGAAGGTGAGCGGCATGGTGAGCGTGATCAGCATGCCGCCGGTGAGTCCGGGGATGGCGCCGACGAAGATTCCGAGCGCCGTGCCTAAGAGAACGTAGAAGAAAGGCCAGGGCTGGAGAACGTAGAGAAGTGCGTCACCTAGCTCAGCCATCGTCTGGGCCGGCGTCGAAGATCGAAGCCTGCGGCAGGTCGATGAACAGAACCTGCGTAAACAGATGGTTCAGTCCGAAACCGACGATCAGGGCGGCAGGCACCAGCACGGCAAGCATCATCGGTCGACCGCGGGCAAGCATGGCACCGAGCGCGACGATGAACAAACACGAGCTTTGGGCGAAGCTGAGGATGCCGGCCTGCATCGAGCCGACGTACGCCACGGCGACCGCAACGCTGCCGAGTGCGGTTATCGGCGATCCGCTTCTGACCGGCTGCTCGGGCTCAGAAGCCTCCTCTCGCGGTCTGCTGAACGGAAAGGCGACGATCAGCGCCAGAACGATCAGGATCACGGCGACGAATTTCGGCACCGCCGCTGAGCCTAGGGGATCGAAAAAGGGCGGCGGCACCTTCAGCGCTTCGACATAGAGAAGGGTGGCGAAGCCGATCACCCCAAGGGCCAGGATCAGGTCCGCCCGCCGGACCGAACGCTGCCAGAGCCGCCGCCACATCGCTCAGGCCGTACGCCCGGCCTATTGCTGGAGCGTCTTCGCTGTTTCCACCAGCGGCGTCGCCTTCTCGTTCCACCAATCGAGCTCACTCCGGATCGCATCCGGCTCGACGAAGACGGGCGCAAGACCCAGCCCCTCGAACTCCGCGATCACCGCTTCATCGGCCATGGCGGTTCTGAGCGCAGCCACGATATGGTCGACCGCTTCCTGAGGCGTTCCCTTTGGCGTCAGCCAAATGCGGTTGGCCTTGGCGACGATATCGATGCCCTTCTCCTTGGCCGTCGGCACGTCCGGAAGCTGCGGTAGCCGTTCCTCGGAGAACAGGATGATCGGTTTCAGATCGGCATCGCCCCACTTGATGAACTCGGTGGCACCGAAGATGGCGAAATCGGTGTGTTGGGCGACCACGGACGGAAAGCGCTTGGCGCCGCCGCCTACCTGCACGTAGCGGAATTCGACATCAGCGGCGTCCTGGACCATCAGTGGCACGAAATGAACGGGCAGGCCGATATTGGTCGCGCATTTAACACTGTCCGGATTTTCCCGCGCGGCTTCGATCAGCTCGTCGAAGGTCTGATAGGGCGAGTTGCTGCTGACCCCGAAGCCCAGATCGCCATAGCCGGTGGCGCCGAGCAGCTCAAAGGCCTCGTGATTGTAGTCGGCCACGCCCATGGCGCCCGAGGTGATCAGGCCTTCATGCCAGAACCCCACGGTGTAACCGTCGGGCTCGGACTCCTTGATCGCCCGGGTGCCGACGGTGCCGCCGGCGCCCGGCATGTTGACCACGACCATCTTGGTGCCGAGTGCGCCGCTTTCCTCGAAATAGCGCTGCAGGATCCGGGCGACGGAATCCATGCCGCCGCCGGCCTGGGTCGGCACCACGACCTTGATCGGCTTTTCCGGAAACGCGGCTTCCGCGCCGGCGGCAAAGCCGAGGCTGAGGGCCATGGCGGCACCGGCGAGCGAGCGCCGGGTGATCGCACCCCATTTGTCCATCCCTGATACTCCCGATGCCTGTTTGAAGGTCTGTTCGGTTATCGCCTTTGGATATTGACAAGCATGGGCCGTTGGTAGCAAGCACTAATGGGAAGCTAAGCGATAACTTCGAGGAATAGCTCGGGTGGAGCTCCGCAACATCGACTATTTCCTGACGGTGGCGGAGGAAGGCAGCCTGCGCGGGGCCGCGCGCAAGCTGGGCCTCACCCAGCCGGCTCTGACCAAGGCGGTTCGCCGGTTGGAGGATGAGACAGGGGTCAGTCTCTTCGATCGCCGGTCACGGGGCGTCGAGCTCACGGTCTACGGCCAGTCCTTCCGGCGCCATGCGCGGATGTTCCGGGCCAGCATGGTCGAGGCGCAGTCCGAATTGGACGCGCTTCGCCAGGGCACGGCCGGCCTCGTCCGTCTGGGCGCCGGCCCGTCCTTCATGGCGCGGATCGTTCCCGACGTGCTGCGCCGGTTCCGCGGCGATCATCCCCGGGTGAAGTTGCAGATCGCGGGCGGTCTCGACGATGCGTTGAAGGAGCGCTTGCGCTCGGGCTCACTTGATCTCGTGGTCGCGGCTCTGCCGCCTGAAGGTGCCGAGTTGGATCTGGTGCGGATACCGTTGATGACCGACGAGTATCACGTCATCGCCGATAGGGCCCATCCGCTGCGGTGCCGGCGTCAGGTCCAACTTGCCGATCTTCTGGATTACCCTTGGATCCTGCCCAGCCCTTCGACCCACCTGGTCAGCCGGCTGGGTGTGTTGTTCGCGACCGCCGGTCTGCCGGCGCCGCAGCCGATGATCGAGACAGATATCGTCGCGACCAAACTCCAGCTCATGGACCAGAGCGACTATCTGAGTTTTCACGCGGTCGCCCATTTGAAGGCGCAAAACGTCGCCAGAATTGCGCCCCTGGCGATCGAGGGAGCCTTTTGGGCCCGGCGCGCCGGTGTCATGACCCGCCGCGGCCTCGAACCCAATCCGGCGGCACGGGCATTGATCGATATGATCGGTGCTCACTGCCGCGAGTTGGTCGCTGAACCCAATGGCTGGAGCGAGGCGGCCGCCGGATAGACGATCTCTTTTCAAGAAAAACGGGAGGCAGAACCATGACAAAGAGAACCACGGTCGCCGCGCTGGCGGCCTTGATGCTGGGTGCCGGTCTGGCCGGTGGGGCCGAGGCCGCCTGGCCCGAAAAACCGGTGAAGATCGTCGTCCCCTTCAAGGCCGGCGGCACCTCCGATCAGGTGGCCCGAGCGTTTCAGATTGCCATTCAGGAGAATGACCTCCTGCCCCAGCCGGCAACCATCATCAATGTCGGCGGCCATTTTTCGATCGGTTCGCGCCAGGTGATGGAAGCCGAGCCGGATGGCTACAACTTCCTGGTCGTGCACATCGCGCTCATGGGCGGCGAAGGCGGCGGCCTTTTCGATTTCGGCTACCGCGACTTCGAGCCCGTCGCCGCCACCGGCCAATTCTGTGTCCTGCCGATGGTCCGCAAAGACAGCGGTATTGACAGCGTCGATCAGCTCTTGGAGCAGGCGGCGGCCGAGCCGGACAGCTTGATCTTCGGCGCCAATCTGGGTGCAATCAACCACATGGCCGGGATCATGCTGCAGAACACGGAGCCCGGCGCCAAATTCCGCTTCGTTCAGATCGGCGGCGGCACCGCCAACTACACGGCGCTCACCGGCGCCCAAACCAACGCGACCGTTCTTTCCGGCGCCGAGGTCCTGAACTTCACCAAGCTCCCGGATGGCAGCGACAACCCCGAGGCGCAGATCATGGCGCTGGCCTACACCGGCCCTGATCGCTTGGAGAAGCTGCCCGATCTGCCGACCGTGAAAGAGCTCGGCCGAGACATGGAGTTCTGCATCGACAGCTGGTGGTTCGCGCCGAAGGGCACGCCGCAGGAGGCGGTCGACGGCATGGCCAACGCTCTCGAGCAGGCGAGCGAGACCGATCAGATCGTCGAGTTCTACGACAGCAAGGCTTTCGCGCCTGTGTTCCTCAAGGGCGAGGCTCTGCAGGCGAGCCTTGACGAGACCTGGGCCCGGATCGAGCCGGTCGCCAAACAGGCGGCGCAAAAATAGGGTTTGCGTCGAGACGGGCCGGTTGATCCGGTCCGTCTTCGCTGCCAGCGGGAACCGATTTCATGAACGAGCCGGTCGATCGGTGGGTCGATATCGCTGTATCGCTCTGCCTTATCGTCCTCGCGGGCGTGGTTTTGTGGAAAACCCAGGGCCTGCCGCCCGGCACCTTCGAGCCGTTGGGCTCCGCGCCCATGCCCCAAGCGACGGCGGGCATCATCGCGCTGCTCTCGCTGGTCGTGATCATCCGTGCCGTGATGCGCTCTGACCAGGGTGAGGCGACCCGCGAGCCGGGTCGCAGGCATGATGACAAGGGCGTTACGGTTCTGACCCTGGTCTATGT
>JBHJGP010000030.1:0-11707 GCA_050331695.1 Geminicoccaceae bacterium
AGATGATGTAGCTATCTGTCGCGCATCCTTGCGTTAAGGCCAGGGGCTCGAGCTTGGTGTGGTTCAGTTTCTGGTCGTAAGCGACAAACCCATCCGACCGGACCAGACCGGGGATTTGGGTCGACAACCACCGGGCGATCTTAGCGTTTCGTTCCTGGTCGCCTGTACCGATATCGCTGTGGAGCAGCGCCGCCTGGCCGGGTAGAAGCCCGAGCGCGCCGGGAAGCGTGTCCTCCAAATCGCCGACGATGAGATGGCTTTCGTCCGGCGTCGAGTTGGGATGCGCCGTTGGTTGCCGCTCGAAGACGAAAATTTCCCGATTCGGCATATGTTCGCGCAGGTGGTGAAAGCTGCGACCATTACCCAGACCCAGCTCAACGATCGGACCTTCAACCGAGGCAATGCGCGCCATGAGATCGTTGAGGCAAGCACGCATGGCGATCACGCGCTCAATATTGCGGTCAAGACGACTCAAAAGCTTGTCCTTCATAAAAGTAAATGCGTCAGCCGCCAGTTGGGATGATGATCGGTCCCGTCCAGGGGCGTCAAGGGTTGCTACCAAGGACCCACGACCACGGTACGATTGAGCTGATCCAAAGAGGTGTGACGACCGCACGATTTAGAGACATTTTCGGCGGTCAAGACGAAGTGAGCCGTCGTCGGTCAGGCCAAAACGGGTTCTGTGAAGCGAACGAACGGGATTTCCACGGGCCGGTCGACGTGAAAGGCCAGGTCCGCCTGCCACCCCGCCACCCGTCTCGCTTCTTCCAGCACATGCCTTAGATCGTCGCGCAACGGCTGGGGGAGAGCCCGCTCCGTTCGGACCATCACCCGGGCCGCTTCCTCGTTGCCGACGACCTCGATCTGAACCCGTCCCAGCGCCTCGAAGGTCACGTCGAACAGGGCTCGCTTAGACGGTTTTTTGTCGCGATCGCCGCTACCGTGACTTTCCTGATCACCCTGCTCTTGCCAACTGATGCGGATTGCATCGCCCAGGAGACCGCCCAGGACGGGCAGCACGATCTGCCGCCAGGCGGAAGGCGCGGTCTCTGCCGCGGCCGGCTGATGACCGTCCCCAGCCCCGGGCCGGGCGGTCTCCAGGCCGGGATCGTTTTCCGGCGACGACGAACTCATCGACAAAAGCAAATCCCAGGCTCGCTTGGCGAAGTCGTCGCCGAGGTCGGGGAGCGGCATGTTTGTTGAAGGACCGGTCCTGTCTGCGCGCCAAGAACCGGTGCCGGCGACACCCTCCTGTACCGCTGTCGACGGCGAGCTCCTGACATCGAGGACCGATCCCGGCGGCAGATTGAGCCGTGGCGCCTCTAAACGCCAAGTGTCACCGCCAATATTCAACAAGAGCCTGCCGATCGGATCGCTGCCGATGATCACAGCCTGGACGGTTTGGTTCGGCGGTATCGCTGCCGGTGCCGCCCCGGCAGGCGACGGGCGGAGCCCATGGTCGGCATAGGCAGTTGCGGTCGTCATTGGAGCAGCAGGACGGGGTTTTTGGTTTCCGTGCGCCGACAAGTCTGGCGTTCTTCGTGGCCCTTCGGCTTGCGGTGTCTCTCTGGCCTTAGCGGCGATTTTTGTCGGCGCGATATCCGGTGACGGTTCGACGGCTTTGGCGCCGCCGACCGTCGACAGCTCGGCCCGTGGTATCTGACCGCCGCCAGTCACTGGCTTGGACGGGGATGACGGCCCGGATGGGCTGGCGTTCGGCCCGGCCTGGTTTGACGTGCTCGCGACCAGAGACTGTGACGGGGCCTTGGTCGGTTTCTTTGCTGCCGGTAGCGTTTCGCCTGGATTGTTGCCGGCGGTTGAGCGGAGGTCGGTTCCGGCGGCCGGTCGCTCAGCGGTCTGCGCCGGAGCTGCCGGGCGCTTGGGGACCAGGCTGATTGCAGTGTTCGCACCGGCAGTTAGAGCGGATGCCCTGGTTGCGTTTCTCTCGGTTTGCTGTGTCTCCAGAGCACCGCGCTCGCCCGTCGGGATCGGTGATGGCTTTACGTCCGATCGCGTGCCCTGGTTTTTGTCAGCTCCGATACTCCCTTCGGCTTCCGGCTCGGAAACATTGAGCTGGATAAGGCGTGCCTTCACCTGAATGGATGAGTTGTTCCGCGCCACGTCCGAGTGCAGAGGCGACAGATGCAGCGTCATAGGCGGCTTGGTTTTGGCTGGCTCCGCCCTGTCGACGTTTTGGGTTTCGATCTCAAGCGTCAGGCTGCGGGGCGCCTCGAGCCTAACGCCATTCTCGCCGAGGACTTTGGCGGTCGTTACCGCGCCGCCTTTGGCAGCGGAGGCGGTTGCTCGAGGCTCGGACCAGGCAACCGTCAATCGCGCGCCGGGCTTGAGATCGACCGGATCGTCGGTTTTGACCTTGAGACCGGCAATCTCCAGTAGGGTCGTCGAACCTTGGCGGGCCAGAACGGTGGCGACCACCGTTTTCGCCTTGCCCGCCGTGATCAACCGATCGAGTGCTGCAGGGCCAGCGGATCCGGAGGAACCGCCATGGGCGATCGTGCTCACCGTTCAGGCTCGGCGACTATCGCAACCAGACAACGCACCTTCAAACCTGACCCAAGGTTCGTAGCCTTGCCTTCGGATGAATTTCGTTTTGCGAAAGCACCACCGTTGAGGGCCGGAACCGTTCGATCAACGAGCGGGCATAGGGTCTGACACCCGGGGTCGTGACCAGGATCGGCAGTTCGCCCTGCATGGCTTGTTTCTCAAACACGTCGCGCATGGTCTGAATGAAGCTCTGCAGCTTGCTCGGCGCCATCGCCAGCTGTCGCTCCTCGCCCTGACCGACCAGCGCTTCGGTGAAGGTCTGCTCCCACTCGGGCGACAATGTCACGATCGGCACATAGCCGGCCTCGCTGGTAACGGCGTTGCTGATCTGCCGGGCGAGCTTGGCCCGAACATGCTCGATCATCACGGTGACGCTCTGGGTGCTGCCGGCGACTTCGCCGATCGCCTCCAAGATCAATGGCAGATCGCGGATCGAAACCCGTTCGGCGAGTAGGCCTTGAAGAACCCGTTGGATCGCATTCGCCGTCACCTTGGACGGAACCAGATCGCTCAAAAGCTTCTGGTAGTCATCGTCCAGATCATTCAGCAATTTCTGCACCTCGGCGAAGCTCAACAGTTCCGCCAGATTGTCTTTCACCAGTTCCGTCACATGGGTGGTGATCACGGTCGCCGGATCGACGATCGTGTAGTTGCGGAAATGGGCCTCGTCCCGCAGAGCCGAGCGAATCCACATGGCAGGCAAGCCAAAGGTCGGCTCGGTCGTTTCCTCCCCCGGCAGTTCGATCGGCTCGCCCCGGGGATCCATGGCCAGAAGCTGGCCCGGACGCACGTCACCACGGCCCGCCTCCAACTCCTTGACCCGAACCACGTAAGTGTTGGCCGGCAGCTGGATATTGTCCTGAATACGTACAGACGGCATGACGAAACCAAGGTCAGCCGCGAGCTGACGCCGCAAGGCCTTGATCTGATCCGTCAGTCGCGGGCCCTGGCCCTCGCTGATCAAGGGCAGAAGGCCGTAGCCCAGTTCCAGCCGCAGCGCGTCCATGGCCAGGCTCGAGCTGATCGGCTCTTCGGCCGGCTGATCGCTCTTCTCCGGCGCCGACGCGGCCGTTGCGGGCAGTGATTGACCGCCTTCCGCGCTCGTCGCCGGTTTGTTGCGGGCAAACCAAGCTATCGCACCAGTGCCCGCCGCCAGAATGAGAAATGGCATTGGCGGCAGGCCGGGGAGCACGGCCAGGATCACCAGAAGACCGGTGGCAACACCGAAGGCCCGGGGGTGAGCACCGAACTGCTCGAACAAGGCGACATCGGCCCGTTCGGAAACGCCGGCCTTGGAGACCAGAAGACCGGCAGCCGTCGACACGATCAGGGCCGGGATCTGGGAGACCAGACCGTCGCCGACCGTCAGAAGCGTGTAGCTCTGGCCCGCTTCGCTGAGCGAGATGCCCATCTGGGCGACGCCGATGATGAGCCCGCCCAGGAGATTGATGAAGGTGATCAGAAGGCCGGCGATGGCGTCGCCGCGGACGAATTTGGCGGCGCCGTCCATGGCCCCGTAGAAGGCGCTTTCCTCTTCGAGCTCGCGGCGGCGGGATTTCGCCGTGGCCTCGTCGATCAGGCCCGAGGAAAGGTCGCTGTCGATGGCGATCTGCTTTCCCGGCATGGCGTCCAGGGAGAACCGGGCGGCGACCTCGGCGATCCGCCCGGATCCCTTGGTGATGACCACGAAATTAACGATCACCAGGATGGCGAAGACGATGATTCCGATAACGAAATTGCCCTGCATGATGAAACCGCCGAAGGCTTCGATGACCTGGCCGGCCGCGTCGGGGCCTTCATGACCGTGGGCCAAAATCAGGCGGGTCGACGCCAAGTTCAACGACAGCCGGAGCATGGTCGCGATCAATAGGACGGTGGGAAACGCGTTGAACTCGAGCGGCTTGGTGATGAACAGGGAGGTCAGCAGCACCATCACCGAAAAGGTGATCGAGATCGCCAGCATGAGATCCAGCATAAAGCCTGGAAGCGGCAGGATCAGAACGACGAGGATGCCGATGACGCCCAGCGCCAGGAGAATGTCCCGCTGACCGGATAGCTCGACGAGAATGGCCAAGAACCGGCGGTGATCGAAGGCGGCGATCGCGTTCATGGTGGCTCAGATCCGGTTTTCGGCGGGAGGAACGGCGAGGCCCATGTCGCCATACTGCTTGAGCTTGTTGCGCAGCGTTCGGATCGATATGCCGAGAATGGTGGCGGCCTGGGTTCGATTGCCGAGCGTGTGCTCGAGCGTGTCGAGGATCAGTTTCTGCTCGACATCGGCGACGGTCTGACCCACCAGGGCGCCGGACACGGGCGGCGTGGCTTTGGCGGTCTTGCCCTGGAAGAGGATCGCGTCTTCGTCGATCATGTCACCCCGGGCGCCCAGCACCGCCCGATGCATGCAGTTCTCAAGTTCGCGAACATTGCCGCGCCAACCATGTCGCCGGAGCTTGTTTGCCGCCGCCTCGCTGAGGGGTCTCGGTGCCACCCCATTGGCCTCACTGTGTTTGGTGACGAAATGCGCGGCCAGGGCAGGGAGGTCGGCGGGTCGCTCGCGGAGCGGCGGCAGATCCAAATTGACCACATTCAGCCGGAACAGAAGGTCCTCGCGGAAGCTTCCTTCGGCCACGGCTCGCTCGAGATCGCGATTGCTCGTCGCCAGGACCCGAATGTTGACCTTGACCGGCCGGCTGCCGCCGACGCGATCGATCTCGCGCTCCTGGAGAGCGCGCAAGAGCTTGGCCTGGAGCCTTGGATCCATTTCGCTGATTTCGTCCAGCAGCAAGGTGCCGCCGTCCGCTTCCTCGAACTTGCCGACCCGGCGCGCCGTGGCGCCGGTGAAGGCACCCTTTTCGTGACCGAACAGCTCAGATTCCAGCAGGTGATCTGGAATGGCGGCGCAGTTGATCGAGACGAAGGCCTTGTCCTTGCGGCGGCTGTTGTCATGGACGAATCGTGCCATCACCTCCTTGCCGGTGCCACTTTCGCCGGTGATCAGCACGCTGGCGTCGGCTGGTGCGATCTGCCTTGCCAGTTCGACCACCGCCACCATCGAGGGATCGGAAGCGATGATGGTGCTGCTGCTTTCGCTCACCGCCTCAAGCATCGCCTGGATGAGTTCGGCGTCAGGCGGCAGCGGCAGAAATTCCTGGGCGCCGGCCCGGATCGCCCGGACCGCGACGCTGGCATCCAGCTCGATCCCGTAGGCGATCACCGGCAGATGAAAACGCTCGTCTTGGAGGCTTCGAATGAGGCCGGCGATATCATCCCGGGCATCCGCCAACACAACGTCGGCGCCACGGCCGGCGCGAAGAGCGGCCAAGGCCCGATCGACCGTTACCTCCCGGTCAACCGTGGCCCCCTTCCGCTTCGCTTCGATATGGGCGATGTCGAGCTGATCGTTCGCCGCCCCGATAATCAAAACCCGCACGTCAATGCTCCTTCAAAAGCGCCGATGCGCTTCGTTAGTCGAGAGAGATGATCTGCCGATCGGGCGGCAGAAGCGTGTTCAGTTCCGCTTCGAGCAGGCGGGAATTGCCGCGCCGGCGGACGGCATCCACGGTCAGCCGCTCGCATTCGTTGAGTACCCGGTCGGTCTCGATGAAGTGTTCCAGGCGGAGCGCTAATGGCACCAGCACCATGTGCGCCAGGATCGCGCCGTAAAGCGTGGTCAGCAGCGCCAGTGCCATGCCGGGGCCGATCTGCGTCGGATCCTCGAGCTGCCCCAACAGCTTGACCAAACCCAGAAGCGTGCCGATCAGCCCCATGGCCGGCGCCACCTCGGCCGCCCGGTTGATCAGATCCACCGCCCGCTTGTTGCGCCCGTGCGACGCGGTGGCCTGGCGGCAAAGCAGGGTGTTGATCTCGGCCGCGTCACGATTGTCGGCGATCAACCGCAAGCCCTTGGACAGCAGAACCCGGTCCCCGAGCCGCCCGGCCATTGCCTCGAAGGCGTGATGATCCTGGGCCCGAAGACTGCCGGCGAGGCGGACGAAATCCTGGGCGGCGACTTCCGGATATGGCTGCTTTCCGGCGAGGCCGGCGCCGAGCAAGCGGAGCAGCTGCCATCCGTCCTCGAGCGAAAAACTGGCGAGGCTGACGGCAATGGTGCCACCGATGACCAAACCCGCCGAAAGAGGGTCCAGGATCGTCAAGGGCGGCGTGCCGAGCATCACCACCACGCCGAGAAGGCCAAGGCTGCCGCCAAAGCCCAGCGCGCTGGTGAGCACGGACGAGGTGCGTCCGAAAAAGCCGGGGCGGAGTGCGGATGCCATGGCGGTCGCGGCCTACTGCTCGCTCTTGATGATTTCGGTCATCGTCACGCCGAGATGGTCGTCGACAACCATCACCTCGCCGCGGGCGACCAGACGATTGTTGACGTAGATGTCGATCGGCTCACCGACCCGCCGGTCGAGCTCGACCACGGCACCGCGGCCCAGGCGCAAGAGATGGCTGACCGGCATCGAGGTCTTGCCGAGAACCGCGGCCAGTTGAACCGGGATGTCGTAGACGGCGCTGAGGTCCGCCGAGGGACAGGACTCCTGCTCACTGTCCGCAGGCAGATCGCTCTCCTTCGTCTCGCTCAGCGTCGGCATGCCGAGCTCGATTTCCTGGTCGGTGGAGGTCTGGTCTTGATCACTCATGATCGGCTTCCTCGATCGGCTCGACGGGGAGGTTTGGCTCGCTGTTCGCGGGCGGTGAAAGGAGGCTGTTGGCGATCGCCATCACCTGCTCGGTCAGGGCCCGGTGGTCGCGTCGGGCGTGGCCCTGATCCCAGGACAGACGAACATCGCCTGGTTTGATCGCAGCATCGCCCGTGACCTCGACCTTCGCGATAATCGAGGCCGGGGTCGCCAGCGAAGCGATCTGATTTTCGAGCTCGTCTGCCAGCGCCGGCGCAACGGCGATGCGAATGTGAGGCTGCGTCATGAGCCCGGAAAGCACCTCTTCGATCATCGGCATGAGATCGTCGAGCGGCGCTTTCTCGAGGGCGCGGGGCACGATCGCCTGGGCAATGATGAGGGCTAGATCCGCCTGCTGGGAGGCGTTGTCGGCGACGAGGCGGCGATAGTCTTGATCAAGACCGACCAGCAGCGCTTGGAGGGTTGCCAAACACCGGCTCTGGGCCGCGGCTCCGGAGGCGTCGATCTCGTCGAAGGCGTCGCGGCGAGCACGCCAGGCAGCCGAAGCGAGGAGCGAGCCCAATTCGGCTTCGCTGAAGGCCAGGCCCGTCTCGACATCGCCCCGGTCTGCCGCTGGCGGCTCGGTTGCCGCCGGTGCCTGAGGCTCGCCGAAGGATCGAAAGATTCTTCCGGGCGGCACCATCGGGCTGGCTTCGCTCGGCGGGGCCTCGGCCGCGCCATCGTAGCGAACGGCGAAGAGTGTCTGGTCCGTCATCAGTAGACCAGCTCGTCTTCTTTGCCGTCCGAAAGCATGATCTCGCCATTCGCCGAAAGGTCCTTGGCGATGGTGACCAGCGTGCTTTGCGCCTCCTCGACGTCGCGCAGGCGGACGGGGCCTAGACTGTCCATATCCTCGCGCAGGATCTTCGCCGCCCGCTCGGACATGTTCTTGGTGAACTGCTCGCGAAGCTTTTCGCCGGTACCCTTGAGCGCGAGGGCGAGGACGTCGGAGCCGACATTGCGCATCAGGACCTGAACGCCGGCATCGTCGAGCTTGTTCAGATCGTCGAAGGTGAACATGAGATTGCGAATCTTGTCCGCGCTCTCCTTGTTCCGCTCCTCGAGCATGCCGATAAATCGGGTTTCGGTCGTCCGGTCGAAATAGTTGAAAATCTCGGCCATGACCTCGTGATTGTCACGGCGCTGGGTGCGGGCGAGAGTGCTGACGAATTCCGAGCGCAGGGTTTTTTCAACGTCGGCCAGAATGTCCTTTTGCACCGTTTCCATGCGCAGCATCCGCATCACCACCTCCATGCCGAAATCTTCAGGCAGGTGGATAAGGACACGGGAGGAATGGTCCGGCTTGATCTTGGAGAGGACCACGGCCACGGTTTGCGGATATTCGTTCTTGAGATAGGAGGCGAGGACCGCTTCGTTGACGTTGCCGAGCTTGTCCCAGATCGTGCGACCGGCGGGGCCACGGATCTCCTCCATGATCATGCCGACCCGGTCCTGGTCGAGAAACTTCTCGAGCAGTTTCTCGGTCGTCTCGAAACTGCCGACTAGCTTACCGCCGTTGGCCATCGATTCGCCGAACTGGCGAAGCAAATGCTCGACCAGCGCCGCGTCGATGGAGCCGAGCACCGACATGATCTGCGAGATTTCCTTGATCTCGTCGATCTCGAGATTGGCAAACAGCTTACCGACATGCTCCTCGCTGAGCGTCAGCATCAAGATCGCGACCTTTTCTGGCCCGCTGATCTGATCCATATCCTTGAGCGAACTCATCTAGCGGCCTCTAGTCTTGGTTCTGGAGCCAGGCGCGGATGGCCCGCACCGCTTCTTCCGGCTGCTCGTCGATCATCTCCTCGACCTGAGTGATCAAAGACGCGCGTATCTGCCCGGAGACCTGGTCGATCTCGAGAAGCCGTTCCTCGATCTCGTTCTCGAACTCTTCTTGAAGTGTCGCTTCGGCCTCGCTGCCGGGTTCGATCAGGACGTCGCCATCATGGGTCACGGTGACGCCGGCCGCGGTCTCGAGCGCCGGCTGATCCTTCGCCGGGAACACTCGGGCGAGCGTCGGCCGCACGACCAGGAGAATGACCAGCAAGGTACCGACCACGAGGCTCGCGATCTCAGCGATCCGCATCCACTCACCGCGGCTGAAATCGAACGCTCCGGGTTCGGCGATCTCGGCCTGGGGCGGCGTCGCGAACGGACGATTGATGATCTCGACGACGTCGCCCCGATCGACATCGACACCGGCAGCACCGCGGACCAGTGCAGCAAGCTGGTCCAACTCGTCTTGCGGGCGGGGCTGATACGAGGCGCTGCCATCGGCCCCGATCGCATAGGTTCCGTCCACCAAAACCGCGATCGACAGTCGTTTCACGTTGCCGCCGGCCTGGGTGTGGTTTCTCACCGTGCGCGAGATCTCGTAATTCACGATCTCCTCGGTGCGGAGCGTCCTTTCATTGGCGCTTGAGCCAACGTCATTCTGGTTGGCCGCCGGCAGATTGTTCTGGACCGAGACGCCGGTCTCGGCCTCGCTCTCGGCAAGTTCGGATTCCTCCTCGACGCTGCGCGTGCTGCGCGCCACCTGACTGTCGGGATCAAAGGTCTCCGAGGTCTCGGTGATTTCGTCGAAGTTCATCTCGGCGGCGACGCTGACGTGCACCTTGCCGTAGCCCACTGGGCGTTCGAGCAATTGGGTCAGATTGTCGGCGAGCCGCTGCTCATAGCTGCGGCGATACTCTTCCGCCCGGCTGGAAACGGCTTGCCCTTCGTCACCGCCATTGCGGGCGAGCAGCGCGCCCTTGTCGTCGACGACGGTGATCCGTTCCGGCGAAAGGCCCGGGACGGCACCGGCAACCATCTGCTGAATGGCCGCCACCTGGGTCGGGTTGAGGCGGCTGCCGCCGCGCATCGACAGGGCGATCGAGGCGCTGGGCTCGATCCGTTCCCGCTGAAAGAGTTCGCGTTTCGGCAGGACCAGATGGACCCGGGCGCTGCGAACCGGTGCCATACTGGCGATCGTCCGCCCGAGTTCACCTTCGAGTGCGCGCACCAGATTGAGATTGGACTGGAACTGGGTGGTGCCGAGGGGGCTCGTATCGTCGAAGATCTCATAGCCGACCGTGCCCGAAGACGGCAGACCCTCTTCCGCCATGGTGAGCCGCAATCTGAGCGCCCGATCTTCCGGCACCATCACGGCCGTGCCGTCCCGGCTTAGGCGGTAGGGCACCTGTAGATCGTCAAGCCGGGTCATGATGTCTTGGACATCACCAGCGTCGAGTTGGCCGAAAAGAAGGGTGTAGTTGGGTTGGGCGACGCGAAAACCGACGAACGTCAGAAAGGCGATGACCGCGAGTAGAATGGCGCCCAAGGCCAAGAGACGGCTGGCGCCCAGCTCCTTGAACAGCGCGAAGCGATCGTCGGCAGCCGCGGGCAGCCCCGGATTGCCGTCGGTCGTTGCCAGTTCTGTGCCACTCGTTTCGGTCGCCACGCTCGCTTTCCATCCAGGCCGCCGCCGATCGCGACGCCGAAAGCTAGAGCGCTTATGCTAAAGAAGTGGTTAACAGGGTCTCGGCCGGATCACCTTGAGCGCGGGTCCGAACGTGGATCCCACGCCGCGCCAACGCTTGTACAAACATCTTAACGGTCGGCCTGCTGGACCTCAGGCACGGTATTTTTGGATCCTGGTAACCCTAAGGCCCGGCACGCCATGCTTGTCGATCGCCCGCTCCCAGGCCAGATATTCCTCGGCCGAGAGACTGTAGCGCTCACAGGCCTCGTCCAAAGTCAACAAACCGATCCGAACGGCGGTGACGACGATCGCCTTGCGTCGTGCCACCCACCGTTTGGTGTCCGGCGGCGGCAGATCCGCGAGGCTGAGCGTCACCAGAGCGCCCGCGGACCCCTCCTGTTCCAAGTTTAACGTCTGTTCCGACATCACCGTCTCCACAACCACACTTCGCCTAAGTCCGCGATTTCTTCCTTGGTTGCCTATTGTCGAGGACAAGCTTGAAGAATGGGTAAAGCACGGAAATGGCGAATACTTTCTCCAGTACGTCTGATCATGGTAAATACTCGTTCACTATACTATCGGCTGATGCGGATCAGCTCATCGAGCATTTCGTCTGCAGTGGTAACGACCCGGGCGTTGGCGGAGTAGGCGCGCTGGGTGACGATCATCTTCGAAAACTCGTCGGCCAGATCGACGTTGGCTAGCTCCAGGGCCGACGGTGTGATCCGCCCGCTGTCGGCAACGCCCGGGATGTTGAGGTTGGGATCGCCGGCGGCGTCAGTGGCCGCGTAGTTGTTGCCGGACCGGGGCTCGAGGGCAAGGGGATTGGAGAACGTGGCGATCGGGACGCGGTAGAGGCGCCTCCTCTGGCCATTGGTGAAGGCGACCTCGACGAAACCCTCGTCGTCGACGAGGACGTTGGACACCTCGCCGACCTCCGTGCCGTCCTGCTCGAAGAAGGCGACGTCGAACGCGGTCGCCACTTGGATGATCC
>JBHJGP010000031.1:0-68910 GCA_050331695.1 Geminicoccaceae bacterium
CCGGCCACGGCCGCCACCGCCAGCATCAGATAGAGCCAGACCCCGGCGCCGACGGCCCGTCCGGCTACGGCCCGCCACGCCGGCCGCTCCCGGCCCGCCACCTCAACCATCAACCGCCATCACTTCCCACGCACCGGAGCCCGGCGCTCCATCACCGGCCAGGCCCCGATCCAGCGGCCCGGCTCATGCCAACGGAAAGAAAAAAAACACCCGCCAGCTCATAGCAATCCCAAACATCAATGTCTGCCCTGCCTTCCATCAACCATCCGTCGTTATGCCGGCGATCGCCATCCATCGCCACAAACCCACGAAAAAGCCACCGCCGATCAAAGGCGGTGGCTCGGATGGTCGAAAGGGGAAGGATGCCTTACTCGGCGGCGATCCGACTTTCCGCCCCCTTCATCGCCGCCCAAATACGATCGGTGGTTGCCGGCATGTCTATGTGGGTCACGCCCAACGGTGAAAGGGCGTCGACGATCCCGTTGATCAGCGCCGCCGGCGCACCGATGGCACCCGCTTCACCGCAGCCCTTCACGCCCAGCTCATTGGTCGTGCACGGCACGTTGCGCATGGTGAAGTCGAGCTTCGGCATGTAGTCGGCACGCGGCATCGCGTAATCCATGAACGAGCCACTCAGGAGCTGGCCGCTATTCTTGTCGTAGACCGCGTTCTCCATCAGCGCCTGGCCGAGCCCCTGGGCGACACCGCCATGGATCTGGCCCTCGATCAGCATTGGATTGATCACCGCGCCGAAATCATCGACCACGGTGTAACGCTCGATCGACACGGTGCCGGTGCCGCCGTCGATCTCCAACTCGCAGATGTGACAGCCATTGGGGAAGGGCGGCGGCAAATCGGTGACCGTGACCTCGGCGCCGAGACCGCCGGCCTTGGCCGCCACCTCGCTCAAGGTCACCGAGCGATCGGTGCCGACGATCTTGAGTGTGCCGTCCTCGAACGCGACGTCCGCGGCGGATGCCTCGAGCATGTCGGCGGCGATCTCCTTGGCCTGCTCGATGATCTTCATGTTGGACTGGCGCACGGCTGAGCCACCGATCGAGGTCGCCCGGGAGCCACCGGTGAGACCCCACAGCGGAACCGTTTCGGTATCGCCCTGGAACACTCGGATCTGCTCGGAATCAATCCCCAGATTGTCGGAGACGAACTGGGTGTAGAGCGTTTCGTGACCCTGGCCGTTACTCTGATTGCCGATCAGGATCTGCACCTTGCAGTCGGCGTCGAGCGCGACCCGCGCCGTCTCCGGCGGGCCGCCGCCACACTGTTCGATGTAGAAGATCATGCCGAGACCGCGGTAGTTGCCCCGGCGAACCGATTCTTCTTTGCGCGCGGCAAAGCCTTTGACATCGGCACGCTCGATGGCCTGGTCCATCAGGGCCTCGAATTCACCGCTGTCATAGGAGACCCCGAAGTCGGTCTTGTGGGGCATCTGCTCAGGCTTCAGGAAATTGAGCCTGCGGAACTCGGCCGGATCCATGCCGATATCGCGCGCCGCGTGATCGACGGCCCGTTCCACCGCATACATCGCCTCCGGCCGGCCGGCGCCCCGGTAGGGATCCAAAGGCACCGTGTTGGTAAACGCACCCTTCACCTCGAAATGGGTCGCCTGAAAATCGTAAACACCCGCATACATCGCCGCACCGCAATCGGTCGGGATGAACGGACCAAGCTGGGCAAGGTAGCCCCCGAGGTTGGCGATCGCGGTCGCCTTCAGCGCCAGCATCTTGCCGTTTTCGTCCATCGCGATCGTCACCTTGGTGACGTGATCACGGCCATGGGTGTCGGAGAGCATCCCTTCGGAGCGATCGGACGCCCAACGGACCGGCCGCCCGACCTTCTTCGCCGCCCACAACACGGCTGCCTGCTCGGGAAAGGCCGAAATCTTCATGCCGAAACCGCCGCCGACATCGCCGGTCACGACGCGCAGGCTCGATGGCTCGATCTTGAGAAGCTCGCCGGCGATGACGTCGCGGATCATGTGGGTGCTCTGGCCGCCGGTGTAGAGCTCGTATTTGTCCTCGTCGGCCTGATGGACGCCGATCGCCGAGCGCGGCTCCATCGGGTTTGGGATGACCCGATTGTTGACGAATTGAACGGAGCTCACCTTGGCGGCGCCTTCGATCAGCTCATCGACCTTGGCGCCGTTGCCCTTGTCCCAATCGAATGCCTGATTGTTCGGATAGTGATCCCAGATCTGAGCCGCACCGGCATCGAGCGCGGTTGCGAGGTCGGTGTGCGCCGGGAGTTCCTTGTAATCCACCTCGATCGCCTCGGCCGCGTCCCGGGCGGCATGGAACGTTTCCGCCACCACGAGCGCGACCGGATCGCCGACGTAGCGAACGCGTCCCCGGGCGAGGATCGGCCGCGGCGTCGGCGTCATCTTGCTGCCATCCTTGTTCTCAAGCAGCGTCTGACAGGGCATGTCACCCAGACCGTCGGCGGCGACATCGTCACCGGTAAGAATGGCCAACACGCCCGGCATGCCCTTCGCGCTGGTGGTGTCGACGGACAGGATCTCGGCATGGGCGTGCGGTGAGCGCAAAAACACCGCGTGGACCTGATTGTCGAACGTGACATCGTCTGTGTACCGACCCATGCCGGTGATCAGCCTCTGGTCCTCGACCCTGGTCACGGCTTGTCCTACTGCGAAACGGCCCATTATGGTCCTCCCTCAACGCCACTGTCCGCTGTCCCATAAATAGACGAGCCGCCTGCCAGGTCCAACGGTCGATAGGCCGCAGAGCAAGGCTTGCTCACGGCCGACGCCGACCGCCACAAAAGTGCCACAGCCCGATCGGTAGGTAGCGTCGGCTGAACATCTGGGAGACATGAGATGAAGTCGATCGCGAAAGGCGGCGTCGCCGGCCTTGCCATGACCGCAGCTTTGATGGGTATCCTGCCGGGCTCTTCCCAGGCGCAAGAGGTTTTTTCCTTCGTGGCCCTGGGTGACATGCCCTGCGGCACCCCCCGAAGAAGTCTACCCGACGTTCGAGGCCTTGATCAGTCGGGTGAACGAGATCAGCCCGGACTTCACCGTCCACATCGGCGATACGAAGAGCGGCTCCACGCCCTGTTCGGACGAGGAGTTGAGCAATCAGCTCGACTTCATGAACAGCTTCTCGACCGCGCTCGTCTACACACCCGGTGACAATGAGTGGACCGACTGCTACCGGGAGAGAGCCGGCGAGTTCGATCCTCTGGAGCGTCTCGCCAAGATCCGGGAGCTTTACTTCGCGTCCAATCAGAGCCTGGGCCAGAAACCGATCGAAAACATCACCCGGCTCGAGGTGTTCGGCGCAGAGCAGATGCATGCCGTCGAGGTGACGGTCGATCCGAGCACGCCCGACGTCTTCGGCTTCTCGCCGATCTACAACCCCGCCAGCTGATCCGTACCCTAATGCGCGGCCACGGCTGGCGTCTCAATCAGGCCCGCCAGCCGGTCCGCCACCTGTTCGTAAGGGGCGTAGCCGATGCTCAACGCTTCGGCGCGCCCATCCCGGAGGCCGATCAAGGTCGGATAGCCGCGCACCCCCATGGCAGCCGTCGAGCGAAACTCTTCGACGATCGCGTCCCCGTGGTCCGGCTCGTCAAATCGCTTGCGAAACTCAGCCTCCGGCAGGCCGCATTCGACGGCGATCGTTGACAACTCATCGCGATCGGTGATGTCCCGATTATGCTCATAGAAGGCCCGCTGAAGCGCGTGAAAGAAGGGCAGAACGCGCTTCTGATCGAGGGTTCGAGCGGCGACGATCGCCAGGCTGGGCGGGCGATCGTCATAGACGAAGGCCTCACGATCGAAGAAAGCAAAGTCGAAAGGCTGACCGGTCCGCTCGGTCACATGCCGCCAGTGGCCGCCGACATAGGCCTTCTGCTCGTCGGTCATAGGATCTTCATCCTCACGCAGGCTGCCGAGCGCGAGGGTGAGATTGATTTTATCCGCGAAGGTATCGCTAATCTTGGTGATCACCGGCGCGAAGCCCCAACACCAGGAGCACATCGGATTAGCGAAATAGATCAATTCGACGGCCATCGTTTCTCCTTTCCAGTAGTGCTAAGGACCTAATGCGATGACGCATGTGACCAAGGGACCTGACCGGAATGGGTGATTTTCGCAAACTCACGGAGAGCGTGTACGTGGCGCCGCAGCTGGTGCAGGGGGATTTTGTTGAGGCCCGCCGGCTGGGCATTGCCACGATCGTCAATAATCGCCCCGACGGTGAGGCGCCAGGGCAGTTGACCGATGGAGAGGCGAGGCAAGCGGCGGAGGCGGCCGGCATGGCCTATCATTGCCTGCCGATCTCGCCGGGCGGCTTCGGGCCCGATCAGGTCAACCGCATGGCCGCTCTTCTGGCCGAAGGTCCGTCGCCAGTCTTGGCCTACTGCCGGTCCGGAACCCGGTCGACCATTCTCTGGGCCTTCGCGTGCGCCGGCCGAACACCCGTCGACGCGTTGATCGCTGCCGCGGCTCACCAGGGCTACGATCTCGTGCCCTATCGAGCGACCCTGGAAAGCCTTGCCAAGGATCGTGCCGGTGCCTGAGAGGGTTCTCGTCGTCGGGCTGGGCCATATGGGGCTGTCCCACCTCAAGGCCTACGCGGCAATCGAGGACTACGAGGTCATCGCCGTATGCACGCGCGGCGAGCAGGATCGATCCCGCCTGCCGGAGGCGCTTCGGCAGCTTCCCTGGTTTTCGGATTACGGCGAAGCCCTTCGCGCCTGCGAGCCCAGCGTGGTCTCGATCAACAGCTGGTCGGACAGCCACAGCGCTTACGCGATCCAAGCGCTAGAGCAGGGCTGCCACGTGTTCGTCGAAAAACCGCTCGCCGAAACGGTCGAGGATGCCGAGGCGGTAGTCGCTGCCGCCAAACGGGCGAACCGTAAACTGGTCGTCGGCTACATCCTGCGCCACCACCCCAGCTGGATGAAGCTGGTCGAGCTTGCAAAGGAGCTTGGCAAACCGTTGGCCATGCGGATGAATCTCAATCAGCAATCCATCGGCGACGCCTGGACCTGGCACAAGAATCTGATGAAGAGCCTGTCGCCGATCGTCGATTGCGGCGTCCACTATGTCGACATCATGTGTCTGATAACGGGCGCAAGACCGGTCCGCGTTCATGGCATCGGTTGCCGGCTCTCGGATGAAATCGCCGCCGACATGTACAATTACGGCCATCTGCACGTGACTTTCGACGATGGTTCGGTCGGCTGGTACGAGGCGGGCTGGGGACCGATGATGAGCGAGGTGGCGTTCTTCGTGAAGGACATCATCGGGCCCAGGGGAAGCGTTTCGATCATCGTCCAGAACGAGGTTGCGCGGCGGGGCGAGGGGGCCGACCGGACCACGTCATCGGACATGGACACCCATACCCGGACCAACGCGATCCTCCGTCACCACGCGGCGCTTAATCCGCGCGGCGGCCTCGAACGGGAGGATGAACTCCTGTCGATGACCGATGAGCCGGATCATAATGAGCTTTGCCGCCGGGAGCAGCGTTTTCTCCTGAACGCGATCAGGAACGACTTGGATTTGACCGGGCATATGGAGGACGCGGTCAACAGCCTGCGGATCGTGCTGGCGGCGGATACCAGCATCCGCGAGCAGCGGGTCGTGGAGCTGATCTGATCTTCTTTTCAAAACCGATGTCGCCCCAGGCGGCGGTGACCACGGTCTTTTTCATCAACGGCACCTTGATGGGGAGTTGGGCGAGCCATCTGCCCTTCATCAAGGCGAGGCTCGGCGTCAGCGAGGGGGAAATAGCCTTGGGCCTGTTGGTGATGGCGGCCGGCGCCATCGCCACCATGCTGATCAGCGGACCCTTAAACGACCGATTGGGCAGCGATCGCATCTGCCGCATGGCCACGATCGCCTTCCTGGTCACCGTAAGCCTGCCCCTGGTGGCGCCGACCTTCGCCTGGTTTCTCGTGGCCCAGCTTCTGATCGGCGCCAGCAATGGCGCCATGGATGTGGCCATGAACGCCAACGGCGTGGCCGTCGAGCGGCAGACCAAACGACTGATCATGTCGCGGGTGCATGGTTTCTTTTCGCTCGGCAATGTCGCCGGCGCCGGCACCAGCGCCATTGCCTACGTAACCGGCCTCGGCGCCTATGGACACATGGTGGTCATCGTTCCGGTGGTCGCGCTGCTCGCGGCCCGCTCGCTGCCCCATCTGGTCTCGAGCGCCGCCGATCCGAAGCTAAGCTCCGACGGGCCAGCACCGATCATCGCCTTGCCCACCGGACCGCTCTTGCCCCTCGCTTTGCTCACCGTGCTGGCGTTCGTCTGCGAAGGCGCCATGTTCGACTGGAGCGCCATCTACTTGCGGGAGAGCCTGTTGACGTCGCCGGCGATAGCCGCTGCGGGCTTCGCCTGTTTCTCGGTCGCGATGGCCGTGATGCGGCTCGGCGGCGACATGCTAGCCGAGCGGTTCGGCCGCGAGGGCGTTCTGATCGGGGGTGCTTGGGTGGCTTTCGCCGGTTACGCCGTGGCTCTCGCGACCGAAGCCTCTCTGGTGACGATACTTGGCTTTTCTCTGATTGGGGCGGGGGTCGCCAACATCGTTCCCATCCTCTTTGCCCGCGCCGGTTCGCTCGCGGCCGTTCGTCAGGGGACGGCGGTGGCGGCGGTGGCGACTGCCGGCTATGGCGGCGCGCTCAGCGGTCCGGCTTTCGTCGGCTTTCTGGCTGAATTCACGTCTTTACGCCTGGCGCTTGCCGTCGTCGCGCTTGGAGCCCTGGTCGTCGCGCTCGCGGCACCGCGTATTCTGAGGCGACGGGGCCAACCCGCTCGCGCAACCCCTTAGGCCCGCACGCATTAGAGGAAACGGGTCACCAGAGACGCCAGCGGAACCTGGAAAACGACGAGAAGGGCCAGGCAGCCCATATAGACGACATCGAGGCCTCGCATGTTTTGCCGCGCCAGGGTCAGGCCCAAAAGGGTGATTAACCAGCCAAAGGCGGTGATCTGCACCCAAAAATAGGTGGTCACGATGAAGCCGAGCAAGGCGGCATGGCCGATGATATCGAAAGCCCGTCGTCTCACCAGGAAAGCGGCGCCGATCAGGAACTGGACCACCAGATCATACCAGGTGAGCCAGAATGCCAGCCTTTTGACGTGATCATCGGACGGGATCAAAACCTGATTGCCTTCCACGTCGAAAGCGGGACTGCGCAGGAAATCGATCTGGTCCCGAGCCAGGGCTAGGGTTTCGCCCGGTATGCCGAAGATTGCCGAGAAGTCGCGAAACCGATTGGCGTGCAAGAGCTGCATCTCGAAGGCTTCACCCGACAGGTAGGTGCTGGACATGATTTTCTGGAAAACGGCCACAAGAAAAATGAAGACGACCAGGAACCGGGCATTCACGGTTATGACGTGCCCGGCCTGATGGGGCAGGACCAAGGCTGCCGTCATCACCCACGTCCAATAGGTGATGAGATACATATGGTTGCCGGTATTCTCCCAGGTCTGCCAGAGCGCAAAGCTGGAGGTCAGGGCGATCGGCGCCCAGAACCACCAGCAGAGGATCAATTGCCGGTCGAGCACGAAGGCGAGGAGCGATAGACCGGCGGCGATTTGGACCAGATCGTGATCGAAGCCGTGCAGCACGAACAGGACGTAGCTGCTGAGCGCCACGAGTTTCGGCAGCTCCAGTTCCTGGTAGTGGCGCAGCATGAAGCGCACACGCTCGGCGATTGAGCCGGGGGAAGACACGGCCTGGTTCATCGGCTCGTGTGCCTGTAGGCCAGGGTTCGCTCGGCGATCCGCGTTTCGGGATCGTAGCGGATCTTCCAGAACTCGATTTCAATTCTGGCCGGCGTCGTGCCGCCGCCATGGTCCATGCTCGCCACGAACCGGTGGCGGAAGCTCCGACCGGGTACCAGGAGGTTCTGCATGGGTCCGTCCTGGCTCGCCTCGGCACCTGACGAGGTCAGTGTCAGCCGCGGCTCAGCTTCGCCGACGGCCGCCCATTCCTGGCGGCGGAGAACATCGGCCAAGCGCGCCATGTTCTCAGGTGTCGGGTGTTTGCGGGCAAAGCCCGCCAGCTCTTGCTGACCGTCCGTCATCAGGACGATCGGGTGGCGCAGCCCCATCTCGTCGATCACGAAAGCGTTGATGATGCGCGCGAAACCGCCGATCTCGGCGTACATGCCCATGCCGCCGCCCTCCCAGATCGACAGATCATCCAGATGCTGGAGAACGTACTGACGCACGGCGATCAGGCTCGCGAGCGCAGGAACGGCCCAAACCAAGGCAATCGCAAACCAGCGTTTGAATCCCACCATCCAACCAAGTACCCCAAGCCGTCGTGCGAGCTACCCCATGCCATTCCCGGCGACGCGACGCCAAACCCAAGCCGATGCCGGCGCATGTAGATCAGTACGCAAACGGCGAGAGGGTCAATCCGTTGTTCGGCTTATGCTCGATGCGCTGAGCGCTTCGTCATCCGGTCGACAGGTGCCGGCGGCGAACGCGTCCATAGGCGAGGAAGCTCGCCAGTCGACCGCTGATCTTGCCGAAATGGCTGTCCGGCGGGTTGATCGGCTCGCGAAGCAATTCAGGCATCGATGCTTTGATCAGCAGCGTCATCCAATCGCCTTTGCGCTGAAGCTCCGGGCTGAGTTTCAGGACCAACCCGAAGATGTAAGTCGAATTCAAAGGCGGGACCCGTTCGAAGCGCAAGAGATCACAGATCTGTTCCTTCGCTCCTTTCCGTCCGCCCGTGCGCTGTTCCAGAAAAAAGCAGTCCGACATATCGGCGACGGGATCCGGGTGAGCACGCCGCCAGGCCAGCCACGCGTCGAAAGCTTCGATCAGGTCCGAGGCATTCTCATCGAAACGCTTGGCGATCCATGCGCCTTTAAGGTCTTGCGGATGGGCGTCGCTGAGAAACCGGTCCCGGCCGAGCGCTGCGCTCAAGCCGGCAATCGCGACGCCTTTTAAAGGGTCGCTGCCACCATCCATGAACTCCTCGGCAGAAAGCCAGGAAACGGCGTAGCCGGCGTGATCGAGAATAACCTGGCGACGGCCCGGGATCTCGCCCTTCTGGCAGACGGCCCGGTGAGGGTAACCAGCCATACCCGCCAGCTTCGGCGGCAAGAGCCTGTCGGCGAGTGATGCCCGCCAATGAACCCGCGTGTAGGTTCGCAAGTTAAGGCCGCGCGAGCGAGCAAGGCTCAGAAGGAGACGGGAATCCCGGCCGCCCGAAAGGAGAAGTGTCGCCTCATCCGACGCCTCGAGGTTGGCGACTTTCTCCACGGCAACGCCGATCGCCTGCGCCAACGCTTCGAGCAGATCGTCGTCGTCCAGCGCATCGTCGATGGAGCTGGCGAGGGGCCGGGGCCGCAGCGTCGCCCGGCGCAGATCCAGGATCTGACTGGGCAGCAGGCGCCGAACACCGGCCGTACCCGAATGCGGCGGCGGAAACCAGGAGATCCCTTTGACCGCACCGGTTGCCGTGGCATTGGCCGACGGTCGCCAGCCCGCGCCGTCGCTTGTTTGCGGATTGTCAGCCTGTTCCGGGAGCCCGAGGATCCGGCGGATCAAAACCGGGCTGCTGCTGGCCCAGGTTTCGCCATCTGGCGACGTCCCGTGGTAGCAGGCAAGCATCGCCGTCGCGTCGGCATGCAATTCGCCCCTGCCGATCAGTACCCAGCGTCCCGACCATCCCTGGTACAGAGCCTCGATCGCATCGGTGTTCCGGCGGCCGATCTCGGCAAGCGGTGTGTCCCGTTCTGCGTCCGTGTCGACCGCCGCGCCCAGGAGCCACCAACGAATACCGTTTCGATCCGTAGCGCTATCGATCCGGAGGTCGGGATCCGCCGAGAGCACGAGCCCGGGCGACAGTTCCAGGAAGAGCCAGTCGGGCGTGGGGATGTGGGGACGGGGCCCAACGACGAACTGCCGTCGATGAACGCGAACGATGTCGCCTTTTGTCACCTGTCTGCCGTCCTCAGCGCGCCATTTGGCTTCTGGCGCCGTGGTTCCCACCCAAAGGAGTTGTCTGTCAACTTGCGGTAAAGGTATCATCGTACCAACAAGAGCAGGTGACGGGCAGAACCGCCGCGTCAGACCCATGACCGCCTCTTTCCGGAGACATAAGCACCGTTTTGTGAGCGCGATCACAGCCACGTTAGACATAGCCCACTAAACGCCGCCGTCCGTCCGAAACCTCTCGGACAAACACAAACATCTCGATGCTCACATCCGACCCAACCGGCCGGTCATCGGCCGATGGAGGACATGTCTCATGGCACGTTATCGTCACGCACTGCCCCAAGTCAGCGGCGGCTTGTTCCTCACCGATGGAGGCTTGGAAACCACGCTGGTCTTCCACGACGGGCGCGAGCTACCCCATTTCGCCGCCTTCGATCTTCTGAAAGATCGGGAAGGGCGAGATCGGCTGATCGACTATTTCGCGGAATACACCGCGATCGCTCGGATGCACGGGCTCGGCTTTATCCTGGAAAGCGCGACCTGGCGGGCGAGCCGCGACTGGGGTGAAAGACTGGGCTACTCGACCGAGCAACTTCGCCATGCCAACCGGACGTCGATCGAGCTTCTGGCTAATGTCCGCCATCAGCTTGCCGACATCAGTCGGGTCGTCATCAGCGGCTGTCTGGGTCCCAAAGGGGACGGCTATGATCCCGGCCATCCGATGACAACCAATGAGGCCGCCGACTATCACTGGGAGCAGATCGCAACCCTGGCCGAGACCGAAGCCGACATGATCACGGCGATCACTATGACCAACGCGCCGGAGGCCGTGGGCATCACCAGGGCGGCCGCCGACCAAGGCATGCCTGTGGCGATCTCCTTCACGGTCGAGACCGACGGCCGTTTGCCGACGGGGCAACCGCTTGCCGAAGCCATCGATCAGGTGGATGGCGAGACCGGCTCGACGCCCGCCTACTTCATGATCAATTGCGCGCACCCCAACCATTTCTGGCATGTGCTCGACAGCCGCGCCGGCTGGACACGGCGTATCTGGGGCCTGCGGGCGAACGCGTCGAAGATGAGCCACGCTGAGCTCGACCAGGCGGAGCAATTGGATGACGGCGACCCGGTGGAGCTGGGCCAGCAATATGTGGCGCTGCGGGATCTCTTGCCGTCCCTCAACGTCCTGGGCGGGTGTTGCGGCACCGATCACCGGCACATAGCCGCCATTGCCGATGCTTGGATGCACGACCTGGCGAAAGCGTCCTGAGGCGGATCAGTCGAACAGGTGGGCGTGCCCGGCCTTCAGCCGCACGTTCACCTGTTCGCCGAGTTCGAAATCGTGGGAGGAGGGCACTTCAATGACCACCGTGTCCTGGTCTCGGATCTCGACATGAACGTAGCTTTCCCGGCCCAGATACTCCGTCAGGATTACCGACGCGGGCACGCCCTCGCCGTCGCGGGCAACGTCCAGCCCGTCCGGACGGACGCCTAAGACCCGGCCGCTTGTGTCGGGCTGATGCATGATCGGTCCGATAATCGCTCCATTTGCCAGCCGGGCCGCACCATCCTCGACCACCACATCGGACAAAAAATTCATGGCGGGTGAGCCGATGAAGCCGGCGACGAAGCGATTGGCTGGCGTCTCGTAGAGCTCACGCGGACTGCCGATCTGTTGGACCACGCCGTCGTGCATGACCACGATCCGGTCGGCGAGCGTCATGGCCTCGATCTGATCGTGGGTCACATAGACCATGGTTGAGCGAAGGCGCTTGTGCAGGCGGGCGATCTCGAAGCGGACCTGGGAGCGGAGCGCCGCGTCCAGGTTGGAGAGCGGCTCGTCGAACAAGAACACCTTCGGATGACGGACGATGGCCCGGCCGATGGCGACCCGCTGACGCTGGCCGCCCGAAAGCTCCGAGGGTTTACGGCCCAGAAGGGCATCGAGCTCGAGGATCCGCGAGGCTTCCTTGATCCGTTCGTCGATCAGGGCCGATCTCTCGCCGGCCTGGCGCAGGCCCAGCGCCCAATTGCCGGCGACGTCCAGGTGAGGGTAGAGCGCGTAGGTCTGAAAGACCATGGCGATACCCCGTTTCGCCGGCGGCAGATGGTCGATCGGTTCGCCGGCGATCTGGACCTCACCCTGGGTCTGGTCCTCGAGGCCCGCGATGATTCTTAGAAGCGTGGACTTTCCGCAGCCTGATGGCCCGAGCAGCACGATGAATTCACCGTCCGCAATCGCCAGGTCGATGCCCTTCAAAACCTCGACCGGACCGAACTGCTTGGTGATGCCGCTCAAGTGAAGCTCGGCCAATCCTCGCCCCTTATTTGACTGCGCCCGCGGTGATGCCCCGGATCAGTTGCTTGGAGAAAATAAGATAAAGCACCAGGACCGGTGCGATCGCCAGGCTCAAGGCCGCCAGAACCGCGTTCCAATTGGTGACGAACTGACCGATGAACACCTGGGCGCCGAGCGTGATGGTCTTGGTCGCCTCGGCCGGCGCCAGGATCAGGGGAAACCAGAGATCGTTCCAGATCGGGATCATGGTGAAGACGGCGCCGGTCGCCATCGCCGGACGGATCAGCGGCAACACGATGCGAAGGAAAATCCGGTATTCGCTAAGCCCGTCGATCCGGGCCGCGTCCTTCAGGTCCTTAGACACGCTGCGCATGAACTCCGACAGGATGAAGATGGCGAGCGGCAAGCCCTGGGCCGTGTAGACCAAGATCAGCGCCATCAGCGTGTTGACCAGCCGGGTTTCGACCATGAATTCGAGGATCGCGACGGTGCCGAGCCGGATCGGGATCATGATGCCGAGCGCCAGATAGAGCGCCATCAAGGTGTTGCCGGGAAAGCGATACTCGGAGAGCGCGAAGCCGGCCATGGCGCCGAACAGGAGCACGGCCGCGAGAGCCGCTAGGGTCACGATCAGACTGTTCTGGAAATACAGAAGAAAGTCGCCGCGCTCGAGAACGGTCTGGTAGCCGATCAATGAAAAGCTCTCGAAGGAGGGCAGCGCCAGCGGTGCCCGAAAAATGTCGCGCTTGGCCTTGAGGGAATTCCAGATGACCAGCAGCACCGGGAACAGCGCCAGCACGGTGTAGGCGCCGAGCAGGCCGTGGGCTATGGCCTCGTTGGTGTAGCTGCGCCGGGCTCTGTTCATCGCAACCCGACGATCACAGCTGATAGCGCGTGATGCGCCTCTGAACACCCAAGAGGTAGATCAAGACGCCGGCCAGAATGATCAAGAACATGACGCCGGCCACGGTCGCGCCCATGTGGGTGTCGCCCAGCTGGAGCTGGTGACCGAAGAAGGTGCGATAGAGAAGCGTTCCCAGGATGTCTGTGGAAAAATTGGGGCCGGCGAGCGCGCCCTGGACCGCGTAGATCAGATCGAACGCGTTGAAATTGCCGACGAAGGTCAGGATCGCGATGATCCCAATAGTCGGCAAGATCAAGGGCAACTGGACTTTCCAGAATAAGGAAAAGCCCTTCAAACCGTCCAGGTGAGCGGCCTCGATCAGCTCGTCCGGAATGTTGAGCATGGCCGCGTAGATCAGCATCATCGGGATACCGACGAACTGCCAGACCGAGATTAAGGATAGGGCCGTCAGGGCATACTCTTCCTTGCCGAGCCAGGGGGCGAACAGGAATTTGAGGCCGACCAGATCGAGCAGACCGCTGGAGACGCCCCAGATCGGGCTCAGGATCAGCTTCCAGGCGAAGCCGACGATCACCACCGAAAGCAGCGCGGGCACGAAGATCGCGGTTCGATAGAAGGTCTTGCCCGGCAGATTGGCGATCGACAGCATGGCGGCCAGCGCGATGCCGATCGGGTTCTGGACCAGCATGTGGATGATGAAGAAGTAGATGTTGTTCCAGAGGGCGTTCCAAAACTGCGCCGACCAGCGCTCGTCGAAGAACAACAGCGCGTAATTGGCGAGACCAACGAAAAACCGCGCACCGGCCTCGGTGTCGTTGAATAAGGACAGCCGCAGGGTTTCGGCGAGCGGCAGGATCATCACCGCCGTGTAGACGAGGGTCGCCGGCGCCAGAAAGACGAGGATGTGAACGGGAAAGGGCCGGCGGCGGCGGGTCCGCTTGGTCAAGGCCACCGCCTCACCACCGTCGGCGGGCGAAAACCCTATTGCTGGGGCTCATACCAGGACGCGAGCCCCTCCTGGAGTTTAGCGCCAGCCTCTTCAGGTGACTGGGTGCCGTTGATCACATTGGCGGAGATCACCCACATCTCGTTCCAGGTGTTGGGCGTGCCCCGGCTCAGGATCTGATGCGCCACCCGGATGGTCGATCCGCATTCCTCGCGCCAGCCTAAGAATTCCCGGGCGAGCTCGTTGGTCAGGTCGATTTTGTGGTTCGACAGCGAAAAGAATCCGGGCAGCTCGTTGGAGTAAATCTCGGCGAACTCGGCACTGGCCACCCATTCGAGAAAGATCTTCGCCGCTTCCTGGTTGTCGCTGGCCGGGTTGATACCGAGAGCGATGTCGACGTGATCAGAGATAAAGCAGGCATCGCCCTCATTCTGCACCGGCGGCTTGAAGGCACCCATCTCGAAGTCGGCATCCTGGCTGAAGCCGGCAATCTCCCAGGATCCTGTCGGGTAAATCGCGGCGCGGCTGAGGGTGAACAGGTTTTGGCTGTCCGGATAGGTCTGGGCCTCAAACCCGTCCGGCATGTAGTCCGCCCAGCGGGCGATCGTGGCGAAGGGCTGGACGAATTGATCGTCAGTGAACTTGGCCTCGCCCTCGATCAACGCCTGGCGGCCTTCCTCGCCGTCCCAATAATTCACGCCAATATTGGTGTAGCCCATGGTCGCCGCTTCCCACTGGTTCTGGGTGCCCATGGCCAGCGGCACATAAGCGCCGTCTTCCTTGATCTGATCAAGAAGCGCGAAGAACTGGTCTTCGGTGGCCGGCACCTCGAGACCCAGTTCGGCAAACGCGTCCTTATTGTACATAAAGCCGTGGATCTCAGCCGCCATGGGCACGCAGAAGGTCTCCGAGCCGTCGTCGGTGCTCCAGGCGGCGAGCGCGAAATCCGGAAAGTTTCCAAGGCCCTCCATGCCGGTGAGCGAAGCCAGATGGCCCTGCTGGAACAAGCTTAGCGCACCGTCGAACGGCCGGCAGGTGATCAGATCGCCCGCGGTGCCGCCCTGGAGCTTGGCGTTGAGCGCGGCATTGTATTCGGCCGGTGCCGTGGGCTGAAAGGTGACGTCGATGTCAGGATGCTGAGCGTTGAATGCCGGAATGATCTTGTCTTGCCAGATCACCAGATCGTCGTTTCGCCAGCTTTCGATGATAAGCTCCTGGGCCTGGGCCCGTTCGCCCGCGATGAGCGCGAGCAATGCCAGCGCCGAGACCGAGGTTGCTAGAAGGTGACGCCGAGCCATGCCGATCTCCCAGGAGTTTTCATGTTGTTGTAGCCGAGCCGGACCAACCCGACCCGCGTTGAAATCTCGATAGCAGCGTGACCGAACTAAACCAAGTGGCCGGCGGGGGCGGCCTCCACTGTTTCGCCGTAGATGGCGGCGGCACAAAGACCGATGCCGCTTTGTTCACGCCGGCCGGCGCGGAACTCGCCCGGGTGCGCCTGGGCCCGGCCAATGCCTTCCGGGATCCGGACGCGGTCATCGAACTGCTGGCGGAGGCGTGGCGGCGGGTGAGCCATGGCCGGGACGTCTCGATCGAAAACACGGTGATCGTCGCCGGCATCGCCGGCAGCGAGGCGACCGCAACCCGTCAGCAGCTACAAAGCGGCTTGCCGGCTTTTGCCGGCCGCTACGTCACCAATGACGCCCGTATCGCGGCCGTCGCAGCGAGAAGGGGTCAGCCGGTCGCATTGCTCGTGATCGGCACGGGAACGATCGTACTTATCCTCCATGAACTGGACAGTTATGAGCTACTGGGCGGATGGGGCTTTCCGGCCGGTGATCAGGGTGGCGGCGCCTGGCTCGGCCACAGGCTGGTGCAACGCTATCTAGGATCGCTCGATGGCCTGGAGCGGCTGCCGAGACCGATCGCTGACGAGCTTGGCAAACGTCTGGGTAAAGATCGGCAATCGGCGCTCGCCTGGCTGCAGGGCGCCGGTCCGGCGGTCTATGGTTCGCTCGCGCCGCTAGCGCTCGAGTTGCCGGAGCTGGTCGATGAGGGTGCTCGCCACCTTACAGCACTTGCGGGCGCCACTCTCGAAAAGACGAAGGCGCCACTGGTGATCAGTGGCGGTCTGGCGCCCGTCTACGAGCCTTTCTTCCGACGCGCGTTTGGCTGCCGGTTCGAGGGCGCGCTCGACAGGGATCCGCTGCAGGGCGCACTGCTCCTGAAGCCACTGGCCGCACGCGGCAGCCAAGGCGGCTTGTAATCAACTGTTAGTTGAATTACCGTTCCGGCAGCCTTTTCTGCTGTTTTCCTTGCTGCCGGACCCGCCAATGCACCATGCCGCACCGGCTCTCACGGGGCCCATCGGAAAGATGCGCCTGGCCTTCGGCGCTCCGGCGCTGCTTTGGGTGGTCGGCTGGGCCAGCTTGACCCTGACCCTCTTCCACGCCCGGCATTTCATCTACGATGATGCCTACATCTCGCTGCGCTACGCCCACAATCTGATCGAGCACGGCGAGCTTGTGTGGAACCTTGGCGAGCCGGTCGAGGGCTACACCAATTTTCTTTATCTGCTGGCGACCTCCGGGCTCATGGCCATGGGCGTCGACGGCGAGACCGCGCTTCGGCTCATCAATGCCCTATCGTTTGGCGCTCTGGTCTGGCTCTACCTCAAAGGCGCAGGGCGGCTGGCACCGGCTCCCGATGGAGCCGCAGCGCGCGCCATCGGTGGTCTGTTCCTGCTCGGCGCCACCGGGCTCCCCTTATGGGTCTTGGGCGGCCTGGAAGCGGTTAGTGTGGGCGCATTCCAGATGGCGGCGATTTTGTGCCTGCTGCCGCTCTTCTTCGGGGACCGTATCTCGCTCGGGCGTTTGGCGCTGGCCGGCGCGTTTTTCGCGCTCGCTTACCTCTGCCGACCCGACGCGGTGATCCTGGCCGGCGCGGTCCTGACGGGCATTTTGTTTTTTGCGCCCCTACCTCTTGCAGACCGGCTTAGAGCTGCGAGCATCGCCTGCCTGGTCCTTACCGCTTTCATCGCCATCCACCTCGCCTGGCGGCTCGACTATTACGGCGAGTTTCTCCCCAACACCTACCATGCCAAGGTCGGCGTCGACCGTCTCTGGCGACTCGACTTCGGCTTCCGCTACACGCTGACATCCTTTGTCGAGACGCCGGTCCTGCCGGTGGCGCTGGTTTTGGCTGGCCTTCTGGCCTTCCGGAGAATGATGACGCCGCCTGTCGCGATGCTCGCTTTCGCCCTCGTCTGCCACACGGCCTATGTCATCTGGGCCGGTGGCGATCACCTGCCGGTGGCCCGGTTTTACGTGCCGGTCATTGGTCTGGCCGCGCTGTTGGTCGCCGCCGCTTTGGTCCGGACCAGCGACAGGGTAAGCGCCGGGGTGATTGGCCTGGGACTTGTGGGCGCGCTTCTCGGTCCCTCGTGGCACCCGGTGCCTCACCATCGCGGCGCCGAAGGCGGCCTGATCGTTGGCCGCTGGATCGATGAGACCTGGCCGGAGGGCTCGCTGATCGCGCTCAGCGTCGCCGGCGCCACGCCCTATGTCGCCGCCGATCATCGGTTCGTCGACATGCTCGGTCTCAGCGACAAGACCATCGCCCGGCGCCAGACCTTCCCCTGGCGGACCCCTTGGCAGGAGCGCCCGGGCCATGCCAAGGGCGACGGCGCCTACGTGCTGAGCCGTGAACCGGACTACATCGTCATCGGCCCGGCGTTCGGCGTCACCGCAGACCAGGGCTACTATTTGAGCGACGTCGAGCTAGCCGAAACCCCCTTGTTCCATCGGTGCTATACCCGTGAGGTCCAGCATTTCCCCGCCGACCATCCGGACATCAGGGCGAGCCCGGTCGATTGGGGGCCGATGGATTTCACCTACTACCGTCGGATTTGCTGATCGTCAGATCCGCTCATCATAGGCCGCGTGACCGATCCGGCAGGCGAGGAGAGTGAACTGCTGGCGGCCGAGCGCAGCCTCGAACGCACCGGCGAGCGCTTGCCGATCATCACACCAGACGCCGACGCCGCCATAAGCCTGGGCCAGCGCCACGTAATCCGTTTGGCCGAAATCGACGCCGGCATTGGCGAGCCCCGCCTTTCGCTGCTTCAACTCGATCAGCGCCAGGCTGGCGTCGACGAAGACGACCACGATCACCGGTGTTCCCAGATCCCGTGCCGTCGCCAGTTCGCCGACGCACATGTCGAGGCCGGCATCACCGGTAAACGCGATCACCGGCCGGTCGGGGGAAGCCAGCTTGGCGCCGATTGCGAGCGGCAGGGCACAGCCCATGGTGCAAAGCCCGGTCGATTGCATCACGCCTCGCGGCTCGAAGGTTTGCCAGACCTGGCTCGCCAGAATCCGGTGCGCACCGGAATCGATCGTCAATAGCGCGTTCCGCGGCGCCACCTCGCGGACCGTCTCGACCAGGGCGGTGGGGCCCCAGCTTTCGCCCTGACCGTGGAGGCCGGCGAGGGACTGACGCGCCCGGTGAACCTCTCCATTGGCCCAGGTGGAGCGGGGCAGAACGCCGTCGCGCAGCGCCTCGAGGCCGGCACCCACATGACAGACAAAGGTGAGGCTGGCCTGGTGAACATAGTGATCATTGCCGCAAGCGCTAATTTCGATGACCCGCTGCGTTCTCGGATCCCAGACGTCGCGCCAGCCTATACGCATCTCGATGGGATCATAGCCGATGAGCAAAATCAGATCGGCCTTGCGAACCAGCGGCAACAGGGTTTGGTCGGCAAGGGGCGACAACCCAGCACCGCCCAGGCTCAAGGGATCATCGTCCGGGACCACGCCCTTAGCCCGGTAGGTGGCGATGACCGGAACGCCGTAGGCCTGGCAAAACGAGATCAGCGCGCCTGATGCTTTGTGGTTCACCACGTCCAAGCCGGCAATCACCAGCGGTTGAGCAGCATCCGAGAGCCACCGCCGGGCGGTCTCCAGATCGGGACCGGGCGCCGGACCCACGGGCGATGGCAGAGCCCGAAAGGGTCTGTCCGGCGCGGGCTCGAGGCCCTCGGTCACCTTGATCGGCAGATCGATGTGGACCGGGCCGGGACGGTCATCCTGGGCAAGAGCGACGGCTTTGTCGGCGACAACATGCGCCGCGCCTGTGCTGAGCTTGAAGCTCGCTTTGGTGATCGGCCGGAACAATTGGCCGTGGTCGAACACCTGGTGGGTGTAGGTCTCGGCTTCCGCGTCGTCGACGCAGCCGGTGAGCACGATCAACGGCACCCGGTCCTGCCAGGCATTGGCGACCACATTGACACCATTGGCAGCGCCGGGTCCGACCGTGGCGACGAGAATGCCCGGCGCGCCGGTTCGGTGCCAGGTGCCCTCGGCCATGAAGCCCGCGGCATTTTCGTGGCGAACCAGGATGAAGCGAATGCCGACCCGCTCCAAGGCGTCGATCATCGCGATGACTTCGCCACCGGGGATGCCGAAGGCGAAGCGGCAGCCGGCGTCGTGAAGACGGCGTGCGACGATATCCGCCGCCCGCACACGGTTCGGGCGGTCAGCCGTCCCGGTCTCGTTCATGGTTACTCCGCGGCGATGGACCAGTCAGCGGGCGGCCCGATCTCGTCCCGGTAGCCATCCCGCGTCTGCGGCAACTTACGGCCCAGAAGCTTGGATGCAACCATGGTCCGAAGCACCTGCGCGGTGCCACCGCCGATCGTGAACATGCGCGCGTCGCGGACCATGCGCTCGAGAGGATTGTTGCGCGAATAACCAGCCGCACCGTGCAGCTGCAACGCATCGTTGGTGACCTTGATGGCGGTCTCGGCCGCCAGGATTTTTGCCTGGGCTGCGAGGCGCGGATCGGGGAACGGATCGGCGCTCGCCGCTGCCGCGTGTACCATCAGCCGGGCGGCGTCCAGCGCCGTTCTCATATCCGCCAGCATCCATTGCAGCCCCTGGAACTCGGAGATCGGACGGCCGAACTGTTTCCGTTCCTGGGCATAGGCGAGCGCGTGTTCGAACGCGCCTTCGGCGATGCCCAACGCGATCGCGGCGGCACCCACCCGCTGGGCGTTGTAGGCCTCCATCAGTTTGCCGAAGCCGGCGGCCGGGCCTTCCGGGGGCAGCACCAGACGATCGGCGCCAAGCTTCAGATCGCGGCAGACAATCTCGGTTTCGGGGATCCCGCGAAGCCCCATGGTCGGCTCGCGGCGACCGACAATAAGGCCTTCATCCTCATCCCGAAGGGCGATGAACCCGCCGATGCCCAATTCGTGACCTGCGTCATCGAAGAGGCGCGCGAAGATCAGATGCAGCCGGGAAACGCCACCACCGGTGATCCAATGCTTCGTGCCGTTGAGGACGTAAGCATCGCCCCGGCGGTCGGCCCGGGTGGTGAGCTCGCTGGCGGCACTGCCGGCGCCGGGCTCGGTGATGCAGATGGCCGGCTTGTCGCCGGCCAGCACCAGATCGGCTGCCGTCTTCTTTTGCGCTTCGGTCCCATAGGACATGATCGCGCCGACCGCGCCCATATTGCTTTCGACGACGATCCGGGCCGAGACGGCGCAGGCGCGGGCGATCTCTTCGATGACGATGACGGTGTCGAGATAGCTGAGGCCCTGGCCACCTAGCGATTTCGGCAAGGCGAGGGCGATCAAACCGGCCCGTTTCAGCCCCTCAAGCGTCTCAGTAGGATAGCGCTCACTTCGATCGATTTCCGCCGCGCGAGGCGCCAAGTTAGTTTGCGCCAGATGCCGGGCCCGCTCAGCAAGTTCTTGTTGACGTGGGTTCAGGACGCAGACCATGGGCCTATTCCTCGCTGGCCGATCACAACGCCGTTAGGGTATCAAAGCTTCCATCTTGAGCGTTAACGAGAGTTTCTCATGGATTAATTTGAAAAAATTAAACTTGAGCCGCTGTGAGCAGCGCGTCGCCCAGGTCTACGACCAAGGGGTCATCCTTGCGGTCGGCTCGCATGATCAGGCTCAGCGTTCGGATCACCGGCGGTTCACCGAAGCTGATCGTTCGGATGTTGTCAGGGAACGGATCGGCAATTCTGCGTCTGGGAACGATGCTGACGCCGAGCCCGTGGCCGACCAGGGTGCAGATACCTTCGAGGCTGTCGATCTCCATCGCTGCCTGAACATGAATGCCCTGGGCTCGAAGCGTCTGGTCGATCAACCGGCTCGCCCAGGCAAAGCGCTTGAAGCGAATGAACGGATGGTTCTGGAGCAAGGTGGCGGCGGTGCGGCCGCGCAAGCCAATGGGCGCGATCACCATCAAGGGCTCGTGGGCCACGTCCCGGAGCACGAGGCCTTCGCGGAGCGCTTCGGGTTTGGAGACGAGCGCCGCATCGAGCAGGCCCGCGACCACGGCCTGTTCCAACTCATGGCTCAATCCGGTCTCGACCAAGAGCTGGATTGTTGGCCGCACCGCCTGGAGCCTGGCGAGGCCCGGCGGAAGAAGGCCGGTGACGCTGGTCGGCACCGCACCGAGCGCAAGCGTTCGCGTGGTCTGGTCATCGCCGAACCGGCGGGCCAGATCGTCAAATCGCCCGACGATCTCGCGCGCCTCATCGACGAGCGCGCCGCCCCGCGCGGTCAGCGTCGGCGGACGGCGGGAGCGGTCCAGAACCGACACATTAAGAGCGTCCTCCAACTTCTTGATTTGGAGACTTATTGCTGAAGGCGTCAGCCCGACCTCTCGGCCTGCTTTGGCGAAACTCCGGTGATCGGCGACGGCCAGCAAAATGCGCAGCCCGTGGAGGTCCAAGGCCGGCTAGTCCAGATCGAAACCCTGGCGATCGAGATAGGCGCGAAACCCCGGCCGCTCGCGAACGGCTTCACGGCGGGCCACCTGTTCGGACCAGGGAATGGTATCAGACGAGCCGAACCGCTCTTTGTGCAATTGATTGGCCTCACGTATCCGCGGCCGTCGGGCGTCATAGTCTTGGATAGCGCCCGGCTCCAACCCCGCCTTGTACCGGTCGCGGTGGAGGATCGATTTCAGCGGCCAGCGGACTGAAACGGGCCGGCTTTCCGCCGGCCAGCCGAGGCAAAGACCGCAGAACGGGAAAACGCCCTCCGGAAGACCCAAAAGGTCGGTCACCTCCTGGATGTGGTTGCGGACGACACTTAGAGGACAGGTGCCGAGACCGTTGGCTTCAGCGGCCAGGATGAAGGCGGAAAGCGCGATCGCCGCATCTCCGGTGGCGTTGACCAGGCTGTCAACCGTGTTGCAGTCGTAAGCGTGGCCATGGTGCTTGCCGATCTCCCGGGTCCGATGGGTATCGGCGCAGAAGACGAGGATGCAGGGCGCGGTCGCGGCCCAGTCGGGTATCGTCGGCAGCGCCAGAAAGTCCTGGCGGGTCTCCGCGCTGTCGATCAGCACGATCGAGAACTGCTGCAAATCGGACTTGCTCGGCGCCGACTGGGCGCAGGCCGCCAGGGTGGCGAGCAGGGCGTCGGGGACCTCGAGGTTCTGAAACCGCCGGCAGCTGCGCCGGCTGAGTATCTGAACATGGCGTTCGTTGCCGGCCAGAGGCGCCAGATTCTCCGGATCCGGTCTGCCATAGCGTGCGGCGAACGCCGCCTTCAGCTCAAAATCACTCACCTTGCCGCTCTCACCTCCGTTGTCCCTCGGTCATGAATTGACGATCCGCCATCTTTTCCCCTCTTGCAAGGCGTGGTGAGGTTGGCGCCGGCGACTCAGCCGGCTACATCGCCAACGGTCCTGTTCGGCGCGCTGGAGGAAGAGGTGACCGAAAAAGAGCTTCGACAAGCGATCATCGACACCTGTTTGGAGATGAACGCGCTGGGCATCAATCAGGGGACCTCCGGCAATGTCAGCGCGCGTTTCAAAAAAGGCATGCTGATCACGCCGAGCGGCATTCCGTATGGCGATCTGACGCCGGAAGACATCGCCTACATGCCGTTCTCAAAAAAGTACGGCGATTGGCGTGGCCCGCACCGGCCATCATCCGAGTGGCGCTTTCACTACGACATCATGGCTTCGCGCGCGGACGTCGACGCCATCGTTCACACCCACGCGCTCTACGCCACCGTTCTCTCGATCGCCCGGCTTGAGATCCCGGCCTGTCACTACATGATCGCCGCCATGGGTGGAGCGCCAATCAGGTGCGCCGGCTACGCAACGTTTGGAACCAAGGAGTTATCAGACGAAGCTATCACCGCGCTTGAGGGGCGAAAAGCCTGTCTCCTGGCCAATCACGGAATGATCGCCGTCGGTCCCAATCTGGCAAAAGCCCTGTGGATGGCAGTCGAACTCGAAACCCTGGCAAAGCAGTATTATCTGAGCCGGGCCATAGCCGGCGGGCCGGTTATCCTGGACGATGAAGAGCTGAGCCGGGTTGCCGAGAAGATGAGCAGTTATGGTCTCAAGACGAAGGTGGAATCTGCCTGACTTCCGGTCAGGCGAAACCGAGCGCGGCGATGCCGACCGCCGCGATCACGCCAAGCGCGACCCTTCGGAACAGAACCTCGCTGGTCCTGCCAAAGGTGGCGGCGCCAAGCCACAGCGCCAGGCCGTAGATCGGCAACAATGTGATGATGAGCCACAGCACCTCCCCGGTGAGCAGCCCGGCGGTGGCATGCCCGATCGGACTGAGAAACGAGGTCGCGCCGAAAAAGGCGAAGATGTTAGCCCGCACCATCGCTGCCGGGTCCGGTCCGCTGAGCCAGAGGATCACCACGGGCGGGCCGCCGATCCCGACGGCACCGGAAAGCAAACCGGACAGCCCACCTGTCGTTAAGGTGGCGGTCCTTGAGGGCCGCCCCTGATATCGAACGCCGAGCGCCATGACCAGTGCCGCGGTCAGAACCAACATACCGATCACACGCGTCAGCAGATCCTGGTCGGCCCACAGCAAAATGACCAGACCAGCGGGAAGCAGAGTCGCCCAAGACACGGTCAAGATCAAAACCTCGCGCCAGGCGCAATGGCGAAAGGCCCGGGGCAGGATTGGCAGGGTCGCGACCGCGTCCAGGAGTGCCATGGTCGGCACCGCGATTTTCGGATCGAAGGCCAGCGATAGCGTCGGGATCAGGATCAGGGCCGTCCCAAAGCCACTGAAGCCGCGCACGATCCCGGCGAGTCCCGTGCCCAAGGCGGCGAGAGCGAAGGCCGGTGTCAGCACCAGTTCGGCAAGCTCGTTCATGGCGTTGGGCTGGAAAGCCGATAGGATAAGGCGATCTTAGATGCCGGGGAGGCCATCGTTGGTGACAATCGGGGAACAAGAGGCGAGGGCCGCCGACACCCCCTATCTGATGGCGGATCTGGATCGTATCGACGCCAATCTCATGCGCTGTCAACGCCACTTGGACGACCACGGCATCAGGCTCAGGCCTCACATCAAAACCCACAAGATGGTCTGGCTGGCCGAACGCCAGTCGGAGTTAGGCGCCGTCGGCATCACCTGTCAGAAAATCGGTGAAGCGGAAGTCACGGTCGACGGCGGGATCGACGACATCCTGATCACTTACAACCTCATCGGCGCGGCCAAGCATCGACGCCTGGCCCCGTTGCTCGGCAAAGCCAAGATCACGCTTTCCGCTGATCATCCGGACATTGTCAGCGGGTATGCCGCGCTCGCGAGACAGGTCGGCCGGCCGATCGAGGTGATGGTCGAGTGCGACACCGGCATGGGCCGGTGCGGGGTGGCCGATCCGAAGAGTGCTGTGACGCTGGCCCAGATCATACGGAACCAGAACGGGCTCCGCTATAGAGGGCTCGTCACCTATCCCGATACCGCCGGCTCGAGTGAAGATCTCAATCGATGGCTTGAGGATGCGCGCACTTTATTCGCTGCTGCCGACATCGACATCGGCCAAGTGAGCAGCGGCGGTACGCCCAATCTATGGCGCGCCCACGAGGTTCCGGGGGTCAGCGAGCATCGGCCCGGCACATACGTTTTTATGGATCGTTCCCAGGTGGCGCGCGGGGTTTGCTCGTTTGACGACTGCGCGCTGGACGTGGTCGCGACGGTCGTCAGTCATCCGCGCGACCGGAGCATCGTCGTCGATGCGGGAAGCAAGACCCTGACCAGCGATCTTCTGGGTCTTGAAGGCCATGGCCATATTCGGGAACTGCCAACCGCCCGGATCGTCAAGCTCAGCGAAGAACACGGGGTCGTCAGTTTGAACGGTGAGGCGGCACCGTGCCTCGGCGCGCGGCTCCGGATCGTTCCCAACCATGTGTGCGTGTGCGTGAACATGGTCGACCGGATCGCGTTTGCCCGTGATGGGGCGATCCAAAGATGGGCATCAATCGATGCGCGCGGCCGTTCGGCTTAGGGCATCACCCGGTCAATGCCATTCAACGCAGAATATTGACCGGTCAGGCGCCCCCCCGCCCGGGATCAAGAGGTTTTGCTCAGCCTTTCTTGCGCGGTCCACCGGAATGAAACGCCATCTCATACGGCAGATCGACGCTGACCCAGCCCTGATCGCCACAATCGAACCCGAACCGCGTGGCGTCCTGGCCCGGAAGCCTCGCAGCCATGCGCCCGGCGTGAATGGCAGCCAGGCTTTGCGCCTGAGCGACGTCTTGCGTCGGCATAGCCACCGAAACGAAGGTCGACCACGTCGCGACCTGAACAACGATGAAGCAACTGATCACTGGGCTTACCTTTCTGGTTCGACACCCGAGGAGGCGTTGTCATCCAATGATCACAATATGAGGATAACATGGTGAGTTGGCTGTGTCTGCGGTCACATAGCCCACAGGTAGAAATTAATTTATCGCACTAAACTTGACAAACAGTAAAGCCGGCCTTGACCGACCCGGCTTAGGCGCGCATTTCCGCCGTATAGGGTGATTTTATAGGAGCTGCGGCATGACCGGGTGCATCATCGGCTGGGCCCATTCGCGCTTTGGACGACTGGAGGGACAGTCCGTCGAGCAACTGATCGTCTCGGTCGCGGCCGACGCACTTGCCCATGCCGGCCTCGCGCCCGGTGACGTCGATGCCATCTATGTCGGTCAGCTCAATGCCGGGTTTGTTCGCCAAGAGTTTCCGTCCTCACTGGCGCTGCAGCTCGACCCGTCATTGCGGTTCAAACCGGCCACGCGGGTCGAAAATGCCTGCGCCACCGGTTCTGCCGCCATCCACCAGGGCTTGAACGTCATCGATGCCGGCCGGGCCAAACGCGTCCTCGTCGTTGGCGTCGAGAAGATGACCGACGTAAGCGGCGCCGAGGTCGGTGACATCCTGATCAAGGCGGCCTATCTGGCCGAGGAGGGTGAGATCGAAGGCGGTTTCGCCGGCGTCTTCGGCCAGATCGCCCAAAACTATTTCCAGCGCTATGGCGATCAAAGCGATGCGCTTGCCCGGATCGCCGCGAAAAACCACAAGAATGGTGCGAGCAATCCTCTTGCCCATATGCAAAAGGACCTTGGCTACGACTTCTGCCGCCAGGAGAGCGAGAAAAACCCGTTCGTCGCCGGACCGCTGAAACGGACCGACTGTTCGCTGGTGTCAGACGGCGCCGCAGCCGTCGTGCTCTCCGATGTCGACACCGCACTTGCGGCCAATCAGGCGATCGTGTTTCGCGCCGCCGAGCAGGTGAACGATTTTCTGCCCATGTCGAAGCGGGACATCGTCGCCTTCGAGGGCTGTGGCGAGGTGTGGCGCCGGGCTTTCGCCAAGGCTCGCGTCGGCCTCGATGATCTGAGCTTCGTTGAGACCCACGACTGTTTCACCATCGCCGAGCTTCTTGAGTATGAGGCGATGGGCTTGGCGAAGCCGGGCCACGGCGCGAAGGTGTTGGAGGAAGGGCAGACCGAACGGGATGGTAGACTGCCCGTCAATCCGTCAGGTGGCTTAAAATCCAAAGGCCATCCCGTGGGCGCCACGGGCGTATCGATGCACGCCTTGGCCTCAATGCAGCTTACCGGAACGGCGGGCGGCATCCAGGTGCCTGATGCCGAGCTCGCCGGCATCTACAATATGGGCGGTGCGGCGGTGGCCAACTATGTGAGCGTGCTCGAACGCCTGCGCTAACGCGTCTCGCGGCTCTCGAGCGACCTCCGCCTTGGGCGGGATGGGATTGGCTGTTGTCGCTTCTCCATGTTTCCATCAGTGCCACCAAGCCGCAGCCCACAGCCGAAGCGCTGGCTACGCTCCTGGGCGGCGTCGCCAAACCTTTTCCGCCGTTTCCCGGGTCCTGGATCGCGTTCAGCGCTCTCGATGACGGCACCGCGATCGAGGTCTATCCGACGTCCCATACTCTGAAGCCGGGCCCCCGGCAGATCGATTATGTCGAGGGGCAACCGGACGCGTCGCCGACTTTTGTTCATCTGGCGATCGGATCGCCCCTTGATCACGCGGCCATTCTGGATGTCGCAGACACAAGCGGCTGGCTTGCCCGATTGTGTGATCGCGGACCTTTTGAATGCGTCGAAGTCTGGATCGATGACAGATTGCTGGTGGAGGTTCTGAGCCCGGATATGGTCGGATCTTACCGCGAGGGCATGACCGTCTCGAACTGGGCTTCGATGTTCGACCTCGACTGAACAGGGATCGTTTTCGTCCCGGCTCGCCCGTGCGACAAGCGTCTGGCTAGCCCTCCGAAAAAGACAACCAATATCGGGGAGACGGGACCATGCTGATCGGGTGCATCGCGGACGATTTCACGGGCGCCTCCGACGTCGCCGGCACCTTCGCCGCTGGCGGCATGAAAACCACCCTCTATGTCGGCCTCCAGCATAACGACGCCGATATAACCGTCGAGGCGGGTGTCGTCGCGTTAAAATCGCGGACCATTCCGGCAGCGGACGCGGTGCGGAAATCGCTGGCGGCGCTCGATTGGTTGCTGGCTCAGGGCTGTCGGCAGATCCTGTTCAAATACTGCTCGACCTTCGATTCCACCCCCCAAGGCAATATCGGCCCGGTGGCCGCCGCGCTCGCCGTAAGACTTGGCGAGAGGCGGGTAGTCTTCTGCCCGGCCTTTCCCGCGAATGGGCGATCGGTCTATCAGGGCCATCTGTTCGTCCGGGACATGCTGCTTAGCGAGAGCGGCATGCGCAATCACCCGCTGACGCCGATGCGCGATGCCGATCTGAGACGCGTCCTCGCCGCCCAGGGCGATTGGCCGGTCGAACACATCGATGCGGTGACGGTTTTCCAAGGGGCAGAGGCCATCGCCGAGTCCCTGGCCAAGCCGGAACGGGCTTTCGTCATCGTCGATGCCATTCGAGACGATGATCTTCTGGCGCTGGGCGCCGCGGTCGCCGACAGGAAATTGGTGACCGGCGGCTCCGGCATCGCGCTGGGCCTTCCCGCCAATTTCGGCATCGAACCGGGCTCAAGGCCTTGGGCCGGCGAGGCTGGACCCGCGGCTATCCTTTCGGGCTCCTGTTCGGAAGCCACCCGCGCCCAGGTGGCGCGTTTCCGGCAATCCTTCCCGAGCCGGGAAATCAAGGCCCAAGACCTGATGGAGGGTGGGGAAACCGCGGCCGATGCCGCTGCCTGGGTCTTGAGCCGCCACGAACCCGCGCTAGTCTTCACCTCCGCCGAACCGTCCGTGGTCAAGCTGGCCCAGGACCGCTATGGCCGGGAGACGATCGCCGGCAGGATCGAGACCTTCTTCGCCAACCTGGCAGGCTTGCTGGTCGATCGAGGCATCCGGCGCCTGGTGGTCGCGGGCGGCGAAACCTCCGGTGCCGTCGTCGAGGGCCTCGGCCTTCAAGCCCTCGACATCGGACCGGACATCGCTCCCGGCGTTCCAGCGCTGCGGGCCCCGGACCGGCCTCTCGTCCTGGCGCTCAAGTCCGGCAATTTCGGCAACGAAGCCTTCTTCGGAAGTGCTTTGGCGGTCCTCAAGGGATCGGCGGAACGACGCGCCTGACGATCCCACCACGGCACAATGGGCGCCTTAACACTTGGTCAAGGGAATGGCGGTATGATGTTACCTTCTGCGGCGAGGTCCCGGGAGCACTGGGTTGACGAGGTGGTTCATAGCCGGTGTGGTGCTGTTGGGCGCCGCCTACCTGATTGATCAAGACCCGGAGCTCCGGGCGCGGCTGATTGAACAGACCGCCGCCGTCGCCGATCACGCGGCAGCGGAGCTGAAACGTTCCGCGAACGAGCCGAAAACCACTTCGCGGACGACGGCGTCGGGCTGGAACCAGATCCGCATTCCAGGCAGCGCCTACGGCCAGCACATGGTCGACGTCAGTATCGAAGGCCGCTCGATCCGCTTTCTGGTCGATACCGGCGCTTCTTTTCTGGTGCTGAGCCCCGAAGACGCGAGGGCCATCGGGCTTCGGCCCATGCCCAGCGACTATACGGTCAAGTTTCGAACCGCCAACGGGTTCGTCCGGGCGGCGCCGGTGACCTTACGCGACGTTCGTCTTGGCCAGTTCGAAACCTATAATGTTGAAGCCTTCGTCAATGAGGTGCCGATTGGCACATCCCTGTTGGGTATGAACTTTCTGCAACGCTTCGAGCGGTTCGAGATCAGAGACGGCGACCTCACGCTCTACTGGTAGCCCGGTCCAGACCGGGTCTCGCCACGGTGGCTCCGCTGGCATCGAACAAGCTACCGTCAGCGCAAGAGATGATCCTCAAAGGGAAATGTCGACAGCAACTCAACGCCGGTTTCCGTGATGAGAGCCTGCTGCTCCAACTTGACCCCCTCAGCGCCATCTTCTTCGCCGATATAGCTTTCCACGCAGAGGGTCATGCCAGGCATGATTTCACCATCATATCCCGCATGCGGGAAGTCGCCGCGGTGATAGAGATAGGGATACTCGCCCGTCATGCCGCAACCATGGGCGGACAAGTAATAGCGATTGGCATAGTATTTTTCGGGAATATCCCATGCTGCCTCAGCGTAATCGTGAAAGCTCATGCCGGGTCTCAAAATACTTAAATTGTGTTGCACCTGTGCATGGGCGATCTGGTAGAGCTCTTTTTGCTCTGCGGATGGAGCGCCGGGGCCAGAAAAGAAGGTGCGGGAGAAATCGGAATAGTAGCCGTGGCAGCCGACAACATCCGTATCGAGCGCGATGAGCTCATTTTCTCCGATCATTTCGGATGAGCATTCCTGGAACCAGGGGTTGGTTCGCCGGCCAGCCGTAAGGAGCCGGGTCTCACAATAGTCGCCATTCTGCTCGATGATCGATTTGTGGAGCACAGCCCAAAGCTCGTTTTCCGTCAGACCGGGACGGATCGCCTCACGCAGTTTGGCAACACCGATCTCCGTCGCGCGAAGCGAGGCCTTGATACACTTCACCTCCTCCTTCGACTTGATCGCACGCGCCATCTCGACGGCCTCCTGGGCATCGACGATTTGAAAACCCTGGGCCGCCATCGCTATGGCTGCGCCGGCGTTCATGCGCTCCATCCCAACCGTCGCGCCCGCACCGACCAGCGAGCGGATGAGGTCGCCCATCTCCGCCGCCCATGCCTTTTCTCGTTGGACGATGTCTGGACCCGCGGCGACAAAGCTCGCGGTCCTGGACGACCGCACCTCGTCCACCGTCTCGTAGCTCTGCCCAAGATGTAGACAGCCCGCGAACTCAAAAAGGATCGAACGCCCGGCCGTGAGCAGGAGGTGACGCGAGGGCGCGTTGCGCATGGAAAACACCTGCATGTTGCGGGTGCCCGTGGCGTAGCGGATGTTGATTGGATCGGAGAGGATGACAGCGGCGACGCCGCGGCTCGCCAGTTCTTCGCGAACGCGGGCGAGCCGATAACGCCTTACCGCCCGCAGGTCGATGCCCTCGCTTTCAGGCGCGCGATCAAGCAGCGCGATACCGGACAAATCGCTTCGTTCCGCGTGCCAGTCAAAATTGGCCATGGTCAGGACGCCCCTCGCTCAACTCGGCGTAGAGGTATCCGCGTATGCCGCGGTCCTCTCACAGTCACGCGTCATTTTGCGGATCAGGTGCGACGTGAGCCACGATCGGTCAAAGTGCAGGTGGAGCTGGTCTGTCAACGGGCCTTATCTTCTCAAAGACTTTACGTGTTCCGTCAGTGTATCACTCAGTCCCTTGCCAATTCCGCCTTGAGAAGATCCAGGAACAGGCGGCTGCGTTGAGGCGTGTATCGGCCGGGCGGGAGCACGGCTTGGATCGGTTGGTCGGCCGCACGCCATCCGGGTAAAACCTGAACGAGGCGTCCGGCCTCAAGGTCATCGTCCGTGAGCCACGCCGGAAGGTTGGCTACGCCCAAACCCTCGAGAACCGCGTTGCGCAACGTCGGCAGATGCGTCGAAGACAAACGCCCGTTCACTTGAACCGTGTGCCGTTCGCTCCCGCGCTTTAGGATCCAGCGGGTAGGCACTCGCCAAGACGCGTAGGCCAGACACGACACGGCGGCGAGATCGTCCGGTCGCCTCAAGGAGCTCGACGCGGCCGCGTGGTCCGGCGCCGCGACAAGTCTCATGGGGCAAGCTCCCAGAGATACGACACGTAATGCCTGCCCGTCGACGGTGCCAATCCGTACAGCCACGTCGTGGCCGGAGACGGCAAGGTTGACGAATTCGTCCGACAGGTCGAGTGCCGCTTCGGCCGTGGGAAAGCGAGCGAGGTAGCGCCTGAGGACGGGCGCGACCACCGCCTGCCCATAGCCGACGGGCGCCGCGACCCGCAAAAGGCCGACAGGTTCGTTCGTGCAGATCGCTTCCCGGGCCAGATCGATAGCGTCGAGCGCGTCGCGCATGTGCCTAAGAGCCCGCTCACCCTCGGCTGTGAGGGAGACAGATCGCGTCGAGCGATTGAGCAGCGTCGCGCCGAAGGAACTCTCGAGCGCCTTGACGGCTCGGCTAACCTGGCTTTGCGCAAGCTTGCTTTCGCGCGCGGCGGCCGAAAAGCTTCCAAGCTCGGCCGTACGCCGAAACAGGCGCATCGCGTCCAGTCTATCCATGGGCGGGCCACCAACTGTTGGTCATGCTGGATCAACATAACTCAAAGCCCAAAAGCACGGTTACCCGGTCAGATTTGCATAAACGAGGTTAAGCGTGTTGGTTCCTTCAAGGAGTTCGCAATGCACCTTCCTCATTTTCTCAAAACGACCGCGATCGTCTTCGCCGCATCCGGTCTCGCCTCCGGTCCAGGTCTTGCTCAGGAGGGCAGCCCGCTCGGCTATGAGACACACGGCTCCGGCACCGAAAAGGTCATAGTGCTGCACGACTGGCTAGGCTCGTCGGCGACCTGGGACCCGATCAAGCCTTATCTCGACACCGACGAATTTACCTATGTCTTCACCCATGTGCGCGGCTACGGCACATCGCAGGATCGCAAGGGAAATTATACGACCGGTGAAATCACGTCCGACGTTTTCGCGCTCGCCGACGCGCTCGGTTTCGACCGCTTCCACCTGATCGGTCATTCGATGACCGGCATGGCTGGGTTCAATGCGATTTCGGCCGAGGGGAGCGATCGTATCCAGAGTTTCGTCGCTGTCACCCCAACCCCGCCGGGAGGCTATCCGGCGGACGAGCAGACACGTCAGTTCTTTGCTGCGATACCCCACGATGAAAAGATGACGCAGGCTGCATTCGATGGGCTGACGAGCGGCCGTTACGGTCCGTCCTGGGCTGAAGTCAAGACCCGCCGAAATCTCGCCAGCTCCACCGAGGAGGCGATGCGCGGTTACGGGGCAATGGTTTACGAAGACCTCTCCGAACGGCTTGTCGACGCCGCGCCGCAGACGCCAACCCGTGTGATCGCCGGCGCCCACGATTTGCCGGATATGAAGCCTGACGCCTTACGAAAGACCACGGTGCCACTTGTACCAAACGCGGAGCTCGTCATCATCGAAGGCGCGGGCCATTACCCGATGGATGAAACCCCGATCCTCTTGGTCAAGTTGATCGAGGCCCATCTCAAAGCAAATACCGGCTGATTGCTATTCGGCCGAAAAATCGCTTCTGCCGTTTAGCGAGAGCACGTGGCCGATAAGGTAGAGCGAGCCAAGGATCGCGATCCTAGCGTCCGCGCCCTGGCTCGCTTCGGCGAGGGCCGCCGGGATCGAAGGGCAGGGGGTGGCGTTGATGCCCAGCTCGCCGGCGCGTCCGGCCAAGGCCCGAGCGTCCATGCTACTGCGCTCGCCCGGGATCTCGACGGTGAAGGCCTGGTCGACCAGAGGCGCCAACGGCGCCAGGAAGCCGTGGGCATCCTTGACCTCGAGCATGCCGATGATGATGCGCAGGTTTTTGGGCGGCAGGCCTTTGAAGAACGTGGCCAGGACCTCGCCGGCGGAAGGATTATGCCCGCCATCGAGCCACAGCTCATCCCCGTCCCGGACCAGATGACGGAGCGGACCGTCGCTCACCCGCTGAAGCCTGCCTGCCCATTCGACCGCCTGGAGGCCGGAGGCGATCGCGTCCTTATCCGGGGCCAAGGGTCCGAGATTGCGGGCGAGGGCCACGGCGGTGCCCGCATTGACGATCTGATGGCGGCCCGGCAGGGCAGGCATCGGCAAGCGCCACTGGGTGGTGTCGTCTCGAAACGCCATCGCGCCGTCGGTCGCGGTCATGGTCCAATCCCGCCCGCCCAGGGAAAGCCGGGCACCGCGGCGAAGCGCCATCTGTTGGATACAGGTGGCAACCCCGGGGCTCTGAACCGCGGAGACGACGGTCGTGCCCGGCTTGATGATACCGCATTTTTCACGGGCGATCTGAATGATGCTCTTGCCCAGGTACCGCTCGTGATCATAGGCGATCGAGGTGAGGCCGACCGCAAGCGGATTGTCGATGACGTTGGTCCCGTCGAGCCTGCCGCCGAGACCGGTTTCGAGCAGAAGGATGTCGGCGGGGCGTTCCTTGAAGGCGAGAAACGCGGCAGCGGTGGTAATTTCCCAGAAGGTGATGGGCCGACCGTCATTGATCCGCTCGCAGGAGAGCAGGAGCTCGGCCAGAAACTCCTCATCGATCGGTTCACCATCGAACAGAATGCGCTCATGGAAGCGCACCAGATGCGGGGACACGTAGCGCTGGACGGAACGGCCATCGGCGCGAAGCATCGCTTCGAGCATCGCCAGGGTCGAGCCCTTGCCGTTGGTCCCGGCGGCGTGCACCACCGGCGGCAATTGGCGCTCCGGGTGCCCCAACCGCTTCAAGAGAGCGGTGATGCGGCCAAGAGAAAGATCGATTGATTTGGGATGAAGGCCGAGCAGCCGGTTGAGGATCGGATCAGTCCGAGGGCTCAGCATCGTCGCCTTTCTCTTCCTTCACCACGCTTAAGGGTGGTGCCGCCGGTAGCGGCTCGGCCGAGGCACCGTTCGGCTTGATCGGCGCTGCCGATCGCGGTGCCAGTAATCCTATCAAACGGGCGACGGTGCTCCGCAGATCGAACCGGTGGACGACCATATCGATCATGCCGTGATCCAAGAGGTATTCGGCCCTCTGGAACCCGTCGGGGAGTTTTTCACGGATCGTCTGCTCGATCACCCGGGTGCCGGCGAAGCCCACAACCGCGCCTGGCTCAGCGATCGCCACGTCGCCCAACATGGCGAACGACGCCGTCACGCCACCGGTGGTCGGATCGCTCAGGATGACGACGTAAGGCAGCTTCGCTTCCTTCACCAGCTGAACACCGATCGTGGTCCGCGCCATCTGCATCAAGGAAAGCGTTCCTTCCTGCATCCGGGCGCCGCCTGACGCGGTGACGACGATGAAAGCCGCCTGCTGAAGGACCGCCAGTTTTGCCGCGCGAACCAGCCCCTCGCCCACTGCGGTGCCCATGGAGCCGGCCATGAAGGCGAAATCGACGACGGCGATCACCGCATGGCGCCCGTCGATCAGACCGTGGGCCGCCTGAACGGCGTCGGCGCTGGCGGTCCGGGCCTGAGCCTCCCGGTGGCGGTCAGTGTACTTCTTCCTGTCCCGGAATTTCAGCGGATCTAGCGTCCCGGTAGGCAATTCAATCGTCTGCCAGCTTTCGGGATCGAACAGCTGCTCGAATCGGAACAGAGGTGAGACCCGCATGTGGTGGCCGCAGAGAGGGCAGACATGCTGGTTGGATTCCAGATCCCGGTGAAAGATCATCCGCTCACAGGCGGAGCACTGGGTCCAGAGATCTTCCGGAACATCCGCCCGGTCCCGGGCTACAAGGGCGCGGATGCGAGGGCGGACATAGTTGGTAAGCCAGTTCAAGAGCGCTATCCCCGGGCGCCGTGGACGGCGGCGGCGAACTCGGCCACGGCCTCGATCACGCTTCCCACCAGTTCCGGCCTGGCGGCGCTGTCTCCATCCAACTGCTTTGCGATTCTGTCGACGAGCGCCGAGCCGACAACGGCGCCATCGGCAATCCGCGCGATCTCGGCAGCCTGCGCCGGTTCGCGGATACCGAAACCGACCGCCACCGGTAGATCGGTGTGCGCCTTGATCCGGGCGACGGCCTGGCCGACCTGGTCGACGACCGGCGCCTTGGACCCGGTTGTTCCGGCGACGGAGACGTAGTAGACGAAGCCGCTCGTATTGCGCAGCACCATTGGCAGGCGACCATTATCGGTGGTCGGCGTCGCCAGGCGAATGAAGTTGAGCCCCCGCTCGAGCGCCGGCAGACAGAGCTCCCGGTCTTCCTCGGGCGGCAGATCGACGATGATCAAACCGTCGACGCCGGTATTCTGAGCATCCTCCAGAAAACGGTCGCGGCCGTAGGCCAGGATCGGATTGAGATAGCCCATGAGCACGATCGGCGTCTCATCGTCGACCTTGCGAAAACGCCGAACCAGATCGATCGTGCGCGTAAGCGTCATGCCTTTACCGAGCGCCCGCAGACTTGCCGCCTGGATCGCTGGGCCATCCGCCATCGGATCGGTGAACGGCATGCCGAGTTCGATGATATCGGCACCGGCCGCCGGCAGCTGGCGTAAGATCTCGAATGAGGTTTCCGGCTCCGGGTCGCCGGCGGTGAGGAATGTGACGAGCGCGCTTCGGCCCTCCGCCGCGAGGCCCGCGAAGCGCCGGTCGATGCGTGTGCTCAAAGTCGGATACCCTGGGCTTGCGCGACCGTGAAAATGTCTTTGTCACCCCGGCCACACAGGTTCATCACCAGGATATCGTCGCCGGTCATCTGAGGCGCGCGTTTCGTCACCGCGGCAAGCGCATGGGCCGGCTCGAGGGCTGGAATGATCCCCTCTAATTTCGAGCACAAGGAGAAAGCTTCCAGCGCCTCATCGTCCGTGACCACGGCGATGTCCAGCCGGCCCTGATCCTTGAGCCAGGCATGTTCCGGGCCGACGCCCGGATAGTCGAGGCCGGCGGAAATCGAGTGCGGCTCAATCACCTGGCCATCCTCGTCCTGCAGCAGATAGGATTTGCTGCCGTGGAGCACGCCGGGCGATCCCGCCGCCATGGCCGCCGCGTGCTCGCCCGTATCGACACCATGGCCGCCCGCCTCGACACCAAGGAGCGCGACATCGGGATCGTCCAGAAAGGGATGGAACAGACCCATGGCATTGGAGCCGCCGCCGATGGCCGCGACCAGGAGGTCGGGCAGCCGGCCTTCCTTCTCCATCACCTGTTCGCGCACTTCCTCGCCGATGATCGCCTGAAAATCACGGACCATCGCGGGATAGGGATGGGGGCCGGCGACCGTGCCGATCAGATAAAACGTGTCGCCGACATTGGAGACCCAATCCCGAAGCGCCTCGTTCATGGCGTCTTTGAGTGTGCGTGATCCAGAGGCAACCGGCCGGACCTCGGCGCCCAGGAGTTTCATCCGGAACACGTTCGGCTGCTGGCGTTCAATGTCGCGCTCGCCCATGTAGACGATGCATTCGAGGCCGAAGCGGGCGGCCACGGTGGCGGTCGCGACCCCATGCTGGCCGGCGCCGGTCTCGGCAATGATCCGTTTCTTGCCCATCCGCCGGGCAAGCAGGATCTGGCCGATGCAATTGTTGATCTTATGCGCACCGGTGTGGTTCAGCTCGTCCCGCTTGATGTAGATTTTCGCGCCACCGAGGTGGTCGGTCAGCCGCTCGGCCAGGTAGAGTGGACTCGGCCGGCCGACATAGTCCTTAAACCAGCCGGCCATCTCGGCGGCGAAGCTCGGATCCTGCTTGGCCTCGCCGTAGGCCCGATCAAGCTCAAGGATCAGCGGCATCAGCGTTTCGGCGACATAGCGGCCGCCAAAGATCCCGAAATGGCCGTTCTCGTCGGGGCCTTGGCGAAGGCTGTTAGGAGCGTTCATTCGGTCGCTTGGGCCTCCTCGGCGCCCGCAAACTTAGGGATATGGGCCTGTTTGGCAGCGGCGATGAACCGGTGCAGAAGCACCGGATCCTTGATCCCCGGCTGCCGCTCCACGCCCGAGGCAGCATCCACTAGCGGCGCACGGGTGAAACGGACGGCCTCGTCAACATTATCGGGCGTCAAGCCGCCGGCAAGACCCCAGCCCGGTTTGGTGCGCCAATCACCCAGAAGCGTCCAGTCGAAGGCGACGCCATGGCCGCCCGGTCGGCTGGCACCCTCAGGCGCCTTGGTGTCGAACAGGATTCGTTCGACCAGGCCCCCATAGGCCTGCGCCTGGATCACCTCGTCCCCGGTTCGCACGCTGAGCGCCTTCCAAATACGCTCAAAGCCCCGTTTTGCAAGCTCGGCCAAACGGGCCGGTGTCTCCCGTCCGTGACATTGAATGATGTCGGCAAAGGGAGCGATCCGGTCCAGGGCTTCGTCATCGACATCGACGGTCACGGCAACGCAAGGCACACGGCCAGCCACGGCTTTGTGGATATCGGCTGCCAGCTTCTGGCTGACATATCGGGGAGAGCGCTCGAAGAAGATCATGCCAAGGTAATCGGCACCCGCCGCCACCGCGTCGTCCGCGTCGGCAGCCCTCGCCACGCCGCAGATCTTGACCAGCGGCGGACTCAAGCGGCCTCCAATTGTCGGCGCAGGGATGCCGCCGCCCGGCCTGGGTCCGCCTCGGCGCTGATCGGCCGGCCGACAACCAGTATATCGGCGCCGGCCGCCTGGGCATCGCTTGGGCTCATGATCCGTTTCTGGTCTCCCGCGGATGCGCCGGCGGGGCGAATGCCGGGTACGACCAGACGGACGTCCGGGCCGGCGAGCCGGCGAAGGCGGGCGACCTCAAGGGGCGAGCAGACCAGGCCGCCGGCTCCCGCGCTCATTGCCAGTCCCGCCAAGCGATCGACCTGTCGTTCGGGCGCGTCGGTCACGCCGATGTAAGCCAAATCATCCCGGCCAAGACTGGTGAGTACGGTCACGGCGAGAATGATGGGCGCCTGGGGCAAGCTCTTGGCAGCGCTCACAGCGGCTTCGATCATGGCGGACCCGCCGGACGCGTGGACGGTGACATAGGCTAGATCGAGGCCCCGCAGCGAGGCGACCGCCGAGCCCACGGTGTTCGGGATATCGTGGAGTTTGAGGTCCAAGAACAAAGGCAGGCCGAGAGAGGCCAGGCGCTCAACGCCGGCCCGCCCCTGGGCCAGGAAGAATTCGAGACCGAGCTTCAGACCGTCGACATCCTGGGCAACCGTCTGGGCGAGTGCGAGGGCCTTATCGATCTCAGCTCGATCGATGGCGCAATAGAGCTGGGCCCTGGCGGCCGGTTGTAAGCTCATGAATTTGCTTTCATCCGTCTTTCGCGACCCAACCGGTCGAAGACGTTCTCGTCCTTGATTGCAGCCGCTTATAGCAGAGGCGGGGCGGTCATCAATGTCAGCTCGCCTCGGACCAGCGTTCCGGTTCCCCATCAGCCAGGTTGCGCCCTTCAAAAAGGACCTTCACGGATGAAAAATCCCGCTCGCCGGCGACGAGCATTGCCATCGCTTCGCCGAGCAAAGGCCCGAACTTGAAGCCATGACCGGAGAAGCCCGACAGGGCCAGATGCGTGCCCCATTGATCCAGTTGAAAGCGTTCGTCCGGCGCGACCGTATAGAAACAGCTTCGCCCGCCCGCAACGGCGTAACCGTCGACATCCGCCACCCGGGCCGCGAACAGCTCGAAAATCTGCTCGAGCTCACTCGGCACCGGCGTTCGGTTCCGGTCTGGATCGCCGGTCATGGTGAACCGATGGTCCCCCACCTTGAGTGGATGGCCGTCCACCGGCGGCACCGCATAGAAGCCATTGCTGCGCCAGGCAACGCCGTCCAGCAGGATCGGCATATCGGCCCACGCGGCCTGGCGGTCGGCGGGGACCGTCACATCGATGTCCAGCTGACGGGACGGCGTCAGCACCGAGGCCAGTTCGGGAATCAAGCGCGGCGTCCAGGGGCCGGCCGCAGTCACGATCCACCCGGCTTCGAGCGTCTCTCCGGACCGCAGGCGGACGGTGCTCCGATCGGCGTCGACCTCGTCGACCGGACTGTTTGAGTGCAGGCCTATGCCTTTCTCAACGAGCCAGGCGTGCATGCCTTCCAAGATCCGGCGTGTCAGCAAAATGCCGCCGGTGGGCGTTGTCAGCCCCCATTCACCATCGCCAACGCGCAACAGCGGAAAGCGCGTCCGGAGCTCGTTGGCGTTTAGCCGCGCATGGGGGACCTCCATGACGGCCATGCTTTGTTCGGCGCCGGCAACCCACGGATCCTCACCGTCCGAGATGATGATCAGCCCGCGCTCAACGATCAGCCGTTCGCCCAAATCCAGCCACAGTTTCTCCCAGGCGGAAAAGGCGTCGCTGACCATGCGGGCATAGCCGTGCATCGGACCGTAGGGGTAACGGATGAGCCGCGTGGGTCCGATCGACGAGCCGTCGGCGTTGGGCAAGGCTGCCTGATCCAGGACCACGACGCGAAAACCACGTTTCGCCAGGGCCCAGGCGACCGATGTTCCCATGATGCCTGCGCCGACGACGATGACATCGTGCGCGCTCAAGAGCCGGATCTCACCAACAACAACGGCGCACCGGCCCGAACGCCACGCCGTCGGCCCTCATCAGCGCGACGGCAGGGCCAGCGAGGTCCCGGTCGGCGTCTGGATCGTGTCCTTCGGTTGCTGCGCCCGCGCGGCAGCCTCTTCCTCGCGCTGGATTTCCTGAACCCTTTGTTGACGCTCGCGTGCTGCCTCTCGCCGCTGCAGCTTCCAGGCCTGGTAGCGGGCGCCACTCGCGCCCAACCAGGCGATCGCGGCTCCAATCAAGCTGCCGAGAAACATGGCCATCAAAGCGACGCCGTAGATCGGCAGCTCCATGGTCTCCAAGCCCGGCCAGAGGGTCACATCCACCGGCTGCCGATTGAGCACGGCGAAAACGATCAGCACGACCGCGGCAACGGCAGCGATAATGAGCTTGAAAAGTGAGATCATCGGCCGGGTGTCCTCTTTTGATATCCGGATCTACTGGTTCAGCCGCAAGCGCAGCTCTTTGCCGGTCTTGAAATAGGGCACGCTCTTGTCCGGCACGTCGACCTCTTCGCCGGTCCGTGGATTGCGGCCGGTTCGTGCCGACCTTTTGCGTACCGAAAACGCGCCGAACCCTCTCAATTCGACCCGATCACCGCGGACCAGAGCCTGGGTGATCTCCTCGAACACGGTCGCAACGATTTTCTCGACGTCCCGCAGGTAGAGATGCGGATTGGCGTCGGACAATCGCTTGATCAGATCGGATTTTGTCAAAAGCTGCCGCTCGAGTGCTGCCGTCGCTGTCGGTTTCGGTCGTGCCATGGAAGGTTTGAACGGTCAAGCGAGCTTGGAACGCCGGCTTCGGCGGCCCAAGCCCAAGGCTCAGCCACCGAATGCCGGCGTCGCTGCAATCTTAAGAGTTGTTGTCGTCGCTGCCTTGTTCGCGCTCTTCTTGTTTCTGGCGGATCGCCGCGCCGAGAATATCGCCAAGAGAAGCGCCGCTGTCGGACGATCCGTATTCGGCCATCGCTTGCTTCTCGTCGGCCATTTCCAACGCCTTGACGGAAAGCGAAACCTTGCGTGAGGTCGGATCGATGTTGGTCACCGCCGCATCGACCTTCTCGCCGACCGCATAGCGCTCGGGACGCTGCTCCTGACGATCCCTCGACAATTCCGACTTACGAATGAAGCCGATGGCACCGTTCGACGTCTCCACTTCGATGCCACTGTTGTTGACCGCGGTGACGGTGCAGGTCACCCGAGCACCGCGGGCCAAATCCGAGGTGGCCGATTTGAACGGATCCTCGATTAGCTGTTTGATGCCAAGCGAGATGCGCTCCTTCTCGACATCGACATCAAGAACCACGGCCGTGACCTCGTCACCCTCATTGTAGCGCTGCACCGCCTCTTCACCCGTGACCTCCCAGTCGATATCCGAGAGATGCACCATGCCGTCGATGTCCTCGTCGATGCCGACGAACAGGCCGAACTCGGTGATATTCTTGATCTTGCCGGTGATCTGAGTGCCAGGGGCGTGGCGCTCCAGGAAGGTATCCCAGGGGTTCTCCATGGTCTGTTTGAGACCGAGGCTGATCCGCCGTTTCTCGGAATCGACCTCCAAGATCATCACCTCCACCTCCTGGCTGGTAGAGACGATCTTGCCAGGGTGTACGTTCTTCTTGGTCCAGCTCATCTCTGAGACGTGGACCAGACCCTCGACGCCCGGCTCCAATTCGACGAAGGCGCCGTAGTCGGTGATATTCGTGACCCGCCCCGTCCAACGGGTGCCGACCGGGTATTTGGCAGCAACACCATCCCAGGGATCGGCCTCGAGCTGCTTCATACCGAGCGAGATGCGCTGGGTTTCGCGATTGAAACGTATGACCTGAACGTTGACCGACTGGCCGACGCTCAGAACGTCATGCGGATTGTTGACACGGCGCCAGGAGATGTCGGTCACGTGGAGGAGACCGTCGAGACCGCCGAGATCGACGAACGCGCCATAGTCGGTGATGTTCTTCACAACGCCTTCGATGACCTGGCCTTCCTTGAGCGTCGACAGGAGCTCGTCTCGCTGCTCCTTCCGGCTCTCCTCGAGCACGGCCCGCCGCGACACCACGATGTTGCCGCGCTTTCTGTCCATCTTCAGGATCTGAAAGGGTTCCTGCTTGTTTAGCAGGTGGCCGACGTCACGAATCGGGCGAATGTCGACCTGGGAGCCGGGCAAGAAGGCAACGGCGCCGCCGAGATCGACGGCGAAGCCGCCCTTGACCCGGCCAAAGATCGCGCCGTCGACCTTTTCGGTGCCGTTGAAAGCCTTCTCGAGGCGGTTCCAGCTCTCTTCCCGTCGGGCCTTGTCGCGGGAGAGGACGGCTTCGCCGCTGCGGTTCTCAAAACGCTCGACATAGACCTCGACCTCGTCACCGACCTTGACCTCGGCCGGTTGGCCGGGGGTCGAAAACTCCTTGATCGGCACACGACCCTCAGCCTTCAGACCGACGTCGACGATCGCTTCGTCATTGTCGATGCGAACCACCGAGCCCTTGAGAACGGTGCCCTCGATCTTGTCTTGCTCGCCGAGTGTCTCGTCCAGCATCGCGGCGAAATCCTCGACGGGCGGCGAATCGACGGCAGGCGTTGTTTCAATCATTATCAGTCCACAGCGGGGCTCAGAGGAGCCGGTTGAAGGTTGCACAAACGAAAGCAGCCCGCGCGACACGCCGGGCTTGGTCCAAACTAGCCGATGATGAAGCTTCGCGCCCGATCCACCGCCTCCTCGACACTGATCTCACTGGTATCGAGAAGGAACGCGTCTTCCGCCACGATCAAAGGCGACGCGGCGCGCTCCCGGTCACGCTGATCCCTGCGGCGAAGCTCCGCCAAAACCTCGTCATATATAGCCGCGCGGCCGCGGCGGTGCAACTGCTCCAGACGGCGCCGGGCCCGGACTTCGGCGGTTGCCGTGACGAAGATCTTGCGATCCGCATCCGGGCAGACCACCGATCCGATGTCGCGGCCGGCGAGCAATGCGCCACCGGCACTCGATGCGATGCGCCGCTGGAAGGGGAGCAGTGCTTCGCGGACCGGAGCGAGCGCGGCGACGGTCGAGGCCATCGCGCCCACCTCCTCATCGCTGAGTTCCGGGTGGTCCAGATCGGCGAGCGTCAAGTGGCTGGCGCTGTCCACGGCACCGGCTGGGATTTCATCTCCCCCATCATCGCTCGGCCCGTCGCGTAAGAGCTTGTGAGCGACCGCGCGATAGAGAAGGCCTGTGTCCAGGAACGTCAGATCCAGCTCGTCGGCGAGCCGCTTGCCGATGGTGCTCTTGCCGGAACTGGCCGGCCCGTCGATGGCAACGGTCAGAGCCATCCCTATCCAATCTCGCGTGTCGGCAAACCGATCTCCGTCATGATCGAGGCGAAGTTTGGGAAGCTGGTGGCGATGGTCTCGGCACCGTTGACCTCGATGCCCGCGGTACTGGCACCACCCATGACGAGGAAACTCATGGCGATCCGGTGGTCGAGCGCTGCGTCGAGGGTAACCCCACCTTCCAAGGGTCGGTTCCCAATCCCCTCGACGATCATCTGATCCTCGTTGCTGGTCACGGCCACGCCAAGGGCTTTCAATCCCTGTTCCATGCAGGCGATACGGTCGCTTTCCTTCACCCGCAGTTCGCGGACGCCGTCCATCACGGTCCGTCCCTCGGCATGGGCGGCGATCACCGACAGGATCGGGAATTCGTCGATCATCGAGGGCGCCCGCTCCGGAGGCACGTGAACACCCCGCAAGCGGCTTGAGCGAACCCGAAGGTCGGCGACCTGTTCACCACCACTGTCGTGCTCGTTGGTAAGCTCGATGTCGGCGCCCATCTCCTTCAGCGTGCAGATCAAGCCCGTGCGCAGCGGGTTGACCAGCAGGTTCTCGATCCTGAGGTCCGATCCCATCGATAGGAGCGCCGCCGCGATCGGAAAGGCTGCTGACGACGGATCGCCCGGGATCTGAATGTCGAGGGGCGTCAGATCGACGTGACCGGCGACACTCACCGCGTGACGCCCATCGGCCAGGGTCTCGCGGGTAACGGGCGCGCCCATCCGCGCCAGCATGTTCTCGGTATGGTCGCGCGACGGCGACGGCTCGATGACGGTCGTCCTCCCTCGTGCGTGGAGACCCGCGAGCAACACCGCCGATTTCACCTGCGCGGAAGCGACCGCGCTTTCATGGGTGATCGGCAGCAGATCGAGACGGCCCGTCACCGTCATCGGCAAAAAGCCCCCCGTTCGCGCTTCGATCGCGGCACCCATGCGGGTGAGGGGAGCGATCACGCGGTTCATGGGGCGATGGCGTAGCGAGGCGTCGCCCGTCAGAAAGGTGCGAAAGGGCTGGCCCGCCAACGCGCCCATCAACAGGCGTGAGCCGGTGCCGGCATTGCCAAGATCCAAAACCGTTTCGGGCTCGCGCCAGCCGCCGGTCCCGCATCCCGAGACCAATAGCTCGTCGTTGTCTCCCGCTTCGATGGCCACGCCCAGGGCCTCGATCGCGCGGCGGGTCGCGGTCACGTCCTCACCTTGAAGCAGGCCCCGGATGCGCGTGGTGCCAGTGGCAAGGCCGCCCAAGATCAGACTTCGATGGGAAAGCGACTTGTCCCCTGGCACCCGGATGGTGCCCGAGATCGGCCCAGCGTTTTCAGAACGCAGACGCATTGGGAAATTTATCCATCGATGGAGCCGGTGAAGCGAACGGACTGATTGGATTTAGCTTTTGACACCTCAACGGGATCATGGCAATTGCCGCGCGTTTCGGGTTTTTGGGAGCGGTTGGTGGTCAAGCCGGAATGGGGAACGAAACGCAGTTGCTCCAGCTGCGGCGCGAAATTTTACGACTTCAACCGCGATCCGATCGACTGCCCCGCCTGCGGCGCTCGCTTTGAGATCGAGGCAACCACGGCGCGGCCACGAAGATCGCGCGCCAAACCGGTGGAAGCGGCCAAGCCCGACCCTGACGAAACCCCGGATTCCGAGGTCGACGAGGATCTCAACACGATCGAGGTCGAGGACGACGATACGGATTCCGCGGGTATCGAGGATGCCGACGAGCTGGACGACGACAGTGTCGATGAGGTGATCGAGCGCTCCGATGACGGCGACGAGGAGCGCTAGCGGGGCGAGGCCGGGCCGCTCGGCGAAAGAAGCTTGCTTTGGCGGACGGGTTTGGCCTATCTCCAGCGCACCGCTTTGACGATGGGGCCGTAGCTCAGCTGGGAGAGCGCCTGAATGGCATTCAGGAGGTCGGCGGTTCGATCCCGCTCGGCTCCACCAACAAGGTCAGATTGGTACTTGCACTCCCCATATTAGCATCGTGTTCTGGGTGACGAACCGAAACACGGTTTCGCCCTACAGCCGGCAAAGTCTGGTGGTCGCGTAGCGCTCACAGATACCTTAGCTTCCGATGTGGCTTTCAGTGGTGATGATGTCGCTGAGGGCCAGGTCCCTGCCATTCTCGAGCAAGACGAACGGCACGAACGTCTCCTGGCCTGCGACATCGATCGCCAGGACCGCGTCCTTGCCGTCGACCGTGATCTGCAAGAACGCATCAATCCCTCGTTGGGCTACGTCATCACTGCCGAGAAGCGCCGACAGATCGATGATGTCGCCGTCCCTCATTTTAAAGTCGTCGATAACGTCGATCGCGCCATCGAGATCGCTCTCGTCAAAGACAAACCTGTCGGCGTGCTTGCCTCCGATCAGCGTGTCCGCGCCTGGACCGCCGTTCAGAATGTCGAAGTCGTTGCCGCCCCGCAATTCGTCGTCGCCGGCGCCACCTTCCAGACGATCATCGCCATGATCTCCGTCCAACCGATCGTCGCCGTGACCACCATCCAGATGATCGTCGCCGCGATCACCGTCCAATCGATCATCGCCGGCGCCGGCCACCAAAATGTCGTTGCCGTCGTCGCCACCGAGCCGATCCTCATCATCGCCGCCGTAAAGCCTATCATCGCCGTCGTCGCCATCCAGGCGATCCCTGCCGGCGCCGCCGTCTAGGTAATCGTCGCCGTCTCGGCCGCGGAGCCGGTCCCGCCCTTCATCGCCGTAGAGAACATCGTCGCCCTCTCTGCCATCCAACCGATCGTCACCACCTTTGCCGGTGAGGCTGTCGTCGAGGTCGCTTCCGCGGAAGGAATCTCTTCCGTCATCGCCAACGAGAACTAGACCGGCCACTTCCTGCGAAGGCTCTTGAGCCGGTTCTTCGTTTTCGGTCGGCGCGTCCGGCGCCGGCTCAGAGTTGTCGCCCGGCGTTACATTGATCGTGACGGTTGCTTCATCGCTAGCACCTTCGCCGTCGACAATCTCGTAGACGAACTGATCCACGCCAATGAAGTCCGGCTTCGAGATGTAGGACAGTAGACCCCCATCCACCGAGGTGACGGCTCCGTTTGCCGGTGCACCCACGCTCTTGATGGCAAGCGCGTGACCGTCTGGATCGCCATCATTGGCGAGAACATCAATCACAAGCCCGGCGCCGCTGGCGACATCGGCGACATCGTCAACCGCTTTCGGCGCTCGATTGTTCGATGCGTCAAAGCTCGGCGCGAAGGCGCCGATATAGGTCGTTCCGTCAGCTGTGCCGGGCCAACCGGTCGCCGATAGATCGATGCCACCGCTCGCCGCTGGAGAACCATTCGCCAACTGAAAATTCTTGCTCGCCGGATCGACAAATCTCGGGTCGGCCTCAAAGCTGTTTTGCTCCCAGGCGTCAATCGAGCGTTGCAATTCTGCCAAGCTATCGAAGTCGGGCCCTTTTTTATCGTAGAACAGTGGCTGCTTCGCGTTCTTGACGGGTCGCCAGTAGAGATTGTGATCGTACCGATCGATATCGACGTCTTTCCGCCCACGCGACGCATACCAGTCATCGTATTGAACAACGATGTTGTTCAGAAATTCATGGGGCGTATCGCCGGTTGAACCGACCCGCTGTTCGCCGGCTCCCTGGTTTTCACCCGGTTGCAAGAGCAACAGCGTATTGTTGTAGATCTTCCAAGCATCCGGGCCGTTGGAGCTGTGCCGATTGAAGCTCATATGGCCTGTGAGACCCTCTGACTCCCGGACCCCCGCTTCGGTACCTTCCCGTCCCCAAAGTTGGGGCACGGTTCCATCAATCAGATTGTGGTGAACGTATTTCGTTCCGGGCTCCGGCGCCGGTCGGTTCGCGCCGTGGTGACCGGGGCCGGTATAAACGGCATGGTTGTAGGCAAACTCCCAGTCATAGTTCTTCGCGTCGATCTGAATAGCGTCGTCACGGACCGCCAAATAGTTGTTTAGGATTCTGATATCGTGGGCCGGGTTCTTGGTCGTTATCTGCATGAAGTCGAATAGGTCGATGGCCTGTCCGTTGGTAAAGGAGATGCCATGAACGTCGGTATCGGATGTGACGGCGAGAAAACCGACCCTCATGCTCTCCGAAACCTTTGCGCCATTCTTTACGTCGTTCCACGCAACCCATTCTCCAACCTCGCCGTAAACCGCGGCCTCGTTGAAATGGAAGTCGTGGGCGGTCCCTCTGAGGATGAAGGAGAAGTTACCGAAAGAAGGCGGCAGAAACTCCGAGCCTTCGAAGCTGATATGATGGGCCGTCCGCGTGTCGAGAACGGGCCCGCCCAGCAGGAAATCGATGTCCTGAAAAATGACGTGTTGCGGCGTGCCCTTATCAACGAAAACGTCCTGATTGCCAGGAGAGATGAAAAGGCTCAGCTCATTGGGATCGCCGGTGGTCGGTGCGTCAGCGGTGATGCCGTAGATCGCCTTCGGATCGCTCGGCTCGAGGCGAATATAGATGTGATCGTCGCCCTTCGCCTTATAGAGCCCGGGCCCTGCATAGTAAGCGCCGCCCGTGTCCCAGTGCTGATTGGTCTCCATGAGTTTGGTAAGACTGTCATAGCGAACGAGGCGAGTGCGGTCGCCGTTCGCCTCCTCCCAGACACCGGAAAGCTTATAGCCATCATAGGTATCGACGGACCGATAGGTTTGGGTGGCCGCGTCGTGAAGGACCCACCGTTCGCTGCCGGTCCCGGTGAGATCGGCGTAAGACCCGTTAATCACCGGAGTCTCTTCGCCGAACGCGCGAATCGTGATTGGCTCCGCAGCCGTGCCCTTGAGCGCGAAATCGATGGAACGCTCGTAATAGTGGCCGCCCCGAACCGTCAGGATGTCGCCTGCCTTAAGCTTGGAGAGCGCATGTTCCCACGTTCCCCAAGGTTTCGCCTGGGTACCTGCGCTTTTATCGTTTCCGGAAGTTGACAGGAAGTATTCGGCCATATAAGCACCTTTCAAGCGCGACTAGACCTGCCACATGCAACAATATTTGAAGCATAGCGGCCGCTAACCTCCGCAGGTTTGGCTCTTTTTATTCGTGTTATGAGACGAATATTTTTTAAAATTATTCCAAGAAGAAGTCTGCTAGGAACTTTTGCTGCACAACTTCAAAGATAATCACGCAAGACACTTTAGAGGTATTGGCAAAACCATGAGGATCGGCCGCGCCATTTTGGCGAGCCGGCGCTGCAACTAGCTTATTGGGGGAAATCTCACATTTAAAAACAACTGTAAAGTGAATATTAAAAAATGATATCGGCCGATCAGGGTGCGGACGCTTCCAGCGGAACGGCCTCATGCCGGCTCGGAGCCAGCGGCGCCAAATTACCGCTCGACGGCCATGCCGCAAACCTTGCTTGAGATTCGGCACACGACGGGCCGCATGATGCAAAGCTCAGAGGGGCCCGCTCGCCAGATTTGCGCGATAAGGTTGATGTAGACGTGAAATATATGCGACAAAGGCGAACGAATTGCTTAATGGTATGATAAAGCAAAATGATCCATAATAATTCTGGTTGAAGAGAAAAAATTCATTTGTAATGGTCAGGCGGACGTGTAAGCTTACTTAAAATTATATGTTGGTCGATGAACTACTTGTTTGGGTATTTTTTATGGGCCATTGGATCATGTTGTCAAAACACGATTCAGCACTACCAGTTGAGCAGATCATCGGTTGGGATGTTGAAACGTGGTCACGGGCGTTAGCCACGTTCGACAAGGTCCTTGCGAAAGATTTGTCGGGAACCAGGAGCCTGGAGCTCGGGGCGAGAGGTGGTGGACTGTCGTTGTGGCTGGCGATGCGGGGGAGTGAGGTCACGTGCTCCTGCTACGGCTGCGAGCCTAGTGATGCGGTTCAATTGCACCAGGAATTTGGGGTGCAGCACAATGTCCGCTACGAGACTATTGATGCGACGGATATCCCTTACGAGGACACCTTCGATATAATCGTCCTGAAGTCGGTGATAGGCGGTATTGGCGCCGGGAAACGGGTGGACCGGGAACGCGCCGCCCTCGCGCAGATCCATCGGGCCTTGCGTGAGGACGGTGTTTTCCTGTTTGCCGAGAATGTCATGGCAACCAAACTGCATCAGATGCTGCGGCGAGTGAAAAGAGGGGATCGCTGGCACTATTCGTCGATCGAAGAAATGCGGTCTCTCTTCGGTGATTTTTCCAAACTGAGCTACGAGACGACGGGTTTTCTAGCCTGTCTCGGGTATACCGAGCGCCAAAGGCGTTGGCTTGGTAGGATCGACGCCGTTCTATGCCGTTTCGTACCGGCGAACTGGCATTATGTCATGATGGGTGCGGCCATCAAATGAGAGCGAAACTTTGCTGCGTGGCGGGCGAGGATTCCCACCTTCGCATGCCGTATTTCGATCGCATGCGTGATCTGGGGTTTGACGTTTCTGTCGTCAGCTCGAACAGCGGCGAGGCGTTCGAGAAGGCGGAAATACCTCACTTTTCCTACACGCTGCCGCGCTTCATCAATCCCTTCGGCAACCTCCGATCGCTTTATACTTTAGTTCGATGGATCAAACGCCACCGGCCGGACATCGTCCATGGATTCGATACCAAGCCAAGCCTGCTTGCACCGATGGCGGTCTCCTTGGCGGGGTCCGGTGCCGCCATCAGAACCATTAATGGGATGGGATACCTATTCTCGTCTGAAGCCTTGATGGCGCGGGCCTTGCGCCCCGCTTATCGCGCTCTTCAGCGTTCGGTGGCAGGAGCCACTGCGATGACCGTCTTCCAAAACCAGGATGACCACCGGTACTTCTTGGAGCGCCGACTTGTCGCGCCTGAGCGCTCGGTTGTGGTTCCGGGGTCGGGGATAGATGTCGCAGCGTGGGACAGAGATCTACCATCTGACGAACAACGCGACCGTCTCCGTCGGGATCTCGGGCTCGAGGGTAAGATCGTGATCACCATGGTCTCGCGGCTGACCACTCACAAAGGCGTTCTGGTGCTTCTCGACGCGGCTCGCCGGCTGTTTCAGCGACATCCGAATGTCATCGTTCTGCTGGTCGGCCCGCTGGAAAGCGAGGGGCCGTTCGCGGTCAAGAAACAGGCCATCGACGGGTGCAAGGAGTTCGTCCGCTGGCTGGGCTTGAGGAAAGACGTTCCAGCGCTAATGGGAGCATCGGACATTTTCGCTTTCCCAAGTGCCTACAGGGAGGGCATTCCTCGGGTGTTGCTGGAAGCGGGTCTCACAAGGCTACCGATCGTGACGTCGACGAGGCCGGGATGCACCGATGTGGTGAAGGACGGCGAGACCGGTCTCCTCGTACCGCCGCACGATGTGGCAGAACTTGAGCTAGCGTTGGAGCGCTTGGTCTTGGATTCCGAGTTGAGGCAGACCCTTGGCGCCCGCGTTCGCCGGCACATTGTCGAGGGCTTCTCGATGGATGACGTTGTCCAAGCTTATTGTCGATTGTATGAAACTTTACTGGTGGCGGACCGGCAAACGTTTGGGCGTTCCGCTTTGGTTCAATCAAAGTCGTTGCCATGATCGATAGACGCAAAGATTTTCTTTCCTTTTCACCGCCATCTATTGGCGAGGAAGAGATTGCCCAGGTCGTCGACACGTTACGAAATGGCTGGATCACCACCGGACCAAAGACCCACGCTTTCGAAAAATCGTTTGCCTCATCGGTCCGAGCGCCCGGCGCTCTGGCGCTGAGTTCATGTACCGCGGGGCTGCATATGGCGCTGGTTGCCGGTGGCATAGGTCACGGGGACGAGGTGATCACGACGCCGCTGACCTTCTGTGCGACCGTCAACGTCATTGAACATGTCGGCGCGGTTCCGGTCCTCGCCGATGTCGAACCAGAGACGTTGAACATCGACCCGGCACAGGTCCAAGCCAAAATTACGCCGCGCACCAAAGCGATCATTTTGGTCCATTATGCCGGGCATCCGGTGGACCTGGACGCATTTCATGCGCTCGCTCGGATTCACGATCTGCTGCTGATAGAGGATGCGGCTCACGCGCTTCCGGCGAGCTACAAGGGCGTGCCGATCGGGTCAGGTGGCAATCCGGTCAGCTTCAGTTTCTACGCGACCAAAAACTTGACCACTGGCGAAGGCGGCATGCTCACGGGTTCAGAGGATCTGCTGGAACGGGCGCGAGTGTTGTCGCTTCACGGTATGAGCCGGGACGCTTGGCGGCGGTACGCAAAGGCCGGTAGCTGGCGGTACGCCGTCGAGGTGCCGGGTTTCAAATACAATATGAGCGATATTCAGGCGGCGCTCGGTCTGGAACAGCTGAAGAAACTGGACCGTTTCCAGAGCCGTCGCCGGGAGATCGTGGCCCAATATATCGACGCTTTTGGCGCCTTCGATGGGTTGGAACTCCCTATCGAACGTCCGGAAGTTGACCACGCGTGGCACCTGTTCGTGCTCCGGATCCGCAACGGCGCTTTGAAAATCACCCGCGATGAGGTCATCGAAGCACTCAAGGATCGTAACATCGGAACGTCCGTGCATTTCATTCCGATTCATATTCATCCGTATTATGCGGAGAAGTATCAGTACAAGCCGACAGATTTTCCGGTCACGATTGATAACGCGGAAAGAATGATTAGCCTTCCATTGAATCCAAGCATGACCGACCAGGATGTCCGCGACGTCATCGACGCGGTCTCGGACGTGGTTCGTCAATACGGGTCATGAGTCCCGCGAAGAGAGCATTCGATCTGATCGCAGCCGGGACCGGTGTGGTTCTCTTGTCCCCCCTGTTCGGTATCGTCGCACTTGCCATCAAAATGAGTGACGGTGGTCCGGTCTTCTATCGCCAAGAGCGTGTCGGCCGCGGCGGCGAGCTGTTCAGGATCTGGAAGTTTCGAACAATGGTCGCCGACGCCGACAAGAGAGGCGGACCACTTACCGTCGGCCGTGATCCGCGCATTACCGCCACCGGACATTGGCTGCGCAAGACAAAGCTCGATGAGCTTCCACAATTGTTCAACGTCTTGGCCGGCACCATGTCACTGGTCGGTCCTCGTCCCGAAGTGCCGCGCTACGTCGCACTGTATCACGACGAGCAACGACGGGTATTGGAGCTGACGCCCGGTATCACCGATCCCGCGTCCATTCATTTTCGAAACGAGAGTGATGTCCTCGCCGGAACCGACGATCCGGAGACCTACTACATTCGGCAAATCATACCGGAAAAGATCCGCATCAACATTACATACGCCGACGGCGCCAACGTGCTCACGGACTTTTACAGTATTCTCAAAACTGTCTGGGTTCTCGGTCGCGCCAAGTAGGCATCTAGTTCAGATAGTATTTCTCAAATTTTCCGTAGTACTGGATGTCGTCACCGTACCGGTAGCTCTTTTGTCGCGCCGGATTGACCCGCGTGAGCACCGTGCCGACGGTCGACATACGCCCACGCAAGAACCCGTTCAAGGCGTTCCGAACCATTCCTTCCTCGGTTTTACTCCAGCGAACCGCGAACACAGCGGCATCCGCCAACCGCGATGCGACCACGGTATCGCTCAGTCCGAGGACCGGGGCGCTATCCAAAACGATGTAGTCGTAACGCTGGCGCAGAGCGGTGATCAGCTCGGCCATTCGTTCGTCACGGAGCATGTCGAGCGAGCGAGCTGGCGGTTTGGTGAGCGGTAGCGCATCGAAATCGTAGGGGCTGCCGCCATGGTAAATGGCATCGTCAATCGAGCATTCGCCGGCCATGTAATCGAACAGGCAGTGGCGAACCTTGAGGCCGAGTTCCTTGTGCACACTTGGTCTGCGGAGATCGAGATCGACGACAATGGTCTTGATGCCCGAGCGGGCGGCTATGACCGAGAGGCCTATGGCCAGGCTGGTCTTCCCTTCATCGGGCACGGAGGAGGTGACAAGCACCGCTTGGGGCGGGTTCTCGTGATCTGACAGTTCCAGGGCCACACGCAGGCCTTCCAAGCCCGCGGCGTAGCCCGATCGCGGTTTTTCAACGAGATAGGTGTGGGGGCGCTGCGTGCTTTTCAGACCTTTGACATTTGGCACATAGCCCCAGTTCGGTAGGCCAAAAGCCTGTTCGAGCTGGTGTCCGCTCCTGAGAGTGGTGTCTAAATATTCGCGGACGAAAGCCAACAACGCACCGAGAAGAAGCGAACTCACGAAACCCGCCGCTATGATCAGGTTCGGTTTCGGGAAACTGGCGTCGGCTGGTTCTGTCGCCCGGAGGGCCAGCCTGGCGCCGGGCTCGAGAAGGTCTTGTTGCTCGTTGACCTCCTTCAGGCGTTTCAGGAACGAATCATACTGTGCCCGGGTCACGTGCGCGGTGCGTTGCAGCTCGTCCAACCGGGTTTCCGCCTCGTCGATGGACAGTGATTGCGATTTGGCGGCCGCGATCTTGTCCTCGATCGTCGCCTCGCGGTTTCTGAGGATCCGAAGCTGGTTTTCCAAGGCGCCCGCAATCGTGCCGAGCTCGGACCGAAGATCGGCGGAGAGCTGTTCGATCTCCGACCGGACGTTGACCACGGCTGGGTGGCGCGTACCGTAGTCGTTGAGCAACTGGGTCTGCTGGCGCTGGAGCGCGATGAGTTGACGCCGAAGCTCGCCGACAAGTGGCGATACCAGCACTTCGGCGAGCGATCCGGCCTCCGCTCCCTGTTGCCGCATCGATTGGACCACCTCGATTTTGGCCTCGATTTCAGACAGCTCGACTTGCGTGCCGATCAGCTCCCCTTGGAGACCGGTGAGTTCCTTCGCGTCGAAGCGTGTGCCGGTGACCTGGAGAAGTCCATGTTCAGCACGATAGTCCTGAACTTCCTCCTCGGCCTTGATCGCCTGCGCTCGGAGAATGGCCACCCGATCGGTCAGCCACCGGGCGGCGCGAAGGGTGGCCTCGCGTTTTACGTTCAGCTGATCGTCGTTGTACAATACCGCGATTTTGTCCGCGGCGTCCGAGGAGAACTTGGGATCCGTCTAGCTGACGCTCAGTCGGATCATGTAGGTCTTTTCGATCCGTTGAACCCTCAGACCGTCTCGGAACGCTCGAACGGCAGCTTTCACACGCGGATCTTCGATATCCTCGAAGGGCTCCGCGACATCGGCGTTGGCCGCACCTTCCAGAAACACATCACAGGCTTCCGGCGGCTCCAGCACACACTCTCCTTCGACGCCGTGGTCCGGCTCCGCGGGGCTGCCCAGTCCAAACATCTCCAACAATCCGTCGGGCGACCAGAGCACAAGCTGCCCATGAGCCCAGTCAACGGCATCGAAGATCCGTTTCTCCAGCTTATTTTCGGCGTTGAGCGCGGGATATTCATTCAAGTCCAAGCTGTCGACGACGTCGCGGGCGTAGACGGTGGAGAGCAAACTCACCTGCGTCTGCAAAAACTCGTCATCTTGAGGCACCCCTTCCAGAACCGCTTCGATGTCGACAACCCGCGATTCTCGAGGTTCGATCACCAGCGCCGAAGTCGCTGAATAGTGGGGTGTCAGATTGTTCGCTAGGAACGCGGCAAGGCCGGTGATCAGGATGATAACGGCGATAAAAAGACGCCGACGTCGGTTGAGGATCGTGACCAGATCCTTGAGATCGGTGCCCGCGTGATTGTAGGCGCCGCCACCTTGGCGACCTGGTCCGCTGGAAAGCGCGGGATATCGAATCTCGTCAGTAGACGTGGCCATGGGAACAACTCACGAAAAAAGCCATTGATAAACATATGCATGAGAGGGCTCGCCGAACCTCAGAGCGGATCTGTCATGAAGCGACATGGCGATCATCCACAATCGTCGAATAAGCCAAGGGTCCGCGGTCATTCAGAATGACCCGATGAAGCAACGCGTCGTAGGCTCGAACGGATTTATCGAAACCGAATTCGTTCGCCCTTTCAATCAGCGCCGAGCTCACCGCTGGAGCATCCAGTTGCGCCATCATGGCATCAGCCAGGTTTTCAACCTCGCCGACCTTCACCAGGGGTCCGTAAAAGCCGTCATCGAGAATTTCCCGAGGGCCACTGGGACAGTCCGTGGAGACGACCGGACAACCGCAGGCCAGTGCCTGAATAAGCGCCCCGGGCAGTCCCTCAAACCTGGATGAAAGAACGAAGAGGCGTGCCCGGGCGAGATAGGCAAAGGGATTTTTCACGTAGCCCGGCAAGCGAACATGGTCGCTCACGCATAGTGACCGGGCAAGATCGGTCAACCGATCGCGTTCGTCGCCTTCGCCCAGAATCATCAGGCGACAGGGCATCTTGGTTCGCACCAGCGCGAAAGCCCTGATCAGCGTCGGAAAATCCTTCTGCGGATGGAGACGTCCGACGCCCATGATGACGGGCGGGGCGTCCGCGTCGAACCAAGGATCGTCAAGCGGCTGGGTCGCGAGACGCCCGAGATCAGGCCCGACCACGGGGTTGTAGATAACGTCGATCTCGTCCTGCTCGAGCCCGACCGATGACCTCAACTCATTGGCGATGCCTCGGGAGACAGCCACGACCGCATCCGCCTTCGGATACGCCCAGCGAGAAACGTGGTGCATGTTGCGCCGAAACAAACCGCGACGCTGAGAGGGAAGCTCGGTCGGCGAGTTACGGACCGTAACTACCGACCTAGTGCCTGATCCCGACAGCTTGCAAGCCGTCACGGCGACGAGATTGACGCTCTCGCCGGCTGAAACCAGCGCCTTCGGTCTGCGCCGACGAAGGTAGGAGATCAGCGGCAAAATACCCGAATAGGTCTTCGAAACACCGAGGTCGACAAGGTTGACGTGGTTCGCGACCGTAGACACAGAGCGTCCTTCGGTACTCAGGACCACGAAATCGACCTCGGCACCGAGAGCGGATAGACCCTCTGCCACTGCGACCATAGACTTCGTCGAGCCGCCGCCTGTCAAGCCGTAGGTGAGAAAGCTAATTGGCCCTCGCCCATGGCTTAGAAGGCGGGCAGCCGACACGTTGTCCGGCCGAGGCGGAAACAAACGCGCCATCCCACTACCAACTGAAGTTTAGTAACCCACACCCAGCTGGAACAATTACACGAAAAGCAAAAATCCAGCCAACCATTTTATTCACAAATTTCAACCATTAGTGTATTCACAAACACAAATATTCACTAAATCCACTGAAAGGAATTACTCGCCATCACCGAGTTCTACAGAAAGTCCCTATCGCTTGGGTTGTGAAACTCCTTGTTTGTTCTATCTTTTTGGCCTGTACTTGAAGACAGCCTTTGCCAGGGAAGTTCGCGGCCAAGCAAGCGTTCTGTCTCAGCGACATCGTCGGCGAAGCAGGCAATCAGCTCCTGACGCAACTCTTGCGAGATCCCAGGTCTTTTTCGCTCGACCTTGTTCAGTCTTTTGACAGCCAACCCCGGGGTGAGGCCAACCGCATTGGCCATGGTCTTTGCCGCCATGTAGGGGTCGCTTTTCTTGACGCTCTTTAGCAACGACATGACGCCGCGCCATCGCCATTGGTGGCTCGCGTTCACTCGACCGAACTCCGTTCGACCGTCATCATCCAGACCGAGAAAGGCGAGACAATTGCGGTAGGCGAGCATCGGCTCCGCCGCAAACTCCTCGTAGATCAGAACCTGACGCTGATCGTCAGGAACCGCGTCGTAGAGACGGCGCAGCTGATCTGCAAATGAGCAAACACGCCGATACTGAAGGTGCTTCGGTTCGCGGCATCCGGTTGGTAGGCATTGCCCCCGACCGCGCGTCTCTTGAAGACGCCAGGCGGTCTCGAAGTCCGCTTCATCCTCGTCCATCGAATGCAGCTTCTGCCAGTGGAGGGCTTGAACCATGTCCACGGGATCTCGCAACATGACGACCATCTTGGCCCGGGGATTGGCTCTCATGATCTTAGCCACCGCCACCTCGCTGAACAGGTAGAACACGGACGCTTCGCCCTTGAGCTGATCGCGGGACGAGCGATCGCGGTAGAGCGCCGTGTACTCCTCCTTCGACTTGACGCGACCGTAGTTCGGGAAGTCAGTGCTAAAAAAATGCAGTTCCTTCGCCGGCGCGTAAACGTTCGGATGCCCTTTCAGATAACTGTAGAGCGCGGTCGTCCCACATTTTGGTGCGCCGATGAGAAAGAAGTCGGGTATCGCTGAGCAAGCCATATCATGCTCCAAAAATGCTGGGTGTAACTCCCAACCGTCTTCGGACGAAAATCGCCAGCGCCAGGTTCCAGCTGACCAAGCCAAAAGCGGTCGCCACGGCGGCGCCGATGATACCAAACATGGGCACCAGGATAATCGTTAGAGCCACACTTGCCGCCGCGGATGCCGCGAACACGAACGTGGCTTCTCGTTCGTGACCCGTCATGGTCATCAGAAATGTGACAGAACCGATCGCGGCGTTGACCAACTGTGCCAAGACCAGGATCACCAGTACCGCAGCACCACTTTGAAACGCCTCTCCAAACCAGCCCAACGTCCAGGCCGGCGCCACGAGGAGGGGAAGCGCAATCAGCAAGGCTGAGCCCAAACTCCAGCGGGCCGTTCTGGTCACGATTTTTTGGAGACGGTCGATCTCTTTTTCCGCGTAATGTGTTGAGATAACCGGTGCAAATACCGTGTTGATGGCACCGAGGGGAAACGCAACCAGGCTCGCAACATAGGCCGATATGCGGAAGATCCCTGCCTCGGTCGTGTCCAGAAGCATGCCGATCAACAGAACGTCGGCGTGCCGCCGAACGGCCTGCAGAGCGGCCAAGACAACCAGGGAACGGGTCGCCGCTATCCAAAGCGGTTTGTCGTCCATCGCCACATCGCTTTCGCCACCGGGCCCCCGAGCCAGACGGATCAATGGCAAGATGACGATGGCGAGGGCGACACAGAAGCCCAGGAGCCGAAATACCATGGCGCTTGTGGCGTCGAGCCGTTCGGGCAGAAGGATCAGGCATGCACCGACGGCGACCACGAGCACGGCTTGGGGAACCAGCCGGTCAGGCACAAGGGCGAGGGTGACCCGATCGAACGCCCGCAAGGCCGCGCAATGGATGGGCAACAAGGCAATGACCGGTAGGGCGGCGAGGCCAATCGCGAACACCGTGGCGAGACCGGCCGTCAACCGATCATGAATCACCACGATCAGCGCGAGACCCAGGATCGCCGCACCGAAGCTGCACAAGAGCGAAGCGCTTTGGGCGAACCGCAGCAGCCCTCGAGCCGCCGCTCCCTTTTGCTGGCGCCGGTACGGAGGTAGGAAGCGAAGGACCGATGTCGGAAAGCCCAAGCGCGTGATGAGCGCGAGAACGGTCACCCAAGCGACGACGTAAGCGAAGAGCCCATAGTCGACAGCGCCCAGGCCCCTGGCCAGTATCAATTGGGCTGCAAAGCCGAGACCGACGGCGGCGACGTTGATGACGAACGCCAGCGAAGCGCCTTTCGCCAGTCGCTTCAGCAGAGCGTCAAAGGCGCCATCGTCCGTACGCAAGGATCGACCTAGCAGTCGTCACCCGTCCGACGTGGAGACCGGCCCGAAAGGACCCCACCAGCGAACGCGCACGAGACAACGGGTTTTAAAGAGCGTCCAGGCAACCGATTGCCGACGGTTCCACGAAGCGATCCCATCAGACCCTCAGATCGAGGTGGCAACTCCATTCCAGGATGACATCGTCGGAGCCTTGAACGTTGGCCAGGATCGTCGGACCACTCGTCTCGAGGGCCACGCGACCGATCTCGGTGTCGGTACCTTCGGCCAACTGTTGCAAGTCTTGCCCCACCTGCTCGCTCGGCCCCTGCCGGCGTAGATAAACACGCTCCAGAAAGTAATAGCAGCGTGCGTCGCCATCGATCTGATGGGCGATCGCCGACCATTGTACGCGGGTGAGCCGTTCCTCCGGCAAGGGGATAATCCCCGCCAGCCGCTTGACAGCACCTTCCGTACGCAATGGAGGCCACTCATTGCCGCGAATTTCCATGCGCGTGGCGAAGGCCGTCTTTGATCCCGAATGCCACCAATCCTCGGCGATGTAGTGAATTCGATTGTCGACGCAGCGGAACTGACCCAGTTCCGTGGCCGCCGCTTTGATGAACAGGTGACTACAGCCGCGGATATGGTTGCCACTGATGTCGATGACGTGGGCCAGGCCATTTTTGGCTTTCCCCAGCACGACGGGGCCGGTTGTGTGAACATCGTTGCCGTCAATCCTCACCACCGACGGTTCGTCACCACTGTCGCCGACGACTACGAATATATCCGGCACGTTGCCTTTTTCGTCGAAGACGCTGTTGCCCGAGATATCGATGTCCGCCGTGCCCACCAGGTCTATGATGGCATCGCAGGGACAGTCGTAGAAGCTGTTGTTCTGAACCTTGAGTTGACGTTTGTTTCGTGAACCGGTTTGGACCGCATGATCACGGAAACCGTGAAATTGATTGCCTTGAATCGACACGTTGGTTGGGCTGTCGATGAAAATTGCCGTGACGTCCTGATCCGGGTAGCGGTCAAGATGATCCTGGGTCGCTCGAAACTCGTTCTGAGAGATGACCGTGTGCTCGGATGCCCCCTTCAGCGAGATAAAGCCGCGTCCGACACCGGCGTTAAGAAAGATGTTGCCGCTGATGACCGTGTAGCGGCACTTCGGATACACGGCTTCCACGTCGTTCGGCCTTACGGCGGTGCTGTTCAGATTGGCGAAGACGTTGTTCGCGATTAGCGCGTAACTGCCATAGCAACGAATATAATGCCCCTCATCGTCGCTCGACGTCGCGCTTTCGAATATGTTGCCCGTGATCAGAAAGTTTCGTTTGTCGACGCGGCCGATTTCCTCGTTCGAGCCGACGAAGAATGCATCGGCACCGCCTGAGAGGAAACGGCACTGGGTCACGATCGCCTGGGACACTTCACCGGACAGCAACTGAATGGCCCGATGATACCCGTCGAACAGACATCCCTCAACGTGGAGGAGAGAAAGCCCGCCGCCGATATTGCCGGAACTGAACAAGGTCTTCGCCACATTGACGAAGCGACAGTTCCGAAGTTTGCACTCGGTAAGCTTGCGATCATGGGGGTAAAACCGCACCAGAAGCGCGAATGCCTCCCACGTCAGATCGGCCATATCAATGTCGACATTGTCGACGAGCAGCGCCTCGATCTGATCCTTCGGCCCCCGAATGACGGTACCCGGCTCACCCCGAAGGAACAGGTCACCTGGCGGCCGGTAGCTTTGCCAGCTCGTGAGGTCGTAGGTGCCGCGCGGAAAGAACAGTGTCGCCCGATACAACGTGGCGGCGTTCATGGCCGCTTTCACAGCCTCGGCGTCATCGGCCACACCGTCTCCGACCGCGCCGAAATCTCGGACTGAGAAGACGTCGTTCAAACGGTCTTCGACGCGTCGGCTTAGAGCATCGTCCGAAGCCGGTTGGAAAAAACCGCCGTGGTTCAGTTCTGCCTTGGCGACACCGAAGCTCGCCCTCAAAGCGGCCTTGGATACCGGCTCGCCGTCACGAGGTATTCGATCATCGATCCGACTAATCATTTTTCTTGCCTGGTATGCGAAACGATCCCGGACAATCACCTAGCACATAGATTACGAGGTCGCGACGCCGCTGGTGAGAGAACCGCTCAACACGGCACCGGTGGCCTGTTTGGGAATTTTGTACTCAGGAACATCGTCACCGTCCTCGGCCCCCTGGTAGCTAGGCAGAACGTCTGAGATCAGCTTCCGAAGCCGTCTGTCATCGTTTCGGTTCGCCGTCATCGCCATCATCGCGAACGTCGATTGGAGCCGATCGAGATCTACGGGATCGGACATCGCTTCGAAAACACCGGGTATCGGCGGGGCGAGCCTCGCTTCCACGCTATCGAACAACTCCTCAGTCAGTTTTTCCCCCGGACGCAGACCGACGATATCAATCTTGATCTCACTGTCGGGTTTATAGCCGGCGAGCCGGATCATGCGCCGGGCGATGTCGATGATCTTTACCGGTTCACCCATGTCCAGAACAAAGATTCTGCCTCTCGACCGCCGGGATCGATCCAGACCGAATGCCGACGCTTGGAGGACAAGCTGGACAGCCTCGTGAACGGTCATGAAATACCGTTTGATCTCCGGGTGCGTGACGGTGAGGGGACCGCCTCGCTCCAACTGGCGCAGAAACAAGGGAATCAGCGATCCCGAGGAGCCGAGCACGTTGCCGAACCGGACCGTGATGAACCGTGGTCGGTTGGCGCCTTTGTCTTCCGCCAGATCCAGCGCCTGACAATAATATTCGGCCAGTCGCTTCGAGGCCCCCATCACACTCGTCGGATTGACGGCTTTGTCGGTCGACACCTGGACCATGGCTCTGGCACCGCAGCGGAGCGCAGCATCCGCCACGTTTCTGGTGCCGATGACGTTCGTCAGTATTCCCTCGGATGAGTTCAGCTCAACCATCGGCACATGCTTGAGGGCAGCGGCATGAAACACGAGTTCAGGCTCATGCTGATCGAACACGCTCATCACCCGTTCCCGCTCTCGAATGTTGCAGAGCACGGGCCGGCGATCGACTGACGGATAGAGTTCCCGCAACGCGAGATCGATTTCGTAGAGATTGTATTCGGAGCCGTCGACCAGGACCAACCGGTTCGGTTCCAAGGCAGCAATCTGGCGAACCAGTTCGCTGCCAATGCTGCCGCCGGCGCCGGTGACGAGAACGTCGCGCCCCTTGACGAGGTTGATGATCGGTTCCCGATCCAACTGGGTCTGCGGGCGCCCTAGGAGATCGACCAGTTCGATCGGTTTGAGATCGATGCTGTCGGTGCTCGCCTGCGCAAGTTCGGTGAGCGAAGGAACCTGGGCGACGTCGAGACTGAGATTTTCCGCTCGACTGACCAGCTTCTGAAGTTTGGTGCCGCGGATCTCGCTGCCGGGGTCGGTGAGAATAAGCTGCTCAGGCCGGCGCCCGTCGGCGTCCAGCTGTTGGACGATACGTTCGAAGGCGTCGATCGTACCCATCACCGGCACGCCGCGCATGCGCACGCCCATGTAGCGGTCCTCGGCATCGATAACGCCGACCGGCTGGAACGGACTTTTCGGGTTTCGCTGCACCGCCTGAATAAAGAGATCGACCGTGTCGCCGTCACCGAAAAGCAAAACCGGCCGTCGCGCCTGCGGCCCGACGGTCCCGCTAAGGGCAGAATACAGCTTGAAGAAGCTTCGAGCGGCGAGCCGCATTCCACCCATCATGGTTATCAGGACGAACCATTGGATGAAGGGCACGGACCTCGGCAGAGGCTCCAACCGGTTGAATAGGAACATCACCAAAAGAAAGCCGCCAACGGCAAGCGTGACCGCGTTGATGATGGCGAGCAAATCGGACACCGACGCGTAGCGCCAGACATTCGAATGAAGACCGGTCGCGCGAAACGTCACCAGTGCGATCGCGACAAACACCGGTAATGCCAACGAAAGGCCGTCAAGGATGGGCTCCGCCGCCAACCCGCCGAAGCCCAATCTCAAAAGGCACGCCAACACCAGGGACAAGGCCGCCAAGCCCCCGTCGATGACACTGACGATAAGCGCGCGTAAACTCGGGTGTCGGATTGCCCCGACACTTAACCCGCGTGCAATATCCACGCCATCCCCCACAATAAAACACAGCGTTACAAAGCGCCGATCAACCCAATACCACCCGTCTCACCCGTAACTTGGTAAAGATAAAGGCCAAGATTTTCTTAACCGTCACCGTTACTTGGCAATCAATCGTTAGTCCGCCAGGTAAGACGTGCGTTCACGCAAAAGTTGATCACCACCACCTCTACTCAGGAGCCTATCAGGTGATCATTTTATTTCAACAATTTTGAACTCAACCAATGCGCGCACTTGAGACAGCCAATGATTGCTCACTGCCTTCGAAGCTTAATTTTTTGACTTTCAATTCTCGCAGAAGTTAATTTGCGAGCAATGAATAAACCAAGACTTGTTAGACATGCGCACATTCATGCATCAACGGCCGCCACAGCCATTGAAAAAAAAGTCGCGACGTGGTCTGAGATCGGGCCTTCGGTGCTAGCGCGTTCTGACCATTCAGCGCGACGTGCAAGAGCGCCGGCCGACGTCGGCGCAGGTATCGGTGTATTTCTGGTGTGTAAGGGAGGAAGCGGTGCGCTCTCCTGATTTTTTTATTGTTGGTGCTCCTAAGTGCGGAACGACATCGCTCTATACCTACCTAGCTGACCATCCCGATGTTTTTATGCCGGCGATCAAGGAGCCTCATTTCTTCTATGCGGGCTCGCCGACCTTTCCTGAGGTGCGCGACTACCGACGGTACATCGGGCTTTTTGGACCGGCTGGACCGGATCAAATCTGCGGGGAGGCGTCCTCCTGCTATTTTTTGAGTTCGCATTCCGTTGAAGCCATCCTCGGCCGTTTTCCAAACGCGAAGATGGTGGCGATGGTCCGAAATCCGGTCGATATGATCGCGTCGTTTCATCACCACAAGCTCTATAGTTTTCAGGAAGATATCCGTGATCTGGCTCGCGCTTGGGCTCTGTCTCCGGAGCGACAGGTCAGTGGTCCGATTCCTCCGAAATGCAAGGCGCCCGAGCAGCTGGACTATCAAGCGGTGGCGAAGCTCGACCATGGACTGAAGGCGTTCATGGAGACGGTGCCTGAAAATCAGCGCCTCGTTATCGTATTCGATGATTTCGTGAAGGATCCAGCTGACGTGTTTGCTAAGATACTCGATTTCTTGGGCCTGCGGTCCTGGCAACCAGAGCAGTTCGCGAAGAAGAACCCGCGTCAGGTTCATCGCTGGCCCGGATTGGCGCGGACGTTGATGTATCCGCCGTTTCCTCTCAATGTGGCGAAGAAAGGCATAAAACGCGCACTCGGCCCTCGCCTTAAGCAGCTCGGCCGGCGTCTCTATGAATGGGAGGCGACACCCGTTCGCCCGGCGCAGTTGAGCGATGAGCTGCGAGAGACCCTGGCGCGCCACCTCGCGCCCGAAATTGATCTGCTGGAAGGTCTGATCGGGCGAGAATTTCCCGGCTGGCGGCAGGCAGCGGCAGGCTAGCATGGGTGGCTTTGCCGTTTTTTTCCACGACCATCGGTTCGTGGTCGATGGGGAAGAACAGATCCTTTCCCACGGCGTGTTCCCCTATCGGATTTGGCAACGTTACCTGATCGCGTTCGCGTCACTCAAGGTCGTTGCCCGACGTCGGGAGATCGATAGCGGACTGGATCCTCGGCGCCTAAGCCCTTCAAATGGCCCGAACGTGAGTTTCGAATTCGTACCGAGCGTCAACGACCCGTTGCGCTATCTGTTCGGTCGGCAAAGGATCTTGAACAGGTTGAAGCCAATGGTCGCGCAGGCCGACGCGGTCATCTGCCGTCTGCCCAGCGAGCTGGGTCTTCTGGGAACCGAATTGGCTCAAATGATGGGCAAACCTTGCGCCGTCGAGCTGGCCGGATGTCCTTGGGACGGTATGCGCAGTCATGGCTCGCTGACCGGCAAGTTTTACGGTCCGATCTTTACCTGGCGGGTCAAGCGCGCGATTGCCGCCGCTTCCCACGTCGTTTACGTGACGAATGGTTTCCTGCAACGCCGCTATCCGACGGCTGGTCATTGGGCGGCAATCTCGAACGTTGATATTCCGCCGCCCGACGCTGAGGCGTTGAGCTGCCGGCTTGAGGGGCCGATCGAAGACGACCGGCGACTTACGTTCGGAACCATCGGAGCTATCAGCCATCGAGGCAAGGGCATCGATGTGGCGCTTCGGGCGTTGGCCGAAGCGCGCTCGCAACTTCCTTCTTTCGTCTACCGGGTTCTCGGCCCGGGCGACCCGGCTCCGTACCGCGCAGTGGCCGAGCAGCTGGGCCTCGGTGAACAAGTGCACTTTGACGGTACACTTCCCGGCGGCGAACCCGTGCTTCGCTGGCTGGATCAGATCGATGTCTACCTCCAACCCAGCTTTCACGAAGGTTTACCACGGGCGGTGATCGAAGCGATGAGCCGTGGCTGCACCTGCCTGGGGTCGAGCGTTGGTGGCATCCCGGAACTTCTCGACCAGGAGTGTCTGCACACGCCCGGTGATCATCACCAACTGGCTCGGCAACTGGTTCATGCCGGAGCCGGAACCGATTGGCGATCAGACCAGGCCCGGCACAATTTTGAGACTGCCCGGCGCTATGGTGGTGACGTTCTCAACCAGCGACGAACGGCTTTTTGGCTCGATTTCGGCCGACATGCATACGGCGCGCAAAACGCTGGTCCGCCATGCTGACAGGTCATGCTGGCATGGTCGTGGACCGTGGCGCACCGAACGCTTCGCCAAGCGGCAGGGTTCGCGCCGAAAACATCCTGCTCGTGTTTTGGGTCGCCTATCTCATCGGCAACCTTTTTTACGTATTCAAAAGCGGGCTGCCTCAACCGAGTGATCTCGCCATGGCTCTGGCGGTGTTCATGTCGGTCAGCGGTGTCGTTGCCCGCATGCCGGTTCACAGCAGCTTGTATCTCCTCGGCGCCTCTACCGTCGTCTGGTTCGCGATCGTCAACCTCATATGGTTCGGCATGCTTCGCGATCCGCGCTTCGTTCTTAGCTCACTCTACTATGTGTACAATTTCGCGGTCGTGGCGGCGATCGTCACCATGTTCGCCCACCTCGGCGAGAGCTTCATCCGCACGACGATGGCCGCTTTGTTCGTCGCGTCCGGGATAGAGGTGGTGGCGGTGTTGGTCTTGGGCGGCGACATGGTCCGAGGAATTGGCACATTCAACAATCCCAATCAGTTGGGTTACTGGGTTCTCTTGGCGACGACCGCCTGGATCGTCCTCAAAGGCCGCTCAGGGCTCAATGGCATCGACCTCATCTTGTTTTCGGCCAACGGCTATTTGGTCATGAAATCCCTGTCTAAAGCGGCAATCAGCAGCTTTTATCTGCTTATCGTCATGGCCGTTTTGTTTCAGGGTTTTGCTCGCGGTTGGCGCTTTCCGCTCCTGGTCGCTTTTTGCTTCGGCGTTGGCGCCGTCACCTTCCAACCGCAAACCGTAGACAAGATCCTCAATGAAGGCATTGTCGCCAAAGTTATCAATCATTTCGATGGCGCGCTCAGCGAGAACGACAGCACGGCCGAGGGTCGTGGATATGATCGGATCTGGCTCCATCCCTGGCATTTGTTCGTCGGTGCCGGGGAAGGGGCCTTCGCCCGCTTCACCGACAAAAGCGGCGACAAAGGCATTGAGATGCATTCGACCTGGGGAACGATACTGTTCTCCTATGGCATTGTGGGTTTTAGCTTATTGGCGGCGTGTCTACTGGCGATTTTCCGTCCCGCCCCCTGGCAGCACTGGCTATACTTCGTGCCCGTGGCGCTCTACGGCGTCACCCATCAAGGCGTCAGGTTCACAATGCTCTGGATTCTGTTTGGCATCATTTTCGGCATGGCACAGCACACCCGAAGCCGGGACCGCGCGGAGCATCGGTCCCCGAGCTCGTGGTCGCGCCCATCAACGAACCCATCGCCGAAACCTGCGTTGAACAAATACTGATATGGTGCTCCCGACATTTCTCGGCATAGGCGCAGCCCGGGCCGGATCAACCTGGCTTGATCAAACGCTGCGGAGCCATCAGGCGATCTACCTGCCCGAGCGGCGCAAGGAGTTGATGTTTTTCGACCGGCATTTCGATGAGGGTATTGATTGGTACGAACGCTGTTTTGCTGCGTCCTTGAAAACACCTTGCTCCGCAATCGGCGAGATCTCGCCTCGCTATTTCGCGCAAGCCCATGTCCCCGGAAGGGTCTACGATATCATTCCGGCCTGCCGTTTCTTGCTCATCTTGCGGGACCCGATCGACCGGACCTATTCGGAATATAAATACATGGTCCAAGCGTATGGTGAGACCCGCGATTTTCTCACCTTCTGCCACGGACGTACGGATGCGGTCGACGAGAGCCGCTACGATCGGCATTTGGAAACCTGGTTCGAATGGTTTCCGCGCGAACGTTTTTGCATCCTGATTTTTGAAGACGTTATGGCCGAACCTGCGAAGGCATTCGACGCATTGGCAGCGTTTTTGGGCGTCAGTGTCGACGGCTTTTCAACGAGCGGCGCAGACACCAAGGTAAATGCTTCCTTTATGCCGCGGTTTCGGCCGGCATACACGCTGGCGAAACGCACGAGCCGGTTTCTCCGTCACCAGAACGTCGATTGGGCGGTCGACTGGGCCATTCGATTAGGCGCTCGTACCGCCTTTTCCTCCAATCGCCGGATGGCCCCGCTTGGTCGCCACCATCGAACCGAGTTGGCCCCCTTTTTCGCGGGCAGCGTCGACCGCACCGAACGTCTGCTCCAATGCGATCTTTCCGCCTGGCGCGCCGCCTAGCGCACCGTCCCAGCCGCTCGAGAAGAGGGTGATCACGCAGCGATCCATCATCTATGGCTGTCCATACCCGCCGTTCCCCAAATACGGACCCAAGGCAAACTCCGCGACCTGTTCTTCTTTTGCCGATCGGGAGTGTAGCCATCGAGCCAGCCGCTGGCGTCTGCCATACTTCGTGTAATGATTGGACAAATTCTCGCTGTGATTGAAAACGTAGACCGCGCCCGGAAACGCCAAACGCGCCAGGGGGCGATTTTCTGCTTCCGCCACGCCCTGCCACAAATGGTGTGCAGTGTAGTTTAGGAAACGGCAGTCCTCTTCACCCTCGCTGTCTCTCGGCAAATCGTCGGCCGCAAAACGAAAAATCGCACAAGTGCCGCAGGTTTTATCGAAATAATCACACATGAACATCTTCTTGCTACGGAAATTAAACTCATAGCCGAGGGTAAGAATATACCCGTTGGGATGCGGAAATTTGTTCACATGTTCGACCAAACGCCGGCTGACGAGATCGTCTGCGTCGACAAACATAAAATGACCGCCACCTTCCTCGCGTACGAGCGTACCGAGAAGTCGCCTTTTGAAATTTTTGTCGGCCCGCATCCCGTCGAGGGTTGGAACGACCTTCCTATCGATCGGGAAAAACTCGACACGCCGATCCCATTCGAACCCCACGTCCGGCCGTTCATGGCATACAACGAAAACGCGAAACCGATCGTCGGTCTGTTGCAATATCGAGTTAATCGTATTCTTCAGCAGCCAACAGGCATTTTGCCAATCAGTAGTTGTCTTTCGACTCCGAAAGGGCAAGCAAAAAAAAACATTCTTTCTGATCCAATTGGAGATCTACACTACGGTATTTTGACCGCTGGCGCCACCAAAGCAATAAATGTTCTATTATTTTCTCCATCGAAGACCAATCAAGTATGCGGTTCGCGCTCACCGCGTGGAATGATTGCATTCCAAACGTCAAGGTTGGGACAGTGAGCTGCGAGTGGCCGAGGTGACCATTGCACCATCCGCGAGCTCTGTTTACGAAAAATACAGGCCAGCGCCATGCACAGAACCGGGCATCGCCCTATGGTGCCTTCCACGGAGAGATCGGTGTCCATTCACTGGCGAAAACGCTGGACGCGCGTCATCATAGCTTTCGGGATGGATGTTCGCTCACCGGGGGCGTTATGGCCGCGCGTTCGCCAGGAAAGCGCCGGCGGCTCTTTGGCGTCTATCGTATTCGCAACCATCGAAAGCTTTTTGCTTCGCCGGATCGAATTTGGATACTGTGGTTATGAGCCCGTCAAATAAACCAAAGGTTTCAATTGGTCTCCCTGTATACAACGGCGAGAACTATTAGAGCGTTGCGATCGATTCCATTCTCACCCTGAGAGTTTGCGATTTTGAGCTTATCCAGTCAGTCATCGCCTCAAACGACACCACTGAACAGATATGCATTTCTTATTCCGAGTC
>JBHJGP010000032.1:0-50288 GCA_050331695.1 Geminicoccaceae bacterium
GCGGCGTCGCGGTCTTCTTTTCGTTCGGCATAGACCCGGATCGGCGCGGCATGGCCGTCCGCCGCTTCCTTGTTGACAACCACCTCCTCGACACCGTCCAGACCCGGCAGGTCGAACATGGTGTCAAGCAAAATCATCTCCATGATCGAACGCAAACCCCGGGCACCGGTCTTGCGCGCAATCGCCTTCTTCGCCACCGCGCCCAACGCGTCGTCGGTGAAGGTGAGACCCACCTCCTCCATCTCAAACAGCTTTTGATACTGCTTCACAAGCGCGTTCTTCGGCTCCTTCAGAATGGTGACCAGAGCCTCCTCGCTCAGATCCTCCAAGGTCGCCACCACCGGCAAACGGCCGACAAATTCCGGAATCAAACCGAACTTGAGAAGATCGTCCGGCTCAACCTCCCGCAAAAGCTCGCCCGTCGCCCGCTCGTCGGCGCTCTTCACCTCGGCGCCAAAGCCCATCTGGCTCTCCCGGCCCCGCTGGCTGATGATCTTGTCGAGCCCGGCAAAGGCACCGCCGCAGATAAAAAGAATGTTGGTCGTGTCGACCTGCAAAAACTCCTGCTGGGGATGCTTTCTTCCCCCTTGCGGCGGCACGCTCGCCACCGTGCCCTCGATGATCTTGAGCAAAGCCTGCTGGACACCCTCGCCCGACACGTCCCGGGTGATCGACGGGTTTTCCGACTTGCGGCTGATCTTGTCGACCTCGTCGATATAGACGATGCCCCGCTGCGCCCGCTCGACATTGTAGTCGGCCGCCTGCAGCAGTTTCAGGATGATGTTCTCGACATCCTCGCCGACATAGCCGGCCTCGGTCAGCGTCGTCGCGTCGGCCATGGTGAACGGCACGTCCAGCGTCCGGGCCAAGGTCTGGGCCAGCAAGGTCTTGCCGCAGCCGGTCGGACCGATCAGCAGAATGTTCGACTTGGCAAGCTCGACCTCGCCCGACTTCGGCCCGTGCGCCAACCGCTTGTAGTGATTGTGCACCGCCACGCTCAACACACGCTTGGCATAGCCCTGGCCGACAACGTAGTCGTCCAAAACTCCCTTGATCTCAAGAGGGGTCATCAGCTCGTCGCTGCGCCGCTTCGCGCCCTTGCTGTCCTCGTCCTTCAGAATGTCCGAACAGAGCTCGACGCACTCGTCACATATGAAGACATTGGGTCCGGCGATGAGCTTCTTCACATCGTTCTGGCTCTTGCCGCAGAACGAGCAGAAAAGCTTGGTTTTGGAGCTGCCGTCCGTGGTGTCGATCATCTGCACAACCTTCGCGACGCGGGAAAACCGTCGATCCAAAGTAACTTATAGTCGAGGACCAGGGTTTCGGGGAAGGCCAAATGACGCCCGTTCCCCTGGCACGACCACAAGTTATAGTGGCCCTGTTAAACTCATATGGGTGTGACGATGGCTACAATTCCAGCTTTTCGCAATGAAGATCTGGGTTCATCCCCCCTGCGCCAGGACACTGTGGCAACGGCGCAACGAGCGCGCCAGTCCATTCGCCACGGCCAGCACCGAGGTCCGACGGCGGCACTGGCACCCGGCTTCGTCCAGGCCAACCTCGCCATTTTGCCGGCGGATTGGGCCTTCGAGTTCCTTCAGTTTTGCCACAAGAATCCGAAACCTTGCCCGCTTCTGGCGGTCAGCGAGCCTGGGTCGCCGAACCTGCCTGCCTGGGGCGAGGATCTCGACATTCGGACCGACCTCCCGGCCTATCGCGTGTTTCAAGACGGCGTCGCGGTCGACGAGGTGAGCGATCTGAACGCGCTCTGGCGGGAGGATTTCGTCAGCTTTGCCTTAGGTTGCTCCTTTTCGTTCGAGGAAGCGCTGATCGAAGCCGGCCTCGAGGTTCGCCATCACAAGCTGAACCGCAACGTGCCCATGTACCGCACATCCATCGACACGAGCCCGGCCGGCCGGTTCGAAGGCAAAATGGTCGTCTCCATGCGTCCCTATCGGCCGGCCGACGCGATCCGCGCCGTTCAGGTGACCAGCCGCTTTCCCAATGTTCACGGCGCACCGATCCATTTGGGCATGCCCGAGGCGATCGGGATCGACAGCGTCACTTCTGCGGATTTCGGTGACGACCCCATCATTCATGATGGCGAGATGCCGGTCTTTTGGGCCTGTGGGGTTACGCCTCAGGTGATCATCGAAAAGGCGAAGCCGCCCGTCTGCATTACACACAAACCAGGCCACATGCTGATCACCGATCGCAGCAATGCCAGCCTTGCGGTCATCTGACCGTCCGCTCGATCTGACCACGGTCAAGGATTGGGCGTTCGGCTATGTCGCGCGCTATGCCAGTTCGACCGCCCGTCTCCGGCGGGTCCTTCTTCGCCGCGCGCGGCGCTACGGCTATGAGGACACCGTCAGCGAACCGCTGATCGACAAGGCCATCGCCACCGTCGTCGAACTCGGGCTGATCGACGACGCGGCCTACGCCCGTTCGCTCGAACGCCGGTTCGATGAACGGGGCCGGTCGACACGGGCCCTGGTATCGGCACTCGCCGAGAAAGGCGTGGCCCGCGAGATCATCGACGATCTGGTCGGATCCCGAAGCCGGGCTGATGAGATGCGGTCTGCGTTGGCCCTGGCCCGGCGCCGGCGGCTGGGCCCGTTCCGCCGGTCATCGGACCAAGGCGACGCCAGTTTTGAGCTGCGCCTTAAAGAGCTTGCGGTCCTGGCCCGTGCGGGCTTCGATGCGGCGATCGCCCGTCGGATTGTGACGGCGTCGAGCGAGGACGACCTTCACGACCCCGACCGCTGACCGCCTGAGAGGTCTTGCGCCCATGCGTCTCGTCGAAGCTCTGCTCAACGCGTTCAAGGATTATGGTGCCAGCGAGGTGTTCGGCATTCCGGGCGATTTCGCCCTTCCTTTCTTTAAGGTGGCCGAAGAGAGCAACCTCCTGCCGCTCCACACTCTCAGCCACGAACCGGCGGTGGGTTTCGCGGCGGACGCGTCTGCGCGGATGAGGAGCAGGCTCAGCGTCGCGGCGGTCACTTACGGTGCCGGCGCCTTTAACCTGGTCAACGCTGTCGCCTGTGCCCATGCGGAGAAATCGCCGGTGATCGTGCTGTCGGGGGCGCCTGGCGTGCGTGAAACCCAGAGCGGCTTTCTGCTCCATCACCAGGGCCCCAAGCTCGACAGTCAGATGCGGGTCTTCGAGGAGATCACCTGCGCCCAGGCCTGCCTAAACGACGCCCGCACCGCCCATCTGGAGATCGCCCGAGTGCTGACGACGGCGATCGAACAGGCGAGGCCGGCTTACTTGGAGCTGCCCCGCGACATGGTCAGCGCCGATGTCGAGCCGGTGCCGGCGTTCCAGCCGAGCCCGGTCAACGACGAGGCGGTGGCCGCGTGCGCCGAGCAGATCATGGATCGCCTTGGCGCCGCCCAACGGCCGGTCCTGATGGTCGGTGTCGAGGTCCGCCGCTACGGGCTCGAAGAGAAGGTGGCGAAACTTGCTACCACACTCGGCATTCCGGTTGTCACCTCATTCATGGGCCGCGGTCTTCTGGCAACCAGCGACGCGCCTCTTTGCGGCACCTATTTGGGCATGGCCGGCCGGCCCGAGATCTCGCGCCTGGTCGAGGACGCCGACAGTCTGCTCTGCCTGGGCGTCATCCTCTGCGACACGAATTTTGGTGTGAGCGCGGGCCGGCTCGATCTGCGCACCATGATTCAGGCGGCCGACCGGGAGGTCGTCTTCGGTCATTTCGTCTATCCCAAGGTGCCGCTGGGTGCCCTGGTCGACGCACTGATCGAACGGGCCGGACCCAAGCCGAGACAGGTGACGATACCGACCACCACCTATCCGAGCGGCTTGCCGGCAGATGAAGAACCTCTGACCCCGACCGACATCGCGTCGGCCGTGAACGATTTGTTCGAGCGCGAAGGTCCGATGCCGATGGCGGCCGACATGGGCGATTGCCTGTTCACCGCCATGGACATCGCTCACACCGAGCTGGTGGCGCCCGGCTATTACGCGGGCATGGGTTTTGGTGTGCCCGCGGGCCTCGGCATGCAGATCGCCACCGGCCGCCGGGTGTTGATCCTGGTGGGTGATGGCGCTTTCCAGATGACCGGCTGGGAGCTCGGCAATTGCCGCCGCTTGGGCGTCGATCCGATCGTTCTCCTGTTCAACAATGCCAGCTGGGAGATGCTCCGGGCGTTCCAACCGGAATCCCGCTTCAACGATCTCGACGATTGGCATTTCGCGGAGACGGCCGCGGCGCTCGGCGGCGACGGCCGCCGGGTCACGACCCGAGCCGAACTGACTGATGCTTTGACCAACGCCCATCGGACGAAAGGTCGTTTCCAACTGATCGAAGCGATGCTGCCGCGGGGCGCTCTGTCCAACACGCTGAAACAGTTCACCGAAAGCGTCGCCCGGCTGCACTCACCCTGACGATGGTGGGCGCGCAAATCCGCGATCGAAAAAATGTGACAAGTCTTTGAAAGAGGTTTTCAAAGGTCACGTGTTGTGACTAGTCTGCGCTCCTGCCGATGGCCTCACGGGGAGCGAGGACAAGATGAAAACATCCATCGGGCACGGGCTGACCGGTTTCGCTTTCGCTGCCGGCTTGGGCGCTGCCGGCTCGGCTTGGGCACAGTCCACCGAGGACCTGCAAAGACAGATCGATGCCCTCCAGCGGCAGATCGAAGAGCTGAAGGCGCAGGTCGAAAGCGCCAACGAGACGGCCGAGCGTGCCGAGCAGGCCAGCGAAGCGGCGGCGAAGGATGAAGGCCCGTTCGTCGAGCCGGGCAACGACAGAATCCGGTTATCTCTTTCTGGTCAGGTCAATCGCGGTCTTCTGATCACCGATGATGGCGAGGACACTGACCTCTTTCACGTCGACAATGACCACAGCTCGACCCGGGTCCGGTTCATCGGCGAGGGCGAACTGGACAATGGTGTTACCGTCGGCACCAACATCGAGGTTCAGTTCGAAAGCAACTCCACCGCCGCCGTCAGCCAGGATGCCGAGACGGTTGGTCCAGACAATTTCACCGAGCGCAAATTGGAGCTGTTTTTCGGCCATCCGGACTATGGTCTTTTGTCTGTTGGCCAGGGCGATGTCGCGTCCAACAGCACGTCCGAGGTCGATCTATCCGGTACCACGGTGATCGGCTATTCGGGCATCGTCGATTTCGCCGGCGGCATTCAGTTCCGCGACGGTGACGGCGAACTGTCGGGCACCGATATCGGTGATACGTTCAGCAATCTCGACGGCTTCTCACGTCTCGACCGGCTTCGCTACGACACACCCCGGTTTGGTGGTTTCATGCTGTCGGCGTCGGCGATCAGCGACGGTCTCCAGGACGTGGCGCTTCGCTTTAATCGGGCTTTCGGTGACGACCGGGTCGCGGCGGGTTTCGCCTATGGCAATGGTGACGGGGAGTTCAACCGGTTCAACGGCTCCGTGTCATGGCTCGCCGGCGGCGGTCTCAACCTGACCTTTGCCGGTGGCGTCGATGACACGGACGAAGGTTCAAACCCGTACTTCGTCTACGGCAAGATCGGCTACCAGCTACAGGAGGTCGAACTGGGCACCACCGCGCTCGCCGTTGATGCCTACTATGGCGAGAACTTCGACCTGGACGGCGACGAATCCTTCACCGGCGGGCTTTACATGGTTCAGAACATCACGGAGATTGCGACCGAGCTCTACATGGGTGGCCGCGTTTACGACGTGAACCGCGATGGTGAGGATTTCGACGAGATCTTCGCGCTGCTCACCGGTGCCCGGGTCAGGTTCTGATGCGAATGCTCTTGTGCATGATCCTGGTGCTCGCGCTCGCGGCGTGCACGGCTGGCGAGCCGTTCGACTACACCGAGGTCGATGAATTGCCGGATGAGCCGGGCCTGTTCACCGGCGAGGACGGCGAATACGTCATCGACGGCCGCTAGCCTTGTGATCGATTGGCGGCGCGCCTAAACAGCCGCCATGCAACAAAACTCCCCGCGGCCGCTCATCGGCCTCACCCTCGATAGCGAGGGCGCCGGCGGCTATGCCAAGCTGCCCTGGTACGCACTTCGCCAAAACTATTGTGATGCCATCGTGCGCGCCGGCGGCGTTCCGTTACCGCTTCCCCACGAGCCGGATCTGGTCGACGCCTATCTGGACGCGATCGACGGGCTGGTGGTCACGGGCGGCGCCTTCGACATCGATCCCAGCTACTATGGCGGCGGCGCAGCCCACGAGACCGTTGTGACCAAGGACAAACGGACCGCCTTCGAATTTGCCGTCACCAAGGGCGCGCTCGAGCGAGACATGCCGGTCTTCGGCATTTGCGGCGGTCAGCAATTGTTGAACGTGGTTTTGGGCGGCTCCCTCATCCAGCACATTCCGGATGCGATCACGGACGCGCTGGCCCACGAACAACCCAATCCCAGGACCGAACCCGGCCATGATGTGGAGATCGAACGGGCCAGTCTGCTTCACAAGATCGCCGGGGCGATCAGGCTGCCAGTCAACAGCGCGCACCATCAGGCCGCTGACGGGGTCGGGCCCGGGGTGGTGGTGAGTGCCCGCGCGCCGGACGGCGTGATCGAGGGTATCGAGGCGCCGGCGTACCGGTGGTGTGTGGGTGTCCAATGGCACCCGGAATACCGGATCAGCACGGCGGACGACGCGCTCTTCACCTCGTTCGTCGCCGCCGCCCGCTAGGTCGCTTCTGTTGAGCGAACGAATCGCAAAGCGCATGGCCCGGGCCGGTGTCGGCTCCAGGCGGGAAGCCGAACGCTGGATCACCGATGGACGGGTGGCTTTGGACGGGGTGCCGGTGACGACGCCGGCGACCCTGGTCGAGGCGAGCCAGAAGATCACCCTGGACGGCGAGCCGATACCCGAGCCCCAGGCAGCGGTTCTGGTGCGTTTTCACAAACCCAAGGGCCTGATCACCGCCAGGCGGGATCCGGAGGGGCGGCCCACGATCTACGATCGGCTGGCGCCCGAGTTCGGCGCGCTCATGCCGATCGGCCGATTGGACCTCAATTCCGAGGGGCTTTTGCTTCTGACCAATGACGGCGGGCTGAAGCGGCACATCGAGCTGCCGTCGACCGGTTGGCGCCGGCGCTACCGGGTTCGTGTCTACGGCCGGGTCCAGCTAGAGACCTTGAAGCCTTTGAGCGACGGGATCACCGTCGACGGGGTTCGCTTCGGCCCGATCGAGGCCCGGATCGAGCAGCAAAAGGGGGCCAATGGCTGGCTCGAGGTGGGCTTGCGCGAGGGCAAGAACCGGGAGGTGCGGAAGGCGATGGAACATATCGGGCTTCAGGTGAACCGATTGATCCGGACCGCTTACGGACCCTTTCAGTTGGGTAGCCTTAAGGTTGGCCAGGCGGCGGTCGTGCCGGCGAAGGTCATGCGCGAGCAATTGGGCAAAGGCGTGGTCGACGGCCTATGAGCTTACGGATCCTAGCCGGCCAGCGGCGGGGTTTGAAACTGGCGGCCCCGGAAGACCGGAGCCTACGGCCGACCTCCGCCCGGGCGCGCGAAGCGCTGTTCAACCGTCTCAGGGACCGATGGGGCGACCCTTCCGACCTCGCTTTTCTGGATGTCTTCGCCGGTACTGGTGCCGTCGGACTGGAAGCGCTGTCAGCCGGCTTCGACCACGTCACCTTCATCGAGAACGATCCGGCAGCGCTAAGACTTTTGGAGAAAAATCGCCAGCTCATGAACGCGCCCCACAACAGCCGGGTGCTCCGCCAGGACGCTTCCAAGCTTGGTCCGTCGTTCCGGCGGTTCGACGTCGTTTATCTGGATCCGCCTTACGGATCCGGCCTGATCGGCCCCGCCCTCAACGGCTTGGTGCGCCAGGCATGGCTTGCCGAGGAAGCCTGGCTGATCGTCGAGCTGGAGCGAAAGGGCGAGGTGGTGCCACCTCCCGGCCTGGAGCTCGAGGAGACGCGCGGCTACGGCGCCGGCAAGCTCGGCTTTCTCACAAACCGCCCTCCGCCCAGACCAGAAGTGCCGTCACCGTGAGCACTGAGGCCAGGTGGGTGAACAAGACGACGCTCGAGGCGCGACGGACGTAGACCTCGTAGCGCTGCGCCAGGACGAAAACGCTGGCGCCCGCGGGCAGGGCGGCGACGATGACCGTCGCCAGCGCCATGGTCGGCTCCAGCGGGATGATGACATAGGCGAACAGCGCCACCAGAAGCGGATGGACCAGCAGTTTCAGTGCTGAGGTGAGAAAAATCTCCCGTTTCGCCTCGGTCACCGGCACACCCACCAGGGAGCCGCCAAGAGCGAATAGCGCGCAAGGCACGGTCGCGGCGGACAGCGTGTCGAGATAGCCCATCAGGGGTGCGGGCAGGGTGAGCCCGGCAAGCGCCACGGCGAAGCCGCCGAAAACGGCGATGATCAGCGGGTTCTTGATGAGATTGAGCGCGATCCGGGCGAGTTTGACACTGCCCCGGTCGCTCTCGATGGCGATGATCGCCATCGGCGAGATGATCAGATTGTCGAGGGTCAGGACCAGAACGGCCGCTAGCGCCGCCTCGTCACCGCCCAGGGTCAGCAACAAAGGGATGCCCATATAGCCGGAGTTGGCCCAACAGGTGCTGAGACCGCGGATCGCCGCCTCGCCCACGGCTCTCTTCATCAGCCATCGGACGGTCGCCGTGGTCACCAGCATCAGGCCGATCGTCGGCAGGTAGTAGGCCACGAAAAACCGCGGATCGAAAAGGCTCTCGAGTGGCGCCTCGATGACCTTGACGAATAGGAGCGAGGGCAACGCGAAGTAGAAAACGACGCCGTTCAGGCCCTGCACAGCGTTCTCGCCCATGAGCTTCCAGCGGATCGCGGCATAACCTGTGAAAATGAGCGCGAAGAACGGCAAAGCGACGATCAGAATGGCGTTCAAGGAGCTTTCTTTCCGTGAGGAGACCAGGGCGGTCTGAGTCCGTCTGGGCGCTGGTAAATGGCTCAAACTCATGGGAATCGAGCGTCTTTCATCCGATCACGTGTTTCAACCTGATCGGATGGTGCTCAAGGCAATATCGGCGCTGCCGATAAACCGTTCTCGATCAGAAGAACAGAGCCTGGCCATCGACGCGATGCGGCCATGCAAAGAACGCAGCACTCCTGTCATCGATTTTCGCGTATTTAGCGAATTGTCGGACCTGCTACTCTATCAAGGGACAGTTGTTTCATGGCCCAGGCCTTCGCGGCATTGGTGTCGGCTTCGAGCTCGGCTCGGGGAGCGCTCTTTGCCTTTTTCGCTTTCGCCGGCTTCGCCACGGTCGATGCCGTGGTCAAGCAGTTGAGCGCCACCTTCTCGATCTACCAGGTCGGTTTCCTGGTCTGCGCGGTTTCCTCGGTGCTGGTTCTGGGCCAGGCGGCCTGGGATGGCAGCCTGCGCCACCTGATGCCGCGCCGCCCGGGCCTGGTCGTGCTCCGGGCCGCGCTGGCGTCGGCGACCGGTGTTTGCGCCTGGAACGCCTTTAGCAGGCTGCCGCTGGCCGACGCCTACGGGCTCATTTTTACCATGCCGCTTCTGGTGACAGCCTTGTCGGTGCCGCTCTTGGGTGAACGGGTCGGCTGGCGCCGGTGGACGGCCGTCCTGGTCGGTTTTGCTGGGGTTCTGGTCATGGTCGGGCCGGGCAGCGCGACGCTTCAGATCGGTCATCTCTTCGCGCTCGGTGCGGCCACGCTCGCGGCTTTGGCTTTGATCGTGCTCCGCTGGATCGGGCCCGGTGAGCGCGCCGGGACCCAGTTGATGGCGGTGATGATCGGCTCGCTCGCGGTGACCGCGCCCGGCGCCATCAGCGAGTGGCAGCCACCGGACCTTCATCTCTGGCGCTCGGTGGCGATTGCTGGTGTCCTGGTCGCGGCGGCGCAGCTGTCGATGATCCACGCCATGCGCAACGCGCCGGCGGTATTGGTGGCCCCCTTCCAGTACACACAGCTGATTTGGGCGTTGCTCTACGGCGCGCTTCTTTTCGGCGACATGCCGAACGCCCAGACGCTCTTGGGGGCGGCGATCGTCGCGACCAGCGGGCTTTACGTGGTCCGGCGCGAGCGAGTGCGGAAGGTGGGACCGATCGCGGTGCCCGCTCGCCAGGACCACGGCAACATTCCGCGCGTCGCCCAGAGGTGACCGGTTTTGCTCAAGCCTGAAGCAGGGATCTGAGCGAACTCGATCGGAAGACGACGCGCAGCACGGTGAGGGCCGCGATCAGGGTCGCGGCCACCACCAGCGTGCTGATGATCGCGAGCGACGGTATCGCCAATTGCCAGGTCAGGCCGAAGACGAAGCGGGTCACGGTCCAGGCGGCGATGGCGCCGATGATCGCGCCGATGAAGGCGGCACTTACACCGAGCGCCGCATACTCGATCATCACCATGCGTGCGATGGCGCCCCGAGTTGCGCCAAGCGCATTGAGCACAGCCGCCGTATAGATGTGGCGGGACTGGGCGGCCGTGACCGCGGCCGCAAGCGCGGCGATGCCTGTGACCAGCGTTAGGCCGGCAACGCCCGTGAAAACCTGGCCCAGCCGGTTCAAAGTGTCTGCGGCGGCGCTAACGACGGCGCCGACCTGGATCGGTGTCACGTTGGGAAGCTGATCGGCGAGGTCTGCCAGAAACGACGCTTCGGTCTCCTTCGGATAGTCAACCGTGGCGATCACCGTGTGCGGCGCCTGGGAGATCAGGCCGGGGCTCATGATGAAGACGAAGCCCATCCGCCCACGGCTCCAGTCGATCTCCTCGCGAATATTGGCGATCTCGGCGTCGATCATCCGGCCGAGGACGTTGAAGCTGAGCTGATCGCCGATCGTGACGCCATAGCCGGCGGCCACATCTTCCTCGATCGAGACCAGGGTTGGGCCGTCATAATCCTCATCCCACCATTGGCCGGCGACCAGGCGGGTGTCCGCCGGCATGGTGTTCGTGAAGCTGAGCCCCCGGTCACGGCGAACCGTCCAGGCGACATCGGGGCTGATCGGCGCCTGCTCGACCGGTACTCCTTTGATCCGGACGATGCGCGCGCGCAGCATGGGCGCGATCTGAAGCAGCGCGACCTCGGGCTTGGCGGCGACCAAATCCTCGAAGCGATCGCGGTCTTCGGGCTGGATATCGATCAGGAAAGCTTGGGGTGCCCGCTCCGGTAGCCGGTCGTCGAGCTCGCGCATGAGGTTGGCGTGGAGCTGGCCCACCAGCGTCAAGACCGCCACCGCGGCACCCAGTGCTATGACCACCGGCTTGGCGTCGCTCCGCGGCTTGCCGATCGCGGCCAACGCCAGTTTGGTGATGCTCCGGGCCCGCTTGGCCGTGGTGCGTGCGAGACGAGACACGCTGTGCGCGGCGGTCGCCAGCAGGAGCGAGGAGGCCACCGCTGCGGCGGCGAAGGCGGCGCCGATCCAGGCTTCCGGAACCGCGAGCAGCACCGTCGCGAAGGTCACCAATGCCAGGGCAGCGGCCCAGATCACTCGGTCGCGGGTCCAAACCAGCGCCAGCGCTTCGGACTGGTGGCGAAACAGCCGGGCCGGATGGGTGTCCGTCGCCGCCAACAGCATCGGCGCGGTGAAGCAGGCGGACGTCAGCAGACCGAGGAGCGCGCCGGTCGCCAGGAGCGCCGGCCGCCAGGTGAGCTCCAGTTCGATAGGCAGCTGGTTCTGAAACAAAAGCGCGAGGAGGCTCGGCAGGGCCTGGCCGATCGCTACGCCCACAAGCGCACCGACGAGGGTGAGCACCAAGAGCTGAAACCCGTAAGCGGCGACGATCAGCGAATTGTTCGCACCCAGGCTTTTTAGTGTGGCGATGGTCCCCAGCCGTTTGGTCAGATAGGTCCGGGTCGAAAGGGCGATGGCGATGCCGCCGACCAAGAGGGCGGTCAGGCCGGCGATGGTCAAAAAGGAGCCGAGCCGGTCGGCGAAGCGTTTGACCTGGGGTTCGACGGTTCTCGAGCTTCGGGCTCTGAAGGAAGCGTCTGGGAACGCGCTCCTCAAGGTTTGGGTGACCTGCTCGCGTTGGTTCGGGTCGGAAAGCGCGATGCGCTGGGCGAAGCGCACCATGCTGCCGGGTTGGACCACGCCCGTGGCATCCAGATCGTCCCAGTGCATCAGAACGCGAGGGCCGAGCGTCATGCCACCGCCGAAACGATCCGGCTCGGCCTCGATGGTGCCGGCGACGGTCAAATCGGTGTCGCCGATTGTAATCGGGTCACCGAGCTCGAGGCCAAGGCGAAGTAACAGGGCTTCCTCGAGCAAGACGTGCCCCGGCGCGACGACCGGCGCGCTCGCCCGTTCTTGGCCCGTCGCAACCTCACCATAAAGCGGATAGGCGTCGTCGACCGCTTTGAGCGCCACGGTGACGCGCTGGCCATCTGGCCCATAGGCCGATGTGGCGACCCGGGCGACGGCCGATGACCGATCTCCCGGCTCGAGAAACGTTTCGATCGGGGCCGGATCGACCGCTTCATGGGGTTGTTCGAGCAGCACATCACCGCCCATCAGCTTGCCGGCGTCCCGACCGACCACGTCTTGAACCGTCCGTCCCAGCACGTTGACGCCGGTGATCGTGCCGACACCGATCGCCAGGCAGATGGCGAAGATGAGGGTCGTGTTGCCGGCGCCCCGCAGCTCGCGCCGCGCGATCCGCCAGGCCTGTGCCCAGGCGATCCCGCTCACGCCGCGGCCTTCGCGGGCGAACTGGCGAGGCGTCCGGCTCGCATGGTCACCTGTTCGGCACACCGTTCGGCGAGGCTCAGATCATGGGTCACCAGGAGCAAGGTCGTTCCCCGGGTTCGGCAAAGATCCAACATCAGCGAGGCAACGGCCTCCTTGTTATTGCCGTCGAGATTACCGGTCGGTTCGTCGGCGAGCAGAATTTCGGGATCGGCCGCCAACGCCCGAGCGAGCGCAACCCTCTGCTGCTCGCCGCCCGAAAGTTGGGACGGGTAATGACCCTCCCGGTCGCCAAGACCGACCTCGGCCAGATGCCTGCGCGCCCGATCATCACCGTCGCTCGCGCCTTTAAGCTCGCGCGGTAGCGCCACATTCTCGATGGCGGTCATGGTCGGGATCAGATGAAAGGATTGAAACAGGACGGCGATGGTGTCCCGGCGCAATTGAGCCAGACCGTCCGCATCGAGGGTGCCGAGGCGCCTGCCTGCGACCGTGATCTCGCCTCTGGTCGGCCGCTCAATGCCGGCAACCAGCGAAATCAAGCTGGTTTTGCCGGATCCGGACGGTCCGACAATGCCGACCGACGATCCCGGCGCCACGTCCAGATCGATGCCGGCCAGAACATTGACCGGACCGCTCGGTCCCTCAAATGTCAGATGAACGTCGCGTAGCGAGATAATCGGAGTGTCACTGTCCATGTCCGTCCAATTGTCAGACCGAAGGAAGAAGCTGGCGCATCAAATGGTGTGGGCGGTGCTGTTCCTCAAGTTGGTGGCAACTCCTTACCTGGCTCCACAAGCGGTGGAGACCGAGATAGACAGCTGCCGGATCGCGGTACTGGGCGATAGTCTTACCGCCGGCTACGGTCTGGAGCTTGACGAAAGTTTTCCGTCACAGCTTGAACGCGCGCTCGATGGTGACGGTTTCGACTGCACCGTGCTCAACGCCGGTGTTAGCGGCGACACGTCCTATGGCGGTCTTTCGAGGCTCGACTGGGTACTGGCGGACAAACCCAGCCACGTGATCATCGAACTCGGCGCCAATGACGGTCTGCGCGGCCGGCCGGTCGATCAATTGGAAGAGAACCTGGACAAGATTCTCACTCGGTTGGATGAGCAGGATATACCGGCATTGCTGACCGGCATGCTGGCGCCGCGCAATTTCGGCAAAAGCTACACGGATGCCTTCGCCGCCGTGTATCCCAGGCTCGCAGAGCGCCACGGCGTACCGCTCTACCCGTTTTTTCTCGAAGGCGTCGCGGCGGTGCCCGAACTCAACCTGCCAGACGGCATTCACCCCACCGCCGAGGGCATATCGAAGATCGTGAACGGCATCATGCCGCTGGTGACCTGTTGGCTGAACGAGAATTGCTCGGCCACCGGTTAGAATGGCAGATCAGGCAGACGCTCCGCCCGCTCGATCCCGAACACCCGGCAGTAGAAGGCAAGCTCGGCCATCAGAACGGTCTGGATCGTTTCCGCCTGGCGAAAGCCGTGCTGTTCGCCCGGAAAGGCAAAATAGGCCACCGGCAATCCCTTGGCCCGAAGCACCTCGACCATGCGCTCGGCCTGATTGGGCGGCACGATCTTGTCCTCCAGACCTTGAAAGAAAATGACCGGGCAGGACAGCCGGTCCGCGGCGTTAATCGGCGAACGGGCCTCGTAGAGCGCCTTCGCTTGCGGATAGGGCCCTACGAGCGTGTCCAGATAGCGGCTTTCGAACTTGTGGGTATCGGCAGCGAGCGCCGTCAGATCGGCGACACCGAAATGGTTGGCGCCGGCCTTGAAGAGATCGTGAAAGACCAGGGCTGACAGGGTGGTGAAACCGCCGGCGCTGCCACCGGTGATCGCCATCCGCTCCGGGTCTGCCAGCTCCCGTTCGGCCAGGTGACGAGCCGCCGCCAGGCAATCGGCAACATCGACCTCGCCCCAACGGCCGTTCAGCCGTTCGCGATAGGCCCGTCCGAAGCCTGTGCTGCCGCCATAATTGACGTCAACCATGGCGAAGCCTCGGCTGGTCCAGAACTGGGTCTTGAGATTGAGATCGGTGCGCGCGGCGCCGGTCGGTCCGCCATGGCTCTTGACGATCAAGGGCGGTTTTTCGCCCGGAGGCCCCCGGTAGCTGCCGTTGGACGGCGGATAGAAGAAGGCGTGGGTGCGCCGGCCTTCGCTGTCGAACCAGATCGGTTGCGGCTTGGACAGATGGTCTTCCAGCAACAACGCGCCATCAACGGAGCTCAACGGCTGAACCTCACCAGTTTCGCCATCGATGCGGACGATGCGGGCGGCCCTTTCCGGACTGGCAACCCGGCAAACGATCGAGCCATTGTCGGCTTGGAGGTGGGATATCTCCGTCTCGTTTTCTGCCAGCCGGGTGACGGTGCCGCCGGCGGAAACCGTCTCCAAACGCCACAGTCCGTCCTCGGCGACCGTGTAGGCGAGACGTTCGCTCGTAAGCCAGGCGAAACTGGCTTGACCTAACTGCCAGGGCGGCGGCGCGCAATCGTGATCGATGGCGATCACTGGTTCCGCCTCGGGCCAACGGGTAAGGTTCCAGTAGCCGCTGCGGTCGGTCATGGCGTAGAGCCGCCCGTCGGGACCGAAGACGGGCTGAAGAACCGCTTCCCGGCTGTCCGGATTGAGACAGAGCGTGTCCCTGAGACGGCCGTCCTCGTCGATCTGGGCGGTCCAAAGACGGCTCGCGTCCCAAGGCATGTCCGGGTGGTTCCAGCTGACCCAGGCGAGCCGGCGCCCGTCGGGCGAAAGCCGGGGGCTGGCGACGAAATCGGCCTTGTCGAAAAGCGGTTGGCCTTGGTCTTCGTCACCAAGCAGCGACAGGCGGACGATGGTGTTGCGGGGCTCGCCGCCTTTGGTGTGGTCTTCCCTGATGGCGATCAGCCAACGCCGGTGGCTCGGTATCGCCATATCGGCGAAGCGAAGTCGGCCATCGCTTTCCGGCGTCAATGGCGCAGGCTGGGCACCCAGGCGGTAGAGCCGCTGATCGGCGAAATTCGCGGCCACGATCAGCCCACGGGTCACGGCATAGGCGCCGCCGCCATACTCATGGACCCGGGTTCGGGTGTTGAAGCCGTTGGGCCCGACCTCGACGCTCAGATGTTCTCTATGCCGGATTAAAACCTGCCGGCCGCCTTCACCGGGCCTGGTCTCAATCCAGAAGATATCGCCGTCACTGACCCGCGGCTCGCCAACGGCCTTCTGCCCGGCGGTGACGGCCGCGGCATCGAACGGTGAAGGCCAGCTTCCATAGGGTTTGACGAGGCTCATTTTTTGTCTTTCGCGCGGCTCTGCCGATCTCCTGCGGCGATAGACAGGGAGCCGGGAGTGCGGTCAAGCGCCTTGCTGGCATTCCTCAAATGTTCTACTTTTGTTCTGGCTAAGAGGCGGACGAAAAGGAGAGAAAGAGTGGTGAGGCAGACGGTCTGGAAAGCGCGGGGCGCCACCTTGAATCCACCCTCCCGGTTCGATGGCCAAACCCACGAACCGGACGATGACGGCTGGCCCCGGCCCGAGGAGGATGAGCCGCCGGTCCTACGCACGGCCGTTCACGACGATCCGTCACGCAGCATCCTGAGCACCAACGACAGCCCGGACATCGGCTTTGACCTCTCGATCAATCCCTATCGCGGCTGCGAACATGGCTGCATCTATTGCTATGCCCGACCGACCCATGCCTTTTTGGGTCATTCGCCGGGCCTCGACTTTGAAACCCAGCTTTACGCCAAGCGCGGCGGGGCCGAATTGTTGCGCGAGGCTTTGTGTCGGCCCGACCATCTGCCGCGGGCGCTGGCTCTGGGCACGGTTACCGATCCCTACCAGCCGATCGAGCGTCGTCTCGGTATTACTCGCTCGATCCTCGAGGTCTTGCTGGAGGCCCGGCATCCGGTGGGCATCGTGACCAAGTCGGCGGCAGTGGTCCGCGATCTCGATCTTTTGTCGAAGATGGCCGAAATGGAGCTGGTCTCGGTCGAGATTTCGATCACCACGCTCCGCCGCGATCTGGCGCGCAAACTGGAGCCCCGGGCGGCCGTTCCCGCCAAGCGCTTGGCGGCGATCGCGTCTCTGGCCCGGGCGGGTGTTCCGGTCGGTGTCAACGTGGCGCCAATCATTCCGGGTCTGACCGATCCCGAGATCGAGAGCATATTGGCGGCTGCCGCCGAAGCGGGCGCCGATCATGCCAATCACATCCTGCTGCGCCTGCCGTTCGAGGTGAAGGATCTGTTCGCCGACTGGCTGTCGGTGCATTACCCCGACCGGGCCTCGCACGTCTTGAGTTTGGTTCGCCAGACCCGGGGCGGACGTTTGAACGACAGCCGGTTTCACGAACGCTTCAAGGGCTTGGGCGTTTATGCCGACATGATCCGCGAGCGCTGCGGCAAAGCGATGAAGCGGCTGGGCCTGAACGGCGAGGGGCGCGCCCGGATCCGTATTGATCATTTCCGTCCGCCCAGCCGCCAATGGGACCTGTTCGGTTGAGATGGGGCATATCCTTTGGTGGAATCTCCAGAAAAACGATCGGGCGTTTGTAGAACGTTTACCTCCATGGGTTGGAATGGGTTCGACGCAAGCTCACTGCCTAAGGACCCGAGACCTGTGGAACCCTACCAGTCAGACCGCGATTCCGAGCACCGGAACGATCCGTTCACGGCCGCACTGTTTCGGTTCGCGTTTTTCTTCGGCCTAGCGCTTGCCGGCGCAATGCTGGTCCCGCCCGTCCTGTTCCCGGCGACCCTCAGCGGTCTCTTGCTTCTGGGCTCCGCGATTTGCACGCTGGCGGCGGCGTTGGCGGTCGAACCGGTGACCAACGAGCGCCTGACCCGCTGGGACGTTTCGGCCGGTCTTCTTGCCTGCAGCCTGTTTGCCCGGTGCTTCGTCGATTTTGAGATGCTGCGCTACGCCGCCGCCTATGGCACCACTCAATTCGGCTAAGGCGCCGAAATAATGCGTCCTTTCCGGGCGACGGCTCGCCGAGAGGCCTGTTTGGTCTTGACGGCGAGGTAAGTCCTGGAGTTTCAGGGTCGCCAACACACCCACGGAACGACCCGTCCGCTGAGGATGGCGGCGGTCGCTTTGGCAACGATCGCTCTCATGGTTGGTTTCCCCTTGTCGCCCGCCTGTCCCGGCGCGACAGTTGCGTTGTGTCGACCCGGCACTAAAGCGCTCGCGAGCAGCCCGGTTTTTGGGGAGAAAAGCCATGCACCGTTTCAACAAAATCCTTTTCGTCAGCACCGAGCGAACCGGCGACGCGGGCGCGTTAAAGCGGGTCGGCGATCTGGCCAAGCGAAATGGCGCAGCTGTTCACGTCCTCCAGGTTCGCGACGACGAGCCGTCCGTTCTCGCTGAACTGCTCGGTCAACGAGCCGATGAGGGATCACTCGAGAACCTCCAGGCCCGGCGCGAGAAGGAACTGGATGCGCTCGTTCAGCCCCTGAAGGACCGGGGCTTGGAGGTCAGCCGCTCGTCCGTGGAGGACGACCCGTTCGAACGGGTGATCCAGATGGTGCGCGAGCAAAACATCGATCTGGTCGCGAAAGAACCGGAGGGCGAGGGCGGTTCCAGCTACCTGTTCGGTTCCCTGGACCGGGCGTTGATGCGCGCCTGCCCCTGCGCCACCTGGTTCGACAAGCCCCATGAAGACCACAATTACAAACGGGTGATGGCGGCGGTGGACATCGGCGATTACAGCGATGCCGATCTGAACCGAGCCATCCTAAACATCGCCCTGGGGCAGGCCGACTGCGAAGGGGCAGAGTTGCATGTCGTCAACGCCTGGCGGCTGCGCGGCGAATCGACGCTGCGGAGTAGCGCTTTCGCCCATGTCGACGAGGACGAACTCAACCGGTTCCTGGACAAGGAGCGGTCGACACGGATCGAGCGGCTGGACAAGCTGGTGGAGCCCTGCCGGGATCAGGGCGTGGAGATCACCGAACATGTCATCCACGGCATGCCCGCCAGAGCCATCGTCGCGCTCGCCAACGATATCGAGGCGGAGCTGGTAGTTTTGGGTATGCGCGCGCGCAAAGGCGTTCTCAGCATGATGCGCGGCAACACGGCCGAGACGGTGATGGGCGCCATCGACAGCTCGCTTCTGGTGGTCAAGGCCGCCAATTTCGACGTACCCGCCGAACTCAAGGGCCATTGAGCCGAGGACTGGTTGATGGCCGACATCAGGCTCACCGGATCCTGCCTGTGCGGCGCCGTCAGCTATCGGGTCGATGGCCCTGTGCGAGATATCGTCGGCTGTCATTGCCGCCAGTGCCGGAAGGCGTCGGGGCACCACGTCGCCGCAACCAGGGCCTATAGCAGCGATGTCACGATCGAAGGCGAAGCATCCCTTAAATGGTATCGCTCGTCGGAGATCGCCGAGCGTGGCTTTTGCGCCACCTGCGGCAGCCAGCTCTTTTGGCGCCGGCTGGACGGCGATCTCTTGTCGATCATGGCCGGTTCGCTCAACGAGCCCACGGGTCTGGTCATGACCCGGCAAATCCACACAGAAAGCGCCGGCGACTATTACGAAGTGCCACGGGATATCGAAGGGTCTCCGTCGGAGACGCCTGAAACCTGACCGTTTCCGGACATCTGAAAGCGCGATGCTTAAGATGCTCGTACGCGGAGAATAAGGGCAACAGGATGGATCTTTCCTAAACGGGCCGAGGCAGTCACTTTTTAACGGCCAACAGCCCGAAGACTTCGGTCATGCAAGCTGTTCGGCCAGCTGCCCGAGCTGCTCGATGCAGGTGCCCCAACCATCGACAAAGCCCATGTTGGCGTGTTTCTGGCGATCCTCCGCGTTCTTATGGAGGGCAACGGCGGTGTGCTTCGTGCCTGCCGGGTCGTTTTCCAGCGTGATGATTGCCGAGAAAAAAGCTTGCTCGTTGGGGCGCCAGCCACCGCGAAGCGCGTCGGTGAATGCTATGCGCTCGTTCTCGATGACTTCGAGAAAGCATCCCTCGCCGCCATGTTCGGTGCCGTCTTCCATACGCATCACGGTGTCGAATGCCCCGCCCGCGCGGAATTCATGCTTCTTAACGATCGTGACGATGGGCGCCGGAGCCCACCATTTCGCCAGATGGTCTGGGTCTTTCCAAGCCTTCCAAACGGCTGAACGGGGGGCTTTGATGATGCGTGAGACCGTGAGGTCTGAACTGGTGTTCGTTGTCAATCTGATCCCCCTTCGGCGGCAATGACGTTTTCGACATAGTCGGCCAATCGGTCCGTTCTGGACTCCCAAAGCGCGCGCTGCTCCGAAAGCCACGCTTCGGCAGCCGCGAGTTGCTCCGCTTTGATATGGCAGGTTCGGACGCGGCCCCTCTTCGCTGAACCGATCAGGCCACTGTCCTCAAGCACCCTGATGTGTTTCAGAAATGAGGGAAGGCCCATCTCGAAGGGTTGAGCCAGTTCCTTGACGGCGGCTGGGCCACTCATCAGTCGATGGATCACGGCGCGCCTCGTCGGATCGGACAAGGCGTGAAACGCGGTGTCGAGCGCCTGCGGATAGTTTGCCATGTGGAGAACTTAGCCGTCAGTTTACCGATTGGCAAACTATTCGCGGCGCAGGGCGATGGGCTGAAACTCGCCGCCGTTCGTTGCGGTGATGACCTTGCCGTGACGCCCGGAAAGCTGGCGTACTGGGACCCACGGCATCGCTTCCCTGATCGTTCTCGAGCAACCTGACATTCCAGGGCCCACGCCATGGTCGGAATGATGAAAACAAGGTTTTGGCCCTATTCAGATGAACGCTTTTGAAATCTTGGCCTGGCTTCGCGAGTTGGAACTCTGGTCTCAAGGTTGCTGCGAGACGCGGACGATGGCGGTGTTCCTGGCCGAGCCCAAGGATCTAACGCCAGACCTGGCCGCCCGTCTCTTCGGCCTCAAGCGTTGAGAAGCCAGCGCGCCGTTTCGTAATGTTGCTGGGCGTAGTCGCTGCCGAAGCTCCAGGCGATCGTTTGCGCGATAGCCCAGCCCTCGGCCCGGGTCCGATCCACGCTCAGGTCTGAGGCAAGCCGGTCGAGGCGGCCGATGACCTGATCCCTGGAATGGCCGAATTCGAAGCTTCGGATGACCGGCGCCAGGGCGAAGGCCCGCTCGCCGACGAGCGGCTTCGGATCGATCGCCAGCCAGGTTCCACAAGCCGCTTCGATGACGTTGTCGCCGTGGAGATCCTGATGAACGAGAACCTGTTCCCCCTGGCTTGGTGTGAGCTCATCGAGCCACATCAGAGCCGCGTCGACGAGCGCCCGCTCGCACGGGCATCCCGCCTCCAGCCATCTGTCGACAAGTTTCGATGCCCAGCCCCGAGCTTGGTCGGCCAAGGGTTTGAACGGCGGGCCTGCCGGTTTCCAGAGGCGGGGCAAGAGCTCGATCATCACGGCCATCGGATCGGGGTGACCTGCCTCTGCCAGAGCCCGACCCGGCAGACAGCGTTCAAGCAGCAAGGCGTGGCGGACCGGATCATGGGCGACCAGCCGGGCGGCTCCGTCGCCATCCCACACCCTCAGGGCATCGGCCTCGTAGCGGCACTCCTCATGGGGCCATTGGACTTTGAGGATGACGTCCGCGCCTTTGTGGCGCGCCGGGATGACGCAAGAGACGTTGGCGTTCGGCAGGGGCTCGCCTAGGTCCTCGAGCGACCAGATCAGGGTCAGATCCGCCACCAGTTGCGGAAGACGCTTCACCCAAACGGCGCCGTCGGGCTTTTTTGCGAGCCACTGAAGCGACCCCGGCAGTTTCAATCCGCAGGACTGGTCTGAAGGGTTCTCGAGGATGCGGCGATCTTTCGGCTAAGCATGTCGCAGCGATCGCGTCGGCGAACCGGCGCCCTACCTCCACGACAAAAAGATCGGTTCTGGCAACGATCCACTGAAAGTTGCGTTAGACCCGAGCCACGTTGACATCTTGCCCGCAGGGTGCAGGTTGGCGGCAAGCAATCAGGCCCAACGCGCGGCGCCGGTTCAGCGGCCAATGGCTGGTTTCGGTGCTCTGCGATCGTGCAAAAGATGATCATTCCATGGCCCACGCTGCTTCGTCAGAACCGTTGACCGTCACTGACCGGCTCCTGGCGCCGATCCAGAGGATTCTGGGTCAGGACAGTACAACCGGCATCATTCTGATCATGGCGGCGCTGATCGCCTTCATCTGGGCGAACTCGCCCTGGGCGGAGGGCTATTTTCACCTCAAACATTTGAGTTCTGGCATCAGTGTCGGCGGCTTTGAGCTGGTGGAGCCGCTGGAGCTCTGGATCAACGACTTTTTGATGGTGATTTTTTTCTTCGTCGTCGGTCTCGAAATCAAGCGCGAGTTTCTGATCGGCGAGCTGGCTGGCCTGAAGCGAGCGTCCCTGCCGATCGCCGGTGCCATCGGCGGCATGGTCATTCCGGCCCTCATCTACGTCGCCTTCAACTATGGCGAGCCGACCGTCCGCGGCTGGGGCGTTCCGATGGCGACGGACATCGCCTTTGCCGTTGGTGTTCTGAGCCTGGTCGGTGACCGGGTGCCCCTGGCTTTGCGGGTCTTTCTTCTGGCGCTCGCGATCGTCGACGATCTCGGCGCCGTCCTCGTGATCGCCTTTTTCTACACCGCCGATTTGCATCTGGACGCGCTGTTCATCTCCCTCGGTTTTTGGGTGCTGGCTATCCTCTACGGTCGCTTCGGCCACGCCAAGGGTCTGTGGTTCGCCGTCATCGGCCTGTTCATGTGGTACTACATGCACCACTCCGGTGTGCACGCGACCATCGCCGGTGTCTTGATGGCGATGGCGGTCCCGCTCCGAGCGACCATGAACGAGGCCAAGGTCGAGGACGAGCTGAGCGCCGTCCTGGACAACAGCAATGACGAAACCGACCTCAAAATCGAAAGGCTGACGACCGTCGTCGATCAGGCGCAAAGCCCTTTGATCCGGATGGAGCACGCGCTCAGCCCCTGGGTTTCGCTTTTGATCATGCCGCTGTTCGCGCTGTTTAATGCCGGCGTCACGGTCATCGGCATGGAGGGCGAGGGAAGTCTCTTGTCGCTTCCGACTTACGGCGCCTTCTTCGGCCTGCTCATCGGCAAGCCTGTCGGCATATGCCTTCTCGTCTGGCTCGCCTGTGTCACCGGTCTCGCCGACTTTCCGAAAGGATCCTCGTGGCTGGGCATGGCTGCCATCGGCCTTCTGGCCGGTATCGGCTTCACCATGGCTTTGTTCGTGGCCAATTTGGCGTTCGGCGGTTCGATCGAACTGGATCAGGCGAAGATCGGTGTACTGAGTGCATCCGTGGTGGCCGCCATCGTTGGTTACTTCTTGCTCGCGCGTGAATTCTCCCAAGAAGCTGTGGCGAAACGGGCGGAGGCCGCCGCCTAAGCGCCTTCGCCCGGTGACTGATGCTCGCCTCTGATCAGAGGCACAGGTTCAACCGTTGATCAGGCCGCCATCAACGTTAATGGTCTGGCCGGTGATGTAGCTGGCGTCCTCGGAGAGTAAGAATTGAATGACAGCCGCGATCTCCGAGGCGTCGCCGAAACGTTTGAGTGGGATCTCCGCCAGCAATCTGTCTTTCCGCTTGGCAATGATCTCCCGGGGCATGGCGGTGTCGATGATCCCGGGCGCCAGACCGTTCACCAGCGCCTTGTCCCGAAGCCGCCGAGAGAGCGCGCGGACTAGACCCACCAGCCCGCCCTTGGCGGCCGAGTAAGCAACATGGTCGACGGCGCCCCGGCGGAACGCCAGGGATGAGGTGAACACCAACCGGCCCATCCGGTCCGGGATCAGGCTTTGTGCCACCGCGGTCGCCATGTCGTAGGCATTGGTCAGATTGTGCTGGATGGCCCGATCCCAAACCCCATGGTCGGCGGCGAGCGCTGGATCTTGCTCGAACACGCCGGCCAGATGGACGAAACCGTAAAGCCGCCCTCCGCTCCGTTCGACCGTTTGCCAGCAGGACCGAAAATCGGAAAGATCGCTCTCAATCGTCAGACAGTCGCTGCCGGCCTCATGAGCCATTTCGGCGAGCGGGCTTTCGGGCCGGTCGACCAAAACCAGCCGATAACGGTCCGCCAGGCGCCGGACCAGTGCACGGCCGATGCCGCCGGCAGCACCAGTGATGAGAACCGTATCCATATCCGCGCGTTCCTTTCTCTGGCCTTGTCATCGCCCTGGCTTAAGCGTGAAACTGGAATGCACCAAGATTGATGCGAGACGGAAAGCCCATGGACCGCCGGTTCAGCCAAGGTTTCACGCCGCCGGGCGTCGAATGGCAACGCGACCGCCGCGGTCTGGACGCGCTTCTTTTCGAGTGCCGCCGTCAACACCGCGACGCCCGGAGCACGCGGATCGGCCAACGGGCGAAAGCCGAGAGCGTCGCCAAAGCTATTCAGACGGCCGGGCGGGTTGATCTCCTGGGAATGGGCGCTTCACATTTCGCCAATCAGATTGCCGCCACCCGGCTCAGAGCGGTCGGCATTCAGGCGGAAGCCCGCATCGCGTCCGAAGCGCTCTACGCGCCCATGCCGAAACCGAGGCGTCCGGCCATTCTGGTCTCCCAGTCCGGAAGCTCGGCCGAGATCGTCAAATGGCTGGAGAGCCAGGAGCAGAAAGAGGGTCTGTTCGGCATCACGCTGTCGGCCGGCAGCCCGCTCGCAAAGGCCATTCCCTGTCTGATCGCGGAGGGCGGATCGGAAGCAGGTTTCGCCGCCACCCGAAGTTTCACCCTGACCCTGGTCCTGCATGGGCTGATTTTGGCGTCTCTGGGCGGCCAGGAGGCAGACGCCCTGCCGGCGGAGGAGGCGGGTGTTCATCCACGCCTCGAGTTGGCGCTGACGACCCTCAGTTCGGCCACCGTTTTCATCTGTTCCGCAAGGTCCAGCTTCGGCGGCCTGGCGAACATGACCGCCTTGGGGGTTATGGAGCTGGGCCGGGTGCCGGCCCTGGGCCTGGATGGCGGGCAGCTCCGCCATGGGCCTGTGGAGCTTTTGAGCCAATCCACCGGCGTGATCCTGTTTCGGGGACCTGGCGCCACTGTCGATAGCTGGGACAGCATCGTCCGTTTCTGCCGGGATGCGGGCAGCCCGCTGGTCGTCTTCGACAGCTCCGGGGCACCGCCCATCGACGGCGCCGTCACGCTCGATATGCCCCAGGGCGAGGGCATCGGCGCGGTCTTGACAATGGCGCCGACGCAACAGGCGCTGGTGATGGGCCTCGCCGTTCAGCGCTCGGACGCGATCGGCATGCCCCGTTACGCGGTCAAGGTCATGGACACCGAATAGCCGGGCGCTCAGCCACCCTTGGCCGTCCGCGCCATGAAGCCGCGCGCCGGGTTGTAGCCCCAGAGAGCGATCGCCATCAGGACCAGGAGCCAGGCCAAAACATAGGCGCAGGCCTCGAGGTTCAGTTTTGCGTAGAGCGCGAAACGGATCAGTTCGACCGCGTGGGTAAAGGGATTGGCGGCGCTGATCGCGTGCAACTCGACGCTCCCCTCCCGCAGCCGCCACAAGGGGTAAAGCGCCGACGAGGCGAAAAACATCGGAAAGATGACGAAGTTCATCACGCCGGCGAAATTTTCCAGCTGTTTGATCAGCGACGAAAGCACCAGACCGAGACTGCCGAGCATCAACCCGGCCGCCAACAGCGCCGGCAGAACGGCCAGATAGCCCATCAGCGGCGCTTCGATGCCCCAGAGGTAGGCGATGGCGAGAAAGACGTAGACCTGCACGCAAGCAACGATGACCGCGGCCAGAAGCTTCGATCCCAGCAGATACCAGCGCGGCAGCGGGCTCACCAAAAGCGCGCGCATTGAGCCCATCTCCTGGTCGTAGACCATGGACAGGCTGGACTGCATGCCGCTGAACAAGAGGATCATGCCGCAGAGCCCCGGCGTGATGTAGACCTCGTAGAGCACGTAGGTCTGGTAGGGCTCCTGGATCGAGACTCCGAGAACCGAGCGAAAACCCGCGGCGAAGATGAAGAGCCAGACCAGCGGCCGCACCAGCGCCGCAAAGAACCGGCCGCGCTGTTGCAAGAAGCGCAGAAACTCGCGGACGAGGATGCCCTCGAAGCAGCGAAGCCAAGGGTTCCCGCTCACGACGGATTGCTCGTGATGTGACGGTATGCCCCGTCCAAGTCAGGGGTTCCGGTGCGCTCGCTCAACCCAGATGAGGTGCCCGCCATCCGAACTCGCCCCCGGTGCAGGAGCACGATCTGGTCGTCGGCATCGATCTCGTCGATCAGGTGGGTGGTCCAGAGCGCGGCAAGGCCGGTTTCACGGCATCGCCGATGGACGTCGTCGACGATCGCTCGGCGGCTGTCGATGTCGAGGCCGACGGTGGGTTCGTCGAGGACCAGGAGCCTGGGTTCGTGAAGCAGTGCGCGGGCGAGTTCGACCCGCCGCCGAAGGCCGCCAGAAAGCGTTCTGACGCTGGCCTCGGACCGGTCGGCCAGGTTGAGCTGTGCCAACAGATCGCCGATGCGCTTGTCGGCATCCGTCCGTTTCAGGCCGTAGAGACAGGCGGCGTAGCGAAGATTTTGGGTGACGCTCAGGTCCAGATCGAGGGTCAGGCGTTGGAAAACCACGCCCATGGATGCGAGCGCTGGTCGGGTCTGCTTGGCCAGATCGAGGCCACAAATCTCGATCCGGCCGGTCGATGAGCGAAACAGGCCGGTGACCAGGGCCATGAGCGTCGTTTTGCCGGCACCGTTGGGGCCGAGAAGTGCCGTGAAGCTGCCGGGCTCAATCCGAACGCTCACCTGATCCAGCGCCCGCGCCTGGCGGCTGTAGGCGTAGCTCAGGTCTTCCAGGAGCAAAGCCAGCTTGCCGGACCGTGCCGTCTGTTCCCCCATCACTCGGTGGGTGCCAGGGTGAGGGGATCAAGCTTGTGATCGGCGATCAGACGGCGTTGACAGGCGTCGACCGCGCTCTCGTCCGTCCGCTGATCGTCCGTCAGATCGATCGGCAGATCAAGCAGCAACCGGCCGGGCGACGCCGACAGGAACAAGAGCCGATCCGCCAGTTGGACCGCTTCTTTCAGATTATGGGTGACGAACAGCGCGCTGCTTTGGTGACGGCGCAATAGCGTCAACAAGAGCAGCCGTAGGTGCCGGGCGGTGGCGTGATCGAGGGAAACGAAGGGCTCGTCGAGAAGCAGGAGAGCGGGGCGGATGACGAAGGCCCGGGCGAGCGCGACCCGCCTGGCCATGCCCAGGGACAGCCGGGACGCGTAGACGTCGCGGGCTTCGGCAAGACCCACCTCGCGAAGAACCTCGTCGATTCGCTCCTCGGCGTACTCGGCTCCGGCCAGCACCAGCCGCAGATTGCCGGCGACAGTCAGCCAGGGCAGCAGCCGAGGCTCCTGAAACACATAAGCCAGTCGGGAGCGCTCAAATCGTTGGATGCGGCCGACGGCACCGCCCTCTAAATCAGCGACCAAGTTGAGAAGCGTGGTCTTGCCGCAACCGGATGGACCGATCACGGCGACCATCTCATGGCCGCCTACCCGAAAGGCCAGCCGGGCCAGTGCCTGTTTCGGCGGTGCGTCGCCCACCGCCGCGAAGTTTTTTCGCACCAGATCCACATCCAAAACTGGCGTCGGGTTCATGTCCGCCATCGGGTCAGGCGCCTTTCGGCGGGCTGCAGGAGACACCATTCGATCGCGAGCACGATCAGGATGAAGGCAAGGGCGTATGCCAGAATGCTGGCGACGTCGAACAGCTGAAAGAAGAGTCCGATCTGGAAGCCGACCCCGTTCGAGCGGCCCAAGAGCTCGACCACCAGAACGATCTTCCAGATCAGGGCGAGACCTGAGCGGGCGGCGGCTGCAACGTAGGGCAGAAGCTGCGGCAGGATCACCTGGCGCAACGTCGCTTGTGTCGAGATTCCGAAAACTCGGGCCATCTCGCCGAGTTTCGGATCGAGAGCCCTGGCGCCCTCGCGGATCGTCACCGCCACGTTGGGGATCTTGTTGAGTGCCACCGCGGTGATGGCGGCGGCTTCGGTGAGGCCGATCCAAATGTAGGCGAGCACGATCAGGACCAGGGCCGGCAGGTTCAAGAAGAACAACAGCCAGGGCTGGCCCAGCGCATCGATCCGGGAGGAGCGGCCCATGATCAGACCGACCGCGGTGCCGACGACCATGGCGATGACGAAGCTGGCGGCGACCCGGGCCAGCGTTATCGCCAGATGGTGGACGAGATCACCCGAGGCGAACTCCTCGCCGAGCCGGCCGAAGACGATCGCCGGCGGCGGCATGAGCCTCGGTTGGTCGGCGATCAACGCCGCCACCTGCCAGATCAGGAGGAGCGAGCCAATCGAAAAAAGCGCGTAAACGACTTGGCCGGACCAGCGAAGCTCAGGTCGAGCCCTGTCGGCGGCCTCGTTCACCCGCTCAGTAGCGGACGCCATCGTAGAAGGTGCCGTCGACCAAGGTTGGTGAGCCGCCGACCAGTTCCTCACCGCCGAGGTCGGCCAGAACCTCATACAGTTTGGCGGCGTTTTGCCGCTCTTCGTCACCCCAGCTATGAACGACGCCCTCGGCGAACCGGGCCTTGAGCGCGGTGAGAGTGGCATCGTCCTCGGCTTTGGTCAGCGTCCGCAGGCGCTCCCACTCCTCATCGCTTTCCTCGAGGATCGTCTTCGCCTCCCGGCTGGCCGCCATGAACGCTTCCGCCAAACCCGGATTGTCGTCGAACCAGGCCTCGGTGAAGACGTAGCCGAGCTGCGGGGTGTCTTCCGGAACGCCAAGCGCGGCCTGAGCCTCGCCGACGCCCAGGAGCCGTTTGAAACCTTCCGCCTCCAGCCGTGCGGCGTAGTGCCAGTAATTGATCACGGCATCCAGTTCGCCCGTACGAAATTTTTCGGTGAGCAAAGGCGGCGCGCCGTAGACCTGCTCGGTTGCGGCTGCGAGATCGAAGTCCTCGGAAGCCTTCGCTTGCGCCTGGATGAGGAGCCAGCTCTTGTCCAAGGGGCCGCCGGCGACGCCGATTTTTTTGCCTTCCAAGTCCGCTAGCGTCTCGACACCAGCGTCCGTCGGCACCATCAGCGCGCCAACCGAGCTCGAATACGGAATGAACGCAATCTCGACGCCTTCGGCCCGCTGCCGCGAAACCCAAAGCCAGTCCTCGACGATACCGTCGACCGCGCCGCCGAAGAGCGCCACGTCGGTGGCCTCGCCGCCGCCGAAACCCTGAACTTCCAATTCAAAGCCATGCTTCTTGTCGAGGCCATGGGTGCGGATGACGTCCAGCTCCCAATTGACGGTGCCAAACGCCAAAACGCCGAGCTTGATCATGCCCAACTCATCGGCGGCCTTGGCGCCGGTGGCGGTCAGAGCTGTGGCCACCGATAGGACCGCGAGCGCGTTTTTGATCATAACCTCCCAACCTTATCGTTCATCGTATCTGCCGTCGGTCATGCCCGATCGATGTCGTCCGCGCAACGGCTCACCGATCCGTGACCAATTGTCCGGCGACGTAGACGCTCTCAAGGGCAAGGTCTGTATTCAAGACGACTAGATCAGCGCGAAGGCCGGTCTCGATGCGCCCGCGATCGGCCAAACCCAGATAAGCCGCAGGCCGGGTGGAGCAAAGCGCGGAGGCCATCTCCACCTCAAGGCCAATCGCAACCAGATTGCGCAAGCCCTGGTCCATGGTCAGGCAGCTTCCGGCAAGACCGCCATTGGCCAGTTGCACCCGATTGCCTGAGCGTCGAACGCGGTGGCGGCCGAGCGTGTACTCACCGTCCGGCATACCGCAGGCGGCGGTGCCGTCGGTGACCGCGTGGACCAAAGGAATGGCGCGGACTGCCGCCATTATCGCCAGATCGTCGACATGGATCCGGTCGACAATCAGCTCGGCGTGTCGGGCTCGGGCGAGCGCCGCGCCGACCATGCCCGGCTTTCGATGATGCAGGCCGACCATCGCATTGTAGAGATGCGTGAAACCGGTGGCACCGGCTTCGAGGGCTGCCAGCGTCGTCTCGGCGTCGGCGGTCGAATGGGCCATCTGCACCCGGACCCCGCAGGCGGAGGCGTGGCGGATCAGCGCGAAATCCGGATCCTCTTCTGGCGCCAACGTGATCATCCGCGTGGGCGCCATTGCCGCATATCGATCGAATGCGCCGATATCGGCCGGCCGGGCGAAGGGGGGTTGGGCGCCGAGCTGATCCGGACTGATGAACGGGCCCTCCAAATGGACGCCCAGAACGGCCGAGGCGTTCATTTCCGGGCGGCTGATGACCGAACCAATGCCTTCCAGGGCGCGGATCAGCGCGGCCGCGGGCGACGTCATGGTCGTCACCAGAAGGCCGGTGGTGCCGAAGCGGGCGTGACACCGGGTCATCGCCCGGGTCGCGTCTTCGCCGTCCATGCAGTCACCGCCGCCGCCGCCATGGACGTGCAGATCGATGAAGCCCGGCAGGATCAAACGGTCAGACGATGCCTGTCCATCAGCCTCCAGCTGCGAAATGGTCTCGTCGAAGCCGATCCGGCCGGCAAGCCAACCGTTTTCGGTCAGGATTTCGCCGTCGATGGTCGTCATTGGGTCCCCAAGCATCTGAAGGACGTGCTTTCGACGCGATGCTGCGTGCGAAGGGCAGAGCGGCTGTCGAGAGAGCGGATCTGGTGAGACGGCACATCATGGCCTAATCTGTCGGCGCTGTCCCCCTTGCCAAGCACAATCGAGACATAGCGACATGGACACTGAAGACCGCGCCGACCGCTATCGCGGGATGGAGCGGTGGTCCGATGCGGACGTGATGTTGAGCCTTTTCGCGGCGCAGACCGAGGCCGTCAGCGCCGTGCATGGGGCCTTGCCGCAACTCGTGGACGCGGCCGCAGCGGCTGTTCCCCGCCTTCGGGCCGGCGGCCGTCTGGCCTATGCCGGTGCCGGCACATCCGGCAGGCTGGCGGTTCTCGACGGCACCGAGCTTCTGCCGACGTTCGGTTTTCCACGTGAGCGAACGCTGTTCTTCCTGGCCGGCGGCGAGCACGCCATGACCCGCTCGATCGAAGGTGCCGAGGACGATGCAGGCGCGGCCGGGAGCGAGGTGGAACGGGCGGCCGTCGCCCGAAATGACGTGGTGATCGCGGTCGCGGCCAGCGGTCGCACTCCCTACACGCTTGCGGTCTGCAAGGAGGCGGAGCGGCGGGGTGCGCTGACGATCGCGCTTGCCGGCAACCAGGGATCACCATTGCTGCACAAGGCGAGGCATCCCATCGTCCTGGCCAGCGGCGCCGAACCCATCGCCGGCTCCACCCGACTGAAGGCGGGGACGGCCCAAAAGATCGCGCTCAACCTGCTTTCGACCTTCATGATGATCCGTCTGGGCCATGTCTTCGACGGTCTGATGGTCGACGTCCAGCCGACCAACGCAAAGCTGCAGGCGCGAGCTCTGGCGATCGTGGCCGAGCTTGCGGGTGTCGACGATGACCGGGCCGGAGATGCACTCAGGCGGACCGACGGTCAGGTCAAGCGGGCGATCCTGGTCGCCCGTGGGCTCGATCCGGCTGAGGCCCAGAGGGCCCTCGAGGCGGTCGATGGCCATCTCGAACGCCTGATCCCGCTTGCCGTTCATGAGCCCGGCGCGTGAGCTTTCGCCTTATCGACAATCGGCTTTTCCGCTTTCTCGTAGATCATTGGCGATGGCTGGTTTTCGGCCTCCTCCTCACCTTCACGTCGAGCTTCGGCCAGACCTACTTCATCGGTCTTTACGGTGACGTGGTGCGCGAGGGCTTCGGCCTTTCCCACGGCAACTATGGCGGGCTTTATGCAATCGGCACGCTTATCGGCGCGCTGGGCCTGTTTTTGTTCGGCGGCGCCATCGACCGGATAGACGTTCGCGTTTTCGTCGGCCTTGTTTTGGCCGTCCTGGCCGGCGCCTGCCTGGCGCTTTCCTTCGCGGCCAGCGTGTGGGCGCTGGCGCTGGCCTTTGCCGGGCTTCGCTTCGCCGGTCAGGGCATGTGCGGACACGCGGCGATGACCGTGATGGCGCGGCGGTTCGGACCCGATCGCGGCAAGGCCATCAGCGTCGCTGCGCTCGGTTTGACCATTGGCGAGGCGGTTCTGCCGCTGCTGGCGATCGCGCTTCTTCTGGCTCTCGGCTGGCGCACCAGTTGGGGACTGTTTGCGATCTTGATCCTGGTCGTCCTTCTGCCTGTCTGCATCGGTCTTCCGCCGAAAGGACAACCGCCGCCGCCGGCCCGCTCGGGAGGAGCAAACGAGGCACCCGGTGCGGCCGCGCTGAAATCCTCCAACCGGCGCGAGGTTTTGAGCGACTGGCGGTTTCAGCTCCTGGTTCTGCCGCTGTTCTGTCCCGCCTTTATCTTCACCGGCTTCTTCTTTCACAGCGTCTACATGTTCGCGGCTAAGGGATGGGCGCCCGGCCTGCTCGCCACCGGTCTCCTGGTCTACGCCCTTGCCAAGGTGGCCTCCGGGCTGCTTTCCGGCCTCGCCGTGGACCGGTTCGGCGCCGCCCGGACCTTTCATATCAGCATGCCTTTGATGGCGCTGGCTTTAGCGGTGCTGGCCTTGAGCACGTCGCCGGTCGGTGGGCTGATCTTCATGGTTCTGCTCGGCGTCCATGTCGGCGTTCACATGACGGCGGTTCCGGCACTCTGGCCGGAGCTTTACGGCACCCACTATCTGGGCGCGATCAAATCGATGGCTGGAACCTTCGGCGTTCTCTCTTCCGCGATCGCGCCCGCGGTCTATGGCTGGGCGTTCGACGGCGGGCTCACCGTGGTCGATCTGGCGTGGATCACCATGGGCGTCGCCTTGGCGGGATGGATCCTCACCATCATCGCGCTTCGCGGATCGATAGCGCACCAGCCAGCTGCAGGGTTGCCCTAGGTGCTAACCCTCGGGCTTTTTCTCCATGTCGAGCCAGAGGACCGGCCCGCCGTGCCAATCGGCCTCGAGCGAGCTGGCGAAAACGTGATAGCCGCGCCGGGCGTACCAGATGAGGCCCCGGTCATTGACCCAGAGCACGCTCAGCCAACTGCGGCCCGCGATCATGGTCTCCGCCGCGCCGAGCAAGGCGCTGCCGATTCCCTGGCATTCGTAATCGGGGTCGGTGAACAAATATTTGATGTAACCGCTTTCCAGTTCGAACTGGATCAGGCCGCGGATCTCGCCTTTCCGACATATCACCAGCCGCCGGTAGGAGGCCGGCAGTTCCAGGGGCGATTTGTCAGCGATGTAGCGCTTGGCGAAGGCGATCTTCGCCACGTATATGGCTTCGCCGGCGGACCGGCCAACCAACTGGCCGCAGGCCGCGTTGGTCTCCGGTCCGGCTTGGCAGACGATGTTTTGTTGGCCGTATTTCAAGCGTACCTGGGTCGAACAGGGGGCGAGACGGCCAGCGTCTATAGCACAATACCCTTTGGGAGTGACTTCCTTGAAATGTTTCGTCTCAAGCCTCGTCATGTTCGTCACCGCCTTGACGATCGGCGCTTTGCCGGCGAAGGCCGGCAGCGAGCTCAGCGCCCTTCCGGGCTGGGAAATCGTGCCGACGTCCCACGCCTACGCCGATTTGGTTGAGCGGACCAAGACGGCGATCAAAGAGAGCCCGCTCAACCTGGTGACCTCGGCCAGTGCCACCCTGGGGGCGAAATCCCTGGGTCAGACAATCCCCGGCAACATCATCATGGGCGTCTACGGCCCGCAATTCGCCGTGCGCATGCTCGCGGCGAGCGTTCAGGCCGGGATCGAGGCGCCGATCCGGCTCTATATCACCGAGAATGACGACGACACCGCGACCATCTCTTACGTCAAGCCGAGCCATGTCTTCGGCAGATATGAGGATGGCGGCGAGGAGCTGAAGGCGATGGCAGCCGAGCTGGACGACATTTTTGCCACCATCGTCAGCGAGGCCAGCGCATCGTCCTGAGTTGCGTTTCGGTGTCGGTTGAAAGAAGCGACACCGCCTCACGCTTCGATTACGCGAAGATCCGGGACCTGGCGGTGCGCCTCGCTCGGCAGGTCCCCAACCTTCTCAAGGCTAAACACCTAATAGGTAGCCCGGCCGCCGGACAGATCGAAGACGGCACCGGTGGTGAAGCTGTTCTCCTCGGACGCCAGCCAGGCGACCATGGCGGCCGCTTCTTCAACCTTCATGAAGCGGCCCCGCGGGATCTTCTGCAGCATGTAGTCGATATGCTCTTGGCTGATCTGCTCGAAGATCCGGGTCCGGGCGGCCGCAGGCGTGATCGCGTTGACCGCGATGTTTTGGGCCGCCAGCTCCTTGCCCAGCGACTTGACCAGCGCCAGGACACCGGCCTTGGCGCAGCTATAGGCGCTGGCGTTCGGGTTGCCCTCCTTGCCGGCGATCGAGGCGGTGCAGACGATCCGGCCGTAGTTGCGCTCGATCATGTGGGGCACGAGCGACCGGCAACAGAAGAAAACGCCGTTAAGGTCGATGTCGATGACCTCACGCCATGCGGCGAGCGGATAGTCCCAAAGCTTTTGGGACGGTCCGGCGATGCCCGCATTGGCGATCAGAATGTCGACCGCGCCAAACTGGCTGATGCTGGCCTGAGCGGCCGCGTCAACCGCTCGCGGATCGGCCACGTCCACGGCCATGCCAACCGCGTTGCCGGCGTCGGAAAGCTCGGCGCTGGTGGCTTCGACCAAGGGCTGGTCACGGTCCCAGATTACGACCGAGGCGCCAGAGCGCAGAAACCGCTTGGCGATCTCGAGTCCAATGCCCTGGCCGCCGCCGGTGATGACGGCGGTCCGCCCGGCCAAGTCGATTCGGTTCATGAGTGCCTCCGGCTGGTCTTTTTTTATGGTCGCGCGAGACAGGTCGATCGCGGCCATCAGCTTGGCACGGCGGGATCGAGGCGACCAGGGGCAGACGAACGTCAGGCGGCGGGTTTGCCCAGATCGCCGTGCCAACGCTCCAGCCAATTCCCGATGTCGGTGAGCGGCATGGGGCGGCCGATCAGATAGCCCTGGGCGGCATCGCAGCCGATGCGCTCGAGCCAAGCCAACTGTCCTTCGGTCTCAACCCCCTCGGCCAGCACTTTCATGCCGAGAGCTCGGCCGAGGCGTAAAATGGCGTCGGCGACCGCGCCATCCCTCGGATCTTCATGGGCCTGGGCCAGGAAGGTCCGATCCAGTTTCAGTTCTTGCACCGGCAGGGAGCGCAGCCGGTGCAGCGACGAGTAACCGGTGCCGAAATCGTCCAGTGCGATGGTGAAGCCGCGCTGGCAGGCATCGCCCAAGACCTTGTTGGCGATGGTTTCGTCGGCGAGCGCCCCTTCCGTGATCTCCAGGACCAAATCGCTTACCGGCACTTGCTCGCGGGCAATGCATCCGTCGATGTGATTCAACAGATCGCTCCACATCAGGTTGGCGGCAGCCAAATTGATCGCCACCGACCAGCTCGGATCATGGTCCTCTTTCAGGCTCCTGAGCTCGCGGCAGGCGGTATCGACCACCCAGGAGGTCAGTTGATGGATCATCGGGCCGCTCTCGACAACGTCGAGAAACGCGCCGGGGCCGAGCAGTCCCTGCTCCGGATGGTGCCAGCGCACAAGGGCCTCGAAGCCGATGACGCGTCGGGTCTTGAGGTCGATCTTGGGCTGGTAGAAGAGCGCCAGTTCGTCGGTTTCGAGCGCGCGGGCGAAATCTTCCTCAACGCGGCGCCGGTCGAGCACGCGCTGCTGCATGGCGGGATCGAACAGCCGGTACTGGCCCCGGCCGCCGGCCTTGGCCTCGAACAGAGCGAGGTCGGCATTGCTTAGGAGCTGATCCGCATCTTTCGAATCGTTGGGATAGATGGTGACGCCCATGCTGCTTTGGGTCTGCAGATCGTTGGGCCCGATCTGAACGGGGCTGTTCAGCGCTTCGGCCAGACGGCTCACCAGCGCGCTCACGGCGTCCGCATCCTTGAGCCGGCCGGCGATGACCGCGAATTCGTCGCCGCCCAACCGGGCGAGCAGGTCGCCGTCGCGAAGCACCCGGCGAAAGCGCCGGCCGACGGCCGCCAGCATACGGTCGCCGACCGAATGACCCAATGTGTCGTTCACATCCTTGAAATGGTCTAGATCGATGAACACGACGGCGACCTGATCACCCTCGCGCTCAGCCCGCGCCAGCGTTTCGTCCAGGCATTCGCGGAATTTGATCCGATTGGGCAGACCGGTCAGGGGATCGTGGTGCGCCAGATGCCTGGCCTTGGTGATGGCCTGATGACGCTTGGAGACGTCGATGAAGGTGCCGATCGCCCGGGAGCCGCCTTCGTCCTGGCCGATGATCTGACCACGGATCTCGAACCACCGGGTCTTTCCGTCCGCGCACCGGAACTGGTACTCGCCACTGATCCGTCCACCCTGTTCGATGGTGTTCAGATCGAGCGCTTCGGTCAATTGCCGCCGTTGGGGCGCGGGTAGCATCGTCAGCCATTGCCCGAGGCTCTTTGGCGGCCGTCCGGCACAGCGCAGAAGTGCCGCACCCCGGGGGCTGATGTATAGATCACCCCTCACGAGATCGGCGTCCCACAAGCCGGCCTGAGCCCCTTCCAGGGCGTAGGTTAGGCGCCTTGCATCATCACGCAGCCTGCGCTCGTCCCGCCTTTGTTCGGAAACGTCCCGGCCGACCGATTGGATCTCCCGGAGTTCGCCATCGGCGGCGAAGATGCCGTGATCCAGCCATTCCTCGACCACCGGCACCTTGGTGCCGACGATGGTGCGGCGCGATTCCCGGCGAAGATCCGGCACCTCTCGGTTCAACGAGTAGACATGCTGCCAATAGGAGGGCACGTCTTCGGGCGCGATGGCATCGACCAGCTTCTGACCGATCAAGACACGCCGGTCCTTGCCGTAGGCCCGGGCAAAGGCGGCATTGGCGAACAGGATCGTGCTGTCGGCAAGACAGCGGAGAACCATTTCGTGCTGCGCGTCGAGAATAGCCTGGGCCAATGCCCGCTCGTCGGCCCGCTGGGGCTGCACGGAACGGAGCCGCGAGAGCGTCCCCATGCCCGCCGATCCTTCGGCGCCCGGCATGCGGCGTCCGGAGATCTCGACCCAGACGAAGCCCATACGCCCATGGCGAAGCCGGCACTCGACCAGAAGCTCCTGCTCGCCTTCGAGAAAACGCCTGACCTTACCCCGGACCCGGTTCAGATCATCGTGGTGGACGAAGATCGGATCGTCCAAGCTGGGCGGTGCCTCTTCCGGTCCGGCCAGCCCCAGGAGCGGCGCCACCGCCGGCGACCAGGAAATGGCGCGGGCGTCGGGAGACAGTTCCCAAACGGCGCCATTCCGGGCCGGCGACCCGAAGTCGATGCTGCTCACGAGGGTTGAGGACGTTGCCATGAACCTGTTTCAACGACTTGCTTAACCATGGCGCCATTGGACATGGAAATCCTGGATATTTAGTTAACGTCTCAAATTCTCCGCAAATCAGCGAGGTAGTCGAAGCCATGAGTGATGCCCCACCGGTTGCTGCCGTCAGGCAGGAGCGACGCGTCGTTCACGGGCAAACGCTCGAGGACGCCTATGCCTGGCTTCGGGATCCGGCCTACCCGCAGGTCGAGCGCAGCGACATTCTAGATCACTTGAAGGCCGAAAATGCCTACGCGCAGAGCTGGCTGGATCGGCGCTCCCATTTGACCGACACCCTCTTCGCCGAGCTCAAGGGGCGGATCAAAGACGATGACACCTCCGTGCCGTCGCCTTACGGACCTTATCGATACGGTTGGCGATTTGCCGCAGGCGCTCAGTATCGGACCTGGTATCGGGCGCCGAGGGACGGGGGCGAGGAGCAGGTGATCCTCGACGAGCCGGCGATGGCAGCCGACGCCAGCTACTTCATGATGCGCAGCAGTGCCGTGTCCCGCAGCCACGAACTGCTCGCCTTCTCAACCGACCGCGACGGCTCCGAGCGCTACCAGATCGAGGTCAAACGTCTGGCCGACGACCAACCGCTTGCCGATCGGATCACGAACACCGCCGGCGGCATGGTCTGGGCCGGCGACAGCCACCTCTTCTATGTCGAACTCAGCCCCGAATTGCGCCCGTTTCGCGTTCGCCGTCACCGCCTGGGCGACGATCCGACGGCCGACGCTCTGGTGTTCGAGGAAGCAGACCCGGGGTTTTTCGTCTCGGTCGGCCGGACGCTCAGCGGCGCGTTTATGGTGATCAACACAGGTGATCACGTGACCAATGAGGTCCGGTTGGTCCCTCTCGCCGAGCCCGAGGCCGAGCCGCTTCTGATCGCCCCGCGGGAGACGGACCACGAATATGACGTCGACCACCAAAATGGGCCCGATCAGGGCCGGCTCCTGATCCTGACCAATGACCGGCATAAGAACCGGCGTCTGGTGAGCGCGCCAGTCTCCGATCCCGGTCGGGACCACTGGCAGGAGGAGGTGGCGGCCAGCGACGAGGTTTATCTCCTGGGTCACACCTGCTTTGACGGTTTTACCGCCTTGGTCGGCCGCGAGCGGGGCCTGTCGCAGGTCTGGATCCGCCGCGACGACGGCGAGAGTCATGCGGTCCGTTGGCCTGACGCCACCTACAGCGCCGGGCTCGGCACCAACATGGAGTACCAGACCGATCGGCTGCGGCTGCGCTACAGTTCCCTGACGACGCCGGCCACGGTCTTCGATTACCACCTGGCCGACCGCCGTCTGGAGACGCTGAAGGTGCAGGAGATCCCGTCAGGCTATGACCGCGACGCCTTCGTCGCCGAGCGCCTGGAAGCCACTGCACCTGACGGCACGCTCGTGCCGATCTCAGTTGTGCGACCCAAGGACTTCCCACTCGACGGCCGGGGTAAGCTGCACCTTTACGCTTACGGATCCTACGGTCACGGCATGGATCCGAGCTTCAGCACCGGCCGCCTCAGCCTTCTCGAGCGGGGCATGGCCTTCGCCATCGCCCATGTCCGCGGCGGCGACGAGATGGGGTATCACTGGTACGAAGCGGGCAAACGGGAACACAAAGAGAATACGTTCCGCGACTTCATCGCCTGTGCCGAGCATCTGATCGACAAGGGCTATGCGCGCGCCGGCAACGTTTCGATCGAGGGTGGCAGCGCCGGCGGCATGCTTGTCGGGGCCGTTCTCAATATGCGAGCGGACCTTTGGGGCTGCGCGCTGGCGCTGGTGCCGTTCGTCGACGTCGTCAACACGATGCTCGACGAGACGCTCCCTCTTACGCCGATCGAATGGCCTGAATGGGGCGATCCCTTACGTGACGAAGCGGCTTTCCGGCGCCTCCTCGGCTACTCGCCTTATGAGAATGTGAGCGCGCAATCCTATCCGCCGATCTTCGTCAGCGCCGGGCTCAGCGATCCTCGCGTCACCTACTGGGAGCCGGCCAAATGGGTGGCGAAACTGCGCGCGACCAAGACGGACGACAGTCTCCTTCTGTTGAAGACGGAAATGGGTGCCGGCCATTTCGGTCAATCAGGCCGCTATGACAGTCTCAAGGACCGGGCCGAGCACCTCGCCTTCCTGCTGACCACGATGGGCCTTGCGGGCGAGGACACCGCTACCAAGCCCTCGTAGCGCGGGTCAAACCGATGATCTGAAAGGTCGAATTCGGGTGCGAGTGCCTTGGCAGACCAAATGTAACCACAAGGATAATAAATAGTCGCCCAACTGACGGATTTGAAGTAAATTTGTCGCGCTTTTCCAAAGCACCACGATTGGGCACTCGCCATCCAAAGCGTTTTCTCCTTCGGCAGCGGCCGGCAACGCCTCGTCGACGATCTGGCTGAACGGCAAGCCTTTCTGGCGGCCAACAATCTGGTTGTCGCGTTCCTGTTCGTTTGGGCCGTGAGCGGCCATGTCGGCGAACGGGCGCTGGCCTTATGGTCGGTTGGCGTCGTGGCCGTCCAGACTTTGCGGCTTCTCTTTGGCTGGCAGATCCTGAAGCCGGAAGGCCGGCTCATTTCCCAAGCGAACTGCATGATCGGCTTCTCGGTCATGAGCGGCATCATTTGGGGCAGCACCGCGTTCTGGCTGCAACCGGACGCAGCCCTGGAAGTGATGGTGGCCGTATCATTCGTCTTGGCCGGCATGTCGGCGGCGGCCGCCGTCTCGCTTGCCGGAAGCTTGCCGTCCTTCTACGGGTTCATCGTGCCGGCTCTGGTGCCTTACATCGTCGTTCAGGCCGGCCTGTCCGAACCTTCGAGCAATCTTTTCGCGTTCGTTGCGCTTGTTTATCTGCTCAGTATCTCTCTCGTCGGCATCCAGCTCCATCGCCTGGTCATCGGTTCGGTATCGCTCGCCGAGCGAAACCGCGAACTGGCGCACCAACTGGATGATGCACGGTTGCGCCTGGAACACCGGGTGGCCGAGCGTGAGATGGAACTCAACACGCTGCTCGAGACCGTGCCCGCGTTCATATGGATTACCCATGATCCCGAGGCCCGGAGGGTCATTCGGAGCGCCTACGCTGAAAGGCGCTTTCGTGAGGCGGCTAAGGGCCGGAATTCGCGGGCCGTCGACATATCGAAGAATGGCGTGATCTTGGCCGATGACCAAAGACCGCTGGCCCTGGCCGCCCGGGGCACAGCCGTCGACAGTATGGAGCTGCGATTTCATTTCTCCGACGGCAATCATATCGATCAGATCATCAGCGCGGCGCCCTTGCGCGATCGGGATGGCTCGATCATCGGCGCGGTCGGCGCAGGCATCGACATCACCTCGCGCAAACAGGCCGAAGAAGCCCTGAAGATCAGCGAAAGCCGCTTTCGCGATTTCGCCACCTCCGCCTCCGATTGGCTGTGGGAAACCGATGCCGATCACCGTTTCGTCTGGATATCGGCGAATATCGAGCAGCGGATCGATGTGCGGGCTGACTGGTACTACGGCAAGACCCGCTGGGAGATACTGCCGCCGACGGTCGACAAGACGGTTCTGGACGAACACAAGCGTCTGTTGGATCAGCGCCAACCCTTCCGCGGGTTCGAGTACCACCAGCGCGGTCCCAAACAGGATCGTTGGTTCAGCGTAAGCGGCGTCCCGATCGTCAACTGCGATGGTTCCTTCAAGGGCTATCGTGGGGTTGCGCGCGATGTTACCGACCGTAAGGCCGCGGAACGGCGGGTCGCGTTTCTGGCCCACCACGATTCCTTAACCGATCTGCCGAACCGCCGCCTTTTTCAGAAAACACTCAGGGAGCTACGGGCGGAGACGGAAACTGAGGGCCGCCGGCTAGCGCTCATCGTCGTCGACATCGACCATTTCAAGCACGTCAACGACACCCACGGCCATGAGGCGGGCGACCAACTGCTCCGGACCATCGGCGAAAGGCTCCAGACTTGCGTTGGCGAACGCGGCCTCTTTGCCCGCGTTGGGGGTGACGAGTTCGCCGCCGTTCTCGGTGGCTTGGAGCGAGCCAGCCAGGCGCGCTCGGTGGCCAACGCGATGCTAAGCGCCATGGCCAAGCCGATTTCGGTGGCTGGCCATACCGTCTTTCCCTCAATCAGTATTGGCGGCGCCCTCTTTCCCGACGATGCCGGGGACGAGGATACGCTGATCCAGCAGGCGGACCGCGCGCTCTACCGCTCCAAACGGGAGGGGCGCAACCGCTGTCATTTCTATGATGCCGACCTCGACCGGTATTGGCAGGAACAAAGCCAGCTCACGGCGGAGCTGGCCGACGCGATCGAGCGGAACGAGTTCGCGTTGCACTATCAGCCGCAAGTGGATCTGGAGACGGGCCGCACGGTGGCCGTGGAGGCGCTGCTCCGCTGGCAACATCCGGCCCGCGGCATCGTGATGCCGTCGGACTTCATCCCGCTGGCCGAGAGCAACGGCCTGATCTGTCGGATCGGCGCGTGGGTGATCGACGAGGCCTGCCGTCAGGTGAACGTTTGGCGCACGGCCGGCCATGATCTGAGCGTTGCCGTCAATCTCTCACAACCGCAATTGAGCGATCACGACACGCTGCGGATCATCGATCAAGCCCTGGAACGCCACGATCTGGATGCTGCCGCCCTCGAGCTGGAAATCACCGAGACCGTCGTCATGGACACCACCGTTAACTACGGCGCCGATACGATCTCGGCTTATGCGGATCGGTCGCTCCGCTTGGCGCTGGACGATTTTGGTACGGGCTACAGCTCGCTCGCCTATCTACGCCATCTGCCGGCCCAGACGATCAAGATCGACCGGTCGTTCGTGGCCGATATCGGCAGGTCCAATGGCGGCGAAGCGCTGGTCGGCTCGATCGTTGATCTCGCCCATACGCTCGACAAATCGGTGGTCGCCGAAGGGGTTGAGACGGAAGCGCAGCGCGAGTTTCTCAAGGCCCGGCGCTGCGATACCGGTCAGGGTTTTCTGTTCGGCCGTCCAGTTCGCCCGGAGGAACTGACCCTTCACTGAGCGACGCAGGTGCCCGCTGCCTACGTCCCGGCCAGATCGACCTACAGTAAACCTGGAAACCGCATGTTGATGGCGGGGTCATGGCCTCGATCTGAGTCACGGTCCTTCGACCCGAACGTCGGCCGGCATGAAGAACAAATGGTCCTGTTCGGCGCCTACGGCCGCGTGGCATTCGACGCAAAAATCCATCGACCGGTCATTGGCACGAAGGCTTTCGCCGATGAAACTACCGTCAGGCATGATCATCGCATAGCGCCAGTCTCCGGATCGCTCGTCAAACCCTTCCGCCATCTTCTCCATGACGAACAACGGGCCAGGATAGGTGCGGCCGTCTTCCGTCACGGTGAAACTATCCTTGGCGATGATGGCGCCCTCCGGCAGGGGGGCGGCCTCCTCGAACAATCCGTAATCGGACGCGCGCGCGTTCGCGTAGACATTGACATACCGCTCACCATGGGTTGCGGAGCGGAAGGGGCTACTGTTGTAGCGTGGCCACCCCCGGTAGCTGAGCGCGGCGTCGTCTTTGGAAAGCGCATAACCATCGATCATGCGCGCGGCGAGGCCGGCATAAATCGAAGTCGCCTCCTGACCGTCAACGTCGGCCGGATTGGGCGCTTGAAAATGTTCTTCTGGATGGATCAGATCTTGAGCGCTCGTCTCGGTCGTGGCCGCAAAAAGCGTCACCATGACGGTGACGCAGACGGAGAGGACTCGAGCCATCGCCTAGGTACCTCCGAAGATTGGCTATTTATAATATTGGAGGTGAGGACTGATCTCTGATCGGCTGTGTGACAGCCGCTACAGGTAACGGGTTCGTGAACGCCCTTTAACTGCGCTCGCGACACGCCTGTCCGCAGGCAAAAAGCACGTAGAGAAGCATCAGGCCTGGGTATGGTGGGCGCGACTGGGATTGAACCAGTGACCCCTACGATGTCAACGTAGTGCTCTCCCGCTGAGCTACGCGCCCCTCGGTTTCGTCTAGGGCAAAGGTGGCGGTGGTGCAAGTGGGCCTCGATCTCCAGGCTGCCGCACGTGCGTTTCGGAGCGGCAATAGAACGCTCGATCTTAAGCGGTCGTTCGCGTATCGCTTAGTTGACTGGGTTGGATGAAAGGGCCTGTTGGCTTGTCTTTGAGCAGGTGGTTTTACATTAGGGAGCCGAAAAACCAGGCGCTTCCGTTGGTATTGTCTCTCCCCCACAGTGGCACGGTCTACGCCGAGCGCCTGTCGGCGTCGTTCCGGCTCCCGCTCAAGACCATCCGAAAACTGGAGGATCCGTTCCTTGGGCGGCTGTTCGCCTTCGGCTCGGGCATCGGGGCCTGGTCCCTGGCGACGCGGTTGCCCCGGGCTTTCGTCGACCTGAACCGGAGCGCCGAGGACATGGTTCGCGAAGAGATGGCCGCCGATACCGGCGGCCTTCGCCTGACGCCCAGTTCCCGGGGCCAAGCCGGTCTCGGCGTGGTGCCCACCCGGGTTGAGGGTAAGCCCCTTTATAAAGAGCCTTTGGCTGGCCGCGAGTTGCAACGGCGCCTGGTCGAAGGCTACTGGCCCTACCATAATGTTCTGGCAACCTATCTGGACCAGATCCGACATCGGTTCGGCCAGGTGCTGCTGATCGATTGCCATTCCATGCCTTCGAGCGCCCAACCGTTCGGCGCCTCACGGGTCGATATCGCGCTGGGCGACCGGTACGGCAAAAGCGCCGACCCTGTGCTTGTGGAGGCCTTGGCCGGCGCTCTGGCTGAACAGGGTCTAAAGGTTGCGCGCAATCGCCCCTACGCCGGTGGCGCCATAACCCGTCGTTATGGTGCGCCGGCCGACGGCCGTCATGCCATCCAGATCGAGATCGATCGCCGGCTGTACATGGACGAGCAGCACCATGTGGTGAGCCGCCAGTTCCGGGAGTGCCGGCAACGGCTCAGGGCTGCTTTGGCGCAGTTTGGCCGGGATTTGACCGTGTTCGTCGGAGACCCTGAGCCCTTGGAACGCCGGGATGTGGGCTGAGCCAGATGGGTCGTTAAGCGACTCTAAGGTTTCATTAACCAGGTCGCGCTAGCCTTTCGGCCATGCGCGCGTTTTTCACCATCCTGATCTTGTGCGTCGGCTGGAGCGGCTTTGCTAAGGCGTTGGCGCCGGGCGCTTCCGCTTGCGTTGAGGCGGCAGATGCGATCCAGGCGGAACTCGGACTGCCCCGCGCGCTTCTCCACGCCATCGCGGTGACGGAAAGTGGCCGATGGTTGAAGGGAACCGGCGATACCGTTCCCTGGCCCTGGACCATTCGGGTCGACGGCCGCTCCCACTATCTGGACGACCGGAAGGCAGCGGTCAAAAAGCTGGAGACGCTCCACGCCGCGGGTCACAGGAGCATCGACGTCGGCTGCATGCAGATCAATCTGCGCTACCACCCGGAAGCCTTCGAGACGCTGGCCCAAGCCTTGGATCCCCACGCCAACATACGTTACGCGGCGTCTTTCCTCCTTGAGCTGAAGGCAGAGACCCGGTCCTGGGCTCGCTCGATCGGCGCTTATCACAGCCGGACGCCGAAAAAGTCGATGGCCTACCGCCTCCGGGTCCAGCGCCTGTGGAACAGCCAACGGGTCGACTGGATCCGCCGCCAGCGCGCCGCCATTGAGCAAGTTAACCTTGAGACAAGACGTCGCCGTTCACCTGCGAATACATTAACCAAAGCGGGTGAGATTGGTCTTTGGTGATCTGATTTCTCGCATATTATGAAGCATTCGTTAACAATTGACAGAATAGGCAGTATTTTTGTTATTCTCCGTGGTGAGCCATGGAGGAGATCGTCTTGCGACACAATGAAGAAGGTGGCATCGAGCCGCAGCTCAGCATCGCCGTGCTCGACGCACTGCTCGACGAGGCGGTCGATCTGAGTAAACAGACCCGGTCGTTTCTTGCCCAGCCGCGGTCCCGCTCGGGCGATCCGATGGCGGAGCTTTTGTGGGTTCAGGAAACCACCCGGCTGTCCGCCCGCCTCGGCCACTCCGTTGCCTGGATCCTGGCGCGCAAGGCCTGTCACAGTGGTGAGATCACCGTCGCCGCCCTTCGCGAGGACCGCTGGCGCCTGGGCGGCGCGCCGGTCTGCGCCGCCAGCCACGATGATGATGAGCGCATTCCCGAAGGCCTGGTGATCCTGCTCCAGAAAAGCCATGCGCTCTATCAGCGTCTGGAGCGCCTGGACCAGATGACCGCGGACGCCGGCGCGAGGCCCACTGAAGATCCGGTCGCCGCGGGACGGTCGACCTTGGTCCACTAGCGCAACCTGCGTCCATCGGGACCCAGGCAGGTTGCTCCAGCTTATTGGAATAGGGCGTCGTTTATCCGACCAAATGGTGCCACTGGTTTGGATGATGCTCTAGCCCAAAGGCTGATCCGAACCCCACTTCCTCTGGCTCCAGGGGCTGGTCGTTGCGTTTGGCCATTGCCGGCCCACGGCCGGCTTCCTAAGCTGTTGGCCAGAGGAAGTGGGGAAGCCTGGTAATGCCGCTGATCGCCGAGCGTCTTGGACGGATTAAACCGTCGCCGACCATCGCCGTCACCAATCTCGCCCAGGAGCTCAAGGCCCAAGGCAAGGACGTGATCGGTCTGGGGGCAGGCGAGCCCGATTTCGACACCCCGGACCACATCAAGGAAGCGGCGATCAAGGCGATCCGGGACGGCTTCACCAAATACACCGCGGTCGACGGTATCAAGCCGCTCAAAGAGGCGATCCAGCAAAAGTTCGCCCGCGATAACCAGCTCGACTACGAGCTCAATCAGATCACCGTCGGCACCGGTGGCAAGCAGGTGTTGTTCAACGCTTTCGTCGCGACGCTCGATCCCGGCGACGAGGTGGTGATCCCCGCGCCCTACTGGGTTTCCTATCCGGACATGGCACTGATGGCGGGCGGTACGCCCGTGTTCGTCACCTGCCCGGAACAGACCGGCTTCAAGTTGAGGCCCGAGGATCTGGATGAAGCGATCACGCCGAAAACCAAATGGGTAATCTTGAACTCGCCGAACAACCCGACCGGCGCCGCCTACACCCGGAACGAGTTGTCAGCCCTTTGCGCGGTGCTGGCGAAACACGACCATGTCCACGTCATGACCGACGATATGTACGAACATCTGGTCTATGATGATTTTTCGTTCTCGACCCCGGCCCAGGTAGAGCCCACGCTTGCCGGGCGAACCCTGACCGTCAACGGTGTCTCCAAGGCTTTTGCGATGACCGGCTGGCGGATCGGCTACGCCGGCGGCCCGGCGCCCCTGATCAAGGCGATGGCGAAGGTGCAATCGCAAAGCACCTCCAACCCTTCGTCGATCAGTCAGGCGGCGGCGACGGCGGCCCTCGAGGGGTCCATGGAATTTCTGGCCGAGCGAAACGCCGCGTTCAAGCAGCGCCGGGACCTGGTGGTCGAAGCTCTGGACGCGACCCCCGGGCTTCGTTGTCATCGGCCAGAGGGCGCGTTCTACGTCTATCCCAGCTGTGCCGGCGTCATCGGCAAGACCACACCCTCGGGCCAGAAGTTCGAAACCAGCGAGGACTTCGCCACCTACCTCCTGGCGGAGCATGGTGTGGCCGTGGTGCATGGCGCGGCATTTGGTCTCGATCCTTGCTTTCGCGTCTCCTACGCGACCTCGACCGAGCTCCTGGAAGCCGCCTGCCAACGAATCCGAGACGCCTGTGAAGCTCTGAACTGACGGAAATCACTCGAACAGGGGGTGGTCCAGGCGGTCGCCGGTCGCGATGCCGTAGGTTTCGACACTGCCAGCGACCATTTCCAAGACTGCGTAGACCTGGCCTTGCCCGAAGATGACCTCGGTCGAATAGGGTTCAGTGTCGGCCGCGATCTGCATGATCCGGCCGCTCTCATCCAAAAACAGCATGTCGAGGGACGTCGGCGTGTTTTTCATCCACATGGCGACTCGGCCGCCGCGGTCGCTGAAATCGAACAGCATGCCGTAGTCCGGCGGGATGTCGGTCCGGTGCATCAGGCCCGTCGCCCGTTGCTCGGCGGTGATCGCCAATTCCACCTGAATGCTGTGCTCACCGCTGGTGGTGATCAGCACGCCCCGATCAAGCTCCGAGGCCTGGACTGCTCCGGCGAACCAGAGCCACGCCAGCCCGACGCCCACAATGCCGCCCGCCATGAGCCTGCGGCGGCCGATCCTCTCGCTCGTCATCTGCACCTGTTTCCCCACCTGTCCCCGCCCACGCCAGCGGTATCTCCGGCCGTTGGCAAGGTTTGGTTAACCTTAACGTGGCAAACGGTCGAGTGTCTCGATAACGCGGGCCGCCATGGACCTGTCGACCAGCCCGGCAAAGGTGAACAGCACATGCTCAAACGTCTCGGATCAAAATCGACGTCGCTTAAGACCCAGATGTCCGGCCTGATGCTGGTGGCCATCGCCGCCGGCACCGCCGCCGGCCATCTGCCCGTCTTCGATCCCGAGACGTCCTACGAGGCACGGGCCTGGCTGAGCCCGGTCGAGCAGACCGGGGCCGCGGCCACGGATCGGGTCGAGCAGGCGTGGCAACAGCCGGGCTTGCGCCAGGCGATCGCCGCCGAGCTGGTTGCCCTGGGCCATCAGCCGCCGGGCTCGGCGATCGATCGGGCTGTTGAACAGGCCGCGGTGTGGCTGGACGCTCGATTGCCCGAAGGCTGGATGCCGCAAAAGCTGCGAACCCTTACCGAGCGGTGGACCGACGCGACCGTCAAAAGTGCCCGGTGGCTCGCCGCCAGCGTCAGCTTCGAACCCTCGACCGACAACACGGCTCTAGATGTGCGGTTCGCAGCGGAAGATCCCGGCCGTGCGCTGGAAGGCGCCAATCTGATCGCCAGCCGCCTCAATCAGAACCTTCACGGGGTTCGGCAATTGGCCCGGAGCGGCGGTGCCGAGCATTTTGGCCTGATCGAACCGGCAGCGGGACCTGACGAGACAGGCTCGGAAGAGGGTGCTCTGGTCGTCGTCCCGGCCGTCGAAGCCTCCATGGTCGAGCGTCTTATTCTGCCGGGTCTCCGGCATCCCTGGACCCGGAGCTTCGCGGCATTCGCAGCCGTGATCCTGACCACGGTGATCATGGTGGTTCTCTACCGCTACATTAATCCGGTGATCCGCGACCCCAACAAGGTCGAGAAGAAGCATGGCCTCAGCCTGTTGGCGGAGCGGACCGGTTCCCTGGTTCTGGGAGACAGCTCGGCGAGCGGTTCGAAAACTCTTCCCAGCTGGTGCCAGGATCTGAAGGTTGGTGTTGCCAAGTGGGTGAAGCGCGGCCGCAGCAAGGATCCTGTCGTCTTGGCCCTGATCGGTCTCGACACGCCGATGTCGGCACGGCTCACCACCGCGCTCGCGCTGGCGCGCACCTGGAGCGTCGATCCCGCCGCCACGGCGATCGTGCATTTGGGCTCGAAACCGATCCTGGACGGCCGTTCCTCGGAGCCCACACTTCAGAGCATCTCCGCCGCCGCCGACGACGAGGGCGGTAAGGCTCGCTTGGGTCAAACGGCGCCCTTGCTGGTCGAAACGGCGAAGAGCAAGGTGAGCAACAAAAAACAGGCGGCCAAGGCCCTGGTCAAGCAGCTGGCACCGAAGCATCAGCTGACCATCCTCCTGGTGGAGGATCCCCGCCGGCTCAAAGGCCTTGCCGAAGATATTCAGGTTTTGGTGGTCGACGCGGTGCGCGGGCGAACCCGCAACCGGGAGCTCGGCGAGCTGCTCGCCGGCGTTCGGCAGTTGGGTCCGGTCGTTGCCGGCATGGTTTTATTCGATCAGAGCATTCTGGGTACCAAACGGGGCCGAGCCGGAGCTTGAGGCTTCCCACAACCCTTGTAAGTCTCCGCCAATCCCGCAACGCTTGCATTTTCCAGCCGAATGAGGCGATTGCTGGCGGGTGAGGGATCGCGCCGGCAAGGTCAAGATCGGCGAAACGCGAGTTCGCGGGCGAGGGCAGGAGGCGAGGATGACCGGCGACGCAGATAGTAACCTTGCGGCTCACATCCGCATCGTTCCGGATTTTCCCAAGCAAGGCATCCAATTCTACGACATTTCCACGCTTTTGGCCCACGCCAGCGCCTGGCGGACGGCGGTCAAGCGCCTTTCCGATCTGGTCGAGACCTTCGTCCCGGACCAACTGGTGGCGATCGAGAGCCGGGGGTTCGTCTTCGCCGCTCCGGTGGCGATCGAACTGGGCCTTGGGCTAACCATGGTTCGAAAACGGGGCAAGTTACCGGGGCCGGTGATGAGCCACGCCTACGAACTCGAATATGGCAATGATGTGATCGAGGTCTCGGCGGATCTTATTCGGCCGGGGATGCGGGTCGTCGTCATGGACGATCTGATTGCCACCGGTGGCACCTGCCGGGCGGCGATCGATCTGCTGGCCCGGGCCGAGGTGACGACGCTTGCGGCCGTGTTCCTCATCGAACTGGAAGGTTTAGGGGGTCTGTCGAAGCTCGATGTGCCCAGCCGCTCAGTACTCACCCTGCCGGCTTGAGCGGATTAGAGCGGGCGACGGGCGCGCGCCAAATCACCACAAGCTCTGTCGAGCTCGGGCCGGCCAGTCTCTGTCGTAGGCGTCGCCGTCAATTTTTTGCGCACTCAGCTTTTCAAGGATGGCGCCCGGTGTTGGCAATTCAGTTGGGTCCGGCCAACGGCTGGGATCCCAAAGACCAGCCCGAACCACCGCTCGTGCGCACTGGAAATAGACCTTCTCGACGTGGACCACGATGACCGAGCGAGGTTCCCTGCCGCCGATGGCAAAGGACGCCAACAGCTCCGACGCCACACTCAGCTCGGCACGACCGTTCACGCGCAGCGTGGTGCCGGAACCGGGTATGAGAAACAAAAGGCCGACCCGCGGATCGCGGACGATGTTGCGCAAGCTGTCGACGCGGTTATTGCCGCGCCGATCGGGGATCATCAGGGTCTGGTCGTCGACGATCCGCACGACCCCGCCGGCCTCGCCCCGAGGCGAACAGTCGAGACCCTCCGGTCCGGAGGTGGCGATAGCGAGGAAGGGCGATGCCTCGATCAGCGCCCGATAGTGGGTGGTCAGGCCGTCGACCTCTTTCACGGTCGAGGTCACGCCGGGCGTTCCGTATCGCCGCTCCAACTGTTCGAGGCTCGTGATCTTCGTCATCGCCGCTCTTCGCGCTGTTTGGGGTCACAAAAGGCCAAATGCCGTCATGGCGAGGCCGAGGATTGCGCCCGCCGCCAGCCCGTACCTTCGTTTGGACAAGGCGAAGCCTGCGACCGCGATCAGCCCGGCCAACAGCACGAAGGCTAAGGTGAAGGTCGCGAATGATGGCATGGTTGGTTCCGCTGCCTTG
>JBHJGP010000033.1:0-48703 GCA_050331695.1 Geminicoccaceae bacterium
GGTGCGGCGCCGGCTTCTTGGGCTTGTCGATGTGGTCGGTTCTTCCGTATGTCGGCTTTCTTGCGATGGAGGCCCGCCACTGTGCTGGCGCGGAATTGGCTGACCTTATGGCCTATGCCGCCAGCGTCGGCTCCGAGCGGGCCAAGCGCGAGCGTGGGGCGGTCGGCTTCATCGGCAACGCCAATGACGCGACGGCCCACTATTTCGGCCAGGAAGCGGGCCTCGGCACCATGCCCCACGCCTTGATCGGCTATGCCGGCAGCACCGTCCGGGCCGCGGAGATGTTCCACGAGACGTTCCCGGACGATCTGCTTTACGTGCTGGTCGACTATTTCGCCAAGGAGATCAGCGATTCCCTTGAAGTCTGCGCGCGATTTCCCGACCTCGCCGCGGCGGGCCGGCTGGGCATGCGGCTCGACACCCACGGCGGGCGGTTCGTCGATGGCCTGGACACGGCCGGATCCTACGCCGTGTTGGATCGCCACGCGCCTGATGCCATCCGGACCTACCGCACCGAGACCGAGCTTCGCTGGCTTGTCGGCACCGGCGTCAGCGCGGCGGCGGTGTTCTATCTCCGGAAGAAACTGGACGAGGCCGGGTTCGAGGCCGTCAAGATCATCGCCAGCTCCGGCTTCAGTCCCCAGAAATGCAAGGTGATGGCAAGCGTACATGCGCCGATCGACGTTATCGGCAGCGGCTCCTATCTGCCCGATCGCTGGAGCGAAACCTACGCCACCGCCGACATCGTCTCCTATGACGGCGTGCAGCGGGTCAAGGTTGGCCGGGAATTCCTGCTTCCTTAGCTTAGGACGCGCAACCGCGCGAAATTGGTAGCTCAAACATTTTCATAAGCCCGGGAATAAACTCAGGCCCGGCGACGTCTGTACGTCGATAGAGATGCGTCATGCGGGGGGCCACGCCTTGGCCGAAGAGCAGGGTTTCGATGTCGACCGGGAATTGGTTCAGCACATCTCCAGCCTGAGAAGGTATGCGCGAGCCTTAATCGGCGATCGGTTCGAGGCCGACGATCTGGTTCAGGAAACCTTGACTCGAGCCATTACCAGGCTTCGACCCTGGCGCGGTGTCCGCGACCTGAAGGCCTATCTCTTCACCATCCTTCACAACGCCTACATCGACACTCACCGGTCCCGCAAACGCCAGGTCGACGACGTGCCTTTGGACAAGGTTGTCAATCACCCGGCCTGTCCGCCCAATCAGCTTCGGCGGCTCGAATTGCAGGAATTGTTGGCGTGCCTCGATCGTCTTCCTGATGAGCAGCGACAGGTTGTTTTGCTGGTAGGTCTCGAAGGCATGACCTACCGGGAAGTTGCGGAAATTATGAAGATCCCCCTCGGCACGGTGATGTCGCGCCTGTCCCGGGGCAGACAATATCTTAAACGCTTAACGGAGCAAAACGAGACTGAAGTGGCAACAGCACTTCCGAAGTATAACCGGACCTGAAAAGAATGACCCACTCTTCGAATAAGGCCGATAGCGCCCTGCTTCACGCTTATGTGGACGGCCAGCTCGGCAAAAAAGATCGCATCGACGTCGAGGCTTACCTAGCTGGAGATCCTAACGCGTTAGAGCGTGTGCAAGGGTACCAACGTCAAAACATCTCACTGCACGCTTTGTTCCCCGTGGAAGACGGTGACGAGGACGAAATGGTATTCGACAGCCTTCGGGGCGAACTTGCTCAACGCTATGTGCATCAACGTCGCGTTCGGCTTTCGGCCTTCGCCGCCTTCGCCTGTTTCATTGTGCTCGGCGCGGGTTTGGTCGGCCACCAGTTGAATACGGGCTTCAACCCCGTCGAACGCGTGGTCGCGTTCTTCCCAACGTTCAACAAGCGCGATCTCCCGACCGGGGCCGAGGTCCAAGCGGCGAGCGCGGAAACGCCGGTTGCCGTCGAGCCGCAGCAGCCTCGCAAACCGGAACAGTTCCGGTGGTTCGGTGACCAGGGCGGCGAGACGATCGGCGGCGTGCCGGCCCATCCGCCGGACCTGCAGAGCTTCGGCTATGTTTTCGGCGGCGGCCGGGCGGTCCAGACCGAGCACGGCACGCTCGTGCGTTTCGTCTACGAGGCGATGGACTCGGTCGGCGATCCGCTCAGCATCACCGTCGGCGACATCGCCGACGATAAAACCAATGTCGACACCTCTGTGGATCTCCACAGCACGACTCTGTTCTGGCGTCAGAATGGCTTGGTCTACGCCATGTCCGGTCGGATCGATCCGGTCCGGATGACCGCCATGATCCAGGCAATCACGCCGCCCGTGAACCGGTCTTTGGAAGAGGTGCCCGAAGAAAAGCCGATTAACGGCGAGGAAACGGCGGTTACAGCTAGCGAACCGGACAAGGAGCCGGAGGAGCTGTAAACCGACCCTAAGGTTCCCGTCACACGAGCTAGGGGAGGCGGTATTGGCGCGACACCTGGGCTAGCCACCCGACACGGATGGGACTTGGAGGCGCCAACGCGCCTCCCTTTTTTTCGCCACCACGGCAGTCAGCTCTGCGAAGCGCCGAAGCTTGGCAGATCTATCCGCCCCTCCTGCTGAAACGGCACCTGATCCAGGCCGCCGCCGATCAGCCGGGCCCGCCCGGAAAGCCGATAGCCGACGCCTCTTTGGTTGCTGATCGATGTCAGACGGTTGAGCAGATCGCCGGTGGGCACCCGCAACGGCACCTCGACAATCGTGTCTTCGTTCGCTGCCAGGCGGAAGTCCTCGCCATAGACGCCACGGCCAAAAGCCGTGCCGTTCAATTCCAGCTCGTACAACACATGCTCGACGTCGACCCGGTAGTCATTGGGATTTGAAAACCGTAAGCCCAACAGCAGGGTCTGTTCGAAGACGCCGGCTTCGCCGAGTCTGAGATCGCTCAGACCGACATCCGGCGGCAGACCATCGGTCAAGTTAAACGCGGCACCGCCACAAGCCGCGGGCGCCAGCGCGGCACCGGCGAGGGCCATCCGGCAGAGCCGGCGTCTTGAAATCATCCAATCGTAACCCATCAAAAGACTTTCCATCGAAAGCGCCAACTCGGGTCCTGAGCGCAGGCTCGAGACTTCCGGCAATGGCGCGTGACAAAGCGTGAACCGCTTGTCGTTGTCTTTTCTCCTCTTATCAACATGATGAACGCGGATTGTAGGAGGGCATCATGACGTCCCGCTTGTGGCAGCCTACCGAGGAACGGATCGCCGCGTCACAGATGGCGGCCTTCGCAAAACGGTTCGGCGAGGAAATCGGCGAAACGTTGGCCGACTATCCGGCGCTTTGGCAAGCATCGATCGACGACAAAGAACGGTTCTGGTCGCTGGTCTGGGAGATCGGCAAGGTCAAAGCCAGCCAAAACTATGAGAAGGTGCTGGTCGCCGGTAGCTCGATGCGGGACGCCAAATGGTTTCCGGGCGCCAGGCTGAACTTCGCCGAAAACCTGCTGCGCCGGGACGATGACGGGCCGGCGCTCGTTGGATACGGCGAGGATGGCGAGCGCCGGGTTTGGAGCTGGGCCAAGCTTTCGGCCGATGTCGCCCGTCTCGTCAAGGTCATGCGTGACCGGGGCATCGGCACCGGCGACCGGGTCGCGGCCATGGTCCCGAACATACCCGAAACCATCATCGCCATGCTGGCGACGAGCGCGGTCGGCGCCACCTGGTCATCCTGCTCACCCGACTTCGGTACCAGGGGCGTGCTCGACCGCTTCGGCCAGATCGAACCGAAGCTCCTGATCTCGGTCGACGGCTACCGCTATGCCGGCAAGGAGCTCGATATCCGGGACAAACTTGCTGAGATCGTTGGCGGCCTGGAGACGGTGCAATCGGTCATCCTGGTGCCGTTTCTGAACAGAGATGCCGATGCGGGGCCTGTGCCGAAGGCGGCGATGTGGAGCGACGTGCTACCGAGCGAGGTGCCGGATCTCTCGTTCGAGCAACTGCCCTTCGATCATCCGCTCTACATCCTATATTCGTCCGGCACGACGGGCGTGCCCAAAGCGATCATTCACTCGGCCGGCGGCACCCTGATCCAACACATCAAGGAGCATCGGCTCCACGGCGACCTCAAGCGTGATGACCGGCTGTTCTACTTCACCACCTGCGGCTGGATGATGTGGAACTGGCTCGTGAGCGGCCTGGCTTGCGAAGCGACCTTGATCTTGTTCGACGGCTCGCCGTTCCATCCAAAACCGGACGTGCTGTTCGACATCGCCCAAAGCGAAGGCATCACCACCTTCGGCACCAGCGCCAAATACATCGATGCCCTGAAAAAGGAAGGCCTGCGCCCGATCGACAGTCACGATCTCTCGGCTCTGCGGGCCATTCTCTCGACCGGATCGCCCTTGCTTCCGGAAAGCTTCGATTACGTCTACGACGCGATCAAGCCCGACCTGCTTCTTGGCTCGATCTCGGGCGGCACCGATATCGTTTCCTGCTTTGTCCTCTGCAATCCGATACAGCCGGTCCACAAAGGCGAGATCCAGTGCCGCGGCCTCGGCATGGCGGTCGAGATTTGGGATGACGACGGTAAGCCGGTCCGCGAGCAAAAGGGCGAACTGGTCTGCACCGCGCCCTTCCCGGCGATGCCGATCGGCTTTTGGAATGACGAGGACGGCAGCCGGTACCGTGACGCCTACTTCGAGCGCTACGGTACGATCTGGTGTCACGGCGACTATGCCGAACTCACGGGTCATGACGGCGTCATCATCCACGGCCGGTCCGACGCCGTGCTCAACCCGGGTGGCGTCAGGATCGGCACGGCCGAGATCTACCGTCAGGTCGAGCAGATCGACGAGGTGGTGGAATCGCTGTGCATCGGCCAGGAGTGGGAGGGCGATGTCCGGGTGGTCCTGTTCGTTCGTTTGCGCGAAGGCATCGAACTGGATGATGAGCTGACCAAGAAGATCCGTACCCAGATCCGCTCCAACGCGACGCCCCGCCATGTTCCGGCGAAGGTGGTGCAGGTGACCGACATTCCGCGGACCCTCAGCGGCAAGATCGTGGAGCTCGCGGCGCGCGACGTGGTCCACGGTCGCGAGGTAAAAAATGTGAGCGCTCTCGCCAATCCGGAAGCCCTTGAGCAATTCCGGGACCGTCCGGAACTCCGATGATCCCGCCCGGATAACAGCGTCATGGCGGCCGGCAGCGCAAGTCGCCATCCGCAAAGGCTGGCTCGCGAACTCGCCTGGGTCATGGCGCCGAGCGCCGCCGCCGCCGGCTTTGGATTGTTCTTCAATCTCTGGTCGGCGACCTCGGCCCTGTCCTTCGCCGGCCTGGCCCTGGTGGTCGCCACGCCGATCGCGATCGGACGCCGCCGCGTGGTCGATCATCTCGTCGCCTTCGTCGCCAGCTGCACGCGCCGGGCGCCGACGGCGCCACCCGAAGGCAAACGGATCCTCGAAGACGAAGATCTCAGTGTCGAGCTGTGGCGGCTGCGCCGGTGGCTGGCCGAGCAGGAGAGCGTTCGCGCAGCCAATGACGTCGAGCAGAATCTGCTCCTTCGCGCGCTTCCGGATCCGTTCGTGCGGATCAATCAGGACGATGTGATCGATCTCGCCAACCGGGCCGCGCTGGCGCGTTTCGGCAATGATCTCGTCGGCCGCAAGCTCACGACCATGATACGCGACCCGGAGTTGCTGCTGGCCGTGCGCACTGCGCGTAACAATCAGGACGGCCAGACCTTACAATTGGATCTCCCCGGTGTGCCGTCGCGGGTATTCGATGTCGAGGTTCAGCCGGTGGGCAGCCTCGGCGTCGAGCCGAAGATTCTTCTTGTGCTGCACGAGCGCACCTCGGAGCTGCGCTCCGTAACCCTACGTGACGAATTCCTCGCCAACGCCAGCCACGAAATCCGAACCCCGCTTTCGGCGGTCCGCGGCATGATCGAAACCCTGCGCACCACCGCCAAGGACGATCCCGTCGCCCAACAACGGTTCCTCGAAACCATGGACGACGAGGCGCAGCGCATGACCCGTCTTCTCGATGAGCTGTTGCTTCTGTCCCGGGTTCAACTGACCCTGCACGCGAGCCCCGACAATCCGGTCGACATGGCCGACGTGCTCGGCCAAGTCGTCCGCGGCATCACCCCGGTCGCCGAAAAACAGAAGATGGGGATCGAGCTTAGCATCGAGGAGGATCTGCCGAGCGTGCTCGGCGATCCGGACCAGCTTCAACAGGTCTTCGTCAACCTGGTCGACAACGCCATCAAGTATGGCAGCGACGGCCAGACGATCCGGGTCCAGGCGTCGCGGGTCGACAGGGCGCCACCCCAAGCCGGCCGTCTCACTGGCCGGCCCGCATTGGTGGTCGAGGTCATCGACCAGGGCGAGGGGATCCCGCCTGAAGCGATCCCACGGGTAAAGGAACGATTTTTCCGGGTCGACAAGTCTCGCTCCCGAAGGCGCGGCGGAACCGGTCTCGGCCTCGCCATCGTCGATGGCGTGCTGAACCGGCACCAGGGCCACCTGGCGATCCAGAGCCGACTGGGCGAAGGCAGCCGGTTCAGCGTTTTTCTGCCGCTGAACTTGCCGGCTTGAGGAGCAAAGGCACCATTTCATCGGGCTCGGGATACGCGCGGTCTTCTTATTGACGGTGCTCGAGTTCGGACGCGACATGTGTCACGCCGCGTGGAGCGCCGCGCAGGTCAAATGAACCGCTTGGAAAAAAAGAGGCACGGCCTACCGTTAGCATCCGCAACAAAGAACTTTCGTGAACGTCATGACGGTTTCTCCGTTAATCTTCGGTATCGCCTTCGTCTGCGGAACTATCGGCATCGCATTGGCTGCTTACTTTTTGACGCGTCTTGTAGCGCGGTCGGCCATCCAGCAGGAAACCCGTGATCTAGCCGCTTCAATCACGTTCCGCGTCGCTGCTCTCCACGGATTGATCCTCGCCTTGGTGTTCGCCCAGGAGCTTGAGCGCTACACCGATCTCCACGCCGCCGTGGTTCAGGAGGCCACGGCTGTCGCGGACATCTACAACGACATCCGGCGCTACGGTACAGATCGGGAAGAAAGGGTTCAGGCGGCACTGTCACGCTATGTCAGGATTGTTGTCGGGCATGAATGGGATCGCCTGGGCACTGAGGCTCGTCTGTCGCCCGACGGATGGAACCAAAGGGAACGCATTTACATCGACCTGTTGAACTTGACGCCTGCGACGGCGCGACAGGATGCACTGCGCAGCCACATGCTCGACGACATCCAGCTCATCGCTAGCTTGCGTCAGGGGCGCGAAAACGTGGCTCTGAAGCCCGTGGGCACGATGTTTTGGGTGGCAGCCGTTTCCGGTGTGGTGCTGGTGGCGATGCCCTATTTCGTGTTTGCGCCGACCTTTATTCACTTGTTTCTGTTAAGCGTTTACGGCGGGTTCAGCGGTATCGTCATGTTGCTCATCTTTGCATTCTCCAATCCCTTTGCGCCGCCTGGCAATCTGTCGCCCACGGCTTTCGAGCGCCTCTTGGAGACGGAGATCGGCGCGACGGACTGATCGTCGGAAGGAACGAGGGTCAACCTGATCCGGCGTGAGCGGCATCTCGACACCTGAAGGTCGGATCATCCGCCAAATCCTCGCGGCTGGCGCCAACCACCGATCGGCGATATGGTCCACTCAAGAAAACGGAAAAAAGCTGGTCGGGAGGACCTATGACACTAGCAACGCCTCGAGGCTTGGCGGCCGCCGCTCTGGTGACCTTGGCATTGCCTGGTACGACGCAGGCCGCGGACCAGGTTTCGTGGGATCTGGCTCTCTTCGGCAGCCCGGCGTTTCGGGTCGCCGGCGAAGCGCTGGCCGAATATGTCAATGAGAACAGCGATGGCAGTTTCCAGATCACCGTCCATGAGGGCACCCTGTCACCGGCCCGCGAGGTCTTGGACAATCTGTCGATCGGCGCGTTTCAGCTGGGCTACGTGGTTTCCTCATATCACCCGGGCAAGAACCCGTTGATCTCCGTGCTCGATCTGCCGTTCCTGCCGATCGGCACCATGGAGCAGCGGGTCGAGATCGCCGAGGCGCTCTACGACCATCCGGCCATCGCTGAGGAGTTCGCCCGCTGGAGCACCACGCCGGTGATGGCCGTTGTCCAGCCCAATTATGAGATTATGGGCAAGGGAACCGCGCCGGACAGCGCCGAAGCCTTTGACGGCATGCGGCTCAAGGCGACCAGCGGGATTGGCGATGCGCTCGCCCAGTTCGGCGCGGTGACGGTCTCGATGACCGGTGCCGAGCAGTATAATGGTCTTCAGACCGGCGTTATCGACGCGGTCGCGGCCACGCCCTCGGCCCATGGCGGCTGGAAGCTCTACGAGCTTTCCGAATGGTACACGGTGGGTATGGACGCCGGCACCGCCAACGTCACCCTGGTCGCCAATGCGGACGCCTTTCAGTCGCTGAGCGATGAACATAAGGCTCTCCTCCAAGAGGCCGAGGATCACGCCTACCAAGCGACCATCGAGGCCCAGTCCGAGGCCGCGTCGACCTATGAGCCGACGCTGGCCGAGTACAAGCTCGAGCGGATCGAGGTGCCGGCCGAGATGATCGAAACGCTGCGCACGGAAGCGGCCAAACCGGTGTGGGATGCCTTCGTCAGCGAAACCACGGGCCAGGGTCTCCCCGGTCAGGAGATCCTCGACTTCGTGCTTAGCAAGACGGGCGGCGCGGGCTAGGCCTCACGATCGTCCGGCCTCGATGAGCGACAGCCGCGCGGATGCCTATCTGGAGGGATGTGATCGGGCGCTGATGCGGCTGGAGGCCGCCACCGCCTGGATCGGCGGGCTTGTGATCTTCCTGCTCATGGGGCTCGTCACCGCCGAGGTTGTGCTGCGCCGGCTGTTCAACAGTCCGATCCCCGGCCAGCAGGACATCACCATTCTGTCGATCGTGGCTTTCGGCCTGCTCTGTATCTCCTACTGCTATCGCCAGTCCGGCCACATCCGCATGGATCTGGTGCTGCTCAAGACCTCCGGCCGATTGCGGTGGCTCTTGAACCTGGTCGTCACACTGCTGGCGCTGCTGACAGTCACCGCCATCTGGCCCGGCACCTGGAACCATTTTCTGAGGGCGTTCGAGCTCGGCGACACCACCTTCGGCATCGGCCTTCCGACCTGGCCGTCGAAACTGGCGGCGCCGGTGGGACTCGGACTTTTGTGGCTGCGGTTGGTCCTCGAGCTTTGGGTGTTCGGCCGGCTGATAGCGACACCGGACGCCGAGCCGATCGGCGTACCGAGACCGCCCGATCCGCGTGAAGACATGGACGCCTGAAGGGTATGGATCCGCTGACCCTCGGCGCGCTGGGCTTCCTGGTCCTGATCCTGATGGTGGCAATGGGGGTTCACATCGTCTTCGCCACCGCGCTCACGGGCTTCATCGGCATCGCCATGCTCAAGGGCTGGGCGGTGGCCGCCAACGTCGCCGGCATCATTCCCCATTCGACCTCGTCCAACTACCTCTTCAGCGTCTTGCCGATGTTCATTCTGATCGGCTTCTTCGCCCATAGTTCTGGCATGGTGACGGGCGCCTACCGGGCGGCCCGGGCTTGGCTAGGGTGGATGCCTGGCGGTCTAGCGATCTCAACGGTCATGGCGGCGGCTGGCTTCGGCGCGGTGTCGGGCGCCAGCCAGGCGACAGCGGCGGTTTTCGCCCGGGTCGCGATCCCGGAACTCCTGCGCTTCAAATACAGCCCGTCGTTGTCAGCGGCCGCGGTTGCCGCCTCCGGCACCTTGGCCTCGCTGATCCCACCCAGCGCGGCCCTGGTGGTCTACGGTGCCATCGTCGACCAGTCGATCGGCCGGCTTTTGCTCGCCGGCTTCATCCCCGGCATTTTCTCGGCCCTTCTCTATGCCGGTTTTCTCTATCTGCGGTTCTGCGCCAATCCGAAGCTAGGGCCGGCGATTGAGGGGGTTGGCTGGGGTGAACGAGGCCGGTCGCTCGGCGGCGTGCTACCGATCATCATCGTCATGGTCCTCATCCTGGGCGGCATGGCCACCGGCTGGACGACGCCGACGGAGGCGGGAGCGTGCGGCGCCTTCACCGTCTTCGTCTACGCGCTTGCCCGCAGAAAGCTCGGTTTCGCCGCGCTCAACCGCTCGCTGATCGAGACCGCTAAGCTGACGGTGATGATCTTCTCGACCTTCTGGGGTGTCTTCATCTTCGCTCGGTTTCTGGCCTTTACCCAACTGCCGACGGTGGTCGCGGAGTGGATCGTTGCCCTGCCGTTCCCGCCGACCGCGGTTTTGGTCGCGATCCTGATCGTCTACGCCTTCCTCGGCATGTTTATGAGCGCGTCGGGGATGATGCTCTTGACCCTGCCGGTCATCTTCCCGGCGATCGTTCAATTGGGCGTCGATCCCATCCTGTTCGGCATCCTGGTGGTCAAGATGATCGAGATCGGTCTGATCACACCGCCGGTGGGCCTCAATGTGTACGTCGTCGGCGGCATCCGGACCGATATACCGATGCACGAAATCTTCGCCGCCGTCTGGCCGTTCGTCCTCATTGACGTGCTGACGGTAGCCCTTTTGATCTTGTTTCCGCAGATCGTTCTGTTCTTGCCCGACCTCCTGATGGCGGCCGGCCCCTGAGAAAGAGATTGTCATGGGTGTCCTCGACATACGCGAGCCATCGATCACCAAGATCGTCAGCGAGAATGCGGTTCTGGAACGGGTCGAAACCGGCTTCGGTTTCACGGAGGGACCGATCTGGCACCCGGATGAAGAGTGGCTCTTGTTTTCCGACATCGCCCGCAGCCGACAATATCGCTGGTCCGAGCGGGAGGGCCTGAGCCTGTTTCGCCAGCCTTCCAACCAGGCCAATGGCAACGCGTTCGATCCGGAGGGCAGGGTGGTCAGCTGCGAACATGCCAGCTCGCACCTGGTCCGCCACGAACATGGTGGCAAGCTCGTTCGCACGCTTGCCGCGAGTTATGAAGGAAAGGCGCTAAACAGCCCCAACGACGTGGTGGTCGACCGCCAGGGGCGTATCTGGTTCACCGATCCCGCCTTCGGTCGGATCCGCGAGGATCTGGGGCTGTTGCGCGAACAGGTGCTCCCGTTCCAGGGCGTGTTTCGATTGGACCGCGACGGCACCCTGAAGCTGGTCGTCGATGATTTCCAACAGCCGAATGGTCTTTGCCTCTCGACCGACGAGACAAGGCTGTTCGTCAACGATAGTTGGGGTCCCACGATTCGTGCTTTCGACGTGACAGCTGACGGCAGCCTAAAAGGTGGGCAGGTTTGGGCCGAAGTGACAGGCGAGGGCGAGGGTGTGCCGGACGGCATGAAACTCGATCTGGCGGGCCATCTGTTTTGCAATGGCCCCGGTGGGGTGCACCTGTTCTCGGCCGATGGCGCCTGCCTGGGGGTCATCCAAACGCCTGAAAAGTCGACCAATTTCTGCTTTGGCGGACCGGACCGCACGGTTCTGTACATCACGGCGTCGACATCTGTCTACCGGGTCCAGACATTGACCCAGGGGGCGCGGATGATCCCGGATCACTGATCTTTTTTGGCGCTCGCGGATGATGAACCGTCGCTGAACGTCACAAAAACCGTCACATGACTGTCATAAACGCTGCCTAGGTTGCCGCAACACCGTATGGGTGACCAACCTGAAAACTGGGGGTTTAACATGAAGCGTTTTGCTTTTGGCGCCGCTCTTTTGGCGACCACGGCACTGGCCGGTCAGGCCATGGCCCGCGAGGAAATCCGTATCGTCGGTTCGTCGACCGTTTTCCCGTTCTCGACCGCTGTAGCCGAGGAATTCGGCCGTAGCTCCGATTTCCCCGCACCTGTCGTCGAGAGCACCGGTTCGGGGGGCGGCTTGCAGCTTTTCTGTTCCGGCATCGGTGAGGGCCATCCCGACATCACCAATGCTTCGCGCCGGATTAAGCAGAGCGAGGTCGAGACGTGTTCGTCCGCCGGCATCACCGAGATCACCGAGGTGAAGATCGGCTATGACGGCATCGTGCTGGCCAATGTCAAGGACGCGCCGCAACTCGATCTGAGCCGCGAACAAATCTGGCAGGCACTGGCCAAGGACGTCGTGGTCGACGGTGAAGTTGTCGCCAATCCGAACACCAACTGGTCGGACATCGATCCGTCGCTGCCGGACACCCAGATCGAGGTGCTCGGCCCGCCGCCGACCTCCGGCACCCGTGATGCCTTCGTCGAGCTCGTCATGGAAGAGGGCTGCGAGAGCTCTGTCGAGGGTCTCGGCGAGGACGAAGCCGAAGCTGTCTGCAAGACCATGCGTGAAGATGGTGCTTTCGTCGAGGCCGGCGAAAACGACAACCTGATCGTTCAGAAGCTGCAGGAGAACCCGGATGCGCTCGGCATCTTCGGCTTCAGCTTCCTCGATCAGAACGCCGACGTGATGCAGGGCAGCATGATCGAAGGCAATGAGCCGGCGTTCGACGCGATTGCCGCCGGTGACTATCCCGTTTCCCGCTCGCTCTTCTTCTACGTGAAGAACGCCCATGTCGGTGTGATCCCCGGCATTGAAGAGTATCTGGCGGAGTTCACCTCCGACAAGGCGATCGGCGAAGACGGTTATCTCGCTGACAAGGGCCTGATCCCGCTTCCCGAAGAGGAGCGCGAAGAGGTCCGCACTCAGACCGCCAATCTGCAGCCGCTCAGCCTCAACTAAAGGCTAAGCCAAAACGATAAACGGGGGGTGGCCGCCTGGTGCGGCCATCCTCCGTTCCTCTCAACGTCGGGCCCAAAGGCGTCGCCATGAACGCCGTTTACGTTTTGATCGCGCTGGCCGCGATCGCCTTCACGGTTGGCCGGTCCCGTGCCATGGTCACGGCGTCGGGCAACACAGCTAAAATGCATTCCCTGCCTGGGTTCCACGGCTGGTATATGGCCATCGCCGTGTTGATGCCGGCACTGTTCATCTGGCTCGTTCTCGCGGTCGGCCAGCAGCCCTTCATTAATGGCTGGATCGCCAGCGGTCTCGAAGAGCGGCTCTACGAAGACGGCGTGCGCTTCGACGGCGGCGGAATGGCGCCCCAGGTCGAAAGCCTCTACCTCCAGGAGGTATATCGGGAGGCTCACAATATCCCGCTGGCGCTGGAGCGTCAGGGTCGGGTCGGCATGATCGATCCGATCTACAAGGTTCTGATGATCCAACAGATCGAGGACGACGCTGCAACTTACCGCTTCCTCGAATGGGTCTTTTGGGCGGCGAAGTGGTTGCTGCCGCTCGGCCTGGCACTCGCTCTTGCACGGATGACCTTTGGTCAGATCGAGCTGCCGTTTCGGGCGAGAAATCGGGTCGAACGGTGGATCGTCTGGGCCCTGGTCGCCGCTGCAACGGTTTCCATCCTGACCACGGCCGGCATCGTTTTCTCCGTCATGTTCGAGAGCATCCGCTTTTTCCAGCGGATACCAATCACGGAATTTCTGTTCGGCCTGAACTGGAGTCCGCAGACCGCGATCCGCGCCGACCAGGTAGGCTCGACCGGTGCCTTCGGTGCCGTGCCACTGTTCGCGGGCACGCTGCTGATCACCGTCATCGCCATGCTCGTGGCGGGCCCGATCGGTCTGTTTTCGGCGATCTACCTCGCCGAGTACGCGACGCCTAACTTCCGCTCCGTGGTGAAGCCGATCATGGAGATCCTCGCCGGCATTCCGACGGTGGTCTACGGCTTCTTTGCGGCACTGACCGTAGCGCCTGCCGTAAGAGGTTTTGGCGAATCCTTAGGTCTCGATGTGGCGTCCGAAAGCGCACTGGCGGCCGGTGCGGTCATGGGCATCATGATCATTCCGTTCGTCTCGTCACTCTCGGACGACGCCATCTCGGCCGTGCCGCGGTCCCTTCGGGATGCCTCGCTGGGGCTAGGCGCAACTCGGGCGGAGACGATCTCCAAGGTCTTGCTGCCGGCAGCGCTGCCCGGCATCATTGCCGGGTTCCTGCTCGCCATCTCCCGGGCCATTGGTGAAACCATGATCGTGGTCATGGCCGCGGGCCTGGCCGCCAATCTAACCGCCAATCCGCTGAATGCGGTGACGACAGTGACCGTGCAGATCGTGACGCTTCTGGTCGGTGACCAGGAGTTCGACAGCGCCAAGACGCTGGCCGCCTTCGCCCTCGGCCTGGTGCTGTTCGTCGTCACCCTCGGGCTCAACGTCTTCGCCCTCTACATCATGCAAAAATATCGAGAGCGCTATGACTGATGTCACCATGGATGACGGCCCGGCGACCGCGTCGGAGCCGTCCACGGCAGGTAAGCTCTCGGTCCGCGGCGCCGATATCGGGCTAAAACGCCGCTACGCCAGCGAGTCCCGCTTCAAGATCCTCGGTCTCGGAGCGATCATCATCGCGCTCAGCTTGCTCACCTTCCTCCTCTTCACCATCGTTTCGCAAGGCTATCCGGCGTTCGTTCAGACCGAACTCCAGTTGACCGTGAATTTCGATGCCGAGGAGATCGATCCCAGCGGCAACCGCGAGCCGGCGGATCTGGATAGGGCGAACTATCAGGGCCTCGTCAATGATGCGCTCTATGCCATGTTCCCCGCCATCGAGGAGCGGCGCGAACGGCGCAGCTTACGGGGTATCACCAGCATCGGCGCCGCCGACCAAATCAGGCAAATGGTGCTCGATGATCCGGACATCATCGGCACGACCAAGGATGTCTGGGTTCTGGCCTCGGATGACATCGATCAGCTGGTCAAAGGCAAGATCGACCGGGACGTCGCCGAACAGAACCGGCGGGTCAAGGATCAGGAAATCACCTGGATCGACGAGCTGGAAAGCGAAGGTCGGGTTCGGACCAGCGGCAATATTTGGCTGCTGACCAACGGCGACAGCCGCGAGCCGGAACTGGCCGGCATCTGGGGCGCGGTCGTGGGCTCGTTCTACATGATGCTCGTCGTCTTCTTTCTCTCGGTGCCCATCGGCGTCTCCGCCGCGATCTATCTGGAAGAGTTCGCCGCCAAGAACCGCTGGGTCGATTTCGTCGAGGTCAACATCAACAACCTCGCGGCCGTGCCGTCGATCGTCTTCGGTCTTCTGGGCCTGGCTGTCTTCTTGAACGTGTTTCACCTGCCGAGATCGGCGCCGATCGTTGGCGGCTTGACGCTCACCTTGATGACCTTGCCGACCATCGTCGTCGCGACCAGGGCGGCCCTCCGGGCGGTGCCGCCCTCGATCCGCGACGCGGCGCTCGGGCTCGGCGCTTCCAAAGTGCAGATGGTCGGCCACCATGTCCTGCCACTGGCGCTCCCCGGCATTCTCACGGGCTCGATCATCGGCATGGCCCAGGCGCTGGGCGAAACAGCGCCCTTGCTGATGATCGGCATGGTCGCCTTCATCGTCGACATTCCGGACGGACCGTTCGACGCGGCGACCGCGCTGCCGGTCCAAGTCTATCTCTGGGCCGACAGTCCGGAACGGGCCTTCACCGAACGAACCTCCGCCGCGATCATGGTGCTGTTGAGCTTCTTGATCCTTATGAACGCTATCGCCGTCATTCTGCGCAAACGTTTCGAACGGAAATGGTAATGGACGATCAAACGATGGCCGCCCCACAGGTGGAGGCCAAACCGGACGCTGACAAAAAGCCCAATGGCGAAACCAAGATGCAGACCAGGGGCGTCAATCTCTGGTACGGAGACAAGCAAGCGTTGATCGACGTCGATCTCGACATCCCGGCCAACGAGGTCGTGTCGCTGATCGGACCGTCCGGCTGCGGTAAATCTACCTATCTCCGATGTCTGAACCGGATGAACGACACCATCGACATCTGCCGGGTCGAGGGCGACATCCGGCTCGACGGCGAAAACATCTACGATGCCAATGTCGATGTGGTCGAGCTTCGTGCCCGGGTCGGCATGGTGTTCCAAAAACCCAACCCTTTCCCGAAGTCGATCTACGACAATGTCGCCTACGGGCCACGGATCCATGGCCTCGCCCGCAGCAAGCGCGACATGGATGAGGTGGTCGAACATTCCTTGAACGGTGCCGGATTGTGGAAGGAGGTTCACGACCGGCTGGACGCGCCGGGCAACTCCCTTTCAGGCGGTCAGCAGCAGCGCTTGTGTATCGCCCGCGCGATCGCCGTCGGCCCGGAGGTGATCTTGATGGACGAGCCCTGCTCGGCCCTCGACCCGATCGCCACAGCCCATGTCGAAGAGCTGATCGACGAGCTGAAAAAAGAATTCACGATCGTCATCGTCACCCACTCGATGCAGCAGGCGGCCCGCGTCTCGTCGAAAACCGCCTTTTTCCATCTGGGCAAGGTGATCGAGGTCGGTCAGACTAACGACATCTTTACCAACCCAAAAAACCAGATGACCCAGGACTACATCACCGGTCGCTTTGGCTGATCCGCCGAGAGGTGATGGCTAACGAACACATCGTCAAATCCTATGACGACGATCTGGAGCAACTGAGCACCCATATCGTCGAGATGGGTGGACTTGCCGAGCGCCAGGTCGCCATGGCGGTTCAGTGTCTGGCCAAACGGGATGTGGCGATCGCCGAGGCGGTGATCGACCGGGACGCGGAGGTCGACGCGCTCGAGGAGGAAATCGACCGGCTGGCGGTTCAGTTGCTCGCGACCCGTCAGCCGATGGCCGGTGATCTGCGTCAGATCGCCATGGCTCTCAAAATGTCGAACGATCTCGAGCGGATCAGCGACTACGCCGTCAATGTCGCCAAACGATCGCGCCGTCTCCTTGATTTCCCCCAGATCAGCGCCATCCAATCCCTGGTTCGCATGGGTCACACCACCCAGGACATGCTGAAGGACGTGCTCGACGCGTTCATCAATCGCGACACCACCACGGCGATGGCGGTCTGGCATCGGGACGAGGAGGTCGATGCGCTCTATGACAGCGTGTTTAGAGAGATTCTCACCTATGTGATCGAGGATCCCCGAACGACGTCGGGCAACATCGACCTTCTGTTCATCGCCAAGAACTTCGAGCGCATCGGCGATCATGCAACCAACCTGGCCGAGCGCATCCACTACGTGCTCCACGGTGAAGCCATCAATCGTGTCAGGGAAAAAGGCGATTGAAGCCCTACGTGTTTATCGTCGAGGACGAGGCGCCGATCCAGGAGCTGTTAGCCTACAACTTGGTGAGCAGCGGTTTCGAAGTAAACCAGGCCTTCGACGGCGAGGAGGCGCTGATCGCCGTCGACGAGCGTATCCCTGATCTGATCCTGCTCGATTGGATGTTGCCGCATGTCTCCGGCATCGAGATCTGCCGTCGGCTGCGGCGCCGGCCCAGCACCCAGCGGGTGCCGATCATCATTCTCACTGCGCGGGCCGAGGAGCCGGACCGCCTGCGTGGGTTGGAGACCGGCGCCGACGATTTCATCGTTAAGCCCTTTTCGATCGCCGAGGTGATCGCCCGGACGCGAGCCGTGCTCCGGCGGACCCGGCCGGCCTTGGAGGACGGCACGCTCGAGATCGCGGATCTGGTCATGGATCTCACCTCGCACCGGATCCATCGCGGCAAGCGGGAGGTGCATCTGAGCCCGACCGAATTCCGCCTGCTTCGCCATCTTCTGGAGAATAAAGGCCGGGTGTTCTCACGGGCCCAACTCCTGGACGCGGTCTGGGGGATCAATCAGGAGGTCGAGCTCCGGACCGTGGATGCCACGATCCGCCGTCTGCGCCGCTCGCTCAACGCTGAAGGCGAGCCGGATCTTTTGCGGACCGTTCGGGCGGAAGGCTATGCGGTCGACGAGACCGTCTCCTCCATGGCGGAGACCTGAACCTTCGGCTCAGAAGCGATCACCCCAGCCTGACCGACCGCCGGTATTCGTATCGCCTGTCGCGAGCGCGGTGTACCCTAACGGCCATGGATTTTTCCGATCCCACACAGCTGCGCGTCTTCTTCGAGATCCATTCGGGCTTGTCTCGAGAAGCCCCCGGTAGCGATCGGTCGACGCTGAAGGCCCTGTCCCTGGTCCGATCCCTGTTGCCCGGCGAACCGCTCATCGCGGATTTCGCCTGCGGGCCGGGCTCGTCCGTCATAGCGTTGAGCAAGGCCTTGCCGGGAGCACGGTTCCTCGCCATCGATACCCACCAACCTTTCGTCGACGAGGTTAAGCGTCGCGCTTCGGCGGCCGGTGTCGAGCGACGGATTGATGCGCGGGTCGCCGACATGGCCGATCCGCCCTGTGAACCCCAATCGATCGATATGATTTGGTGTGAAGGTGCGCTTTACTTCTTAGGCGTGAAACAAGGTCTGCTAGCTTGGCGAGCTCATTTGAAACCCGGCGGCCTGGTCGTTTTCAATGACGCGATCTGGCTGGTCGATCACCAGGACCGAGCCCAAGACCTTAAGGCCTGTTGGGCTGACTATGCGTCCATGACGGACGAAAACGGCGTGCTGGCAGCCCTTTCCGAAGCCGGTTACGAGATTGTCGGAGGCTTTGAATTGCCCGACAGCGACTGGTGGGACGATTACTATTCACCGATGGAAGCGAAACTTCAAACTTTAGAAGAAACCTATTGGGGGCAGCCGAAAGCGGCCATTCCATTGAACGAAGCCCGCCAGGAGATCGATATTCGCCGGCGCTATCCGGATAAGTATGCCTATCGCTTCTTTGCGGCACGGATGAACTCGGGTCGAACCCAGAACTCATCAAGAGAACGGGCGCCTAGCTGCAAGCGGATCAGCGGAAGACGATCGACGGCGCCCGCAAGGTCTGCCCACCTGGATACGGATTGAGACCGAGCCAGCGCTGGAGGCGGATCAGCGCGCCGACACCGACAAAACCCTCCTCCAGGCTTTTCAACAAACTGTCGGTGAAGTCGCGGGGCGGCGGAAAAGGCTGAACCGAAACCGGCTCGTCCGTATCGATCCCGGCCGCCTGCTTGGCTGCATCGAGAGCGACCAGCCAACCACCGAGATCATCGACCAACCCCCGGTCCAGCGCATGGCGGCCGCTCCAAACCTGACCGCCGGCGATCCTTCGCACATCGTCGGCGGCCATGTTGCGCCCCCGGGCCACACCCTGGACGAAGGCGTCATAAGTGTGGTCGAGAAAGGCCTCGACCCGCGCCCGCGAGCGTTCGTCATAATCATCCACGAATGACCACAAATCGGCATTCTCGCCCCGCTGCACCCGTTCCCAATTGACGCCGAGGTCGTCCCAGAACTCTTGGGTGACGGGCTTGCCGACGATCACGCCGATGGATCCGGTGATCGTTCCGGGCGAGGCCAGGATCCGGTCGGCATCCATGGAGATCCAATAGCCGCCTGACGCGGCGGTGTTGCCCATGGAGACGATCACGGGCTTGCCGGCGTTGCGCGCCTGACGGACCTGAAACCCGATCGTTTCGGAAGCGACCGCCGAGCCGCCCGGCGAATCCACCCGCAGGACGATCGCGTCGACGGAATCGTTCTCGATCGCCTGTTTCACGGCGCCGGCGGTGCGGTCCGCCTGAATGCCGGCACCGCCGAGCGGATCATCGCCACCGTCCGCCTGGATCACACCCACCGCGTGAACCAGGGCGATCACGGGAAGGTCCTCGGCCTGTTCCCGTCGGCTGGCTTTGACGTAGCGCTCGAGCGAGAAATAGCCGGTGCCTTCGCTCAGCTCTTCATCCAGCAGGTCTTCCAGCTCATCGCGGTGCATAATGCCGTCGAGAAGGCCGGCGGAAGCCGCTTCTTCCGCCATCAGCGGGCCGCGGTCGATGAGTTCGATTACCTGCACCGGCTCTAGGCCCCGACCCGACGCGATGCCGTCGACCAACTGACCGTAAACCTGATCCGCCAGCTGGTTCAGCGTCTCCCGATGAGCCGGCGTCAGCGTCTCTTCGGTGAAGCTGTTGAGCGCCGTCTTATGCTCCTCGCGCTGGCCGACCTCGAGCTCGATGCCCCATTGATCGAGCAGCGGTTTGACGAACGGGGTCTCGATCGAGATGCCCGTCAGGCCGACGATGCCGAGGGGCTGGATATAGATACGCTCGAAGCCGCTCGCCACGTAGTAGCCGATCGTCCCCGGACCGAATTCGGCGAAACTGTCGGCATAGGCCACGGTCGTCTTGCCCGCGCTGCGCAGGCGCGCCACGACCTCGATCAACTCCTGGGCCTGGGCGAAACCGAACCCATCGCCTCCCAGACGAACGTAAACCCCTTTCACCCGGTCGTCGGTGACAGCCCGCTCGAGCGCCAACAAGATCTCGGGAAAGCTGGGCTCGGGCTCGAGGCTGGTGAAATCGAACCGCCCCAAGCCTGCGGGCTTTTCCTCGATGCCGTTTCGCCAATCGGCGACCAGGATCATCTCGTTCGGAACCTCGATCCGCTGGCCGGCGAACTCGCGGCTGGCCCACCAGGCGAAGCCGGCGAGCCCGACGATCAGGAGGAGGGCGAGAAAGCCAAAAACGGCCAACGCCCGGACAAGGAACCGGCCCACCGCTCAGACCGCCATTTCGGGCTGGGCAGGCACGCGCCGGCGCGCGGCCCGCTCGCTCGCGGTCTTGAGCTGTCCGCAGGCTGCCAAGATGTCCCGGCCGCGCGGCGTGCGCACCGGTGAGGCGTAGCCGGCCGCTTCCAAGATCCCAGCGAAGGCCTCGATCCGCGACCAGGGCGAACAGGCGTAACGGCTACCGGGCCAGGGATTGAAGGGGATGAGATTGACCTTGGCGCAAACAGGCTCAAGCAGTTTCACCAAGGCCCTCGCATCCTGATCCGTGTCGTTGACGCCATCGAGCATGACATATTCGAAGGTGATCGGCTTGCCGCGGTGGGGGTAGGTTCGACAGGCCTGGATCAAGGTTTCGATGTTCCATTTACGATTGATAGGCACGAGTTCGTCGCGCAATTCGTCGCGGACCGCGTGGAGTGAGATCGCGAGTCCAACCCCCAGCTCTTCGCCGCACTGTTTGATCTTCGGCACCACACCCGAGGTCGACAGTGTGACCTTGCGTTTCGAGATACCGATGCCCTCGCCATCGTTGGCGACCTGGAGCGCCTTTGCCACTGCGGCATAGTTGAACAGAGGCTCACCCATGCCCATGAGCACGATGTTGGTGAGCATCCGGTTCAACTTGCCGCTGGGCCATTCGCCGAGCCGATCCCGCGCCACCAGGAGCTGGCCGATGATCTCGCCGGCCGAGAGGTTGCGCACCAGCGCCATGGTTCCGGTGTGACAAAAACTGCAGCTAAGGGTGCAGCCGACCTGACTGGAAACGCAGAGAGCGCCCCGATCGGTTTCGGGAATGAAGACGGTCTCGACCTGGCGCCCGTCGGCCAACGCCAGGAGCCACTTGACCGTGCCGTCCTTGGAGCGCTGCTCGGAGACGATTGCCGGCCGCTCGATCCGAAAGCGGTCGGCCAGGAACTGGCGCAGCTCACCCGGCAGGGTGTGCATCACGTCGAAATCGACGGCACCCCGGTGGTAGAGCCAGTGCCAGAGCTGGCGCAACCGCATCGCCACCTTGGTCTCGGCAACGCCCAAAGCATGCAGGGCCGCCGCCAACTCGCCGCGATCCAGATCGAAGATCAGCGCTCGCTTGTCGGCACCGGCCCCGGCAGCCGTGGGAAGGGCGGTGTCAGCCGGCACAGGCCTCGACCATCGCGTTGTATGCTCGGGTAAAACCCAATAGCGAATAGGAGTCCTCCGACCAGGTCTCCTTGGTCGAGGTCCCCCGCACCGTCATCCGCTGGCCGGCCTTCATGGCCGCGACGATCCCGTCATCGTCGCCATTGTTGGCCCAGGCATGCTCGCCTTGGGTGAACAGCGTGTAACTATTGTCGTCGATCCTCATCGTGACATCGCTGTCCGCGAGATAGCTGTAGCCCGGCTGATAGCTGACTTCGACGGTTGGCGGGTCGCCCGGCAACCGAGTCACAAGCGGCGCCGGCGGCCCGCGCCTGGTGTAGTTGCCGTCCTGATCGGTCGGCTCACTGGTGATAAAGCAAAGCTTGTCGCCGTCGTCGACGTATGTGTAAAGCACCCAATCCCGGAACTGACCGATGAACCGTTGTTCCTGGGCCGCTGCGGGCGACGGCAGGCTGAAAAAGGCCTGGAAAAGCGCAGCGAAAAGGGTGGCGGCAAACAGCCGATGCATCCCGATCCAATCCATTTACGTGGTCACGTGAAGCCCGCCTAACTATAGGAATGAGGCCAAGTCTGAGAAGCCCTTTGCGTGCAGCAGTTGAGTTCGTCGCCGGTTACCTCTCGACTAGGTGATAGACAGACGAATGGTCACCCTATCTAAAAGGCCGAGGTCGCACCGGAAACCGAGGAGATAGCGCTTTGCGAGCGGTCGTTTGCCGGGAACTGGTCGGGCCTGCGGGTTTGGTGCTCGAGGACGGCAAAGCGCCCGAGCCTGCACCCGGTGAGGTGCTCATTCAGGTCGAAGCGGCGGCGCTCAACTTCGCCGACACGCTGATGATCCGGGGCCGCTACCAGGAGCGCTACGATCCGCCCTTCGTGCCGGGTCTCGAGATCGCGGGCCGGGTTTTGAGCGTCGGCGCCGGTGTGGGCCGGCCTGAGCCCGGCGAACGGGTGATGGCGGTTCTCGACCGGGGCGGTTTCGCCGAACAGGTGGTGGCCCATGAGCGCGACGTCTTCGCGGTGCCGGACAGTTTGCCGATGGATCAGGCCGCTGGTTTTCCCATCGCCTATGGCACGGCCTACGGTGCCCTGGTCTGGCGAGCAGGTCTTCGCGAAGGTGAGGTGCTGGTCGTTCACGGGGCTGCCGGCGGCGTCGGCCTCACCGCGGTCGAGTGCGGCAAGGCTTTGGGCGCCCGGGTGATCGCCACCGCCCGGGGCGAGGACAAGCTGGAGGTCGCCAGGCGCCACGGGGCGGACCAGGTCCTCGACGCGGCTAAGGATGATTTGCGCGAGCGGATCCTGGCGGCGACCGACGGCGACGGCGCCGATGTCGTCTTCGACAGTGTCGGCGGCGATGTGGCCAAAGCCTCCTTTCGGGCGATGGCCTGGGAGGGCCGGTACCTGGCGATCGGCTTTGCCAGCGGCGAGGTGCCCGAGATCCAGGCCAACCGGCTCCTGGTGAAGAACATCGCGGCGATCGGTTTCTACTGGGGAAGCTATCGCACCAAGGCACCGGATCGGCTTCGGCAAAGTTTCGAGGTGCTCCTCGACTGGTACGAGCGGGGTCTCCTGAAACCGACCGTGTCCCATCATTTTCCCTTGGACAAGGCGGCCGACGCGTTGACGACGCTGATCGGACGCAAGAGCCGCGGCAAGATCGTGCTGACGGTCTGAGCCAGGCCGATGCTGCCGGTCGTCTATCATCCCGCCTACAGCGTGCCCTTGCCCGCGAACCACCGTTTTCCGATGCCCAAATTCAAGGCGGTGTTCGACCGGCTGATGGCGGACGGAACCGCCGAGGCGAGGTGGCTCTTCGCCCCGGAACCGGCGCCCCGCGCCTGGCTAGAGGCAGCCCACGAGCCGGCTTACGTCACCGCGATCCTGGATGGCCGGCTCGATGCGGACGCGGAGCGGCGTCTGGGCCTTCCCGTCAGCGAGGCCTTGAGCATGCGCTCGCGGACGGCCACCGCAGGTACCCTGCTTGCCGCCAAGCTCGCGCTCGAACACGGTTTTGCCTGCAATACCGCGGGCGGCAGTCACCACGCGCACAGCGCCTTCGGCAGCGGCTTTTGCGTGTTCAACGACGTGGCGGTGGCGAGCCGTCTCCTGCTGGCGGAAGGATTGGTCTCGTCGATCCTGGTGGTCGATCTCGACGTGCACCAAGGTGACGGGACGGCCCGAATGCTGAGCGCCTGTCGAAGCGCTTTTACCTTTTCGGTCCATTGCCGGACCAATTTTCCGGCCCGCAAGGCGGCCTCGGATCTCGACGTGGCGCTCGAGCCCGGCACCGGCGACCGGGCCTATCTGGAAACCCTGGCCGAGTATCTTCCAGCCTTGGTCGACCGCCTGGCGCCCGACCTCATCTTCTACAATGCCGGTGTCGACCCCCATGGCGACGACCGCCTGGGCCGTTTAAGTCTCACCGACGACGGTCTCGCCGCCCGCGACAGCTACGTGATCGGCCTGGCAAACAGACGAAAAATCCCGCTCGCAGGCGTTCTCGGCGGCGGCTACGATCGGGACATCACCAGGCTGGCGGCCCGCCACGCGATTTTGTTTCGTGAGGCGAAAGCCGCTTTGATCCAACAACGAAACAGCGAAAAGATCCGGGAGCAAAACCCATGTTGAAAGGCATCGACCCGATCCTGAACGCGGATGTGCTGTATGCGCTTCGAGCCATGGGCCACGGCGACGACCTGGTCATTGCCGACGCCAACTTTCCCGCCGAGACCATGGCGACCGGCCGGCTGATCAGGATGGACGGGGTGACCTCGCCCCGGCTGCTCGACGCCGTGCTTTCGCTTATGCCGCTGGACGAGTTCGTCGATGAGCCGGCGGGCCGGATTGAGGTGGTGGGGGATGCTGACGCGGTCCCGGAGGTCTGCGCCGAAATGCAGGACGTGATCGGCCGCCACGAGCCGAACGTAACGCTCGCCAAGATCGACCGGTTCGACTTTTACGACCGCGCGCGCAAGGCGTTTGCCGTGATCGCGACCGGCGAGCCCCGGCTCTATGGCTGCGTGATCCTCAAAATGGGCGTGATCCGGCCCTAGGCCGGATCTCCCTCAAATGATCGTCACGGTCATGACCACGACAGGCTGACGACGCTGGCTGTGGCTTCACCGGTCAGATCCAGCTTCGTTACTCCTAGACCCCGAACACGTCATTGGTGGCGACCACGTTCTCGACACCCGGGGTCGCCGGCCCGACGCCCCAGGCGAAGGCATTTTGCGCGTCCAGGTTCTGGGGCTGGCGAGAGACCGAATCGGTGTCCTTGGCGTTGCGCGCGTCCTCGTTGATCTGGCCATTCTGGGCACCGAAGGTCTCGTACAGGCTCGGACCCAGCACCGGATCGGTGGAGCTGTCGACCTCGTAGACCACGGCATCGATGACGTCGGCCAGATCGAGCGCGTTGATCGACTGGTCGATCGGAAAGTCGGCGGCGTCGCCTTGTACCAGGGCGATGCCGGTCACGGTATTATCGAGCTCGTTGACGTCGAAGCCCGCGGGCGTGAGATCGACATTCACGACATCATCCGAGCCGAGCACGAAGAAATCGCCCTGGCCGATGGTCTGACCATCCAGGTCGAAGGCCTGATCGACCCGGTCGCCATTGCTCTTATAGACCACCAGGCTGGTGCCATCGAGGCTGCCGCCGTCGACGTCGAACAGCTCGATGAACTCGCTTCGGTCGGCACCTGAAGGCGTGTCCGCGTCGACCTCGTTGATCACCGGCGCGTCATCATCCCCGGTGATCTTGACGAGCGCCCGCGCCGTGTCGGTGGCATCGCCATCGGAGAGCGTGTAGTCGATCGACGCTCCTAAGCTTTGGCCGACGGCGAGACCGTTGAGCGCGAACGGATTGGTGGCGGTGATCGTGAAGCTACCGTCTGTCTGAACGGTGATCTCGACGCCGCGGCCGAGATCGATCGCCTGGCCCACCAGCGCCGCGTCGCCATTGATCGCCGAGATCGACAAGGGATCTCCTTCGACATCGCTGTCGACGCCATTGCCGTTGTCGTCGGTGATCAGATTGCCGGTGAGATCGGCCGCGAGAAGCGCATCCTCGTTGGTGCCGAGCTCGTCATCGGTGGCGACCGGCGGATCGTTGACACCGGTGATGGTCACGGTGACCGCCGCCGTATCGGTGCCACCATTGCCGTCACTGACGGTGTAGCCAAAACCGTCGGTCGCCTGCTCGCCATCGTCCAGGCTTTCGAACTGGCCATTGGGATCGTAAGTGACCGTGCCGTCAGCATTGAGCGCAACCGTGCCGGTGGTGCCCGAGCTGTCGACAGCCGAAATCGCGAGCACGTCGCTGGCGTCGACGTCACTGTCATTGCCAACAAGATCGGTGGCGGGAATGACGATGGCGGTGTTTTCGTCCGTGCCGGTCTCATCGTCGGCCGCGACCGGGGCATCATTGACGCCATTAACGGTGATGGTGACCGTGGCGGTGTCGCTGAACTCACCATCTGAGACGGTGTAGTCGAACGTGTCGGTGGTGCTTTCACCCACCCCCAGGCTCTCGAACTGGCCGTTCGGATCGTAGGCAAAGGTGCCGTCGCCATTGTCGGTCACCTGCCCCACCGTCCCGCTGGTGTCGATCGAGGCGACGCTCAGCGTGTCGTCCTCGGGATCGCTGTCATTGTCCAGCACAGTGGCCGTGGGTAAGCTCGTGTCCTCGTCGGTGGTGAAGCCGGCCCCGCCATCGTCATTGGCGACAGGCGCCTCGTTCACATCGGTCACCGTGATGGCGATGTCCTGGACGTCGGTGAGCCCGCCCGAATCGGTCACCGTCACCTGGATGTCGTAGACATTGTCGCCGCCGGCATCGCCCGGGTTCTCGAAATCCGGCGCGCTGTCGAAGGTCACCACACCACTGTTGGCATCAATGCCGAACAGCCCCTGATCGGCACCGCCCGTCAGGCTGTAGGTCAGCCCGGAGCCCTCGCTGTCATTGTCGTCCGTACTTTGGACATCGATCGCCGAGGTCTGGTTTTCGGCCACTGACGCCGCATCGTTACTGGTGATCGTCGGCGGAACGTTCTCCACCACGTCGGTCACCGTGATGGCGATGTCCTGGACGTCGGTGAGACCGCCACTGTCCGTCACCGTTACCTCAACGTCATAGACATTGTCGCCGCCGGCATCGCTAGGGTTCTCAAAGTCCGGCGCGCTATCGAAGGTGACAACGCCGGTGCTCTGATCGATCGAAAACAGGCCTTGGTCGGCACCGCCCGATAGGCTGTAGGTCAGGCCGGAACCTTCACTGTCGCTATCGTCCGTGGCGTTGACATCAATCGCACTGGTCTGGTTCTCAGGAACCGACGCTGCGGCTGAACTGTTGATCGAGGGCGCTGTATTCTCCGCCACGTCGGTCACTGTGACCGCAATGTCCTGAGCGTCGGTGAGGCCGCCACTATCGGTTACGGTCACCTGGATATTATAGACATTGTCGCCGCCGGCATCGCCAGGGTTCTCGAAGTCCGGCGCGTTGATGAAGGTCACCAGACCTGTGCTGGCATTGATATTGAACAGGGCCTGATCGGCGCCGCCCGAGAAGCTGTAGGTCAGCCCCGAGCCTTCACTGTCGCTGTCGTCCGTGGCGTTGACATCAATGGCGCTGGTCTGATTTTCGGCCACCGACGCCGCCGCGTTGCTGGTGATGCTCGGGGCGGAGTTGGTCGAAGCCGCTTCGAATGTTGCCTTCACCGTCTGTGAGGCACCGACCGACTGTCCGCCTGTGGAACCGAGCGGCAACAGTCGTATCGTAACGCTATCGGAGGTAGAAGATGGAGCCTGTGTCGCGGTTATTCCGCTTTGGAAGCTTTCTTGCTCGACGCTGACCCCTGTGACCGAAGTGATGGATTCGTCCGCAATCGAGGTGAAACGGTAATTGAGCGTGGTGCCCGCTTGCGGCGCGCCGGTAAAGTTCGCAAAAAACGTATCTTCGCCGACATCGATATCGACGTTGAGTGTGGACGTGAATTGGAAACCGCTGGACGTGACCGTGTAAGAAACCGATTGATCGGTTACTTCCTGGCCGGCGCCGACGACAAATGAGGTTTGGAAAAGTGTTTGGTTACTGAGTGTATCAAAATCGAAGAAAAATATCTCTAGATCGACGGTTTCACCGATTAGCGATGCCATTGCAATGAGCCCCCGTTTGCCACGATCCAGTTTTGTGCTCAGCGTTATCACTGAGCGCTATTCAAAACCCCATACCTCTTGGACCTGTATTGACCGAGCGCGGAGCTTTGTCCACTTGATAAGCTCATGAGCAAATCAACCAACTTGTTCAGAGCTATATCGGTGATTGTCACCGCGTTCATGACAAGTTGTTGGTTGAACTCGCGGAGGTGACTTCATCGTCATTGGTATTTTCGCTAGCAGCGCCGCCGGGACGCTCGAAATCTTGAGCGTCGACGAACGTCACCACGTCTCTGCAAACATCCACATCGAAGTGGAACTGTCCGGCGCCGTTGGATAAGCTGCAAGTAAGTCTCGAGCCCGGCTGTCGGCGAACCGTCTGCGTTTCAGTGGTTTTTCCCGCTTCAACGATTGAGAAGGCGGAACTCTCTAGCTCGAAATGATCCCGACAGCGAGGAAAGGTCAGCGAGCAAACCGACGAAACGACTTCGGCCAAACAACACAGTCGAAGAAAAATGAGCGGGGCGTTTCACCCCGCTCTTGTACAACCTGACTAAACGACAGCTGCCGTCATGACGATCTCGTTGAGCTCGCCAGGCGTCGCCTCGGCGACAAAAAAGGCCTCGGTATCCCGAACACTGTCGTTACCGACAATCCTCTGAACAGATTCCGTATCTTTTTGATTGTTCTCGTCTTCGTTGATTTGGCCTCCGTTCAAGAGAAGGGGCGCCAGGCCCGGATCGTCACTGTCGTCGGTTTCGTAGACTACCGCGTCGATCAGATCATCGAGAGTAAGGGCGGCGTTTTCCGGGAAGTCCGTGGCATCGCCTTCGTAAAGAGCGACCGCATCCGAACCGTTCTGGAGATCATTCACGTCGAAGGCCACGAGATCGACATTCGGCACATCGTCGGAGCCGACGACGAACAGACCATTTTCTCCGGTGGAGAAACCATCGAGATCGATGGCGAAATCGACCAATTCACGGCTGCCATTGATCCCGACCAGAACAAGACCGTCGAGCGACGCGTTGCCGACGCCGCCGTCGAAGAGTTCGATGAACTCCGCTCTGTCCTGACCGACCGTGTCGCTATCGATCTCACTGATGACGAATGTCGGCTCGGACGTTTCGATGTCGACGCTGGCGACCACCGCATCATGATCGCTGCCGCTTTCGTCGAACTCGAAGTCGGCATTGACGTGGACATAGTCGACGTCAGCGGACGGCAGCAGGCTGTCGCTGACCAGGACGTGGTCGATGGCCTGGGAATTGCCTTCGAAGATGAAGCTGTAGAGATCGCCTTCCGGAACGTTGTCGGCCAGGTTGGTCAAAGCGTCGCCGGTCAGATTGGCCAGGGGCTGGGAGAACTCGAAATCATTGTGATCTCCCAACACGACAACCTTGGCATCCGGCTCGATCGCCAGGATGTCGTCGACGAAATCGTTGACCACCTGGCCCTGGGCCTCGCGGGCGTCGGAGGCCGCTTCGTTGGGCGGTTGGATGCTGCCGAACAGGGGATCGCTGCCGCTCTTTGACGAGAAATGGTTGACGACGGCGAACACCGTCTCGCCATTGAACTCGAAGGCAGCGACGAGCGGTTTCCTGGAGCCGTCGAACGCCGGATTGTTCGGATCGATGCGGCCGACACCGAACGACAATTCGGCCTCACCACCATTGTCGATGATCTGGGTCGCCGTGGTCGCATCGCCGATGCTGTCGGTGGGCAGGGAAACGCGGTCCGGATTGAACAAGAAACCGACCCGGATATTGCCACCCGGCTGGCCGCCATCCTGGCCGTCTTCCGGATTGATCTGAGCGAACTCGTAGGTGGGTCCGCCGGCGTCTTCGATGGCTTGGATCAACGCGGCGAAGGTCTGATCAGCGTCCACCACACCATTGTTCGTGGAGCCGTTATTGTCCTGGATTTCCTGAAGTCCGATGATGTCGGGCGATCCAAGATTGTCCGTGATCTGCTGGCCAAGAAGAGCCAATTGATCGGTGTCGCCGGGATCGAGGTTGAGAACGTTGTAGCTGGCGAGCGTCAGCGTGTCCTCGTCGCCCGCGATCTCGGTCGTCTCGAACGCGTTGTTGATCGGCGTCACGCCGACGTCGCCATCGACCAGGATCTCGTAATTGCCGAAGCTGTAGCTGACCACGCCTGTGAACGGATCGAGAAAATCGCCGGTCACGGTGTCCGGCGTGCTGCCTGACGGCAGGCCATCATCGATCTGCATGCGTTCGGGATTGAGATCGCCGTCTGCCGCCTTGATGCCGCCGTTGTCGGTGACCGGTTCGGACGCGCCCTGCGACACCAACCAGACCTCGCCGAAGCGGTTGTCCGGGTCGATGGCGATGCCGTCATTGACGCCGACAAACATGCCCTCCAAAGATTCATAGAAGTCGATGCCTTCGAGAATGCTGTCGCTCGGGGGCGTTCGGTCACCGACATCGCCGCCGATGATCGTCGTCGCGACCACGCCGAAACCGGTGACGGTAACGTTCGGATCGGTGATCTGCGTAATCGTCAAATTGTCGGGATCGCCGCCGGGCAGGAACTCCACAACATCGCCCTCGACGGTCACGGCGTCATTCAAGGCGACCGTCGGCGCACTGTCGGTGAAGACAAAGATGCCGTCGGAGGTGGAAGTGTCACCGTCGCCCGCCGGGTCCTGCATGTAGAAACCATTGTCGTCCAAGGCGGTCACGACACCGGTCGTGGCCACTAGCTGGCCTTCGAGGGGTGACGTCGCCTCGGACCCTTGGATTTCCATGATCGTAGCCGTGACGGGTTCACCACCATTGCCGCCATCGTCGTCATCTTCGAGCGCGGCGTTGGGCGTGGCATCCGCGATCTCCCAGGTGTTGGAAAGGTCCTCGGACGTCTCGTCCGCGCCATCGACACCATTGCCGCTGGATTGGGTCTCGGCACCTTCGGAAAAATCCGATCTTTGGAACGACTGGCCCGACGGATGGGCGCCGCTGGCGATCACATCCTGATCGGCGATCGCGGTGTCGGCGTTGTAGCCGGTCTCGTCAGTGCCGGCGTCCGGCCCGTCAATCGAAACACCCGTCTTGTCGACGGCCTCGGCCTTGTCGCCCCAGAGCGCATAGTCCACGTCCGTCACCAGATCGGACGCGCCATCCCAATTGTAGAGGATGACCACCTCGCCGCTATTGGTGAGCCCGCCTTGATCATTGATGCTGCCGGGCAGCGCTTCGCGCATATCGGCGATCCCGTCAGCACTGGTGCCGTCTTCAAACAATTCGTAGGTCGGCGATTGCGAATAGGCCGCCTCGAAACTGTCCGAACCGGCGATCGCGATGGTCTGGTAGGACCCGGGATCGATCGAAGCGCCATCGGGAAAACGCGCGTGGAAATCGGAGAAACCACCGCCGCCAGCATTCGAACCGGTGACGATATTGTAGTAAAATGCGCCTCCACTCGCAAAAGTGGCATCTGTCACGTAATAATCACTGAGATCGACAGCTTCATCTGTCGGATTGAATATTTCGATGAATTCACCGCCTGTCGGCGTTACCACAAGTTCTGTGAGTAGCAGTCGTTCAACCACGGATACGTCCTTCCCTCAAAGCCTGGTGCCAAACGAACGGCAGCCGAGTTAGCTGTGTTCGGTGACGCTCTCGTGACGCCAATAAGGCTTACAGATCTATTTGTTTTTCATCTTCAGATTGATTCAAGCGGTCGGCTTTGTGGCTGCGTGATCCTACCTTAGCTGGAAACCAGGGTTTCGGTTGCGATCAGCGACTCTAGAGCCTCAGCGTTGGGCATCACCGGTCCCTGCCCGGTCAGGGTGAAATCAATCGTCACCTTGCCAAGAAGGTTGCCGGACGAACCTCCAGCAATGCGTGGGGCTGGTTCGCGCCGCCATTGTCGGCGAGCGGAACCAATAACGGGTCAATTGCGCTCGCACTGGTACCGACGGTGTCGCCATTCCCACCGTCCGTGAAAGCCGCACCGATATCGCCCGGATCGACGATCAGATTTTTTGCCTGACTTGCGAAGGATTGCGCTTCACATGTGGAGGCCGGTCAAGCCGTCCCAGATCAGCTTGCTGCCGGTCAGGAACAAGAACAGGTAGCAAAGCCGGTAAAACCAGACGCCGTCGATCCGTTTGTGGAGGAAGAGGCCGAGCAGCATGCTGAGGCCGGCGACGGGCGCGAGGATAAGCCCGGCGATGAGCGTGTCGCGGGTGAACAGACCAAGCCAGAGATAGGGTATCAGCTTCAGGTAGTTGATCAGCGCGAACGCGACCACCATCGAGCCGACGAACGCGGCCTTGTCGAGCTTGAGTGGCAGGAAATAGATGTTGGCCGGCGGCCCGCCGGCATGTGCCAGGGTGCTGGTGAAACCGGCGACGCTACCCCAGAAAAGACCCTTGGCAGCGTTCGGTTCCCGGGCCGGTGGCTCCTCTCTCTGGCGCCAATGGTTGAGCACGAATGCGAGAGCGATGACGCCAACGATGAGGCGAACCGCGTTCTCGCTGAGCCAACCGAAGGCGAAGGTGCCGAGGAGGATGCCGACGATGCTGCCGGGAATAATGACGCTCAGGCTGTGGCGGTCCCAAACGCCCCAATAGGCGCGGATCCCGATCACGTCCATCAAGCATAAGAGCGGCAACATGACGGCTGCAGCGACGGAAGGTGATATGGCCAGTGCCATGATCGGCACTGCCATGATGCCGAGCCCACCACCGAAGCCACCTTTGGAGATGCCAAAGATGGCAATGGCGATCGTACTGGCGAGGTAGAAATTGGGATCGCTGAGCAAAAGGGCCCCTCCGGCCAGGACGAACGCAGACGTGTGTACTGGTCCGCGTTCGCCGCCAGACGGGCCCGATCGCGTGGCTCCGGATCAGGCCGCGAGCGGCACCTCACCCCGAGCGGGATAATCACGGTCGATGACGAAGTCGAGCGCCTTCACCATCTCGTCGAAATGGGGCCTGGCAAAGGGCATGGTCTGGATGCTGGCGAAGTAGAGCGTGCCATCGGGCCGGATCATGAACAGACCGGGCTCGCTGAACTGCTCCGGCTCTTCGACGCCCGACGAGGTCGTGCCGATGCCAGACGAAACGTAGAGCCCCCAACGACGGGCATCATCGATGCTGAGGCTGTGACCGATGGTGAGCTTGTCCAGCTTCCACTCATCCTTGGCCTTGCGGGCGCGCTCTTCGCTGTCCGAACTGAGCGCGATGACGGAGACGCCACGCTCCTCGAGATCGCCCAGATGACGTTGCAGATCGCGCAAATAACCGGAGCAGATCGGGCAATGCAGACCGCGGTAGAAGACCATCAGGGTGAACTTGTCACCGGCTTTCTCTGAGAGTTTCCATGTGCCGTGATCGAGGGTTTCGATCGTCTGATCGGGCACGGGTTCGCGAGGCAGAAGCTGAGCCATGGGTCGTCCTCCAGGTTTTGGTGGGTAGCGTGTCTGCGACATGATGGCCCCGTGGGACGGATCAAGCGCCGCCTGGCGTCACGTGGCCGTGAGCCGGCGTTAGCTCACGGATAGGCGCAGTCCTGCATGGTGACCTCGATGAAACCCGGCTCCTCGTCCGCGCGCGCGGCGAAGTGATAGCTACGACCCTCGACCACGAGCCGGTGGGTGAGCGGCAGAGAACCTTCGGCTGTGTCGCGGCGACCGTTGATCAGGGTGAAGCGGAGCGTCACAGGCCGTCTGGGATCGAACAGCGGACCAAGATCGCCCGCCTCGTCCCGGGCGGATCGTCCCTCACTGGTCAGCGTGATCCGATTGCCGGCAAAGCCGAGCGAGCGGGTATCGGCATTGATCGGTGTCCTCACCAGAAGGCGGCGGGTGTCGGTGGTTTCCCGGCAGACCCGCTCGTTCTGCGCCTCGGCGATGACGAAGCGAAGGCGGTCGGCGCTGACCCCGGCCTCCATCCGCTGGTCGATCTGCCCTAGAAGTCGGGCCCTCAAGCCGGTTGGCACATCGCTTCGATAGCGTTCGGCAATGGCCCTGGCGCGCGCCTCGGCATCCGCCGCTGCTTGCTCCGCCACCGCCATCCGCTGCCGCAGTTCGATCGCGTCTTGTTCCCGGTCAGCCAGGTCCTGCTCCAGCCGCTGCACCTCCGCCCGGTTCTGATCAAGACCCACTTGATAGGCACCGTAACCGGCGGCGATGACGACACCGGCGGCCAACGCCAGACGGAAAACGCCCATCAGCGCCTGCTGGCGTCGCTGCCGCCTGACCTTGCCGAATGTTGAGTAATTGCGCACGGGCCAACCCAATAGCGAACGCTAGAGGCGGATCAAGCCCGACCGTGGTTCTTGTTGAAGACGCGTGACGCGAGAATGAGATCGTTCCCGCTGAACCCGACGCATGCGATCAGCCAGCGGGCGGTTCCCGGAGCTCGGGCTGACGCCGTTCTTGAAGCATCTGATAGATCGCAGCGGCGGTCTCTTCGACGGAGCGCCGGGTCACGTCGATCACCGGCCAATGATAGCGCGCGCAGAGCTGGCGTGCGTAGCGGATCTCGTCCCGGACCCTCTCCAGATCAGCGTAGTCGCCGCCATAGGTCACGCTTTCACCGCCGGTTTGAATGCCGAGCATCCGCTGGCGGTTGCGCCGGATTTGCGCCAGTTGTTCGGGGTTGATGGTGAGGCCGACGACCAGTTGATGCTGCAGGCTGTCCAGGTCTACGGGCGAGGGCCGGTCGGGGACCACCGGCAGGTTGGCCGCCTTGACCCCGCGGTTCGCCAGATAGATGCAGGTCGGCGTCTTCGACGTGCGCGAGACCCCCACCACCACCACGTCGGCGCCTTTAATGCCGTTGGGCGACTGGCCGTCATCATGGTGCATGACGAAATTCATCGCCTCGATACGGGTGAAATACTCGGCATCGAGAGCGTGCTGGCCACCCGCCCGACCCTGGGCCTTGCTGCCGACGATTTCACTGAGCGTGCCGATCAAACCATCGAGGATGGGAACGCAGGGAATGCCCCGCTGACGGCAGTGGTTTTGCAAAAGGTCGCGCAGTTGCGGCTGAACCAGGGTGAAGACGACGACACCGGGCAACGCGTCGATAAAGGACAGCGCCCGTTCCAGCTGCGTTCGGGTCCGGACGAAGAACCAGACATGTTCGACCGGAACGACCTCGTCGAACTGGGCGAGAGCGGCCCGCGCCACGGTGGTCACCGTTTCGCCGGTGGAATCCGAGACCAGATGGAGGTGCAAGCGCATGCCACGACACCTTGTTCAACCTGTGCACAAGCTTGGCGGAACTTGGGACGGATGCAAGGCTTCGGAATAAGTTTGGATGGACCCACAGCGTCATGCGCCTGTGGATCGGTCGTTCGTGCTATCCACCGGCAGCGATTGTGCACCGAGGCGGGATCGGTTCATCCCCACGATCCGCACTGTTCACAGATCAAGGTGAGAGCCGCAAAAGCCATCTTGTCCGCTTGCGCCTGTGGATGGGAGATGGTTTGTCAACCAGCGCTGCGGAACGGGGACGAATGACCTGAATCGAACAATCCCCGATACCCGCCGTGCCTACAATCATCACAACTTTTTAATTCTAAAGAAAAGAAAGATTAGGGATCTGTGGAACGTGGGAGTGAACCGGTGCCGACTGATGCCTTAAGCGCGAAGCCCAGCCTTTTGCGCTGCCTAGCCGGTGAACGGCTTGACCCACCCCCGATCTGGCTCTTGCGGCAAGCGGGGCGCTACCTTCCGGAGTACCGTGAGCTCCGAGCCAAGGCGTCGAACTTTCTCGAGTTTTGCTACACTCCCGAATTGACCATCGAAGCGACCCTGCAGCCAATCCGCCGGTTCGAGCTCGATGCCGCCATCCTGTTCTCGGACATTCTGGTCATCCCGGATGCCTTGGGGTGCCAGGTTAGTTTCGTCGAAGGCGAGGGACCGAGGCTGGTTCCGATCCGCGACGAGGCGGCCTTCGAGCGGCTGACGGCCGACCTCCTTCATCAGCATCTGGCGCCGGTCTATGAGACGGTGAGCGGCCTGAAACAAGCCTTGCCCGAAACGGTGCCGCTCATCGGCTTCGCCGGCTCACCCTGGACGCTTGCCTGCTACATGGTCGACGGCGGCGGCTCTAAGGATTTCGCCGAAACCCGGCAGATGGCGTTCGCCGCGCCGGACCTGTTCTCGCGGTTGATCGATCTTTTGAGCGACGCGGTGGCGGCTTACCTGGAGCGCCAGGTCGAAGCTGGCGCCGATGCCCTGATGCTGTTCGACAGCTGGGCCGGCATTCTCGATGAACTCAGTTTCGAGGCCTTCTCGATCCGGCCCCATGCCAAGATCGTGCGCCGTCTGGCAGAAGCCGCGCCCGGCATTCCGGTGATTTGTTTCCCCCGGGGTGGCGGCGTCCGGCTGAGCGCCTTCACGGACCGGGTGGCACCCGCCGGTCTGGCGCTGGATCCCTCCGTGCCGCTGACTTGGGCGCGTGACAATCTGGCCCACGTCCCCTGTCTTCAGGGAAATCTGGATCCGGCTAGGTTGGTCGCCGGTGGCCGGGCTTTGGACGACGGGGTCGACCGGCTCCTCGAGGTTTTTGCTGGCAGGCCTCACATCGTCAATTTGGGTCACGGGGTCGTTCCGCAGACGCCACCGGCGCACGTGGCCCAGTTGGTGAACCGGGTTCGCCGGCAGGGGAGTGTTTCGTGAGCTGGTATCTCTTGTGGAAAGCGCTCCACATCATGGGCTTCGCCGCCTGGATGGCCGGGCTCTGGTATCTGCCTCGGCTAATGATCTATCACCACAGCACGGCCGCCGGCAGCGAGAGCTCCGAAACCTTCAAGGTGATGGAGCGACGTCTTCTCAAAGCGATCACGACGCCGGCGATGGTCGCGACCTTCGTCTTCGGCCTGATCATCTTCGTCAGCGGCAATCACCTGACCTCGGGCTGGATGCACGCCAAGCTTCTGCTGCTGCTGGCAATGGCCGCCTGCCACGGCGTACTCGCGGCGGATGTGAAAAAATTCGCCGCCGATCAGCGGCCCCGGAGCACCCGTTGGTATCGGATTTTCAACGAAGTGCCGACAGTGCTGTTCGTGGCGATCGTCCTGCTCGCGGTTCTCAAGCCCTTCTAAACCGGTGCCTCGCGTTTTTCGGTGTTTGACTTGGGACCGCGTTTTGCCTAAGTGAGCCTATAGCTTCCACGTTCGAGAAGTCCTTCCCATCGCTACACAGCCCACGCCTCGCCGCCGGCGCTCGCGATCGCGTTCCGAGCGCAGTGAGCAGCCCGAGTTAGGCCATCCCGCCGACCGCATCGACGAAGAGCCTGAGGATGAGGTACAGGGTGCCGACCAGCCACCCTTGACCGGCGCCATGAATTTGACGGAGCTGAAGCGCCGTCCGCCGGAAGAACTCCTCCGCTACGCCGAAGAAATCGGCATCGAGAATGCCAGCACGCTCAAGAAATCGGATCTGGTCTTCGCCACGCTTAAGCGGTTGGCGGAAACGGACGTGCCGATTTACGGCGATGGCGTTCTCGAGATCTTGCAGGACGGATTCGGGTTCTTACGCACGCCGAACGTCAACTATGTTGCCGGGCCCGACGACATCTACGTGTCACCGAGCCAAATCAGACGGTTCGGGCTAAGGACCGGCGACATCGTTGAAGGGCAGGTTCGCGCGCCGAAGGAGGGTGAGCGCTATTACGCGCTCCTCAAGGTTGACGCGATCAACTTCGCGCCGCCGGAACAGGCCCGCCATCGGGTCCATTTCGACAATCTGACGCCCTACTATCCGACCCAAAAACTCAATCTCGAGGTCGACGGCCAGAAAGATCCGAGCACCCGGATCATTGAGATCGTCGCGCCGCTCGGCAAAGGGCAGCGCGCCCTGATCGTGGCGCAGCCGCGCACCGGTAAGACCATGCTGATGCAGAATATCGCCCACTCGATCGCGGAGAACCATCCCGAAGTCTACCTCCTCGTCCTGCTGATCGACGAACGGCCGGAGGAAGTGACCGACATGCAGCGGACCGTGAAGGGCGAGGTGGTGTCCTCGACCTTCGACGAGCCCGCCACGCGCCATGTGTCGGTGGCTGAGATGGTGATCGAGAAGGCCAAACGCCTGGTGGAGCATGGCCGGGACGTGGTCATTCTTCTCGACAGCATTACCCGGTTGGCGCGCGCCTACAACACGGTCGTGCCGAGCTCCGGCAAGGTGTTGACCGGCGGCGTTGACGCCAATGCGCTGCAACGGCCCAAACGGTTCTTCGGTGCCGCCCGCAACATCGAGGATGGCGGTTCGCTCACGATCATCGCCACCGCCCTGATCGACACCGGATCGCGGATGGACGAAGTCATCTTCGAGGAGTTCAAGGGCACCGGCAATTCCGAGATCGTGCTCGACCGGCGGCTCGCCGACAAGAGGACCTATCCTGCCATCGACATCAACAAGTCCGGCACACGCAAGGAGGAGCTCCTGGTCGACCGCGGCACGCTCAGCCGCATGTGGGTATTGCGGCGTATTCTCAATCCGATGGGCGTGGTCGACGCGATCGAATTCCTTCTCGACAAAATGAAGTATGCCAAAAACAATGACGACTTCTGGGAGTCGATGAACAGCTAGCTCGCAGGCAGCGCAGACCAGACGGAGCGGCCCATCCGTTTAACATCTGACGCGCCACCCACTCCCTGGTTTTGGCGTTCCACGGTTTCGACAAGTCGGTCATGAGTGAAAGCAGGTCGGCGAAAACGATCGACGGTGAAGCGGTTTCGGCTTGCGACGACATCGTCATCGGGGCGGGTCCACAAGGGCTTCTGACCGCTCTTCATCTGAGCCAGAGATTTTCCACCCGAACGACCCTGATCCAAACCGAGCAGGACACTCTTACGGGTCGGTTCCCGGCCGGCTGGCGGCTTCCGTCCACCCAGAGCCTGGCCTCACCCGACCACCACTGGCAGCGCTGGGTGATCAAGGGGCGAGGGCGGTTCATCGAGCGCCGCAGCGTCCAGGTCTATGATCTGATCAGCGTCGATCGGCTGCGGGAGCGCTCCCTTCGGATGCTGCGCCAGCGTCACGGCTTTCGGCTCGTCGAGGGCAAGCGGATTTTTCACCCGGAGGAGGTCGATCAGAACGTGATCGTTGAGGTGGACGGTGAGCGGATTGTCGGCAAGCGCTGTTTCGACACGCGGATCGAGCTGCCGCCGGTGCCGCGCGACGGTGACGGCCATGTCCATCTGGTCCGCCAGGAGGCGATCGCCCGCGTTCACTGCCCGAAGGGACGCTTCGACGAGCGAACCCTCGTGTGGATGGATTTCGACGCGCCCTGCCCACCGGGCGCCAAGGCCAGCTTCGGGTCGCTCCTGCCGATCGACTGTCATCGGGCGATGATCGAGCTGCACATCATCACCAACCATCCGCTACCGGACCGCCAGGTGCATGCCAGCTTGGACGGCTACATCGATCAGGTGGCCGGTGCCGGCGAGGTCGAGATCCTGGAGAGATCCCATCACTTGTGGCCGATGAATTCGCGCCAACGCTCGGTCCAGGTATCCAAGCGCATCTATCGCCTGAGCCCTCTGGCCGGTATTGGCCGCTCGGTCAGCGGCTATGTCAGCGACGATTTGAGACGTTTCTTGGACGCGCTCGGCCTCGCGACGGCGAAGCCCGGCCGACGGCGGCGGGCCAGGAACGGCTTTCGCACCTATGTCGACCGTGTCGTCCTCAACAATCTGAACCGGGGCCACGACGACCTGTTTTTGCGCCTGGCTCATCGCCTGCGCGCGCCCGTTCTGGAACGCTATCTGAGCGGCCCACGGCGGCGGTTCGATGGTTTGCGCGTGCTCACAAAACTGCCGCTCGGCGCGGTGCTGCGCACGCCGCTTCTGGTCCGAGGTCCGGGCTCGGAGAAATCCAGGCACTGACCACCGTCTGAGCTGCGTTCGGCTCAGGACGAAATCCGCCGGCCCGTTTCCGGATCGAACAGGTGAATGTGGCGCGGATCGAGATAGACGGGAACGGTGTCGCCCAACTCCTGGTCCGACGGCATCGATACCGTGATCGGGTGATCCTCGAAATGGCCGTGGACCAGCCGCTCCGAGCCGAGCTCCTCGATGAAACCGACCTTCAGGGCGAGGGTGGAGCGATCGCCGTCGACCAGTTTCGCGTCTTCCGCCCGGAAACCTATGGTGATCTTGCCGTTCACCGGCGCGTCCTTGGCGAGTGCGATGTCGTGATTGCCGATCCGCGCTTTGCGGTCCGCCACGGGCGCTTGCAGCATGTTCATTGCCGGCGAGCCGATAAACTCGGCAACGAAGGTCGACGCCGGGTTCTTATAGACCTCCAAGGGGCGTCCGATCTGTTCGACGACGCCGCCGTTCAGCACGACCAACCGGTCCGCCAGGGTCATCGCTTCCATCTGGTCATGAGTGACATACAGGCTGGTTGTGCCAAGGCGCCGTTGCAGTTGCTTGATCTCGCCGCGCATCTGTACCCGGAGCTTGGCGTCCAGGTTGGACAGGGGCTCGTCAAACAGGAACGCCGCCGGATCCCGGATGATCGCGCGGCCCATGGCGACCCTTTTCCGTTGGCCGCCCGAGAGCTGGCGAGGCTTGCGGTTTAAGAAGGCGCTCAGCTGCAGTGTTTCCGCCACCTCCTGGACCTTGCGCTCGATCTCGGCCCGAGGCGTGCCCCGGTTCTTGAGCGCATAGGCCATGTTGGCCCGGACCGTCATGTGCGGGTAGAGCGCGTAATTCTGGAAGACCATGGCGATATCGCGGTCGGCAGGATCGACATCGTTCACGACCCGCTCGCCGATACGGATCGTGCCGGCGGTGATGCTCTCCAGGCCCGCCACCATCCGCAAAAGCGTTGACTTGCCGCAGCCGGAAGGTCCGACGAGCACGATGAACTCGCCGTCCAACACCGCGATCGACACGTCGTTCACGGCCCGAAGCTGGCCGGAATAGTCCTTGACGACGTTCTCGATGTCGATCGCTGCCATCGGCCTTTCCTACTTGTCGCTCTCGGTCAGGCCCTTGATGAACCAGCTCTGGAACAAGATCACGATCACCACCGGCGGCAGCATGGCCAGAATCGCCAGCGCCATGGCCTCGCCATACTCCGGAATGTTGGAGCCGATCCAGACCTGAAGGATCTGTTTGATGCCGCGCACGAGCGTGAACATGCTCTCTTCCGTCGTCATCAAGGTCGGCCACAAATACTGGTTCCAGCCGAAGACGAACATGATGATGAAGATCGCGGCGATCATGGTCTGCGACAGGGGCACGAGGATGTCGATGAAGAAACGCACCGGTCCGGCACCGTCCAGCCGCGCGGCCTCCACTAACTCATCTGGGACCGACAAGAAGAACTGCCGGAAGAAGAAGGTGCCGGTCGCCGACGCGATCAAGGGCACGATCAGGCCTGTGTAGGTATTGGTCAGGCCCATGGCGTGGACGATCTCATAGGACGGTAGGATCCGAACCTCGAGCGGCAAGAGCAAAGTGGTGAAGATCAGCCAGAAGGCGAAGGTCGCGAACGGGATCCGGAAGTAGACGATGGCGTAGGCGGCGAGCATCGAGATGACGATCTTGCCGATGGCGAAACCGAGCCCGAGGATCAGCGAGTTGGTCACCATGGTCATGCCGGTGACCTCGCCGCTGAACCCGCCGCGGTTGAACAAGACTTCGTTGTAGGTTTCAGCGAACGCATTTCCGGGAAGGAATTGAAGGCCTTCTCTATGGATCGTGACGGCGTCATGGGTCGAGGTGAAGAACGCGATCAGGACCGGCACGATCATCAACAGCGAGCCTGCGATCAGGATCAGATGGTCACCGACGGTACCCCAACGGATCCGGCGGCGTTGGGGCGTCTTGCCTTCGGCTCCGGCCCTTCCGGCGGTCTGACCCAGGGGTATTTGCGAGGCCGCCGTGCTCATGAATAGTGAACCCGCCGTTCGATCAGACGAAACTGAAAGACGGTCAAAAGCAGCACGATCACCATCAAGATCACCGACTGCGCGGAGGAGCCGCCCAGGTCATTCCCGCGAAAACCGTCGAGAAACACCTTGTAGACCAGGGTGATCGGATTGTTGGCCGGCTCGCCCTTGGTGACGATGTCGATGACGCCGAAGGTGTCGAACAGCGCGTAAGTGATGTTGATGATCAGCAGGAAAAATCCGGTGGGTGCCAGCAGCGGGAAGGTCACGGTCCAAAACCGGCGGAACCCGGAGCGGCAATCGATCAGCGAGGCCTCGCGCACGGCTCGCGGAATGCTCTGCAGACCTGACAGAAAGAAGATGAAATTGACCGGCACCTGCTTCCAAACCGAGATGGTGATCATGGCGAAGCTGGTGTCGTAGGCATCGACCCCGACCCGCAAATCCCAGCCGAAGAAGGCGGCCATGGCGGTCAGCGAACCGACATGTTGGTCGAAGAACAGAACGCCCAGCAATGCGGCCGCCGGCGGGGCGATCGCATAGACCCACATAAGCGCGGTTCGATAGGTCTTGGCGCCGCGAAGCACGGCATCCGCCTTGACCGCCAGAAGGAGCGCGATCGCCAGCGACAGAAATGTCACGACCAGGGTGAAAAGCGCGGTGAAGCGGGCCACCCGGACATATTCGTTGGAGGATAGTGTGTCGGTGAAGTTGTCGAGGCCGACGAAGGTCGAGCCGAAGCCGAACGGATCCTCCAGATAGAAGGACGAGCGGATGGCTTCGGCGGCCGGCCAATAAAAGAAGATGCCGACGATCAGAAGCTGGGGCGCCAGGAACAGATAGGGCGTCGGAGAATGGCCGAACGTGGCGCGTTTCATGGGTTTTGGCTTTCGACCTCGGGGCGTTTCGTCGACGAGCACAGGCGGCGGCGGACGTGAAGCACTTGGGCCTCACGTCCACCAACCGACCGTGATGAGACCTTAAGAAGCGGTCTTGGCGAAACGCTCGAGCAGCTGGTTGCCCTCTTCCTCGATGGTTGCGAAGCCCTCGTCGACCGAGACCTCACCCGAGAGGATCTTGCCGTACTCCCGGTTCATCACGTCCCGGATCTGGACGTAGAAGCCCATCCGGTAGCCCTTGGTCCACTCGCCCGCGGGCAGGGTCAGTTGCTGAATGCCGACCTCGGCCGCCGGCGTCGTCTCGTAATAGCCGTCCTTGGCCGCCAGGTCGTAGGCCGCGGTGGTGATCGGCACGTAGCCGGTCTCGCGGTGCCAGAGATACTGCACCTCGGGCGAGGTCAGATACTCGAAGAACGTGGCCACGGCCGCCTGCTCGTCCGCGCTTTTGCCGGACATGGCAAAAAGGGCGGCACCGCCGATGAACGACTGATAGCCCTGGGGCTGATCGTCGACAACCGATGCCCAGAACGGCAACGGCACCGCGCCGAACGGTATGGTGGCGGTCTGCTGGAGGCCGCCGAACGAGCCGGACGAGCCGATCCAGAAGGCGACCTTGCCCTCTTCGAACGGTGTTTGGTTGTCGGCCCAGGCGGCACCGAAGAACTCGAAGAAGCCCTGATCCTGCCACTCGACCAGTTTCGAGAACATCATCTTCTGGTGCTCATTGTTCACCAGGATCTCGGTGCCCTCGATACCCTCATAGCCATTGGCGTTGGAGGCGAACTGGATGTTGTGGCGGGAATGGAAGTTTTCCGTGAATTCCCACGGCAGATGCGACTGCACGAGCGGGATGTATCCGGCCTCCTTGAGCGCCGGCGCCACCTCTTCGAACTCTTCCCAGGTGGTCGGTGCCTCGACGCCGGCCTTTTCCAGCGCTTCCTCATTGTAGTACAGGATCGGCGCCGACGAGTTGAACGGCATGCCGATCATCTTGTCGTCGGTATCGGCGTAGAAGTACCGCACGCCCGATATGTAGTCCTCGATGTTGAAATCGACGCCATTGTCTTTCAACAGGTTCTCGACCGGCACCACGGCGCCCTCGGCGGCGATGATGGTGGCGGCACCGGCGTCGAACACCTGGAGGATGTCGGGCTGCTCGCCGGCCCGAAAGGCGGCAATACCGGCGGTCAACGTCTCCTCGTAAGAGCCCTTGAACACCGGCGTCAGTTTGACGTCGCCCTGGGCCTCGTTGAAATTGGCGGAGATTTCATTCACCACCTCACCCAAACGGCCGCCCATGGCGTGCCAGAAGGTGATTTCGGTTGCCGCCATAGCGGGTTGTGCGAGCAGCGCGGTCAGCGCCAAGCCCGCCACGAACTTCGTTGCCATATCTGTCGCTCCCATAACGCGGTTCGGGCTTTGGCCCTAACCAGCTTCGGCGACAGACAAGGTGAAGTTTTGTGGCATTTTGATGATAACGACCTCGGGGCGTTTGGACGGATCGGGTTTCCGACTGCGAGCTCAAGCGCTCAGACGGAAAAGACCGCGGATCAAAATGACGATGGCCGCGGCGATGGCGAGGCCGATGACGAAGGGCTTCAGGGAGCGACCGACGAACAACCTGTCGAGTGGTTTCGAGGTGACATAGCCGCGCGCCAGGGCCGGCATCAGGAGCGCGGCGAACATCAGATCGGGCCAGCGCATGAGACCGGAAAGCGCCACGGCGGCCGCGGAAATCAGGATTCCCAGAAGAAAATAGAGATTGAGCGCCGACCTGGCGCGGGCGGCCTCCTCGCCCTGATAAAGCAGGCCCATGGGCGGCGCGCCGATCGAGGTGAGCGTCGCCATGTAGCCCGATGCGGTACCGGCGATCGCCAGATTGCGAACGGTGATCGTGGCCCGCCAGCCGCCGAGGCTCAGCGCCACCGCGATCAGGACGGCGACCGCGATCAGAAGGGCGATCCAGTCACTGCCGGGAAGCGCCACCAGGGTGAGTGCCGCGAGGCTGGCACCGACCGCGCGCCCGGCCACCGCTGGCGCGACCTCGCCCAGTGCGAGCCCGGCCCGGTCCCGCCAGACGCCTAGGGCCGTAATCACCACACCCATGATCAGAACCGAGGACGGTAGACGCTCGGGCGCGATCAGTGCCAGAACCGGCGCCACCACCAATCCAAATGCCATGCCGGTGACGCTCTGGGTGATGGCCCCCAGAAACACGATCAGCGAGGCCAGGAACCATTGTGGCGTCAGCCACGGCCCGCCGAGTAGGCCACTAAGGTCAATCACCAGTTTTTAGCCTCCGGGCGCCTGGCGCGCGGTCTCGGGAAGCCAGGTCGCGAGTTCGGGGAAGGCGACCAGGATCACCACCATCAGGACCATGATCAGGAACATCGGCACCGCCGTTTTGGCGATGTAATTGATCTCATGGCGGGTCATGCCCTGGAGCACGAACAGATTGAAGCCGATCGGCGGCGTGATTTGAGCCATCTCGACCACCACCACGATGAAGATGCCGAACCAGATCATGTCGATGCCGGCCGAGCGCACCATCGGCTCGACCACGGCCATGGTCAGGACGACGGCGCTGATACCGTCGAGGAAACAGCCAATGACCATGTAGAAGACGGTCAGCGCCACGATCAGCAGAACCGGCGACAGATCGAGTGACGCGATGAAGTCGGCGAGCGCGCGGGGCAGGCCGGTGAAGCCCATGGAGAGTGAAAGAAACGCCGCGCCCATCAGGATCAGGGCGATCATCGCGGAGGTACGGGTCGCTCCCATCAGGCTTTCGGTGAAGCTCGAGAAGGTGAGCGAGCCCTGGGATGCCGCCAGCGCCAGGGCGCCGATGACACCGAACGAGGCGGCTTCGGTGGCCGTGGCGAAACCGAAATACATCGAGCCGATCACCAGGCAGATGAGCGAGATAACCGGGATCAGAAACCGCGAGCGCTTGACCTTCTCAACCAGGCTCAGCGCCGGTTCGGGATCAGGCCGTTCGCCCGGGCGGACGAAGGACCAGGCGGCGACATAGCCCATGAACAATGCCGCCAGTGTGAGGCCCGGCAACACGCCGGCGATGAACAGTTTCGCAATGCTTTCATTGATGGTGACGCCGTAGACGATCAGGGTTAGCGACGGCGGGATCATTAGGCCCAGGGTCGCGGCGCCGGCGAGCGTGCCAATGATCATATATTCCGGATAGTTACGCTTTCGGAGCTCCGGGATCGACATCTTGCCGACGGTCGTGAGTGTCGCGGCGGATGAGCCGGACACGGCCGCGAACACGGTGCAGCCGACGATGTTGGTGTGGATCAGGCCGCCCGGCAGCGGTGCCATCCAGGGGCTCAGGCCTCTGAACATGTCTTCCGATAATCGGGTGCGATAAAGGATCTCGCCCATCCAGATGAACAAGGGCAAGGCCGTCAGCGACCAACTCGACGACGAGGTCCAGATGGTGGTGATCATGGCATCGCCGGCCGGCCGGGTGGTGAACAGCTCCATGCCGACGAAGGCGACGCCGAGAAGCGCGAGCCCGATCCAGACGCCGGTACCGAGCAGCAAGAACAGGACGAACAGGAAGATCGCGGTCAGATAGAGCTGTTCCAAAAGGCTCGTCCTCTTGTTTTTTGTCCCGGTCGATCAGACGCGCAAACGGGCTTGCACCGCTGCCGGGCCGGCTCGTCCTGTGCTACACTGAGAGGTGAAAGGTGGACAAGCCAAGCAGGTCTGGGAGCGAGCCCATGGAGGACGAAAACCCGAGCATCATAAGCCATGTGTCGATCGGCACCGATCATTTCGACCGGGCGGTCGCGTTCTACGATAAGGTTATACCGACCTTGGGCGCCAAACGGATCATGGAGCATCCGGGCGCCATGGCCTATGGCAAGCTCTACCCGGAATTCTGGGTGCAAACGCCTGTTGACGGCCGTTCGGCCAGCTGCGGCAATGGTTTTCATCTTGGATTTTTTGCGACCTCGAAAGCGCAAGTGGACGCGTTCCATCAGGCCGCGCTCGATGCCGGTGCCAGCGATGAGGGGGCACCCGGTCCCCGGCCGGAATATGGCGAGCCTTACTATGGCTGTATCGTCCGTGCTCCCGACGGCCACAAGATCGAGGCCACATTCTGGGACATGGAGTTGGCCGCCAAGCTCGGCATGGGATGAAAGCGAGAGCCGCCGCGGCCGTCTGCCTTGGTCTCGCCGCCTGCACCTACCGGGTGGACAGTTTGGTCGACGCCCATGACGGCAATCCGGGCGACTATGAGTGCGCCCGGGCGATCCCACCGGGCAGCGAAGCGGGCGGGCCGACGGACGGTCTCTGCACGCTGAGGGCGGCCATTGAAGAGGCCAACGCCACGGTCGCTCGTGACCGGATCGAGATACCGCCCGGCGCCTACCTCCTGGTTCTGCCGATCAATGCCGGTGGCGGGCGGTTGGAACTGACGGAGGATGTCATCATTCAAGGGTCGGGACCGCAGGCGACGACCATTGAGGCGGGCCAAAACGGTTCGGTGTTCCATATCGATGGCAGCGACGCCGTGATCAGACAGCTCACCATCCAGGGCGGCGACGCTCAGGCAGGAGGCGGCATGCGGATCGTGGACGGTGAGGTCGAGATGAGCGACGTGGTTGTCCGCGACAATGAAGCGACGACCGGTGGCGGCGGCAGCTATATCGAGCCGGGCGCGACCCTTAGCCTCGAGCGCTCGGTGGTTCGGGACAATCTGGCCATTGGCGCCTTTGGCGGCGGGCTCTGGAACCAGGGGGAGCTTCGGCTGTTCGAGAGCGAGGTCAGTGACAATGAGGGCAATCGGGCAGGCGGCATTCACAATGACGGGCTCTTGAACCTGCGCAATGTGACCGTGAGCGGGAACCAGGTTCGGCAGACGTCATCGGCCGGTACCGGCGGTATCCGTCAGTGGGATTTCGCGTTCCTCAACAATGTCACGGTGACCGACAATCAGGGCACGGGTAATGATCCTTCTTCGTCTCTGGGCGGCGGTATTCGCACGCTCGACGATGCCACGACGGTGGTCAAGAACAGCATCATCGCCGGCAATGACGGCCAGGACGGACCGCATGATTGTGTCGGACCGCTGACCTCGGACAGTCGCTACAATCTGATTGGCGATACCGGCGGCTGCGAACTCCCGGCGCTCGTCAACACCTGGGCGCGCGACACTGACCCATCGCTGACGGGGCTTACTCCCAGCGGCGGGCCGACCCGGGTTCATCGACCTTTCAGCGACAGCCCGGCCCGGGGAGCGGGCTTTCCATTTCCGCCGGGCGGACCCGCGGCTGACGCTTGCGAGGGTTTCGATCAAAGAGGCGTGCCTCGGCCCGAGGGCGGCGACGAGTGCGACATGGGCACCGTGGAGATCACCAGCAGCGCCTCGGTCGTCGCCCGTTTCATGCTCGTGGACGCCGACAGCGACACCGATATCCGGCCTCTTCTCGATGGCGACCGCCTGGTCCTGGATGAGCTGCCGGCCGCGTTGACCGTCAGGGCGGCCTTCGACGGGCCGATACCGGCAAGCGTGCGCTTCGACTATGATGGTGTGACAGGCGTGCAGATCGAGAACGCCACGCCCTACGCGCTCGGCGGCGACAGCGCCGGCGATTTCAATCCGTTTCCCTTGACCGACGGCGAGCATCAGCTTACCGCCACGCCGTTCACTCAAGACGATGCTTCCGGCGGGGCCGGCGGCCGCCTGACGATCGGGTTCGAAGTCCTCGAATGAACCACAACGCGCGTGACGGCCATGGCTGACAATCTCATCCGCGAAGCGATTGTCGAGGACGCGGCCTCGATCGCGCGGGTGCATATCGCGAGCTGGCGCGAAGCCTATACCGGCATCATGCCGGTGGTCGTTCTCGAAGGGTTCGATCTCGCCAAACGGACAAGGCGCTGGCAACACATTCTGGCCGAAGACGAGCCTGACAAGAAAACACTCGTCCTCGAGGTCGGGGGCGACGTGGTGGGTTTCGCCGGCGCCGGCCCCCAGCGCGAGGCAGGCCTGATGCGGGCCGGCTATTTCGGCGAATTCTTCGCGCTTTACCTGCTTCAATCCTTTCACGGCCAGGGCCTCGGACGGTTGATGATGGACGCCATGGCGGTGCATCTCTCCACCCGAGGGTTCGCCGCGGCCGCCGTTTGGGTGCTGGAGGACAATCACCGCGCTCGGGGTTTTTACGAGGCTCTGGGGGGAGAGCTTTTGGGGGTGCGCGAGGCGGAGATCACGAGCGGCGT
>JBHJGP010000034.1:0-56660 GCA_050331695.1 Geminicoccaceae bacterium
ACTTAATCCGATCCTTCGCTCCTGGGCTTGGGGCCACGTTTCCGAGTCAGGAGCGTGCGTCCGCTCCTTTTCTCCAGCTTTTTGATCCTGGCTGCAGACCCTAGCGGTCGACCGATGCAATTACGGTGACAGTTTACTAAATTCACTTAACTCGATCCCTCGCCCTTGGGTTTGGGGCCACGTTTCTGCGGCCGGAGTGTGCGTCCACTCCGTTTCTCCAGCTGTTCGATCCAAGTGGCGGATCCGAGCGGCCGACCGATGGTTTCGGCGCGGCGGAGCGTGGCGAACGCCTCGGCCTCGTCGAAAGGCTCGGCGAGATGGGCGCGAAAATCACCGACCCGCTCGAGAACGGGAGATGCCTTGAACGGGCCATCGTCGCGGCCGGCGAGATGGTCAGCCACGCTTGACCATGCCCAATCCCTGGCCCGCTTGACCAGTTTCGCCCGGACCGGGTTGAGCGAGACGTAGCGCACCGCGTGATGGAGATGGGCGTCATCCATGGCCGCCGAGCCGAACCGGCCCTGCCACAGATGGCCGGTGACCCGGAGCCGGGCGTTGATGTAGCCCGTATACCGGCGGTGGGCGTCTGCGAAGGTGCGGCGCAGTCCGTCCTCGTCCTCGGGCACCAGGATCATGTGAACGTGGTTGGGCATCAGGCACCAGCACCAGATCTCGCAGCCGGCCCTGGTCGCCGCCTCGACCACCAAGTCCCTGTTGAGCTGGAAATCGCCGTCCTCGAGCAAAACCTCCTGGCGCCGGTTGCCCCGTTGGGTGACGTGGTGGGGGATGCCGGGGATGACGATGCGGGGGAGACGGGCCATGGCTCTACTATTTCGGTGACAGTTTGACTATTTCGGTGACAGTTTACTAAATACATCAGGATGATCGTCGATGCTCAATATGACCATGCGGGTATTTAGTAAACTGTCACCGAAATAACGCACGGCGGTTTTTCCTGTTGAACGAGCTGACCCGCACGTCTATCGCGGCCTCGCCATCGTTTTCGTCGACAACCGACTAAGGCTTCATGAAAAACGCGCCGTCCCTCATCTCCGGCGTCATCGCCATGGCGGTGGTGGTCACCGTCTCCAACATCCTGGTCCAGTTCCTGTTGGGCCAGTGGCTGACCTGGGGCGCGCTCACCTACCCCTTCGCCTTCCTGGTGACCGACATCATGAACCGGCTGCACGGGCCGGCTCTCGCCCGACGGGTGGTTTTTGCCGGTTTCCTGGTCGGCGTCGCCTGCTCGATAATCGGCACCCAGATCGAGGGCGACTTCGGGCCGCTGGTGACCTGGCGGATCGCGCTTGGCTCGGGCACCGCCTTTCTGACAGCCCAGTTGCTGGACGTTTTCGTCTTCGACCGGCTGCGCCAGGGCGTCTGGTGGCGGCCGCCCCTGGTCTCCTCGACCCTCGGCTCCGCGCTCGACACGGCCCTGTTCTTCTCGATCGCCTTCTCGGCCTCGCTGGCGTTCATCGAGCCGGCCAACGACGTGAGCTGGGCCAACGAGCCGCTGCCGCTTCTGGGCCTGGGACCGGTGGTGCCGCTTTGGGGCAGCCTGGCGGTCGCCGATTTCGGGGTGAAGCTTTTGATCGCGCTGGCCGCGCTGATCCCGTTCCGGATCGTCGTGGCGCGGCTGAGAGCCGGTTAGGCGGCGCGCCGCTTGGATCGACGCCGGCGATTGTTGGGCCGTTGTGACCCAGCCACCGGTCGGGCCTCCTTACCCCCATCGGGCCGGCGACGTTTGCCGGCAGCTCGCGGCTTCGGGCCGGGTTGAGCCGGCGCCGGCTGCGGCGCGAAACCGTCGGGCAGCGTTTCGATCGCCACCTTCTGACGGGTCAACTTCTCGATGTCGCGCAGGTAGGGACGCTCGTCATTGGCCACGAAGGAGATGGCGAGGCCCGCGGCACCGGCGCGGGCCGTGCGGCCGATCCGGTGCACATATTGTTCCGGCACGTTCGGCACCTCGAAATTGATCACATGGCTGACGCCGTCGATATCGATGCCGCGCGCGGCGATGTCGGTCGCCACCAAAACCCGGCACCGACCGGACCGGAAGGCCTCCAGCGCCTTCTCCCGCTGCGCCTGGGTCTTGTTGCCGTGGATCGCCACCGCCTCGATGTCGGTCCGTGCCAGATGGCGGACGACCCGGTCGGCGCCATGCTTGGTGCGGGTGAAAACCAGCGCCCGGTCAACGCCGTCGCTCTTCAGTGTGAGGTTCAACAAGGCCTGTTTTTGGCCCTGGCTGACGAAGGTCGCCCGTTGTTCGACGCGCTCAGCGGTGCTTGCCACCGGCGCCACGCTGACCTTCACTGGGTCATTCAGATAGCTGGCGGCGAGGCTGGCAATGGCCTTGGGCATGGTCGCCGAGAACAACAGCGTCTGCCGTTCTTGCGGCAGGAGGGCCGCGATCTTTCGAAGCGCGTGAATGAAGCCGAGATCGAGCATCTGATCGGCTTCGTCCAGCACCAGGACCTCGACATCGCTCAAGGTGACGGCCCGCTGGTCCAGGAGGTCGATCAGCCGGCCGGGCGTCGCCACCAGCACGTCGGCACCCCGCTGCATCTGGCGAACATGGCGGCTCACCGGCACGCCGCCGAACACGGTGACGACGCTGAGCCTCAGGAACTGGCCGTAGATCCGAAACGCCTCGGCGATCTGGCCCGCTAGTTCCCGGGTCGGCGCCAGAACCAGGACGCGCGCGCTCTTGCGGGGCAGGGGTTGGGCCTGGCGGCCGAGGCGATCGAGGATCGGCAGCGCGAAGGCGGCGGTTTTGCCGGTGCCCGTCTGGGCGATCCCCAGAAGATCACGCCCGGCCCGCACATGTGGGATGGCTTGGCTTTGGATAGGGGTCGGCTGGGTGTAGCCCTCGCCGGCGAGCGCCCGGTTCACGGGCTCGGCAAGATCAAGATCGGAAAAATTGGTCACTTTGGACTTTCGCAATATGGGCGCACGCGGACGCGTGTCAGCGCGGGCTCGGTGAAACGACCCGCGTGAAATCAGGGCGTAGAATGGATTGGTGACGCCTGAAGATGTGGGTCTAGGAGCGATCTGTTCGCCGCTCGCGTTTCACGCGAACCCACTCAAGCGCTTATCGCGCCGACGCAAATTGCATATGAGGATGATTGCGCGCTTTGTCAAACGGTAGCATGCGACGGCCGATCGTCATGAGACGTCTCACGACAATCGAACGGAAAAACGCTCAAGCTTTCATCAGGTTGGCGAGGACGATCTCCCGCCAGACCCTGGTCGGATAGACCCAGTCATCGGGCTGATAGTATTTGCCGGCGGTGACCACCGCGCAGAGATCGGCCGCGGGCATGATCCACAGCCGCTGGCCGCCATTGCCGAAACCGGCCATCCAAGGCTTGGGCTCGCCGAGCCCCGGCACATAATCCTTCGCCAACCACCAAAACCGGCCGTAGTCGAGCCCTTCGCCGGTATCGATTGCCGGTTTGAACGACCGATCCAGCCAATCGGCGGAAACGATTTGCTCATCACCCCATTTACCGCCGGCCAGTGCGAGCAGGCCGATGCGAGCGATGGCGCGGGGTGTCAGGCGGAGCCCGGAAGCCGCTGAGTAGATGCCGTCCGAGCCGGTTCGCCACTCGAACGTCTCGATGCCGAGCGGCTTGAAGAGGGCTTGGTCGGCGAAGGCGGCGAGCGTTTGCCCGGATCCCTTGACGATCAGCCGGGCGATCAGGGCCGTGCAGCCACCATTGTAGACCCAGCGCTCGCCGGGCGGGTTCACGACCGGCCGTTCGAGGATGAACCGGTAGCGGTCCTCGGCCCGCTCCATCATGATCTCGCTGTTGGCGGGATCGGTATAAGGAAGCCACTCGTTCCACTCGGTGCCGAGCGTCATGGTCAGCGCGTGCTCTATTCTGATCGCCGCGCGCTCGGGATCCGCCGCCAGCTCCGGATATTCCGGGAACTGGGCTAGGAGAGGCGCCTCCGGGGGAGGGACGACGCCCCGGTCAAGGGCGATCCCGTAGAGCAGGCTGACGACGCTTTTGGTGATGGAGCGGAGATCGTGGAGCGTGTCAGGGCCGAAACTGACGCGGCCCAGGGGCCTGCCCCAGTTTTCATCCTCACCCTCACAGTAGCGCTCGAGCACGATCTTCCCCGAGCGAACGACCAGGACCGAATGGAGCCCCGGGAGAAGGCCCGATCGGATTCCCGCCTCCAGCTTGTCGCCAAGACCGGGATCAAAACCGAGATCTTGGGGTTCTGCGTATGTCCAGGGGTCTGACAAAGGCGCCGCCATGGCGGAAGGTGTCATCATCAAACTCCCGAGGCCGAAGGTGAGCTGTCTTCGGCTCATTGCTGGAAAAGGGATATAGCCAGGCACCATCACCGCCGGGACCGTGAAACGACGAAACTTTCGTCATTGAACCACAGACCGCCGTGGCGGTTCAGCACCTTGCGGGTTGCTTCCAGATAGGCCGGGGTCGAAATCGCCGCCGTGTAACGCTGGTCCTCGATCTGAGCGACGTAGGTGGCCGCGTTCCAGGCCGCCAGAAGCGTCGAGGTGCCGATACTGTCGCCGAGTTCGGAGGGCAGCGTGTGCAGATGAAAGCGAAAAATCGCCTGCTCGTCGCTCCCCGTCGTGAAGATCAGGCCACGCTGGTCGCCCTCCATCGCCTCGCGCATGGCTTGGGCCAGCTGCTCGCGATCGGCAACGAAGGGCTCTTCGTCGGGCCAGATCTCGCGGATGATCTCGAGGCCGGGATCATCACCGCAGCTCTGGATCACGACCATCCGCCCGCCCCGGTCGAGCGAGCGCGCCAGCGGCACCAGAACATTTCTCGCCTTGGCGGCCGCGGGTGTCCGGGCGCGGAAGGGCTGGGAAGCGAGGACCAGATCATAGCCCCCCGGCACCCGGTCCGGTCTCGGAATCAGCGAATCCAGAACGAAAGCGTGATCCTGGCGGTAAAGAACCAAGACCGACGGCTGAACATAGAGGGGATTGCCGGTCTTGGGACTGGCCGTCACCTGCCAGCCCTCGACGATCGTCTCGCCCAAATCCTTAATCTACTCGTCGAATTCGTCGGCCGTGTCACCTTTCAGCGGCGCTTCGTACCAATTGACGGCTGAAGCCGGAATGCTAGCCCGGGGCGGCAGCCAGGGCGCCTCGCTGTAGAGCATGTTGGTCATGACCAGGACGGTCTGGGGATGCTCGCGGAACCGGTCAGCCATCTTCTCCAGAAGCAGGCGCACGTCCTCGATGCTGATCTCCTTGCCGACGACCAGAAGCGGGATCGTCGGAAAGCGGCGGTGCAGCTGGCGCATCACCTGGGCCAGAACGGAGCCGTCGCCGACGCCTGCGTCGAATAGCCGGATGCCGGGCGGCTCGGGTCTGAGCTTGACCACTTCGCGGCCGATGCGATCGGCAATCGCCCATTTCTCGCCGGTTGTGGTGACGAAAAGGAGATATTTCTGGCGGTTATCGTAGAAGCGGAAGCGGGAGGTCTCGGCACGGTCATCAGGGTGCGCGGACGTGACTTTCGTCGCCGACATGGTCAGACTTTCCATCAACCAGGGGCAAGACCCATCAATCAGAAGCAGGCCAGCGCAAGCATGGGCAAGGCACCGCCGAAAGTCGAGGAGCGTGAGGGGTGACCATCGCACGGGACGATGTCGAGACGATTGAACAGTGGCTGATCGACCGGACCAACGACGCCACCGACTTCGGTCCCATATTCGACGGCTTTTGCGAACGTGTCGCCGGTGCCGGCGTGCCGTTGATGCGCGCCGCGCTCGGCAGTTTCCTGTTGCATCCCATTCTCGAGGCCCAGGGTTACATATGGAGCCGCAACCAGGGGCTCCTGCGTGAGCAGTACGACCGCTACGACGTCAGTCGCGATCCGGACGAATGGTTGACCAGCCCCTTCTTCCACATGGTGGACAGCAAGCTGGAACGCCTGGCGCTTCGTCTTGAAAAGGGCGAGGGAACCAACCGGTTTCCGCTTCTAGCCAGGCTCGCCCAATTGGGTGGCACCGAATATTTCGCGCAGATGGTCGAGTATCCCTCGGGCAGTTCGGTCGGTCCGGTGGAGGGCATCCTCTGCTCTTGGATCACCGATAAGCCAGGCGGCTTTGACGAAACGGACAAAGAAGCGCTGGCGCGGCTGCTGCGCTCGCTCGCCGCGATCTACAAGATTGTGATCTCGGTGGGCGCGTCACAGGTGCTGATGGAATCCTATCTGGGGCGCGATGCCGGACGTCGGGTCATCGAGGGAGCGATCGAACGGGGCACCCCTGAGACGATCCGCACGGTGATCTGGTTCAGCGATCTGCGCGGCTTCACCCGGCTCAGCGACACGCTTCCGGGCGAGGCGACCTTGTCGCTGCTCAACGCCTATGCCGAACGGATCGCCGATTGCATCCAAAAGGCGGGCGGTCAGGTCGTGAAATTCGTCGGTGACGGAATCCTCGCGACTTTCAGTGCCGATGAGTTGAGCGATGCCCACGGCGCCGCCATGGATGCCGCCGACAATGCGCTCGCCGCGATCGAGGAGCTTTCGGCGGAAAGGCGTGCACAAGGCGAGCCTGCGACCGAGGCGGCGATCGCGCTCCACGAGGGCACGGTCCTCTACGGCAATATCGGCAGCCGAGATCGGCTCGACTTCACGGTGATCGGCCAGGCGGTGAACGAGGCGAGCCGGATCGGCGAGCTCTGCAAATCCCTGGAACAGACGGTTGTGATTTCCGATCAATTTGCCGCCGCCGCCCCGGACCACCAGCACCGGCTGATTCAACTCGGCCGGTTCGCCCTTCGAGGCGTCAGCCAGCCGCGCATGCTCTACACGCTGGAACGCTGAACCAGGTTTTCGATCGTTTGCCGCCATCGTCTGGCGGGACCGGACAAAACCACCGGGCGGGACCCGTCGGCCTTCATGTCGAAGCTGATGGTCAGCCTGTCGGCAAAAAGGCCCGGCGGCAGACGGTCGGGCCATTCGATGAGAAGGCAGCTGTCTTCGGCCTCCTCCTCCAGGCTTAGCTCCCAGACCTCCCCGCCCGTCAGTCGATATAGATCGGCGTGAACGATCCGCAAAACCGGCAGTTCATAGACCTGGAGAAGCGAGAAGGTCGGGCTCGGCACCTCGATCGGCGCGCCGGCAAGGCTCCGGATCATCTCCCGGACGAGCGTGCTTTTGCCAGCGCCGAGCGAACCCTCAAGACCGATTACATCGCCTCGCTGCATGGCCGAAGCGAGATGCCGGGCAAGCTTTCGGGTGGCCGCCTCGTCCGCCAGGATCAGACGGCCACGAACCAGCTCAGTATCAGTAGCGGTAGGCTTCAGGCTTGAACGGCCCCTGTTGTTCAATGCCCAGATAGGCCGCCTGATCGGTGGTGAGCTTGGTCAGCTTGACCCCCAGCTTCTCCAGATGCAGACCCGCAACCTTCTCATCGAGGTGCTTCGGCAGGACATAAACCTTCTTCTCGTACTTGCGAGCATTGGTCCAAAGCTCGATTTGAGCCAGCACCTGATTGGTGAAGGATGCGCTCATCACGAAACTGGGATGACCCGTCGCGCACCCCAAATTAACCAGCCGGCCCTTGGCCAGAACGATGATCTTCTAGCCGTCCGGGAACTCGACCTCTTCGACCTGTGGCTTCACCTCGGTCCATTTGTAGTTCTGGAGATCGGCGACCCGGATCTCATTGTCGAAATGGCCGATGTTGCAGACGATGGCGCCGTCCTTCATCTCCCGCATATGGTCGAGGGTGATGATGTCCTTGTTGCCGGTGGCGGTCACGAAAATGTCGGCTTTGGGGGCGGCGTCCTCCATGGTCACGACGTCATAGCCTTCCATCGCCGCCTGCAGCGCGCAGATCGGATCGATCTCGGTGACCATCACCTTGGCGCCCTGGGAGCGTAAGGATTCCGCCGAGCCCTTGCCGACGTCACCATAGCCGGCGACGACGCAGGTCTTGCCGGCCAGCATGACGCTGGTGGCCCGTTTGATGCCGTCAACCAGGCTCTCACGACAACCGTAGAGATTGTCGAATTTGGATTTGGTGACGCTGTCGTTGACGTTGAACGCCGGCGTTTTCAGCGTGCCGGCCCGCTCCATCTCGTAGAGCCGGTGGACGCCGGTCGTCGTCTCCTCGGAGACGCCGCGCACCCCGTCCATGAGATCAGGATAGTCCTGATGCATCATGATGGTCAGATCGCCGCCATCATCCAGCAACATGTTGGGCCGCCAACTGTCGTGACCCTCGATCGTCTGTCTGATGCACCAATCATACTCCTCCTCGGTTTCCCCCTTCCAGGCGAAGACCGGGACCCCCTGATCGGCGATCGCCGCCGCCGCATGGTCCTGGGTCGAGAAGATGTTGCACGACGACCAGCGCACGCTGGCGCCGAGGTGGACCAGGGTCCGGATCAACACGGCGGTTTCGACCGTCATGTGCAGGCAGCCGCAGATCCGAGCCCCGTTCAAAGGCTGGCTCGAACCGAATTCCTCGCGCAACGCCATCAGGCCCGGCATCTCCTTTTCGGCGATGGCGATCTCCTTGTGGCCCCAGGGCGCAAGCGTAATGTCCTTGACCTTGTAGTCGTTACCGTCCGTCATGATCGGGCAATCCATATGAAGATGAGGCGCGAAAGCGTCTGCGGCTCTTGTTGCGCCGCGATAAAGCACGAGCGTTTGTCACCGGGCAATAGGCGGGCGTACCCGCTGGTTATACCCCCTTAGTCATAGCCTTCCTCGAAGCCGGACGCGACCAGGCGGGCGAGCGCGGTAAGCGCCTGTTCCGCGTCTTCGCCCGTAGCCGAAATCAGGATCTCGCTGTTCTGACTGGCCGCAAGCATCATCAAGCCCATGATCGACCGGGCCTCGACCGTGAAATCGCCCCGGGTCACGCTGAGCTCGGACGTGAACCGTTCGGCAGTCGTTGCGAGCTTGGCTGCGGCCCTCGCATGCAGGCCCTTTTTGTTGACGACCCGCACGCAGAGGACTTGCGCTTCACTCACGCGCCTTGCCGCCGGCCACCGCCAGCAGATTTCGGGCAACGGCAATGTATTTGCGCCCCGCCTCTTGGGCCTCGGCGACGGCCGTGTCCAGCTCAGCGTCCCCGCGGAGCTCCGCGAGCTTGATCAATAGCGGCAGGTTGATCCCGGCGATCACCTCGATCCGGTCCGAATTCATGGCCGAGATCGCCAGATTGGAAGGGGTTCCGCCGAACATGTCGGTGAGCAGAATGGCGCCGCTACCGGTGTCGACCGCCTGAACCGCGGCGACGATGTCCTCGCGGCGCTGCTCGATTTCATCGTCCGGCCCGATACAGACGGTGGCGATCTGGCTTTGCGGCCCCACGACATGCTCCATGGCAGCGACGAATTCGGCTGCCAGCCTGCCGTGAGTGACGAGCACCATCCCGATCACGAGATTTGCATCCGCTCTCGTTCCGCGCCCCTGTGTGGTATGTCTCGGTGCAACAGTTCGACGTCCCATCCCGCCTCTTGTATGCGGTGGGCGAGCGTTTCCGCGACGAACACCGAGCGATGTTTGCCGCCCGTGCAGCCGACCGCAATCGTCAGATAGCTTTTGCCCTCGCGTAGATAGGCGGGCAAGAGTGGGATCAGCAAGCTTTCCAACCGCTGCATCAGTGGCGCAAAATTGTCATCTTCACTGATGAACGCCTGGACCGACTGGTCGAGGCCTGTGAACTCTCGTAAATCTTCGCGCCAGTGGGGGTTCCTCAAAAAACGGACATCGAACACAAGGTCGGCCTCGCGGGGTAGCCCGACCCTGAAAGAAAAGGATTTGACCGCGATCGACAAATGCTGCTCGCCACCCAGCTGAAAGCGATGACTGATCTCGCGGCGCAGGTCGTGGACGGAATAAAGACTGGTATCCAGGGCCATATCGGCCGCGGCCTTGAGCGGCTTGGTCACCTCCCGTTCGCGCGCGATACCGTCCAGAAGCGCGTGATCGGCTAGGGGATGCCGACGCCTGGTCTCGGTGAAGCGCCGGGAGAGGACGTCGTCGTCGCAGTCGAGAAACAAGAGAGTGACCTGCTCGCTTCGATCCCGCAGTTTTCTCACAGCCCTGATCAGAGCTTCAGGGTCGAACGCCCGACGCCGGCTGTCGATGCCGATCGCAAAGGGCTGATCCCACGCATCATCAGGGTCGATCAATCGGGTGAGCAGCGCAATCGGCAGGTTATCGACCGCCTCATAGCCCAGATCTTCCAGCGTGTGCAAGGCGGTGGGGCGGCCGTCCCCGGCCATTCCCGTCACGATGATCACACGTCGCAAGCGATCTCTCCGCGCCGGTAAGCGGCAACCAACATGCTAACATGATCGGCGCCAACGGCCAGACCAGGGTCGATCGTCCAGAGCGGAATTGAAATACCGTGGCGCTCGCGCGTTTGCATCGCGAAAGGCAAGAGTTCTCGCTCCACGTTCGCTTCGATGGCGATCTCAGCGTCCACGGCTGTCTCGAGCCCGCTCGGCCAGCGAATGATCGGCAGCCCCCTCACCGCCAGGAGAACATCGCCGAGCCGCGGTCCCACTCCCGGACCAGTGACCCAAAGCCGACCTCGGCGCACGCTCAGCGACGCCAGATCATCAGCCAACAGGTGCCAGCCGGCGGCGACCATCGCCATCGCCAGGCTGCTCTTGCCGGCGCCGGGCCCGCCGGTGATCAATATAGCGCCATACCGGTCGGCCACGACCGATGCCTGGATACCCCTTTTGCCGGTCAACCGGTCGTCAGGCCGCGTGTTCGCCCGCCCGTCCGGTGAGGATTTGCCAAACGGTGCCGGGCTCGTTCAATCGGCGCAAATCAGAACAAAGTCGGTCGGAACGGAGCGTCCTCGCGATCCGTGCCAACGTCTTGAGATGCTCGGAAGCACAGTCCTGGGGAACCAGCAGCAAGAAAACGAGGTCGACCGGACCGTCATCCAGGGCCTCGAAGGGTATGGGCTTCTGCAGCCTGGCGAAAATGCCAATTAAGCGATCCAGGCCCGCCAGCCGCGCGTGCGGCAGGGCGATGCCGTCGCCAACGCCGGTGCTGCCCAATTGCTCGCGCTCGTGGAGCGCCGTTTTGACCACCGCCTGCTCGATCCCTGACGCGTCGGCGGCGTATGCCGCCAGGTCATTCAAAACCTGGCGTTTGCTGCTCGCCTTGAGATCGAGAACGATCCGCTCCGGCGCCAAGATCCTGGCCAGATCCACCATCTCAGCGGGCGTCCGGCACGGCGTTGGTAAAGCATTCCACAAGGAGCCGGGAGCTCCGAACGACGGATTGTCGATCCTCACGACCGAAACAACGACACGAGACCGAGCCATTATCCATCTGATTATCCTGTGTTTTTTGGCAATTTGTCATTTGCGGTTTTGCAGCAACCACTTGCAGCAACCTGCGTTGACGAGGTTACCGACGTCTCCTCCGGTTGAGCGGAGCGCGGTTTTACTGGCTTCTCCGAGAACATCAACCCTGAACATCTTCACTGGTCCAAAACGCTGTCGTCATCGGCAAAGGTCATTGACGGCAGGCTGATGAGCCTTCTCAAGCAAGTCGATACGCATCGGCTGAGCGAAGGCGGTGCCTTTGTCATGGGCGACGCCCCGTTCTGCAAAGCTTTTCGCGAGCGTCGTTTCAAACTGCCTTAGACGATCTTTGCGTGCGGGATCCACATCCATAAGCTGTCGTTTAAGCGTCTCGAAGTCAGGGTATACGACCGACGCCACATAGTGCGTTCGCTGCGCATGGCGCAGGCCGTACGGTTCCACCCTTTCAAGGCTCTGCGCTGCCGCCCGACGGATTTCCGTCTCGTCGTCGACCGGCTGAATGAGGTCGAAGCAAGAACCCGCCGCCTCGGGCTCCGCCACGTAGCAATGGCCCCCGGCCCGAAGCACTCTCGCCGCCTCGCGCAACGCGTCGTCCATGCCTTTGACGTGGTGCAGACTGTTGAAAAAGACCAGTAGATCGAACTGTTCATCCGGCAGCGGCAGGCACTCTGCCGCCGCGCAAAGCGGTTGAGGTCGCTCGCTCTCGATGATGGCGTCGATCGAGCGAAGAATGTCCAAGGCCGGATCGGACGCGATCACTCGCCCTCCCCGGCGCACCATCCACCGGGCCAGCGCGCCTTTGCCACAACCGACCTCAAGGATATCCTTGTCCGCAATGTCGACATGCTCGGCGAGCACTTCGGTGTGGGACCGGCTAGCCGTGCGCGCGACCCGGTCGGTCATACTGTTTTCACGAGTGTGCGAGGTGACCCGTCTAGTCCGGTCATCGGCGTCCCAACGTTCTTGTTCGTTCCAACGCCGGCCCCTTTGGTTTGACCAGGTGTCTTTTCCGTACCATGGAAGACGGGGTGAGGCTTCTCTTGGATCTGCCGCTCTCGTTCCTGGGTACGCGCGAAAACGGACCGCTTGGTGGAAACATGTACGGCGTTTGCATTCGAGCAAGAGCATGACACATCCGAAGATGAGCGTTCTGGCAAAGGCTGACCGGAGACTGAGATGAAAGCTGACACATTCGAATGGCGCGGGCGACGCCTGGCATCCCTTCGCCATATGGGACTGGTCGTTGCCGTTGGCACGATTGCCGCCGGCTGCGCCAATATCGAAGACCAAGCGTTGGCAGCCGCGGAAGAAGACCGGCAGACCTGCCTGTTGGAAGGGCTCGAAGAGGGGAGCGAAAATTTCGCCCTCTGCCGATTGATCGTCCGTCTGGAACGGCGCATCGACCAGGTCGAGCGGGAGGTCCGGTTCATCGAGCAGGATACGCGTGGTCTGTCTCTTTCCGGCCGGCGTGGCTGGTAGTGATCCAGAAGCATAGAGCCAAAATGCGATTTTATCAGAAGATATTCAACTTTTAAGAGACCTATTTGGATTTCATTGGGAGAAATCAGGGCTCGCCCGCGCGACCGTCCCAGGCGGCGACCAATTCAGCGACACGTGCGAGTTCTTTCTCCAATTCCCGCCAGGTTGCTGACGGCACGTCCGACCGCGCGATCAGACTTTGAATAAGCTCATTGGTAAGCGCCAAGCGACGGACCAGCTGGACCTCGATTGCCGGGTCACCGTCGACGCCGGACTCCGCCATGATGCTGTTGGTCCGTTTTTCCACCGACTGCTGCATCGTCGCCAACGCTCGGAGATGAGGTGGTGTGTCGGCGCCGAATGAGGTGGTAACGACGTCGGCACCCAGAAAAGCCCGCGGCTCCTCAGGCCATTGGAACACCTCGATCAGCGCGCGCATTGCATCCACGTCACGCGCCAAAAGCGTGAGATCTTGGGCGATCGCGGCTCCCTCGGCATGGTCAACCCATGAACCCGCTAGCAGGACAGCAGCCACGAGCAGGCGGCGTGCCCTCTTTGTTTTTCTTCGCACGGTCTCGTCCTCGCATCCCGCAGGCGCACTGATCTACATCGCCACTTTTGTTTTCAGCTACGGGTGCAGACCGGGTTAGGCCCGATCGAAACATTTGTCAGCCCTGGCGACAGTTTTGATCGCCGGATGGGACCTCTAGACACGCAAGCCTGACCACGGTCACGGCTTGACCGCGCGGCCATCGACCATTAGACACCTGGCCTGCTTTCGCGCGCCTCGCGAGCAGGCTGCCAACAGGCTTGCCCGCTCGAGCGGTCCACGAACACCAGCTCAGCATGATGTGACGAGGGGAATTCTCATGGCGAGGCGCTGCCTCATCAGCGGCAAAGGTGTGCAAGCTGGCAACAATGTCAGCCATGCTAACAACAAGACCCGGCGGCGTTATCTGCCCAACATCCAGTCGCGGCGGTTCTACAGCGAGACCCTCAAATCCTCGGTGCGGCTCAAGATAGCCGCCAACACCCTGCGCACGATCGAAAAGCATGGTGGTCTCGACGGGTTTTTGCTGCGCTCCAAGCCGGCCGACCTGCCACCGGAGTTGCGGCGTCTGCGCAAGCGTTTGGAGCAGGCGAGCACGCCAGCCGAAAACTAGAGGCATCCCGCCGCTGCCAAGTCCAGAGATTTGACGCGGAACTGAAGCAGAACCGTTTTCTGCAAGCCGCTGAAATTGTCGTCCGATACCAGGAACAGATGCACGTCCTCGCCTCGGCGAAGAAGCGTGACAGCCTCCAGATTGTCGACATCGTCATCGGCGCTGAAACGCGCCAGTTCCACGGGACGAAAGGCGACTTCGCCATCAACTGGCGGCACAGCCACACAGGTCAGACGCGCCTGCCAGCCGCCCAGCAACGACAGGCTTCGTTCGACGATCACCAACATCGTGCCGAGACGGTCCGCCCCGGTCGGACTGAAACCCGGTGCCGGCCGGTAGGTCCCTTCACGAGGATCGCCGGCACCGAAAACCCAGACCGGTGCCAAGCCATCCCGATTGACCTCTTCGCCGATAGCGATCAGGCCGCCGTCCGGGAGGTCGCTCAACGCCTCGATACCGCCGTTCGATGAGAGCGGCGCGTCGTCGGGGGCTCGCCAGACCACGCGCGGCTTCTGCTCAGGATTTTCGAAAGGGGATCGCTCCAAAAGATTGACCCGATGATCGCCCTCGAAAGCCACGGCGATGTTTTCGTCTCGAACAACCAGCGCTTCAGCGTCCATAGACTTCGCTTGCGCTTGGTGTCGCGACAATTCTGTGGCCTGCCAATTGGCAAGATGATCGACACGGCCGCCCTCACCCATCTGCAGACGCGCCTGCCAGACAGTACCCCGGTCGCCGACCAGCCAAAGGGTCGAACCGTCCGGATCGAGGTCGATGCCGGAAAGCCCGCCAAACCGTGGATCATCGGAAGTGAGCTCTCCCCGAAAGACGGACGTCAGCGGCCGATGAACGGAGGCTTCGGCCAACGAAGATGCCGCCTCGAGGCGAACCAGCTCTCCACCGGACGCCGCGCATGCAGACTGCAGCACGCTCAGGCTGGCCAATAGAGCGAGCCTTCGCCACGCGGTGGCCAGCATCGCAGTCGCCCGCGCGCGTCGTCCGGCAATCAGAATGACAGGGGCTTCACCTGTACCACCTGGGGAATGCCGCGAAGGCGGGCGATCACCTCGGGGCTGACGTCGCCGTCGATCTCCAGGAGCGCGATCGCGTCGCCGCCGGGCTGATCCCGGCCCAGATGGAAGCTCGCGATATTGATGTCCGCCCTGCCCATTTCCTGCCCCAGCGCGCCGATGAAACCGGGCTTGTCCTGATTGCGGATATAGAGCATGCGCGGCGCCAGATGGGCATCCATCCGAATACCTCGGATCTCGACGATCCTGGGTTCGCAATCCTGGAACAGGGTTCCGGAAACCGACCTTGTGCCCCGTTCGGTCTCTACCGAAAGGGTCACGAGGGTGGTGTAGCCGTCGACGAGATCTCGGGTTGTTACGGCGACATCGATATTGCGTTCCTTGGCGATCAAGGGCGCATTGATCATGTTGACGCTCGTGAGCAGAGGCTTCAACAGCCCTTCCAGCAAGCTGGCTACCATTGGCTTCGTATTGAGGCTCGCGGCGGCGCCAGCAAAGGTGATCGTCGCACCCTTGAGCCCGGTTTCGGTCAATTGGCCGGCAAAACTGCCGAGCTGCCGGCAGAGCCGCATATAGGGTTCGAGTTTCGGCGCTTCCTCGGCCGTGACCGCCGGCATGTTCAGCGCATTGACCACGGCACCGGTCAAAAGATAGGCGCTCATCTGCTCGGCCACCTGGACCGCGACATTTTCCTGCGCATCGCTGGTGGCCGCACCCAGATGGGGCGTGACGACGACGTTCTCCATCTCGAACAAGGGGCTCTCGCGGGCCGGTTCCGTGGCGAAGACATCGAGCGCCGCGCCGGCGACGTGGCCGGACTTCAGGCTCTCCGCGAGCGCGCTTTCATCAATCAGCCCGCCCCTGGCGCAATTGACGATGCGGACCCCGGGTTTGGTTTTGGCCAAGGCCTTGCCATCGAGGATGTTGCGGGTACCGTCGGTCAGCGGTGTGTGGAGCGTGATGATATCCGCCCGGGCAAGCAACTGATCGAACTCGACCTTCTCGATGCCGAGCTCCGTGGCGCTCTCCGGCGACAGGTAGGGATCATAGGCGATCACCTTCATCTGCAGCGCACAGGCCCGAAGCGCAACGATCGATCCGATATTGCCGCAGCCAACGACGCCAAGTGTCTTGCCGGTCAGCTCGACACCCATGAAGCGGGATTTTTCCCACTTGCCAGCGCGGGTCGAACGGTCGGCGGCCGGCAATTGACGGGCCAGGGCGAACATCATGGCGATGGCGTGCTCGGCAGTGGTGGTGGAATTGCCGAAGGGCGTGTTCATCACCACGATGCCGCGGGCGCTCGCCCCCTCGACATCGATATTGTCGACCCCGATACCGGCGCGGCCGATCACCCGAAGCCTATCGGTCGCGTCCAGGAGCGTGGCCGTGACTTTGGTCGCGGAGCGAACCGCAAGCCCGTCATAGTCACGGATAATCGAGCGCAGCGCGCTCTCTTCGAGACCGACCTTCTCATCGACCTCGATACCGTGGTTGCGGAAGATCTCGGCAGCGCGTGGGCTCAGCTTGTCGGCAATCAAAACTTTTGTCATCGGCATCTCGATCTTCAGGCGGCCATCGATCGGCTGCATTCAACATAGGCCCAATCGAGCCATGGCATCAGCGCTTCCAGATCCCGCCGCTCGACGGTCGCACCACCCCAAATGCGAAGACCCGGCGGCGCGTCCCGGTGACCGGCCACATCGTAGGCCACGCCTTCGTTAGCCAGGGTCGCGCTGAACGTCTTGACGAAGGCGAGTTGGTCGGGCGGGCTTAAGCTTGCAATCAACGGATCGACGATCTTGAGGCAGATCGAGGTCGGTGAGCGGATCTCCGGCCGCTTGGCCAGGAACTCGACCCAGGACGTCGCCGAAACCCACTCCTCCAGAACGGCGAGATTGGCGTGCGTTCGCCGGATCATGCCGTCCAGCCCGCCTTCCCGCTCGACCCAGGCGAGCGAGTCCAGCACGTCCTCGACCGCGAGCATCGACGGCGTGTTGATCGTCTCGCCAATGAACGGCCCCTCGACCAGCTTGCCCCCCTTGGTCAGGCGAAAGATTTTCGGCAGGGGCCAGGGTGGCTGGTAGCTTTCGAGACGTTCGACCGCGCGCGGGCTCAAAACCATCATGCCGTGCTGCGCCTCACCGCCCAGCACCTTCTGCCAGGACCAGGTGGTGACATCGAGCTTGCGCCAATCCATCGGCAGCGCGAAGACCGCCGAGGTGGCGTCGCACAAGGTGAGCCCGCTTCGCTCGGCTCTGATCCAATCCCCGTCGGGCACCCGGACACCGGAGGTGGTGCCGTTCCAGGTGAATACGACGTCTGAGGCAGGATTGACGGCCGAAAGATCGGCGATCTCGCCGTAGTCCGCCTCCAACACCCGGGTGTCGGCGAGTTTCAGCTGTTTGACCGCATCTGTGACCCAGGATTTGCCGAAGCTTTCCCAAGCCAGGAGGTCGACGGGTCTCGCGCCCAGCATCGACCACATGGCGCATTCGAAAGCGCCGGTGTCCGAAGCAGGCAGGATGCCGATCCGATAATCGTCCGGAATGGCAAGGATCGAGCGGGTCTGGTCGATGACCTTTTGCAGTTTGGCCTTGGCTTCACCGCTCCTGTGCGAACGGCCGAGAGTAGCGCCCGTCAACCCATCGACCGACCAGCCCGGCCGCTTGGTCGTCGGTCCGCTGCTGAAACGAGGGATCTCGGGCCTGATCGAGGGCTTCATCGCTCTGTCGGGTCCTCTGCTTTGCGCGGGAGTTGGGGACCATACCAGCAGTTTGCTGCGTCGCAACAGGGCGGCTCGGCCACCAGCTATCGTTGATCGCCCATTAGCTTTCGTCATTCGCATTGAATAATGCTAGGCGTGTCGCACCTAGGCTGGGAATAGGGTCGGCGACAAGCGCCGGGGTGAAACCTACGGGGTTTCGACCACTGCTCCCGCTGAGGCGTCGCGCCCGCCACGAAACCGATGCACCGGAAAAGTTCGAGCTCATGAGCCAGCCATCTCTCAACGTTCTCCTCGCCAGCCCCCGGGGGTTTTGCGCCGGTGTCGAACGGGCGATCGAGATCGTGGAGCGGGCCCTGATCGACCACGGTCCACCGGTCTATGTGCGCCACGAAATCGTCCACAACCGCCATGTTGTCCGCGCGCTCGAGGAAAAGGGCGCGATCTTCGTCGCCGAATTGGATGAGGTGCCGGACGACGCGCTCGTCGTCTTCTCCGCCCACGGCGTGCCGAAAAGCGTGCCGGCGGAGGCCCGCCGCCGCAAGCTGATCTATGCGGACGCTACCTGCCCGCTCGTGAGCAAGGTGCATCGTGAGGTGGAAACCCATCACAAGCAGGGACGAACCGTGCTCCTGATCGGCCATGACGGCCATCCGGAGGTCGAGGGCACCATCGGTCAGGTGCCGGAAGGAAGCGTGATCCTCATCCAAACGGTCGAGGATGCGGACAAGGTCGAGGTACCGGATCCGAACCAGCTCGCCTATGCCACCCAGACCACGCTTTCCGTTGCTGACACCACCGACATCCTTCAGCGGATCAAAGAGAGATTTCCCGACATCAAGGGGCCACGCAACGAGGACATCTGCTACGCCACCACCAACCGGCAGAAGGCGATCGCCAAACTTGCGGCGAACGCCGATCTGACGCTGATCGTGGGCGCGCCCAATTCATCCAATTCGAACCGGCTGGTCGAAGTGGCCCGCGATGCTGGCTGCGAACGGGCCCATCGCGTCGAAAGCGCCGAACAGATCGAACCCCATTGGTTTGACGGCGTGCGCAACGTGGCGATTTCGGCCGGCGCATCGGCGCCTGAAATCCTGGTTCAGGGTGTGATTGAACGACTGCGCCGGGAGTTCGACGTCACCGTCGAGGAGGTCAACGTCATCGAGGAGAACGTGACCTTCCGCGCGCCTCCGACGCCGGTGCGCCGGGCTTCCTGACCAGGCGTCGCTGGGTCTGTGGCCGTCTATACCGAGATCGATACGGCGAATATCGAGGAGCTGCTCGAACGCTATGACGTGGGGCGCCTGACCACCTGGCACGGCATCGCCGAAGGGGTCGAGAATTCGAACTTTTTCGTGGCGACCGACCGGCAGCGCTGCGTGCTGACGATCTACGAGAAACGCGTTGATCCGGACGATCTGCCCTTCTTTCTGGGCCTGATGCGCCATCTGGCGGACCGCGGCATTCGATGTCCCGTGCCGCTGGAAGCGAAGAATGGTCAGGCGCTGCAGGAGGTCCTGGGCAAGCCGGCGGCCCTGGTCACTTTCCTCGAAGGTTATGCCGTCCGCCGGATCACCGTGCCGATGTGCCACGATCTCGGCCGGGCACTTGCCGCCATGCACGTCGCGGGCCAGGATTATCGCCTGTCGAGGCCGAACGCCCTTGGCCATTCGGGCTGGCGGCCGCTGTTCAGCGCCTGCGCCGCCAGGGCCGATGAAGTCGCACCGGGCCTCGCCGACGAGGTGAGCGGCGAGTTGGAGACCTTGGCCCGCGACTGGCCCACGGATTTGCCAAGAGGCGTCATCCATGCCGATCTGTTCCCGGACAATGTGTTTTTCGACGGCGAGCGGGTTTCGGGCCTGATCGATTTCTACTTCGCCTGCAGCGAGATCCTGGTCTACGACCTCGCCATCTGCCTCAACGCCTGGTGCTTCGAACGGGACGGCTCCTACAATGCAACCAAGGCCCGGGCCCTGACCCGGGGCTATGGTGAGGTTCGTCCGCTGGATCGCCGCGAGATCGAGAGCCTGCCGCTTCTCGCCAGCGGCGCCGCCATGCGTTTCTTGCTGACCCGGCTCTATGACTGGCTGCACCGGGTGGAAGGCGCGCTGGTGACCCCGAAGGATCCGACGGAATATCTGAAAAAGCTGCGTTTTCACCGGGGGCTCGACGGCCCTGGTCTCTACGGGCTGGCCTGATCCATGGACCGAAGCGGGACCGAGGTCGTGATCCACACGGACGGCGCCTGCTCGGGCAATCCCGGGCCCGGCGGCTGGGGCGCGATCCTCGAATACAAAGGCGTCACCAAGGAACTGAGCGGTTTCGAGCCCGAAACCACCAACAACCGCATGGAGCTGATGGCGGCCATCGTCGCGCTCGAAACCCTGAAGCGCCCGGTCACCGTCGAACTCGTGACCGACAGCCAGTATCTGCGCCAGGGCATCACCGAATGGCTCAAAGGCTGGAAGGCCCGGGGCTGGAAGACGGCCGCCAAGAAACCGGTTAAGAACCAGGACCTGTGGGAGCGCCTCGATGCCGCCGCCGCCCGCCACGACATCCGCTGGTCCTGGATCAAGGGCCATGCCGGCCATGATCTCAACGAACGGGCGGACGAACTGGCAACGGCGGCGATCCGCGACCGCAGAGGCAACGGCGCTGAAGACTAGCTGAAAGCGGCGCTCGCGCCTAAGCCTGTTAACTGATCGATCGGTACCACGGGAAGCGATGCGATGTTGAGCGACGCCCAGAAGAAACAATTCGAGCGGGACGGCTTTCTGGTCGTCGAGAATGTGATCGCGCCCGATCTGCTGTCAAAAATTCGCGCGGAATATGAGGACTTGCTGGCGGGGCTGGTGCGAGAATGGCAGGTGGCGGGCCGGATTTCGGCACTTGACGGCCTGGATTTTTGGGGCCAGCTCGATGCTTGTTACCGGGCGGGGCTCGATTGGTTTCAGCCCATGGACATCTCTCTGCCGGGCAGCGTGATCGAGGCAGACACGCCCTTCCATTTCGGTCCGGCGGTCTTTGATCTGGTCACCCATGAGCCGATCCTCGATGTGGTCGAAGACGTGATCGGCCCGGAGATCACGTCCAACCCGATCCAGCACATTCGGATCAAGCCGCCGGCCGCGACATTGAAGCCGGACGAGGTGCGTGCCCATGTCGGCGGCACCGATTGGCACCAGGACCGGGCCGTCGCCCATGCCGAAGCGGACGCGACGACGATGGTGACCGTCTGGGTCGCCATCACCGACGCGACGATCGAAAGGGGCTGCCTTCAGGCGGTGCCCGGCAAGCCGAAGGTCTATCCCCACTGTCCCCAGCGGCAGACGGCGATCGCGGCGGGGTTTCTCGATGAAAGCCGGGCCCAGCCACTACCCGTCGGCGCCGGCGGTATAGTGCTTTTGCATCCGCTGACGCCCCACAGCTCGCTGGATAACAGGAGCGAGCGTTTTCGCTGGTCGTTTGACCTCCGGTACAATGTCACCGGCGAGCCCACCGGCCGCGCCCACTTCCCGGCCTTCGTCGCCCGGTCGGCGCGATCGCCGGAGACGGTGCTCACCGACTGGCGGGCCTGGAAGGCGATGTGGGAACAGGCGCGGGCCCGCCTGGCTGGGGAGGCGCATATTCCGATCCACCGCTGGCGGGCCGACAGCCCCGTCTGCGCCTGAGGCTCCCGTCAGCGCTCGAGGCTTGGCGCGGGCGGCTTTGTCTTCGGCGTGTAACCGAAGCCCCATATCCGTGGACCACGTCTCAAGCACCGACGAAGGGAAACTCACGGATGCGCCGATATCTCCCGCTTTTGTTCGCGACGAGCACGCTGGCAGCGCTCCCAGCCCTGGCCCAGGAGATGGTCGAGGCCGAGCTCGTGGGGCACGCCTACATCCCTGCCGACACGTTCGCCCCGCCACCGGCGGATGCGCCGCAAGAAGCGTGGATCAGCGCCAAATTCCGGGATCCGGCCCAGCGGATCGACGAACCCTACAGTTCCGAGCCGGTGAACGGTTTTCGCTATCCGTTTCTGGGCCAGCCGCTCCAGGGCATTTCCGGCTACGCGGCGGAGCGCGCCGAGGATGGCAGCATCTACGCCCTGATCGACAATGGTTTTGGGGCGAAGAACAATTCGCCGGACGCCCTTCTCAGCTACATGCGGATCGCGCCCGATTTCGAGAGCGGCGAGATCGAGGTCTTAGACCGGGTGTGGCTTCATGATCCGGACAAGATCGTGCCCTTCCGGATCATCCACGAGACCACGGAGGAGCGTTATCTGACGGGCGGTGACTTCGATCTGGAGAGCATCCAGGTCGTCGGCGACACGGTTTGGATCGGTGAGGAGTTCGGCCCGTTTCTGATCAGCGCCACGCTGGACGGCCGGGTCACCGGTGTTTATCCGACCGTGCTCGACGGAGAAGAGCTGAGCTCGCCGGACCGGGCCGGCATGCGCTCCGATCCCCGGGCGGGCGAGCATTTCAATGTGCCCCGCTCCGGCGGCTATGAGGGGATGGCCCTGACGCCTGACGGCGGCCTGCTCTGGGCCATGCTGGAGAAGCCGCTGATCGCCGAGAATGGTGAGAATGAGGGCGAATTCCTGCGCGTTCTGGCCTTCGATCCGGCGGCGAGGGCTTGGACCGGGGACAGCTTCAAATTCGCTCTCACCGAAGGCGCCGCGGCAATCGGCGATTTCAACTTCATCGATGACAGCCGGGCCCTGGTGATCGAACGCGACGGCGGTCAGGGAGATCCGAGCCTGGGCTGTCCGGAAGGTGAGACGGAAGGTTGTTTCGAGACACCGGCCGAGGTGAAGCGGATCACCCTGATCGACACGGGCCAGATCGACGAAGACGGCTTCGTCAGCCGCGTCGCCCAGATCGACCTGATGGAGATCAATGATCCGAAAGGTGTCGCCCGATTGGAGACCGACGGCGAGGTGCCCGATGAAATCTTCACCTTCCCCTTCGTCACCATCGAAAGTGTCATTCTCGATGGCGACGAACACATCATCGTCGGCAATGACAACAATCTGCCGGGCTCGGCCGGGCGCAAACTGGGCTCCGCCGACAACAATGAGATGATCCGCCTGCACGTTCCAGCGTTGCTGGCGTCAAACTGATCTTGGGCGGCGCCGTGGCGGGTGGGTGCCCGCCGCGGCAAGCCCCTTCAGGATAGCTGCGCGAGGATTTTGTCGGCGCCCGAGACTTCGACCATGGTCGGGTTCTCCTCGACGAACAGCGCCTCCACCGTGCCGTCCTTGACCAGCATGGCGTAACGATGCGAGCGGGTGCCGAGGCCGAAACCGCTGGCGTCGAGCTCCATGCCGATCGCCTTGGTGAACTCGCCATTGCCGTCTGAGAGCAGGCGAACTTTATCGGCGACACCGTTGCTCTCGCCCCAAGCCTTGAGGACGAAGGCGTCGTTGACGGCAACGCAGGCGATCTCGTCGACGCCCTTCGCGCGCAGATCATCGGCATGCTTGACATAGGATGGCAGGTGGTCGTCGGAGCAGGTCGGTGTGTAAGCACCCGGCACCGCGAACAGCGCCACGGTCTTGCCGTCGAACACGCTGGCGCTCGGGATCTCGACCATTCCGTCGGCCCCAAAACGCCTGAAGGTCGCTTGCGGCAGCTTGTCGCCCACCTTGATGGCCATGGCTGTTTCCTCCTCTTTGAGATGGTTACCGGTCTGACAAGACGCGGCCTGGTTTGGTTGCGCCTGCATTCCTGCGAGCGCAACCATTTGTCAACCAATGTCGGTCAAGATCACCGGTCACGGAGCCAACTTGATGAGATGTCGCAAAGGGCCTATGTGCGAAGTATGGGCATGACGGAATGGGACGGCGCGGATTTAACCGGTCAGCTCTTGGTCGCGATGCCGACGGTGAGCGAGGAACCGTTTGCGCGGACGGTCATCTACCTTTGCGCTCATTCTGAAGACGGTGCCATGGGCCTGGTCGTCAATCGGGTCATGGATCAACTCACTTTTCCCAATCTGATCGATCAACTAGGGCTCGATGCCGGTACGCGCGGCGACGACACCCCGATCCATTTTGGCGGTCCGGTCGAGAGCAGTCGGGGCTTCGTGCTCCATTCCGCCGACTACATTCAGGATTCGACCCTAGTGATCAATCAGGAGATCGCACTCACCGCCACCGTCGAGGTGCTGAAGGCTATTGCCGGCGGCCACGGACCGCGTCGCCGGGTCCTGGCCTTGGGCTATGCCGGATGGGCGCCGGGGCAGCTGGACAGCGAAATTCAGGCAAACGGTTGGCTGATGGCACCGGCGGACGGCGATCTGGTCTTCGGTCCGGACAATGACAACAAGTGGGAACGGGCGCTCCGCAAGATCGGCATCGATCCCGCCGTGTTCCACAGCGAGGCGGGTCACGCTTAGGCTGGAACGCCGTGCCGTGCGGATCGAGCGAGCGATCGGGTGAAACCAGCTGTCACTCGTTAGAAAAGCGTGCCGACCACGGACTTGTTAGGTGCCATCAGCGCCAAAATTCTTTTCTTCTCCGGGCGATCGGCGGACTATCGCTGGAACACCGTCGCCGAAAAGGCGTTACACGACCATCGTCTCGGAAAGGAACAACCTCATGCCGTTTCTACGCTCAGCCCTGCTCGTCTGCCTGATGATCGGCCCCCTCGCCCTGGCCGGCTGCGCGTCGGGAAGCAATCCTTTCGCCGGACAACCAGACAACGTGAAAGCCGCCAACATCGACGCTGAGGTCGACGCCGCCTTGGCCCAGCTGTTTAACGAGGTACCCGCCGCTCAGAGTATCGCCGATCAAGCCGAGGGTGTGTTGATTTTCCCGAGCGTCGTGAAGGGAAGCTTTATCTTCGGCGCCGAATATGGCGAAGGCGCGCTCCGGGTGAACGGCCAGACGGTCAATTACTACAACACAGCGGGCGGCTCAGTTGGCTTCCAGGCCGGGGCCCAGTCACGCTCGGAGGCCATCTTTTTCCTATCCCAGGAAGCTCTCGACAGCTTCCGGTCGAGCCAAGGTTTCGAGGCTGGAGTCGACGGCACGATCACGGTCCTTGACCGAGGTGCCGCGGCCAAGGCTGACACCACCAACATCAACAACCCCATCGTCGCCTTCATCTACGGTGCTCAGGGTCTGATGGCGGGGGTGAGCCTCGAGGGCGCGAAATTCACCAAGCTCGACATCGAAGCCTGAGCCCGGACAAGCATCTGTCAGCCCTGATGTCTGAGAACGATTCGAAACAGGCCGTCGGCCTCGGTGAGAGCGATCAGCTCGTGGCCCGACGCCTCGCAGAACTCGCGAAAATCGCGGGGCGCTTCGGGATCGGTCGCCAATACGGCCACGGTTTGGCCCGCGGACATCACCATCAGGGCTTGGCGCGCCTTGACCAACGGCATGGGACAAGCGAGGCCGCGGGCGTCAATCAACGCGTCCGCGGTCACCCCTTCAGACATCGCCGCTACCAGAACTCGTAACCGGCATCTTTCGCCGGCGACGGTCGAAGAAATCGTTGCCGGCGCTATCGATGACCACGAAGGCGGGCATGTTCTCGACCTCGATCCGCCATACCGCCTCCATGCCGAGCTCCTCGAAGTCGATGACCTCGACCTTGCGGATCATATCCCGCCCCACCCGAGCCGCGGCGCCACCGATCATCGCCAGATAGACACCGCCATGGGCTCCGCAGCTTTCCCGAACCGGTTTTGAGCGATTACCCTTGGCCAGCGTGACCATGCTAGCCCCCACCGCCTGGAATTCAGGCACGTATGGGTCCATTCGAGCGGCCGTGGTCGGCCCGAACGAGCCTGAAGCCTCGCCCGCCGGCGTCTTCGCCGGCCCGGCATAGTAGATCGGGTGATCGCGCATGTAGGCGGGAAGCGCTTCGCCGGCTTTCAGCCGCTTCGCCAACTCGGCATGCACGATATCGCGGGCAACGATCAGGGGGCCGTTCAGGAGGACCGGTTGCGCCACCTTCAAGGGCGCCAGATCCGACAAGATATCGGCCATGGGACGGTTCAGATCGATCGACACCGCGTCATCGACCTCGATCGCTACGTCCGGCAAGAACCGGGCCGGATCTCTTTCGAGCGCCTCCAAAAAAACGCCTTCGCTCGTGATCTTGGCCAACATCTGGCGATCGGCCGAGCAGGAGACGCCGAGGCCGATCGGCAGCGACGCGCCGTGGCGCGGCAACCGAACGACCCGGACGTCATGGCAGAAATATTTGCCACCGAACTGGGCGCCGATGCCGATGCTGCGGGTCAGATCAAGGATTTGATCTTCCATGGCGAGGTCGCGGAAGGCGCGACCGGTCTCGTCACCGGTGGCGGGCAGAGTGTCGAGATACCGACAGGAGGTCAACTTCACCGTTTTCAGGCACTGCTCGGCCGACAAACCGCCGATCACCAGGGCCAGGTGGTAGGGCGGACAGGCGGTCGTCCCGAGCGTCGTCAATTTCTCCTCGAGAAAGCTGAGCAGCCGATCCGGATCGAGAAGCCGCCTCGTCTCCTGGAACAAGAATGTCTTGTTGGCCGAGCCGCCGCCCTTGGCGATGAACAGAAACGACATCTCCCCGCCCGGCACCGAGGCAATGTCGATTTGAGCCGGCAGGTTGGTCTTGGTGTTGACCTCCTCGAACATGGAAAGCGGCGCAAGCTGGCTGTAGCGCAGATTGCGCTCGCCATAGGCCCGGGCGACGCCTGCACTCAGCGCCGCTTCCGGATCACCGTCGATCATCACCTCCTGGCCCTTTTTCGCCATGACGATGGCGGTGCCTGTGTCCTGGCACATGGGAAATGTCCCGGCGGCAGCGATCACCGCGTTCTTCAACAATTCGAGGGCGATGAACCGGTCATTACCGGACGCTTCAGGTTCTTCGACGATCTGCCGGAGCTGGGCCAGATGCCCGGGCCTGAGAAAATGGGCGATCTCCGCGAACGCTGTCACCGCAAGCTCGCTCAAGACCGTTGGCGACAGGTTGAGAAAGTCCCGTTCCCCCCAGCGTACCCGTTCCACGCCGTCGATATCGAGCTTGCGGTAGGGCGTCTCGTCGGCCCCCAACTGAAACAAGGGCGCGTGGGCGGCATTCTCAGACACAGCGACCTCCGTCCACTTCGATGACGCAGCCGGTGAGAAAGGCTGCTTCGTCTGATCCCAGGAACAAGGCCGTGTCGGCGATGTCCTTGGGCACGCTCATTCGTCCCATGGGTATGGTGGCGACGAATTTCGCCCGGTTCTCCGGCGTGTCCTCGAGGCCCATGAACGTCTCCAGAAGCGCTGTCTCGCCGATGACGGGCGCGATGGCGCAGACCCGGATCTTGTCCGGGGCGAGTTCCACCGCCATCGATTTGGTCATGATGTTCACCGCCCCTTTCGAGCCGTTGTACCAGGTCAGGCCAGGCCGGGGTCGAATGCCCGCCGTGGAACTGACATTGAGGATAGTGCCGCCGCCCTGCTGGCGCATGCCCGGCACGATGTTGTGAGCGGTGAGGAAGATCGATTTGACGTTGACGGCGTAGACGCGGTCGAATTCGGCTTCGCTGACCTCCAGCATGGGCTGGTTCTTGTGACTGATGCCCGCATTGTTGACGAGAATGTCGAGCCGCCCGAAGGCCTGGATCGTCTCCTTGGCCGCCTTCTCGACGCTCACACCATGGGCGACGTCGCAGGCGACCGGGATCGCCGCATCGCCCAACTCCGAGGCCAGGCTTGCAACACCGGCCTGATTGACGTCCCAGAGCGCCACCCGAGCGCCCTCGCGAACGTAAGTCTGGGCGATCGCCCGGCCGAAACCCGAAGCGGCGCCGGTCACCACCGCACTTTTTCCCGCTAGCCGCATGTCGCGCCTCCCCTCACATCGACGAAAAAATCTAGTCTAGCGCGGCGCGTCGTGTTTTCGAAGCTGGCGGCGAAACAGCGCCTTACGAGAAGCTCAGGTTGGGACTTGGCGATGAACGATTTGGAAGGCCTCCTGGTTGTCACCGTCGAGCAGGCGGTCGCGGCACCCTATGCGTCCGGCCGGCTCGCGGACGCCGGTGCCAGGGTGATCAAGGTCGAACGCACCGAGGGTGATTTCGCCCGGGGCTATGACGCCTTCGCCAAAGGCCAGAGCGCCTATTTCGTCTGGCTCAACCGGGGCAAGCAATCGGTCCGCCTGGATCTCAAACGAGACTCCGACCTAACCCTTCTCAAAGCCATGATCGCCCACGCCGACGTGTTCATCCAAAATCTGGTGCCAGGTGCGGCCGCCCGGCTCGGCATCGGCAGCGACACGCTTTTGAACGAGCACCCTGGTCTCATCGCCTGCGATATCTCCGGCTATGGCGAGGACGGGCCGTTGCGGGATCTCCGGGCCTACGACCTCCTGGTCCAGGCCGAGAGCGGACTGGCATCGGTCAACGGCACTGCCGATGAGCCCGCCCGGGTCGGCGTTTCCGTCTGTGACATCGCGGCGGGCATGACCGCCTTTCAGGCCATACTGCAGGGCCTGTTTGCCCGGGAGCGGACCGGCCGGGGACGGCGCATCCAGGTCTCGCTGTTCCACGCAATGGCCGACTGGATGAACGTTCCCTATCTGCAATATCGGTACGGAGGTCACACGCCGGCGCGCTCGGGCCTGCATCATCCGACCATCGCGCCATACGGTGCCTACGCCTGTGCCGACGGCCTCGCCGTCCTGATCTCGATCCAGAACGAGCGGGAATGGTTTCGTCTGTGCGCCCGAGTGCTGGGCGACGAAAATCTGGCGAGAGACAAACGCTTCGACAGCAATCCAAATCGGGTCGTCCACCGGGCCGCACTCGACGAGATCATTCTCGAACGCTTCAGCCGCTTCTCTCGCGATGAACTCGCCGAGCGCCTGCGGGACGAGAAGATCGCCTATGGCCGGCTGAGCGCGCTCGAGGATCTGACGAAACATCCGCAGAACCGGTTCGTCACCGTCCGGACCGATGGTGGTGAGATCGCCTTGCTGGCGCCGGGCGCCGTGGTCGTCGGTCAGCCGTTCGAACCGGGACCCGTGCCGGCGCTGGGCGAGCATGACGCGCTGATACGCAGCGAATTCGGATCGGACTGAGCTCAGACCACCTCGACGGCGAGTTTGCCGACGCCGTCAATACCCCCCTTCAGCCTGTTGCCTTTTTGAACGGGGCCGACGCCGGCCGGCGTGCCCGTGAAGATGATGTCGCCGGACTGGAGCGTGAACAGGCCCGAGAGAAGAGAGATCATTTCGGGTACCTTCCAGATCATCTGCGCCAGATCGCCGTCCTGGCGCCGCTCCCCGTCCACATCCAGCCAAATGTTGCCGCTCCGTGGATGACCGATTTCGGCCGCCGGCATGAGGGCTGAGATGGGGGCCGAATGCTCGAAGGCTTTGCCCACCTCCCAGGGGCGGCCCATCTTCTTCGCCTGGCCCTGGAGATCGCGCCGGGTCATGTCCAGCGCCACCGCATAGCCGAACACATGCTCGAGGGCATCGTCGGCAGGGATGTCCTGGCCACCGGTCCTGAGCGCCACGGCGAGTTCGATCTCGAAATGAACGTCCTCGGACGCCGGCGGATAGGGGAACCGGCCATCGGAGACGATGTTATCCGGGTTCTTTTGAAAGAAGAAAGGCGGCTCCTTGTCCGGATCGAAGCCCATCTCGATGGCGTGGTCGGCATAGTTGCGGCCGACGCAATAAACCCGGTGAACGGGAAACAGCCGGCTGTCGCCCGCGATCGGCAGGGTGACCGGTGGAGCGGGCTCAAAAAGCAAAGCCATGGAGGGTCCTCGGTAGACGGCGAACAGAGCGAAAGTTTAGGCATGGCCCGCCAGCGTGGACAAGGCTCCGCGCATGTGACAAGCGAGGACCTTCAAGGATCAGCAAGGCGCGTGCCCTCTTGCCGTCGATGAGTGCTGCCAGCGAGAAAATCGATCGGGCGATCAACCGTCTCGCCTTCGCCATGGCCATGGCCGGCGGCGTCGTACTCACCGCCCTGATGGTCATGACGGTGATCAGTATCGGCGGCAGGTCCCTGGTTTGGGCCGGCCTCGGCCCCATCCCCGGCGATTTCGAGCTGGTCGAGGTCGGAACGGCCTTCGCCGTATCCGCTTTCCTTCCCTGGTGTCAGCTTCAAAAGGGCCACGTCACCGTCGACATCGTCCTGGCGAAAGCGGGCGCACGGCTGAATAGCGCGATCGACGTCTTCGCCCACGCCTTGATGACGGCGGTGGCGGGACTGCTTACCTGGCGCCTGTTCCTGGGTCTCATGGACAAAGCCCGCTATGGCGAGACCAGCTTCATCCTGCAGTTTCCCGTCTGGTGGGGCTATGCGGGCTGTTTCGTTGGCCTTTGCTGCTTCGTCCTGGTCTCGGCCTGGACCGCCTTTCAAAGCTTTTCCGGCCTGAGACAAAGGGCAGGAGCCACTGACAGACAATGAGTTCGCTCGAACTGGCGCTCTGGTCGTTTCCGATCCTGCTCTTGCTCATTTTTCTGAAGATTCCGATCGGCCTTGCCATGCTGCTTGTCGGTCTGGGCGGCCATTGGGCGGTCGTCGGATCGCCGAATGCGATCCTGGCCCAGCTCAAATCGCTGACCTACGGCACCTTCTCGAACTATTCGCTTTCGATCGTGCCGCTGTTCCTACTGATGGGTCAGTTCGCCACCCGGGGCGGCATGTCGGGCGCCCTGTTCCACGCCGCCGAAACCTGGCTCGGCCACCGTAAAGGCGGCGTCGCCATGGCAGCGGTCGGCGCCTGCGCCGGTTTCGGTGCCATCTGCGGCTCGTCGCTTGCAACCGCCGCGACTATGGGCCAGGTCGCTCTGCCCGAACTGAAGAGGGTGGGCTATTCGGACGCGCTCGCCACCGGCGCGCTCGCGGCCGGCGGCACGCTCGGCATTCTGATCCCGCCGTCCGTCGTCCTGGTCATCTATGCGATCCTGACCGAGCAGAACATCGTCAAACTGTTCATGGCGGCGATGGTCCCGGGCGTGTTGGCAGCCCTCGGCTACATGATCGCGATTGCCATCTATGTGCGGCTTGCGCCCGGTGAGGCAGGCCATCGCAACGAGGCCTCGATGGACGAGCGCGTCGGCGCGCTTCTCCGGGTTTGGCCGGTGTTGGCGATCTTCACGGCCGTCATCGGCGGCATCTATGCCGGCTGGTTCACGCCGACGGAGGGCGCGGCCGTGGGTGCAGCCGGAACCGGACTGGTGGCGCTCGCCAATGGCGGGCTCGGGCCGCGAGGCTTCGCCGACGCCATCGCCGGCACGGCCACCGCCACGGCGATGATCTTCTTCATCGTGCTGGGCGCCGCCGTGTTCAACGGCTTTCTGGCCTTCTCACAACTACCGCAACAGGCGGCCACGGCCGTCACAGAAGCCGGCTTCAGCCCCTATTTCGTGCTGTTCCTGATCCTTCTCTGCTACCTGATCTTCGGTTGCGTGATGGACAGCCTGTCCATGATCCTCCTGACGGTGCCGATCTTCTTTCCGATCGTCGCCAGCCTCGATTTCGGCCTGCCGCCCGAGGAACTGGCGCTCTGGTTCGGCATCATCATCCTAATCGTGGTCGAGGTCGGCCTGATCACCCCGCCCGTCGGCATGAACCTTTTCGTGATCAACAGCCTGGCGAAGGATGTCCCGCTCGGCCAGACCTATCGGGGCGTTCTGCCCTTCGTCGCCAGCGACCTGGTGCGCGTCGCGATCCTGATCGCTTTCCCGTTCCTGACCTTGGGCCTGGTCCGCCTGCTTTACTGAAACGGACGAAACATGTTCGAAGGCTTCGATGAACGACGCATCAAGACCAGCGGTGCGGAAATCTTTTGTCGGATCGGCGGCGAGGGACTGCCGCTGCTCTTGCTCCACGGCAATCCCCAGACCTCCGCCATGTGGCACAAGGTAGCGCCGGAGCTGGCCCAACGCTTCACGCTCATATGCGCCGATCTTCGGGGTTACGGACGGTCCTCGAAACCCCGGACGACCGCCGATCACGCGCCCTATTCCAAGCGGGCGATGGCCCGGGACATGGTCGAGGTGATGGACACGCTCGGCTTCGATCGCTTCTTGATCGGATCCCACGACCGGGGCGCCAGGGTTGCCCACCGGCTTTCGCTCGATCACACGAGCCGGGTGATCAAGCTGGCGGTTCTGGACATCGCCCCAACGCGCGAAATGTTTCAGAATGCCGATACCGCCTTCGCCACAAGCTATTGGCACTGGTACTTCATGATCCAACCGAGCCCGTTTCCCGAACGGCTGATGGCGGCGGATCCTGAATTCTACTGGCTCAAGAAATGCGGTTCCGGCGCGGCGGGTCTCGGCCCGTTCGCCCCCGAGGCACTTGCCGAGTATCTCGCCTGCTTCAAGGATCCGGCGATGATCCACGGCTCATGCGAGGATTACCGGGCGGCCGCGACGATCGACATCGCCCACGACGACGCCGATGGTGACCGCAAGCTCGAGATCCCGGTTCTGGCGCTCTGGGGTGCTCACGGCGCCATCGAAAAACATTTCGACTGTCTCGAACTCTGGCGCCGCCGGGCGCTTCATGTCGAGGGCCATAGCCTGCCCGGAGGTCACTATCTGGCGGAGGAACTCCCGGAACAGGTGATAACCGCTTTCACCCGCTTCTTCGGCTCCGAGGCCTAGGGTTCGAACGGTTTTCGCGCGCTCGCTGACTGTTGCTCACTCAAGCGAGCAATGTCTTCCTTGGCATTGCTGGCCCTACGATACACATAACACCAATCGCGCCGACAGAAACTACGGATAGGCTCACCGGGAATGAACCGGCGAAATGCCTTCACAAAAAATCCCCGTGGCGCGGTTCAGGCAGCGCTGTCGGTTTGAGTGCTTTCTAACGCCGGCTGGCCGAGGAGATTGCGCATCTCGTCGATGCGGGTCGCCGTGCTCGGGCTCATTTCATCGGCGCTGCCGACGACATATTCGACGAACTCGATCGCAGCCGCGCGGTCCTCGTCGCTCGGCAGAAGATAGGGCAGCGCTTGGAGCCCTGCCTCCGGCTCGAAATGAACGATCAGCGTCTGTTCGTGGATCATCCGCGACCGTGCCGCCGCATCCATGGCGGTGAAAGGCTCATTATTGGCCATGACTTCCGCCGCCCGCGCCAGCCTGTCCTGACGCACGTCGGCCCTTGTGTCGGCGACCAGGACCAGCATCCGGACCACGGCCTCGGCGAGACCGCCGAGCGCGATCCGGTCGAGCGCAATCTGGACCTCCGGCAGCGCCCGCAGTTCGTCAGCCGTTTTGCGGGTCCGACGCCGGGCGTAAGGCGCGCCGTACCAAATGGCGAGAGGGTTGGCGTAGAGCGCCAGAAAACTGGTTTCAAGCGCCAGGGCGCGGAGATCGCGAAGCGTGTTCCAGCCCTGTTCGACCATATCGGCCCAAAGGCGCTCAGCGAGCAAAAAGGGATTGTCGACGTTGACCGGTCTGCGCGCTGACCTTGCCTGCTCGGCCCAAAGCGCTACCGGTCGCATAAGGGGATTGGCTGATGCAAACACCTTGCGCTGGGTGCGAAGCGGGTGCAGCGCCCTTCTCACCTCGCCGGCCCGTTTGGGGATCGAGGCCTTGACCAGGGGCCGAACCGACGTGTCGTAACCCTCGGCCAGTGTCTCCGACAGCCGCGCCAGCGCCGCAAACGCTTCTTCCTCGGCGCGTGTACCGTCGATGTCCAGAATGTCGGTCATCTTTCGTTTATGAAAGCTGACGGTGAAGCTCTTGGCCTGGCCTTCGCCGACAACATCCTCGATCACCATCTCGAACAGGCCCGGCGGCAGGGCTTCGATGGTCTTGACGGTCGAGGCCACCTGCGTGTGCTCACGCTTGGCCACCGACGACGAGACGAAGATGCCCAGATGGCCCACCTGTTCGTGGACCATGTAGATGATGCGCTGGCCCCGGATCTCGATCTCACGCTCGTCCGCATAGGTATCGACGATCCAATTGAGCGCCTGTTGCGGCGGGGTGATGTTGTCGCCGTGGGACGCGAAAACGATGATCGGTGCCCGGATCAGCTTGAGATCGATCGGCCGGCCGGTCTCGAGACGAGCCTCGTTCTTGGAAAGACGGTTGCCAACGAAAAGATTGTCGACGATCCAGCGGATCTCCTCGCCGTTCATGAGGAAAAACCCGCCCCACCATTTCTCGAATTCGAGAAAGCGCTCCTCGCCGGTGTCGATCGTGGCGAACAGATCGTAATATTTCCGGAACCAGGTCCGTCCGGGATTGAGCATCTCGAAATTGAGCACAAGGTGGGCACCATCGAATACGCAACCCCCCAGATCCGAAAGGATCATGGCAGGCAGGACGCCGCCGCTCGTGCCGCCTGAATAACGCATCGGATCTTGGCCCAATCGGCCGGACCAGTAGGCCATCGGCGCGCCGTTGAGAACGATCGGACCGGCGAGATCGGGATTGGTGGCGGCGAGGATGGCGGTGGCCCAGCAGCCCTGGCAATTGCCGACGACGATCGGTTTCGGCGCATTCGGATGGCGGCGGCGTACCTCGCGGAGAAACGCCGCTTCGGCGTGGGTCACGTCGGCCAAAACCTGATCCGGCTCCGGCATCGGCCGGAATGTTACAAAATAGACGGGATGGCCGTCCTTCAGGGCCACGCCAACCTGACTATCGGGCTTGAACCCACCGATCCCGGGCCCGTGGCCGGCCCGGGGATCGATGATCATGTAGGGCCGCTTCCAGTCAAAAACGTCGACGCCCTCGGGCGGTGTGATGCGGATCAGCACATAGTTGCAGGGCCGGGGAAGGTCCGCACCGTCGACCACCACCTCATAGTCATAGATGAGGACGGGCGGCGCGCCGGCGGCCTCATGCTCGAGAAAAATGTCGCCCCGTTTGCGCAAGGCGTCCAGGCTCAGGATCCAGCGCTGACTGGCGTCCGTCAAATAGTCGGCGAACGCTCCGGCCAAACTCGAGCCGGCGCCGTTCCGGGAGACCTTGTCGCCGATCTCCGAAAGCTGACGGGATATCTCATCCGCATGGCCTTGGCTTTCGGCTCGGACCCTGTTGGCGTGGCGGCCGATCGCCGTTGACAGCAAACCGCTCTGGGACTGCCAGCTGCCCAATGTCCGGACGGACACGGATAGATGACGGTGAAGGTCGTTGACGTTCAAAGATGATCTCCCGGCCAGCAAGGGGTCAGCCGACGACGTGATAGCCGCCGTCGATGTGATGGATCGAACCGGTCACGTTGGCGGCTTCAGAGCTGGCTAGGAAGCAGGCATAGGCCCCGACATCCTCGATCGTCGCCAGGCGATGGGTCGGCGCCATCGCGGTCGTTTTCTCGATCAGCTCATCGAAATGGGCGATCCCGCTCGCCGCCCGGGTGTTGAGGGGGCCGGGCGACAAAGCGTGGACCGATATGCCCTTTGGGCCTAGCTCGGCGGCGCTGTAGCGGACAGAGGCCTCGAGCGCGGCTTTGACCGGCCCCATGATGTTGTAGTGCTCCACGACCCGCTCCGCGCCGTAGTAGCTGACGGTCATGCAGGTACCGCCGTTCGGCATCAGCGGCTCCGCCCGGCGGATCATGCGCAAGAACGAATGGACCGAGATGTCCATGGCGATGCCAAAGCCTTGCCGCGAGCAGTCGATGACCCGGCCGTGCAGATCGTCCTTGGGACAAAAGGCGATCGAGTGAACAAGAACGTCGAGCTCGCCCCACTGGCCCCGTATCCGCTGGAACAAGGCGTCCGTTTGGTCATCATCGCTGACGTCCAAGGGCTCGAAGATCGAGGCATCAAGGCGCTCGGCGAGCGGCCGGACATAAGGAAAAGCTTTCTCGTTCAGATAGGTGACGGCGAGGTCGGCACCTTGCCGGCGCAAGGCTTGAGCGCATCCCCAGGCGATCGATTGCTCGTTGGCGATACCGACCACGAGCGCGCGTTTGCCCTCGAGCGAAAACATTGCGGCGTCCCCCATTTGCTGCGCGCAGCTTGCAAGGGGATCGTGAAGCTTTTGTGAGATTGGCTAGAGGCCGATGCGGATCTCAGCTAGCCACCCAAATCTCCACCAGCCCTTCGGACGGCAGAGGACGGTAATGGGTGAAGTCCTCGGGCCCGGGCGGTGTTGAGGCGCCCAAGGCGTCGCTCACGACCTGATCGATCAACTCAGCCTCCGGGCGGTCGGAGGGAAAGAAGTAGCGGATGTTCGTTGTGCCGATGGTGAAAGGCACACGCCTGAGTTCGGTCCGATCGTAGCCCGCTTCGATCAGCCCGCGAACGATCACCGGCAAGTCCTGTACCGAGCCGGTCTGGCTGACGTGAATGACCACCCGGACCTCGGCGACGGGCAGGACCGGCGAGCCGATGTTTTTCCCGACCTCCTGGTCGAACTCGGGGGTAATGCGGCGACCGGGAGCGATCCGTCTTGGCGGCGACGCCTCAACGAACACATCACCGTCCGTTTGGTTGGCAACCGGATCCGGCTGGGGTGAAGAGGCGAGCGCCGCCAGAACCGCTTGATCGGCATCGACGGCGACCGGCGGCACCTCCAGGCCGTTCACCGGCAGACCGGCCAGATTGAACGTTTCGACCGCTATGTCCGGCACGTCCAGGGTCGCCAGAGGAAGAGTGTCGGGGTCGAATGTTTCAACCGCTACTTCGGGAAGGTCCAGCGTCGCTACAGGCAATGTGCTTGGATCGAACATTTCAACGGCGACGTCGGGCAGGTCCAGCGTCGCCAGAGGCAGGCTCGCCGAATCGAACCCATCGACGGCCAAGGGCGGTACGTCGAGGTCGCGCAGATGCAACGACGCGAGATCGAACGGTTCGACATCGATGGCCGGAACCGCGAGCGAGTCAACAGGCAACGCGTCCGGATCGAAGGCATCCACCGTAACCGGCTCCGTCGCCAGGTGCTCGAGCGGCAGGCTCGCCTGATCGAAGGGTTCGACCGCGATTGCAGGCAGATCGAGGTCGAGAAGATCCACTGGAGTCGGATCTGACCCGGCGGTCCTCATCGGCTCCTGGTCACCAGCCGCAGACGGGAAAAGTGAGGAATCAGGAGCGCTGACGCCGAAAGACGGAACGTCAAGATCGTTCAGCGGCAGCGAGGCCAGATCGAACTCCGCGACGGATATGGCGGGCACCTCGGGCAGGGACGGCCGAGCCGGTACCTCTTGCGCGACGATCGGATCAGCCTTGGGCGAAGGCACGTCGGGCACCGACTGGCTCGCGGCGTCGATCGGCAGTTCGCTGGCACCGGAACCAGCCGAAACGGGCGGGTCCAACGACGCCGTGGTTTCAAACGATGCGTCAGCGTCAAGAAACACTTGGGTCGGATCGGGTTCCGATGAGGGATCCTCCGACGCCCTTTTTTGAACCAACGGGCTCGGTGCCGGATCCGCCGGACGCGAAACCTGATCGTCGATGGCTCGATCGAATGAGGGGATCGGCGGTTCCGAACGGGGATCCAACAGATCGAAGGCGAACCAGGCGCCGGCGGCGAGGGACGCAAGCCACACCGATGCCACCAAAGGACGTGACCGTTTGCGAGGCTCTGGTTCGGGCTCGAGAGGCTCAAACACCAAATTGACCGATGACGTCGTTTGCGAGGCCCTGAAATCCCGGGCCGTTTCACCGTCCAAATCGGCGAACGCTTCCCAGCGACGGGCCACGGCATCGGAGAGATCCGGGTTCGGGTCTTCTTGTCCTGGAAGAATGATCTCCGCGATCTCGACCGCATCCTGGCCGTTGTCGGCACCATTGCTCTCGGCGTCGGGCGCAGCGCGGCGCTGGCCGAGGGTGGTAACCTGGTCTTCGACATAGGTTGTGAAACCGCCGTCCGCTGGGCGGCTTCGCTCTTGTTGGAAAGATGAAGGTGTCACCTCTTCGATGATGACCTCATCGTCGAGCAGCCAGCTACCGGGCTCCTCGGATGCCGGTTCCGAAGACATCTCCGCGGTTTCGGCAACCGGTTCCTCGATGTCCTGCCGCGCCGACTCGTCGGTTTCGCGCCCGACCGCCCCCTCGGCCGTGGCAGCAATCGGTTCATCCGCTGGCGGCTCAGTCTCCGTTCCCTTTGGCCAGGCGAGCCAATCGGGCGAGGAAGCCCGCATGACATCATAGAGTTGCCATGAGATGGGCTCGGCCGGTGAAGCGGCATCGGGCTCCCGCCCTGCCTCGTCAACGCCGCTTTCGACGGTCGGTGGCGCCTGTTGAAGCGTTTCGGCCTGTATAGCCTGATCAGGCCCCAAATCCTTTTGCGCCGGTCGCCTGACATGCTGTCTCGCGGCGGTCGGCGGTTTTAATCCCGACGCCCTGGCTTGCCGGTAAGCCTGGGAGAAGATCGATCGATGATTGACCGCCTGCAAAACAGCGGGATCCTCGCCTGCAAGGGGTTCCGGGGATGAGGGCGGCGTCCGATCACCCAACCCACGTCGGTTTTGCCGCGTCATGACCTGAGGCCTGCTTGTTCCCGCGCCAGGACCGTGGCCGGCCCGGTGGGGGATGAGGTCGAATAGCAACGGGACCGGATTTTTCCGGCCCGGGGTATCAACCATGTGTGGAATAGACCTGTCGTCATGGCGTCTAGCTAGATTGGACGGCGCAAACCCCGATCGTGCCCACCCTGCTTCCGACGTCAAGAATTTACACTCGAACAGTGCGCGTCGCGATACAGTTGAGCATGTTTTGTCACACGACCAGCGTGTCAATGGTCAACAATAACAATAAATAGTAGTGCGTTCGCAGAGAAAATAACGCAACGCGATTGTCTGCGGCCTCATCTGACGGTGGCGCTAACAATCGCTGGTTGGCTTTTATCGCGGGGCGGCACTGCGCTTCCTCTTGTTGCGCAGCGGGTCCAAGCGTCGTCGACGTCAGGATGATGTCGGCGGACCGGGAGCAATGTCTCCGTGGTCCAGATGATCGCCGATCGTCTCGAGGACTTTTGCGGTCAACGGCTTTCTTGCGCCGCCCGGTGTAATGAGGGCATGGAACGCGGCCCGGGGCTCGACGTCAGCGCCGGGCAGCGCGATCAGCGTGCCCTTTCGGCGCAGATCCCGGGTGACCTCTCGCGGGAGGATGCCGACGGCTTGGCCTGCTAGAACGACGCTGAGCACGGAGAGCGCGTCGCCAAGCGAGAGCTGAAGCGCGCCCGCGGGCACCGGCTGTCCCAGCGTGGCGAATACGCGGGGCCAGAAGTTGAAGACCTGCTCATGCACCAGCGTGGCGGCCTCGATCGCGCCGACCGTCGACGGTCGGCCGATCCGCTCGAAGTAAGCCCTCGTGCAGACGGCGCTCCATCCGGGCACGCCCAGGCGACGCCCCTTGGCGGGATCGTGCAGGAAACGGATCGCGATATCCACGGCATCCGTTTCGGCGGCGGCGTCGAAGGAGGCGAGCCGGACATCGACTGGCAGGCTAGGATGGTTCCGCCGGACGGCCAGAAGCGCCGACACGAGCCGGAAGGAGGCGAAGGCCGGCGGCGCGCTCAGGACGATCTTGTCGGAATCAGCGCTTCTGCGCACGGCCCAGGCGATTTCGTCGAGCCGATCAGCGGCGGTCGAAGCACCGTCGAACAGGACCCGGCCTATGGGTGTCAGTTTGGTGCCCTTTCCCCGTCCCTCGAACAGCGGCTGGCCGACCCAGTGCTCGAGACTACGAAGCTGGTGGCTGACGGCGGAGGGGGTGATCCCGAACCGACGGGCGGCATCGGCGAAGCGTCCGGCGCGCGCGGCGGCAATGAAGATCAATAGGGCGCGGTAGGGTGGCGGCTCGGCCGGATCATTGTCAGGCATCGGCTCATTTATTGAGACGAGCTCAACACTAAGCAAGCAAGGTTCTGCAACTCACCAAAAAATCACAAATTTTCGTTTGGTCCATTCACGTCGTCTTGGCCTACCAGGCCGTTGGAAGCACATGGGCCGCGTCACCGAATGACGAGCGCGACGCGCCCGCGCGTCGTTCCCGACCCTCTCAAGGAGATGCGAGCATGCTGCTCCGATCGCTTCACCCCCTGGTACTCGCCGCCGCGTTGGCCTCGACGCCCGCCTCGGCCGACTCCGGTCTTTCTTTCCATACCGACGAAAATCTCGGCGTCGACGTCAAGGTGCCGGCACTTTACCCCGAAGGCATCGAGCACGACCCGACCACCGGCGCCTTCCTTCTGGGCTCGATCCGCAAGGGACAGGTCGTGCGGGTCCACGACGATGGCCGGGCTGAGGTGCTGGTCGAGGACGAACGGCTGCGCTCGGTTGTCGGCATCAGGGTCGATCCGGAGCGCGGACGACTTCTCGTCAATAATGCCGATTACGGAGCCTCGGAGCGAAGCACGCCCGCCGACCGGTTCGCCACAGCCGCCCTCGCCATCTATGATTTGGAGACCGGCGCGCCGCTCCAATACGTCGACCTCAGCGCGCTCCGTGCGGATGAGCAGCGGTTCGTCAACGATCTGACGATCGACAAAGATGGCAACGCGTTCGTCACCGACAGTCTCGCCGCCGCGATCTACCGGGTCACGCCCGAGGGCGAGGCCAGCGTCTTCCTGACCGACGAGCGTTTTCGCGGCGAGGGCTTCAATCTCAACGGCATTCAGGCCCATGAGAACGGCTATCTTCTGGTCGCGAAGAAGAGCGATGGTAGCCTGTTCCGCGTGCCACTCGACGCCCCTGAGACCTTCACCGAGGTGACGTTGCCTCAGCCCCTGGTCGGCACGGACGGCCTGGTACTGACCGCGGCGGACGAACTGATCGCGATCACCAACCGCGCCGCCGGCCAGGCGCCGAACACGGTCCATCGCCTGGTGAGCCAGGATGGCTGGTCGAGTGCCGAGATCGTCGAGAGCGTGGCCACTGGCGACGTCTACACCACCACCGGGACGCTCCGGGACGGTCGCCTGTTCGTCAGCCAAGGTCATCTGCACACGCTTGACGATGCGCTCAAAGACCCGAACCAGCCACTGCGCGAAAGCTTCCGCATCCGCGAAATCGGCGCCAAACCCTGATTTCTGTGACGATCAACCCCGGCGGGCACGGCGCTGACGGCCAACGGCATTGTCCAGGGCTGCATCGCCGTCCTGACGCCTGAGCGCCAGGAAGCGACCCAATCTTGAGGAGATAAGGGCGGTCATATGCCGCCCTCGATATCGAAGACCGGTGCGCGAGCATGGGCGACGCAAACAGCGGATGGTGCCCATGCCGTCAACAGACCTGCTCATTCCTTTCTTCGTGGCCTCTCTGATCTTCGCCTTCGTACCGGGGCCTGGAATGCTCTACGCCGTGGCTCAGACCTTAGCCCGAGGCCGGCGCGCCGGCTGGTGGTCCGCACTCGGTTTCCACATCGCGGGCGTCGGCCACATCGCGGCGGCCGCCCTCGGCGTCACGGCGCTGCTCGCCGTCCTACCCACCTTATTGATCGCCATGAAGCTTACGGGCGCCGCTTATCTAATTTGGATGGGTATCGGCTACGTTCGAAGCCCGTCTTTATCCACTCCCGCCGTCGGCCGGGAAGCCGCGACGACGACGCGCAAGGCCTTGCGTGACAGTATTGTCGTGGAGGCACTGAACCCGAAGTCGGCGCTGTTTTTCCTCGTCTTCCTGCCGCAGTTCACCGATAGCTCGGCAGACCTACCAATCTGGTTCCAGATCCTGTTGCTCGGCCTGGTGGTTAACACCTTGTTCACGCTAAGCGACGCAATACTCATCGAGCTTTCTCATGCGTTGGCCAGCAGTCTCAGCTCCAGCGAGCATCTCCTCCTCATCCTGAAACGCGTCGGAGGCGCCGTGCTCATTGGCCTCGGGGCAAAGCTGGCCCTGGCGGAACCCCGGTAACAGAAAACCACGTAGGACCAACGCCTGATCGAACGGCGCTTCATGTCGCATTGGCGGCGAGCGGACCTGATTTGGTCCTCACGTACTGCTCGCCGCCGAAAGCGAGCGATCGCTCAACCTGATAGTTTATAAGCCGCGCTGGCGAAGTACTCACTGCAGCGGCTTCACGAGGTCTTGTAGCACATCCGGGGTGAGCTAAACGGTATGGTCACATGATTGACATACGAAACCTGCCGCGGGCAAGGACGAGGTCATTAAAGGACGGCGTTTGGGGACGAGTCCGGGCCCGTTGGCTGAACTTTTGGGAGGCGCGGTGGTGGCTCCAAAACGCTATTATTTAGGACTGTTTGAAGGACATTACGATCCGGCCGCGGCCATTGTCCGAGACGGCGAGCTTATTGCTTATGCAGAAGAAGAACGGTTCATACGGCATAAGCATGCTTTTCGGATTTTTCCCCGCCGTTCGGTGGACTATTGCCTGAATGCAGCCGGCATAGCGGCTGACGATGTGGCTGCCATTGGCGTCCATTGGGATATCGACGCTTACACCAACGGCCGTGTCGCCTGGTTTTTTGATGATCTGCAGTCACATTGGCCTGTCGATGCCAGCACCAAAGCCTGGCAACGCGGGGTACTAAACCGGTTTCATCGGCCCACCTACGAAGCTTATCTCACCCGTGAATGGCGACGCATGTTCGACGCCGATCGGACGCCGCCCGTGGTCGGGGTTGGTCACCATTTCACCCACGCCCTGCAAAGCTACCTTCAGTCCCCGTTTGATCACGCTGTCTGCATAACCATCGATGGCTCCGGTGACGAGGACTGCACGGTCGTTTGGCATTGCCGGGGTAAGCGTATCGAGCCGATGCGCCGGATCCGCATGCCGCATTCGCTCGGCTGGTTTTACGCCGGAATGACAGAGTATCTCGGCTTCGACGCCTATGACGGCGAATACAAGGTGATGGGTCTCGCAGCCTACGGCCGGCCAGATGAGGAGTTGCGCTCAAAGGTCGCTTCGATCCTCAGACCGGCTATCGACGGCATCGCCTACGACATCGATCCAACCTTCATCCATTACGGCCCCCGAACCTGGTCCGACCGGTTTACCGACCACTTGCCCCTCCTGTTGGGGCGGCCACCCCGTCGGCCCGACGAGCCGATCGAGCCCTGGCATCACGATTTGGCCTACGCGGTCCAAGACGGGCTCGAAGCCGCAGTCGAGCGCCTCGCGCGATGGGCGCTCGAGGTGGCGGGAACGCCCCATTTATGCATCGGTGGTGGCGTCGGCCTGAATGTCAAAATGAACGGCCGTTTGCAGGCCTTGCCCGAGGTAGAGCAGGTCTTCGCCCATCCCCTCTGTAGTGACGGCGGCGCCGCGGCGGGGGCGGCCCTCGGTGTTTGCTGGCAGGAAACCGGTGCTCGGCCGCGCACGCTTCGATCCTTGGCGACGGGCCCCACATTCAGCAATGGCGAGATCGAAGAAACCGCGAAGCGTTGCGGATTGGTCTTTGAGCGTCCGCCCTGCATCGCTGACGCGGTGGCTGAGGAACTCACCCAAGGCGCCGTGGTCGGCTGGTTTCAAGGACGGATGGAGGCAGGCCCTCGGGCCCTCGGACAGAGGAGCATCCTGGCCGACCCCCGACGGCTGGAGGCTCGCGACAGGGTGAACGGTGTGATCAAATATCGGGAATATTGGCGACCTTTTTGCCCCTCGATCACCGCCGAAGCGGCCGAGCGCTATCTCACCGGATGCTATGATGCTCCCTTCATGACCATCGCCTTTCCCGCCACCGAAGAGTTCAAGCGCGTAGCCCCGGCGGTGGTGCACGTGGACGGAACGGTCAGACCTCAGATCGTGCATCAGGATGTGCTGCCGCTCTACCATCGTCTGATCTCGCGGTTTGAAGCCAGGACCGGCGTCGCCGCCCTCCTGAACACGTCTTTCAACGTCAAAGGTGAGCCGATCGTCTGCACCGTGCTGGACGCCATCAGGACCTTTTACTCCACCGGCATGGACGTTCTCGCTGCTGGCGACCTCTTATTGCGCAAACCGGGTGGGAGGAGCTGAGATGGCGAGCGGCGGTCTTTTGGTCATCGCCCCCCACCCGGACGACGAATGTCTCGGTGCCGGCGGCATTATCGCCAGTTGCGCAAACCAGGTGCCCGTTACGATCCTAACCGTCGCCGCCCATATGCCGCCTCTATATAGTGACGCGGTCCATGAAATGACCAAGGCTGAGGCGCTCGAGGCCCATGCCGAACTCGGCGTCACCGACTCCCGCTTCCTGGATCTGCCCGCCGTCTTTGTGAGCAGGGCTCCGGTGCCTGAGCTGAACGGCGCCATCATGTCGGTCGTGGAGGACGTGAACCCGTCGATCGTGCTCTGCGCCTATCCGGACCGCCATGTCGATCATAAAGCGATATTCGATGCGGTTATGGTGGCCTGTCGCCCGATCCGGACGGGCCGGGAAATCAAGATCTTGGCTGCCTACGAGACATTGTCCGAAACCCACTGGAACGCGCCTCACATCGAGCCCAATTTCACGCCCAATTGGGTTGTCGACATCACCGACACCATAGACCGAAAACTCCGGGCCCTGGCGTCGTACAAGAGCCAGGTCTCACCCTTTCCCGGTCCGCGCTCGATCGAAGCGCTCCGTGCCCTCGCCACCTTTCGAGGGACGCAGGCCGGATTTGCCTTCGGCGAGGGCTTTCACATCATCCGCATGACCGCAGGAGCCGGCCCACTGATCCAAGGCTTTGGCCAACGCCGCGCTTAGCCTACGCAAAGCTTCGCTCGAATACTTGCGGACGACGCGAAAAGCGTCACATCTTTGTCTTTGCATTCCCTACCGTCTCCGCCCGATGAGCGACAACGCAGAAGGACCATCGATACCCGAGGAGCGACCACGCCGGCGCGTGTTGGTCTTCGGTGCTACCGGCACCATCGGTCGGACGACGGTCCGCGCCCTCATCCAGCGCGGTCACGACGTGGTGTGTTTCGTTCGGCCTCGTGCGGGCGTGGGCGGCGCGATCGGCCCGGACGACAGCACCCGCCTGCTCGAAGGCGCGGCGCGGCGCGTCGGCGAGGTCACCGACCCCGCATCCCTGGCGCGTGACGGTTTTCGAGACGAACGTTTCGATGCGCTGGTCTCCTGTCTGGCGTCGCGAACCGGGGCGCCGAAAGATGCCTGGGCCATCGACTTCGAGGCCCATCGGCACGCTCTGGCCGCGGCAAAGGAGGCTGGCGTCTCCCACATGATACTGCTCTCGGCAATCTGCGTACAGAAACCGCTGCTCGCCTTCCAGCGGGCCAAGCTCGCCTTCGAGCGCGAGCTCGTGGGCTCGGGCCTCACCTACACGATCGTCCGGCCCACCGCCTTCTTCAAATCCCTTTCCGGACAGATCGAACGGCTGAGGCGGGGCAAGCCGTTTCTTCTGTTCGGCGACGGCAAACTGACCGCCTGCAAGCCGATCAGCGCCCGCGATCTGGGCGAATACCTGGCGGCCTGCCTGGACGATCGAAGCCGCCACAACCGTATTCTACCGATCGGTGGCCCGGGCAAGGCGATCACGCCGAGGGAACAGGGCGAGCATCTCTTTTCTCTGTTGGGCCGCGAGCCGCGGTTCCGGCATGTGCCGGTAGCGCTCCTGGACCTGATCATAGGCACGCTGGGGGCGCTCGGCCGCGTCGCTCCCCCGCTCGAAGACAAAGCCGAGCTGGCGCGCATCGGCCGCTACTACGCCACGGAATCCATGCTTGTTCTCGACCCCGTTTCAAAGCGCTATGACGCGGACGCCACGCCTTCCACGGGATCCGAAACGCTGTTCGATTACTACGGACGCCTCGTTAAAGGCGAGGTGCCGGACGAGCGCGGCGATCACGCCGTTTTCTGATCCCGCTCGAAGCATCTCATCTCGTTCAGTCGCCTGGCCGACCTCGACGGTACGTCCAGCTGATTGGCTGAAGGGCCTAAACGTCCCATGGAATGCGCGGCCGAACCGTTGGTGGCCTTGATCAGGGCCGGTGGTTCAGACCTCGTCGAGTGTACCTTCGCTGTTCAGACGAAGAACGCGCCTCAGGCCCAAGGCGTCTTTCAAACCTGCATGCTGGTTTGCGGGCAGCACGGCCAGGGCCGTCGATGCCGCGTCGGCCAGGGCTGCGCTGGATGCCACAACGCTTATCTGGGCGATCCCGGTCGTTGCCGGGCGACCGGTCCGGGGGTCGAACAGATGGTGGAAATGGCCTTTCGCGTCGAAGCGAGTGGCCGCCGCCCCCGAGGTAGCCACGGCTTGGCCGCTGACGGGCAGGATCGGATCGTGCTTGTCGATGCCGAGGCGCCAGGAGCGGCCGTCGTGACGGTGGCCCAGTGCACGGAACTCGCCCGTGTCAATCAGCGTGTCCGTCACACCGAGGCTTGCCAGTCGAGCGGTCACCCGGTCGGCGATGTAGCCCTGAGCGATGCCGTTGAGCGTCAGCGCCATGTCTGGTCGACCGAGCACCAGCCTTTGACCATCTACCTCGATCGCCCGATAATCGACGATTTGTCGCGTGTCGCTGATCGCTTCATCGGATGGCCCGAAACCCTTGGGGCCAACCTTGTCGAAATGTCTGGCGTAGAGATTCCACAAGGGCTGGACGCTGACGTCGAAAGCGCCGTCGCTCGCGAGGCTTACGGTCTCGGCCACGGATAGGAGGTCGACCAGTTCGGCCGGCGGCGCCACAAACTCTCCGGTCCGGTTGAGGCGTGATAGCACCGAGTCCTGTCGGTAGAGGCTGAAGATCTTTTCCAGTCGGTGGATTTCCGAAGCAGCGGCTTCGAGAATGTGTCGGGCCCGATCCTCGTCTTCGTGGCGGATGCGAATGGTGGCGTCGGCGCCGAGCGCGATACCGCGCCATTGCCAGCTTCTAGCGCGAGCCGACGAAATCGAGGAGCCGGCAACAGCGAGAGCAGCGCCGGTACCGAGGATCGAGAGAAAGCGACGACGTCTCACGAGGTTGGCCCCATCTCCGGAAACAGCCAGTCCTCGCCGATCTCCCCAATCATTGCCACCTCGCCGCCAAGACGCTTAACGAAGGCTTCGGCGTTTGACTTTTCGGCGAATGGTACGGCCTCCGTAACGCCCATGCCGCCGAGCCTGACGAAGCCAATGACGAGAAAGGCGTTTTCGGCCTCGACCCAGGCGGCCGGATCGCTGTCGCGGCAGCTGTCACCGGCGGCGGTATCACTGACGTAGGCTATCTGAATGTCACCGGTCTCGCTGGGAAGCTTGCGAAAGGTCAGCATGTCTCGCACCGAAGTGAACCAGATCGGATGATCGAGGCCGGCGAGAAACACTTGCGCCTTGGGCCTGTCATGCTCGAGCACGTTCATCTGGCAGAGTTGGTCCACTGCCTCCTCGCTCAACGCGAGCGGCGCGGGCTTTTCCGCCACCTCCTCCTGCCAGCTCGCGGTGAGCGCCAGCATGATCGAAAACAGGCAAAACCGTTTCATAGCTCGCGCCTCGAGAGCAGCGGGTGAGTTAGCGTCAGGGGCATCGCGATCCAGGCAACGAGCACAGCGGAGCTGGCAGGTCGTCGGTTGTTGCCAGCATGTCGTTTTCGGACGACCAAACCCAGTGGTAACGCAGCGTGCAAGGGAAGGCGGAGTGGAAGGCGGGTTATCGTCCTATCGAAGCTCAACCCTCGCCGCGTCAGCCGATCCATGCCCTGCGTGTGGCACGAAGCTTCACGGCGAGATCGGGGTGTGTCGGGTCTCTGCTGATCGGAAATGACCAGAGGGAGGTTCAGACACTCGGGCACTGATGCTGGTTTCAGAAGTAAATTCCGGAATGTGGTGGCGCGCGGCACGGGCGATCCTTACGACCTCCGCGTCGGTCGCGCTGGAATAGGGCCACATCATGCGCGATGTCATCCGCGACCAACCGCCGGCGGCAGCCATGGCCTTGTCGCAGGCGAAACCCGGAAGACCCCGTTCCAGCATCGGTGCGATCGCCTCGGCCATGAAGCGGGCGATCCTCGCTTCGAGCCCGGCAGCATCTGCCGCCGGCATCTCGCCCCAGGCGACCGCGGCCCGAGGTGACAAACAAGCCATGTTCGAATAGCTGCCGTGCGCGCCACGGGCCGTTCCGCTGGCATAGGTATGGCCTGGGATGAACACGGAGAGCCGTTTGAAAACCGGCCCCATGGCACGGTACCAGTGAGCATCGCCCCCTCCGCACTTTACGCCGATGAGACCGGGCGTGCTCTCCGAAAGTCCCAGCAGTTTTTCGGGTGACAGCACCGTCTTGGCGTGCGCCGGATTGTAGAGAACAAGAGGCACACCCGCCGCGGCCTGGGCAACCCGGTCGATGAACCGGCGCGCACCGTTGAAATCGATCGCCGTCCAGTCCGGCAGGGTCACTTGGATCGCCAGCGGATCGAGTGTCGCGGCAAAGGCGACGCGCTCGAGACTGCCGACCGGAAGGGGATGCGCCGCACCGATCTGATAGGGCAACTGGTGGCGCCGCGCGGTTTCGGCCACTTTCTTTGAGATGTTTCGAAATTGGTGCTCGGTCTGACAATGCACCTCCGACGCGCTACCGCCGGAATAGACCCCGGCACATCTCGCCGCCGCATAGGCCCCAACCTGTTCAGGAATAGCCGAGAGGTCTGGCGCGCCGTCGTCATCCAGTCGGCACAGGATCGTCGACCACACCCCGCGAATATCATCCGGCTGCGCTGTGCCCACCCTATCTCACCCGCCCTGGGGCGCATTCCGCCGCGTCAGGAGGTGGGTGCGGAGCGCTTCCGCCGCTGCGGCCGGATCACGGGCGCGTACCGCGTCGACAATTGCCTGATGCTGCGCCACGACTCGTGCGTGAATCCGTTCCAGGCCCGGCCCATGCTCGGGGTTGTAGAGACCCCACTCGATCAGGGCTCCGTGCAAGGCGTGAGCAACCGAGTTCTGCTGGGTCGCCATGAGGCAGTGGTGAAACGCCTGGTCCGCATCACGAAAGGCCTTGGATTTGCCGACGGCGTGCCGGCAAGCGTCCAGTGCTTCCTCAAGCGCGAGAAGCTCTTCCTCGTCACCGTGACGTGCGGCCTCCATCGCCGCCGCGGTTTCCAGCATGATCCGAAGATCGTAGAATTCCGATCGGCGCGAGGCGTCCGGCAGCATCGCTTTCACCATGTCGCTGATGGCATCCATGGCGCTCTGTGGCGTGGGCTCCAGGACCACGGGCGCGACCCCACGCTTTAGGCGCACGAAGCCCTTGCGCTCGAGCATCAGAAGCGCCTCCTTCACCGAGGGGCGGCCGACGTCGAACATGTCCATAAGGCTGCGCTCGGACGGGAGCTTGCTTCCGGCCGGAAATTCGCCGGACCGGATGGCATTCATGATCGCTTCCTCGATCTGCTCGCTCAGTCGGACACGTCCGAGTGTCGTTTCCATGTCAGCCGTGGGAGGCAGTCGTCGGCCGAACGGCCGGACCATCGGACAGATACGCTTCCGCCACCGCGTCCAGCTTTTTGCGGGCGAGCTTGGAAAGCGTACCGATCTGCGGGCGGCACGAGCCCATAGTCGTTCCCGTCACCGTCAGCAGATATTTCAACGCCGGAAGGACACCGACGGATGTCATCGTGTCGATCAGCTCATTGGCCTCGCTCTGCAGCGTTTGCGCCTCTCGAGCCCGCCCCGCCTCCTGCGCCGCGGCAATTGCCAGGATTCGGGATGGCTGAATGTTGTAAGTCGTTCCGATGCCTCCATCCGCTCCAAGAGCTAGACCGGCCAGCAACGTTTCGTCGAACCCGTGAAGCAAAACGCTGTGCGGAACCCGCCGACGGAGGCTCTCGAAGGCGTAAAGATCACCGCAGGTATTTTTGACGCCGACGATGCCGGGCAGCTCCAGAAGACGCGTCAGATCGCCGACCGACCACCTGACCCCTGAGAGCTCGGGAAAGTTGTAGATCAGAAACGGGAGATCGTTCTGCCCCGCCAGCCAAGCATAGTGAGCGGCGATCTCTTCCATTGCATAGCGATAGTAAAAAGGCGGTACGGCGGAAATGGCATCGTATCCGGCCCCAGCCGCCACTTTCGCAAGCCTGGCCGATACTTTGGGGTTTGGGTCGCCCACTTGGGCTATCAGGACACCGCGCCCTTCGGCCGCCTCAGCAGCCACCCGCAACACCGTTTCTCGTTCCTCAACCGCCATCAGGAACGCCTCCGCGGTGCTGCCACCGATATAAAGTCCAGCAAGCCCCGATGACAGGTTGCGCTTTACGAGATCGCCCAGCGGAGCCTCGGCAATACCTCCGCCGTCGGCCTCGAAAGGCGTCGGCAGTGCCGCAAAGAACCCTCTCAGATCAGTCATGGTCTCCCTTGAGACGCACTGCTTCGTATCGAGATCTGCAAAAGTGGCATGACATGTTGACTTTATGCTAGGATAGTATGTAGCTTTCGTCAACATCAAGAAGCCATCGCATCGGTGAGGGAGGACTCAATGAAACGCTTCGTGACTTTGTGTGCGGGTGCAGCGCTTGCCGTCGGACTGGCCGCATCCGGAGCCGCCGCTCAGGCGCTCAAATTCTCGACCGTCGGCAAAGGCAGCGACCCGGACGCGGTCGCGATGCGCGTCTGGGAGGAGTATATCGAGACCAATTCCGACCTCGAGATCGACGTCTTCGACAGCGCTTCTCTGGTTGAACAGGGCAAGCAGGGCCAGGCACTCGCGCGCGGCACCGTGGATGCGGCCTATATGTCGCCCGCGTGGTTCGCCGATCAGGCACCCCAATGGGAAATCTTGGCGACGCCCTATCTCCTTTCTGGGCCCGAGCACATCTGCGCCTTCCGCCACAGTGACCTCTGGAACCAGATGGTTTCTGAAATCGAAGGCGCGATGGACCTCAAACTTCTCGATGCTGCCTACCAGGGCACGCGGACGCTGAACTTGCGCGAAAAGAAAGACGTCGAGACCCCCGCCGATCTTGCTGGCATGTCGCTGCGGGTGGTGCCTTCGCCGTCGAACATCCTGATGGGCGAAGGTTTGGGCGCCAACCCAACGCCGGTTCCGTTCTCGGAACTCTATCTCGCCTTGCAGACCGGAACCGTCGACGCGCAGGAGAATCCGCTCACGCTCATCTACAGCCAAAAATTCTATGAGGTGACCGAGCAGATCGTGAACACCAAGCACAAGGTGCTGATCCAGTTCCCAGCCTTTTCGTCCAGGAGCTGGGCCAATCTGACCGAAGAGCAGCAGAAGGTCGTGGCCGAAGGCGCGGCCGAGGCGATGGCGGCCTACACCCAGAACGTGATCGAGCAGGAGGCCTCGCTGCAGGAAACGATCGAGGCTGAGGGCGTGGTCTTCACCGAGCCGGACCGTGACGCGTTCCGCACCGCCGTTCAGGAAAAGTTCCTCAACAGCGACCTCGCGACGAATTGGGAAGACGGCATGTTCGAAGCCATCGCGACCATGGAGATCCCGGAAAGCTGCAAGGCCAGCAGTTAGGTGTGACGGCCGGCGTGCCGCGGCGGCGTGCGGGACCCGACCTACCAGGAGCGGACGATGAGATTGTACCTCCCGGTGCTGATCGCCTTTCCCTGCGAAGGTGGGTGGGTGCGGTCTAGTGGTGACCTTTCCGTCGGCAGGCGCGCCCTAAACGTCCGGAGAGTGCGGTTTGCGGACTGACAGCTGCGGCGTCGGAAGAAACGTTCGCAAGACGCGGCTTGCGCGCAAGATCGAACAGCTCAGAAAAGCAGCTGAACTGGTCTCGGCCGTGCTCTTTGCCACACTATTCCTGACGTTCGTGGCGCAGGTGTTCTGGCGTTACGTGCTGCGCGACCCGCTTGTCTGGACGCTGGAGGTGGCGGGCATTCTTTTCGTGACGCTTAGCCTCTTTACCGCCGCGACCCAGATGCGGATGCGTGAGCATGTGGCCCTGGATCTTGCGGTCGACCTTGCACCCCGGCGGTTGGCGGCGTGGCTCAGAGCGCTTTCGTTGATCCTGTTCGCCAGCGTCATGTTTCTCTCGATCCCTGACACGGTCCGAGTTCTGGAATGGATGTATCGGGAACGGACCTTCGCGATCAAATTCAACCTCGGACATCTGTTCGTTCTCATGATCGGCTTCGTCGCGATCTACGCAGCGAAAGCCGTCTATGACGCCGTCCGCATGATCCGGACAGGCTCCCATATCGAGCGTTAGGCGTGTCTGATCCGCTGTTTTGGGCCGCGCTCTATTTCGGCCTGCAGATCCTTCTCGGCCTTCCTATCGGGTTTGTCCTCATCTCGACCGTCGTCGTCTGGTCGCTCGTCGCCGGTGTCGATGCGAGCCTCATGGCCGAGCGCGTCATCTTTGCCTCGGTGGAAAACATCATCGTCATTGCCATCCCGCTATTCATCTTCACGGCCAAAGTGATGGACCATGGCGGGATCAGCGAGCGGCTTCTGAAGTTCTGCCTCGCGCTCGTCGGCCACCGGCCGGGTGGGCTGGCGCAGGTCAATATCGTCTCGTCTGTCATCTTCTCGGGTATGAGCGGTGATGCGACGTCGGACGCCTCGGGCATCGGCCAGGTCCTGATCAAGATGATGCGCGACGAGGACCGTTATCCACCGGCTTATGCGGCGGCGGTGACGGTCGCCTCTTCCTCCATCGGACCAATCATCCCACCGTCCATCCCGATGCTCGTCTACGCCTTCTTTTCCGGCGCCTCCGTCGGCGCGCTGTTTCTGGCGGGCATCGTTCCGGGGCTGTTGATGGGCGGCGCGATGATAGTCCTTGTCGCTTGGCAGGCCCGCCGGCGCGGCTTTCCGACCGAACCGCGCATCGCCGGTGTAGCGATGGCGGTGGCGACGATCAAAGCGACAGGACCGCTTCTTATGCCCGTGATCCTCTTGGGCGGCATCTATTCAGGCGTTTTCACCCCGACCGAGGCAGCCGCCGCTGCCGGAACCTACGCCGTCCTTCTCTCGGCCTTTCTGTACCGGATGTCGTCCTGGTCCGCGCTTTACGACGCTCTCGTCGAAAGCGCCAAACAATCGGGGATGGTGTTTCTGCTGATTGGCGGGGGTTTCGCGTTGAACTACGTCTTCACGGTCGAGAAGATTACGCACGCGATCACAACCTTCATTCTGTCGCTCGACATTACGCAATTACAGCTTCTGTTCGTCGTCCACGTCGCTTTCATCATTATGGGCATGTTCTTGACCAAGGCGCCGATGATGTACGTCGTTATTCCGGCTCTTCTGCCCGGACTTTCGGCGGCCGGCGTCGACCTGGTTCATTTCGGAGTGATTATCGTCCTCAACATGATGGTTTCCATGATTACACCGCCGATGGGATTGATGGTCTTTATCGTCGGCGGGCTGGCAAAGATTCCGATCGGTCCGATCTTCCGGGAGAGCATTCCGTTCATGCTGACGCTCTACGCCGTGATGTTCCTGATCACGATCTTTCCGTCGCTGGTTCTTTGGCTTCCCAGCCTTTCGGGATAAGCCGACTGGTCGTTCGCAATGTCCGTTCCGTGAGCGTGGCGGAGATTATTGACAATAACTAGAACCTGGTGCTGTCAACGAAGCTTTCTCGCCCGGGATCCGTCGTCGAGCTCGTCAATCTACTCGACCCGGACCCGCTTGAAAGCGTGATAAACACGTGGCGGATCCAGTGCGACCTCTCTACAACCGGCGGATTTCAGTTCTGAATACTCAAGCGTATGAGCCGTTTGACCTCCGTCAATAAGAGATCCGTCCGCCTCGGCGATCCTGCCGGCCGAACCCGGGATCCGGAGGGACGGCGATGGAGCGGACCGAAGCGAGGACGCCCGCCAAACGACTGACCAACACGTTCATCCACCAAACCGATCCCGTGGCGACACAAAGCCTTGTCCTCAATCCGCGGATCGACAAGGGAGCCGGCGTTCGTCCGTGCCATTCGATCCGACGAGCTGTTCGAGAAACGCCGCACGGCAGCCCCCCTACCCGCGCTTCAAAGATCGAACGATGAACGACAAAACCGACCGCCTGACGGCGATCGTCGGTCTGATCCTGACCTTCGTCATCCTTCTGCTTATCTTCCGACCATCCAGCGACCCTGCCATCGAACAGGTTCCGTACAGTCAACTCAAACAGTTGGTGAGAGAAGGCGAGATCTCTTCCGTTTCCTTTGATGGTCGTAGGATCGATGTCACTCTGGACGGGGAAGCAGGTATCGCCGCGGGAACCGGTTCTGAGGGACCTCATTTACGGAGTTATCTGCCTGAAATTGACGATGATGCGCTGATCCCACTTCTTGAAGAACACAATGTGACAATCGTAAGTCAGCCGAGTGGCGAGGGAGCAAGCCCCTGGCTTACGTTATTCCTCCCCTGGATCTTTATTCTTGGGATCTATCTCTGGATGCAGAACCGCCTCTATGGCGGACTGATGAACCGCTTCGGCGGTCGTGATGTCGGCGACTTTCTTCATGGCTCGGCGCGAAAGGAACAGAAAAATGACGCGAAGGTAACCTTCGCCGACGTTGCCGGTCAGGACCCGGCGAAAAAGGAGGTCGCCGAACTGGCCGTCTTCCTCAAGAAGCCGGACAAACTTCGGGCCCTCGGTGCGGAGGCCCCCCGCGGTGTTTTGTTGATGGGCCCGCCGGGAACGGGCAAGACACTGCTCGCTCGCGCGCTCGCCGGGGAAGCTGGTGTTCCCTTCTTCAGCATATCGGCGTCCGAGTTCATCGAGATGTTCGTCGGCGTTGGGGCGAGCCGGGTCCGGGCCATGTTCGCGGAAGCACGTAAGCGAGCACCCAGCATCATCTTCATCGACGAGTTGGACAGCATCGGCCGCATCCGGGGGACCGGCCTCGGCGGTGGCCACGATGAACGCGAGCAAACCCTTAACCAGATCCTCTCCGAGATGGATGGTTTTTCAGGCCATGAGCCTGTCATCGTCCTCGCCGCAACCAATCGACCGGATGTTCTCGATCCGGCGCTGCTCCGCCCGGGCCGTTTTGATCGTCACGTTTCTCTTGAGCTTCCCGACCGGGAGGCTCGGCTCGCGATCCTTAAAGTCCATACCCGAAAAACACCCATTGAGCCGGATGTCGACCTGGCGCTCCTGGCCGCTCAGACACCCGGCTTTTCAGGAGCGGATCTCAAAAACCTCGTCAATGAGGCGGCGCTGGCCGCAGCTCGCGACGGCATGAACGCCGTCGCCGCGACACACCTCGAGGAGATGCGTGACAAGGTCATGATGGGCACCGTACGCACGCTCGCCGTCCAGCCTGACGAGCGTCACCGGCTCGCGGTGCACGAGGCCGGCCATACGGCTGTCGCCCATCATCTGCCGAACGCCGATCCGGTGCACAAAGTCACGATCATCCCCCGGGGGCGGTCCCTCGGAAGTACCCATATGCTTCCCGATCACGAGCGTCAGACCCTTCCCGAGAATTACTTGCGAGACCGGCTTGCGGTGATGCTTGGCGGCCGCGCCGCCGAGAAGCTATTTTTGGGATCGGTCAGTTCCGGCGCCGACGACGACATTCGAGAGGCAACCAAGCTGGCGCGGGCGATGGTCAGTAGGTGGGGCATGTCGGAAGAGATCGGCCCGATCGACTTGCGCCAGAGTGATGAACACCCGTTCCTCGGTCGCGAGATCGCCCAGCCTCGACATTTCAGCGAAGCCAGCGCGCACCAGGTCGACCAGGCGGTTCAGGCGCTCCTTCGTCAGGCCTCCGAACGGGCGGAGCAGGTGCTCACAGACGGCAGTGAGGCTATCCAAAAGTTGATCCGCGAGCTTGAGGCGAAAGAGACCCTGAGCGCCGCGGAAATCGAACGCTGTCTCAATCAGAAATCGGACGTGCTGCAGCTCCATCAGGCTAAAACACCGGGCCGGCCTAGGGACACGGCTCGCTGAACCGTCGGCGCTACCGCTGAAAAGCCCGGGCACCGGCCCACCAACAAGCCCACCGCGACGGCCCCGCCGATATGCCGAACCACGTCGACCCAAGCGCCGTTGGTGTCGGAGCCCACCATGACGCCGACAGCGGCTATAGCGAGGCCGGGGGCGATCAACCCCCAGGCGTCATCCACCGCGATAAGATCGGTCGCGTCGCGCATCACCGTGGGGACAGCGCCGAGGCCATAGGGCCCCGCCCCGATACCGATCAAGATCAGCAAGGTCACGCGCGGAAGCTCCGTCCGCCGAGCCAACCACTCGGCTGCAAGACTGGCCAGCAGGATCGCCCCAGCGCTCGCCATGATCGTATGAGACACCATCATCAGGCTCCGTCGTCCCGGAACGTTCGCCTGTAAATGCGGCGCGGTAAAAGCGAGAAGGCCACCAAGTTCCCCGGTTTCCCAAAGCGAACCGCCCTAGGGAACCGAGCGATCCATACCGAAGTTAAGCGTCGCCGAGGTCGATCATGTCAGCGCGTCTGAGTGGTTTGGCGTCCGTTTGGCGGCTGTCATCGGTGCTTGGTCGCGGCCGAGCGAGGTCATCGCCTGGAATTGGGAGAGAAACACCTCGCCGGTCAGTTCCTCAAGAAAGTTTGTCTTCCCGAGCCGGTCCATCACTGGCCCTTTGACCTCGGAAAGATGGAATTTGGTTCCAAGGTCGTTGAGACGTTGATTGATGGCCTCCAGCGACTCAAGGGCGCTTGTGTCGATTTCATTCACCGCGGAGCACATCAGGACCACATGTTTCAGATCCCTGTCGTCAACGACGCGGTCATAAATGGAGTCCTCCAGATAACGGGCGTTGGCGAAGTATAGGCTCTCGTCAACTCGGATCGTGAGAACAGTCGGATCAGTTTCAACCTGATGGCGTTTGACGTTGCGGAAATGCTCGGTGCCCGGCACCTGGCCGACCACGGCCATGTGCGGCCGACTGGTCCGCCACAGGAACAGCAGCACCGACAAGACAACCCCGGTGACCACCCCGGCCTCCACCCCGACGGCGAGGACGACCAGGATGGTCGCCGCCATCGCTGCGAAATCGCTTTTCGAATAGCTCCAGGTCCGCTTCAGCGCGCCGAGATCGACCAGCGACAACACCGCAACGATGATCGTTGCCGCCAGCACCGCTTTCGGAAGATTGAAGAACAGCGGGGTGAGGAACACCGCGGTCATCGCGATTCCCGCCGCCGTGAACACCCCGGCCATGGGGGTCTCGGCGCCGGCATCGAAGTTGACGACGGACCGGGAGAAGCCGCCGGTGACCGGATAGCC
>JBHJGP010000035.1:0-34015 GCA_050331695.1 Geminicoccaceae bacterium
GATCCGATATTGCCGACCATGGCCGGTCCAGAATGGATACCGATCCGGACGCGGATGGGCGGCGCTTGCTTCGTCCGGCGCCGCTCATTCTCTCTACCCAGCGCATCCATGATCTGTTGAGCCGCCCGGCAGGCGCCGGTCGCGTGGTTCTCCTCGTCTTCCAAGCCGCCCCAAAAGGCCATGGCGGAAGCGCCGATATACTTGTCGACGATGCCATCCTCGGCCTTGATGCAGGAGGCGACCAGGGAGAAATGGCGGTTGAGGAGTTCGACCACATCCGCTGCAGCCATTCGCTCGACCATCTCCGTGAAGCCGACGATATCGGTGAACAGGACGGTGACGTCGTGTTGTTCGGAAACAATTTCGCTTGGCCGAGGCTCACGCAGCAGCCGGGTCGCCAAGCGCTCCGGCACGTAGCTTTGCAGGGACCTGAGACGCCCGATCGCCGCGTTAAATGCATCGTTGGCCTCATTGATCTCCCGAAAGGCGCTCGTCGGAAGGCGCATCGCCGGATCCAGCTTCCAGGCGGTGATCTGCCTTGCCGCCGAGGCCAACCGGCGGACCGGACGTGTTATCAGCCGGCTCAGCAGAAGCGCGATCGCGACATTGGCGACGATGACCGCCAGGCCGATGACGATCATGGTCCGTTCCCGAAGGACATGAGTGGCCAGCTGTTCCAGCGGGAAATAGCTGCCGACCAACCACTCACTCTCGCCGAATTCGGCCAAACGGTTGAACAAAAACACGTAGCCTTGGTCGCCGACATCAACAACGCGCGCTTCAAGGCCGTCGATGAAGTGGGCTTCGATCTCGACCGAACGCTCTTCCGACCAGATTTTTGAGAGGACCGGATCCGGGAAACCTTTGAGCGCGGGTAGCGGCGTTTGATCGTTCAGTCCCGGATAGACTTCGACCATGCGCGGATGAGCCAGGACGGCACTATCCTCGTGCAGGATGAACGGCTGGCCGACCATCTCTTGGGCCAGCGACGCGACGAAGCCGGAGAGATCCTGCAAGGAGAGGATCGAGATGAGAGCGTAGGCCGTCGCGGTCTTGTCGTTGAACGGGGTTACGAAACTGAGCAGCGTCTGCTCGCTGGGTTCAGCGTAGAACAAAGGCCCCCAGTAGGGGCTGGGAGAATGCCAAGCTTGGCTCATCATCGAGGCGAAGGCGGCATTGTCGCCCCACTCACTGGTGATGAACCGAGTGTTAGCCCGGTTTCGAAACGCCCTTAACAGGGTAAGATCCTGTTTCACCAGCGCGACTTGAGAGATCTGCGGCGACGCGGCGAGTGACGCGTAAAGCAGGGTCGCCAGCTCGTCTTGCGCGGTGCTCTCCACGTCGATGTCACCGAGCAGCCGGGCGGTATGAGCGGCGTGGGAAACGACCGGGTTCAGATGGGTTCTGACACTTTCGACGATCGAATTGCTGACGATGTGCGCTCGTTCCTTGGCGAGCTCGCGCAAGCCGGTAGCAGCCGTTCTGTTGACCAGGGCGAGAACGAAGCCGCCGGTGACGACGATCGACAGTGCGACCAGCACCATCAACGCAAGACCGATTGAAATCCCGGCTGAGCCCGGTTTCCTGTCCCAGCCAAGTCTGGTCGGCGGATGGTCTTCTACGTTTTCTCTGCGTTCCATCATAGCCCGACAGGGAACCATCAAGGGATCCTTTCATCAAGTCGCCCGAGTGACCAGGTCGCGTCTTCAACATCGACGAAGGTCGTGCGTCGGTTCATGATGGAGCGCAAAGATGGGGTCAGACGGGAGGATAGGCATGGCCGGTGAGGTGCTGAGCCAAGATCAGGTCCGCTTTTACCAGGACAATGGCTATCTCGTGGTCGAGAACCGGATCCCTCAAGGTCGGATCCAGGCGCTCCGGGACGAGATCGCGCGGTTTCAGGACGAGGCGAGGCGCATGAGCGCCTCCAACGATCGCCTCGACCTGGAAGACAGCCACACCCCCGACAGCCCACGGATCCGCCGGATCAAGCTGCCCCACACCATCAGCGGCGTGGTCGCCGATCTGATGCGTTCGGATGATGTGCTGGCACCGGTCCGCGATCTGATCGGACCGGACCTCCGCCTGCACACCACCAAGCTCAACATGAAGTCCGCCGGCTACGGTGCCGCGGTCGAGTGGCATCAGGATTGGGCCTTCTATCCGCACACCAACGACGACGTGCTGGCCGTGGGCGTCATCATCGACGACATGGCCGAGGTTAACGGGCCCTTGATGGTCTTCCCCGGCAGCCACAAAGGCCCGGTTTACGACCATCATCATGACGGTCATTTCGCCGGCGCCATGGATCTTTCGGCCTGTGGCCTTGATCTGAAGGATGCCGTCAGTCTGACCGGTCCGGCCGGTTCGATTTCGATCCACCACGCCCGGATCGTCCACGGCTCGGGGCTCAATACCTCGGACCGGGACCGCCGGCTTCTCTTCTACGAGATGATGGCGGCGGACGCCTTCCCGATCGTTGGCACGATGACCAAGTTCGCGACGCTCGAGGAGTACAACGCCCGGATGCTCTGCGGCGAGCCGACCATCGAGCCCCGGCTGGAACCGGTGCCGATACGTATGCCCTTACCGCCGGCATGCCGGGAAGGGTCGATCTACGAGATCCAAAAGGGTTTGAAAGCACGCGCCTTCGAACGGGCCGGCTAGAGCCTTCACATGCTCAAGACCGGCTTGATCGGGTCCACCATCGCCGCCATCTGCTGTTTCACGCCCTTCCTGCCGGCCGTGCTTGGCGCCTTGGGACTGGCGGCGGCGATTGGTTGGCTGGACCTGGTTCTCTTGCCGGCTTTGGCGATTTTTCTGTTGATCACGGGCATTGGCCTATGGAAACGACGATCGAGCTGAATTCGACCCTGACTTGCCCCGAATGTGGCCACGAGGCGACCGAGACCATGCCGACGGATGCGTGCCAGTTCTTCTATGACTGCCGGGGCTGCGGCACCCTTTGGAGGCCCAAGGCCGGCCACTGCTGCGTGTTTTGCTCCTATGGCACCGTTACCTGCCCGCCTATACAGGAAGCCAAACAGATCGGCTCCAAGGCGGCCCGCTGTTAGCCGAACAGATCGGCGTAAGTCTCGCGTAGCGTGCTTTTCTGGACTTTGCCCATGGTGTTGCGGGGTAGGGCGCCCACCAACACAACCCGTTTGGGCTGCTTGAACCGGGCAAGCCGGTCAGATGCGCTCTCGATGATCCGTTGCTCGTCCAGACCCGATCCGTCGTCGATGACAACGGCTGCCACCACCGCTTCGCCGAAGTCCGGGTGAGGCACTCCAAACACGGCCGTTTCGACGACACCGACCATCTCGTCGACGACCATCTCCACCTCCTTGGGGTAAACGTTGAAGCCGCCGGTGATGATCAGATCCTTAGCCCGGCCGACGATGACGAGATACCCGTCTTCGTCGATCAGACCGAGGTCGCCGGTGATGAAGAAGCCATTGCTGCGGAGCTCCTCGTTGGTTTTTTCGGGCATTCGCCAATAGCCCCGAAAGACGTTCGGCCCCCGGACCTCGATCATGCCAACCTCGCCAGCCGCGAGCCGAGCGCCGGTTTCAGGATCGGTGATGACCACATCGACTGCGGCAAGGGGTTTGCCGACCGTCCCGGCTTTTCGAGGGCCGTCATAGGGATTGGTCGTATTCATGTTGGTCTCGGTCATTCCGTAGCGCTCGAGGATCCGATGGCCGGTCCGCTCCTCGAACGCCATGTGAGTGTCGGCCAGCAAGGGCGCCGAGCCCGACACGAACAGCCGCATATGCCGGGTCAACGCCTCCGTGAATTCCGGCTCCGCCAGCAGCCGGGTGTAGAAGGTCGGCACGCCCATCATCGACGTTGCTCGCGGCAGAAGACGGATCACCTCTTGGACGTCAAAGCGCGGCAGAAACAGCATCGATCCACCGACGGCGAGGATGATGTTGGTGGCGACGAACAGGCCGTGAGTGTGGAAGATCGGCAACGCGTGGAGCAGCACGTCGTCACCGGTAAACCGCCAGGCTTCGGCGAGCGCGAGCGCGTTGGACAAGAGATTGTCTTGGGTGAGCATGGCGCCTTTGGAGCGGCCCGTCGTGCCGGAGGTGTAGAGGATCGCGGCCAGATCGGAGCTCGTGCGGGCCACCGTGTGGAAGGTCTTGGGTTTGGTTGCCGCGAGTTGCGCGAAGCTGTTGGCCGCGCCCTTCAGAGGAAGGATAGCCGCTCCGTAGCGCACAGCCACCGGTTCCAGCGCAGTGAGCATGGCGGGCTCGCACACCACCAGACCCGGTTCCGCGTCGGCCACGAAATAGGTTACCTCCGCCGTCGTGTAGGCGGCGTTGAGCGGCAACAGGACGGCGCCGGTCTGAACGCAGGCGAAATAGAGCGCCAAGGCCTCCGGGGATTTGTCGACCTGAGCCGCGACCCGGTCACCGGGCGAAACGCCCTCGTCCACCAGCATGTGCGCCATTCGCGCGGACAAGCCCATCATTTCCGAGTAGATGAGATGGCGCCCGTCAGGCGTGACGCGCAAGGCGTCGGGCCTCGAGCCGTGAGGGGCCAGGAGCCGGTCGAACAGGGCGTTGGTCACTGAAGTCGTTTCCTGTGAGCGGATGATAGTTTGGTCGCTCACCGGAAAGATACACTTCAGGTCCTGACTAAAGGAAGAGGGACGGCAACCAGAACACAGCGGCCGTCCGGAACTTAATTGTAATCGCTTTCTTCTCCTTGAATGGGTCGGCGGAACGACGCCATTTGATTTGTCGGACCTCAATAGGCCCCTTGCTGGAGGACAGTGGGGTTTGGCGTTCAGATAGGGAGTCTATGTTTCTCCGGATGAAAAAGATCAGCGAAAAACATTGAAGGCAGGAATATAGCGAAACAGCCTGTAATCCTTATTAAAGCCGTTTTGCGCTCTGGATGGCGAATGAAGTCTGACAGTCGCTCGAAATGGGTTCGGAGGCGACCGGGGTACACATACTCTCGTTGGGGTGGTGAATAATCGGTGGCGATTTTCAGGTTTCTCATCGCCCGTATTACTGATCAGCTTGGAAAGGAATGACTCTGCCACGGTGTTATGGTTTCTGGACAACATATCAATCTCCCCAATTCTAGACAAACAAGATGTAGGTAGTGCTTCGTTGGTCACACGCGAACAATAACGCAGTGTGCTTACAAATTTGTTTGCAGCGGACCCCGTATGATTACGGACAGTCGCATGTTATATAACCTGCGTGAGGGTCATCTGCGACAAGATCGCTTGAGACGCGTGAATCGGGTATCACCACCACGTGACGGATCGCCCGCCCATTGGCAAACGATCCCGATCTTCGCAGAAAGCTGAAAAATATAACTTGAGTGGCTAGTGAACGTCGGCCCAGATTTTCCGCTTCATGGTGAAGGCGAGAGCGGTGAAAATGATGAGGAACAACATCACCGTCGCGCCGGTCTCTTTCCGCGTTTCCAGTTTCGGCTCCGCCGTCCACATCAGGAACTGAGAGACGTCCGCCGCCATCTGCGACATGCTGGCTTCTGTTCCGTCGGCGTAATCGAGCAGGCCATCATCCAGGACCGGCGGCATGGCGATGGCGTGGCCTGGATAATAGGCGTTGTAGTAGGTACCGACCGGTACGTTGAAATCGGCCGGCGGCTCTTCGTAGCCCACCAACAGACTGTAAATGTAGTCGGGGCCGCCCGCTCGAGCCTTGGCCATTAGGGAGAGATCCGGCGGCGCCTTGCCGCCATTGGCCATCGCCGCTTCAGCCTCATTTCTAAACACCCACGGCCAGCGATCGGAAGGTTCCGCCGGGCGGTCGAACATCTCGCCGCTATCATCCGGGCCATCGGTTACCGTGTAACTGGCCGCGATAGCCTCGACTTGGTCTTCGGAAAAACCAAGCGCCTGGAGATTGCGAAATGCCACGTAGTCAAGACCGTGGCAGGACTGGCAGACATTCTGGAACACGGCCAGACCGCGCTGCAGCGCGCTACGGTCATAGCTGCCGAACACCCCCTCGTGGGGCCAGTCCCGCTCGATCAACTCGACGGCTTCACCGGCAGCACGTGCCGGGCCGGCGCTAATCACCAGGCCCAGCAACGCCGCGACTAAAACACGCTGCATAGTCTACTCCGCAGGCTGAAGGGTCGGACCGCCGCTCGCCCTCGGCTGATCGTGGATCGGCGTGCCGATCGATTCCGGTACCGGTAGCGGTCGTTCGAACTTGCCGAGGAACGGCATGATGATGAGGAAGTGGAAGAAGTAGTAGAAGGTCGCTAGCTGACCGAGGATCAGATAGATGCCCTCCGCCGGTTTGCCGCCGATATAGGTCAAGAGAACGACATCGGCGACCAAAACCCAGAATAGCCACTTGTAGATCGGACGGTAGCGGGCGCTGCGGACTGGCGAGGTATCGAGCCACGGTAGGATCAAAAGCACGCCGATCGCAGCGAACATGGCGATGACCCCACCCAGCTTGGCCGGAATGATCCAGAAGATGTCGAAGGTAATCGCCCGCAAGATCGCGTAGAAAGGTAGGAAGTACCATTCGGGCACGATGTGCGCAGGCGTCGCCAGCGGATCCGCCGGGATATAGTTGTCCGGGTGACCGAGGAAGTTGGGCGCGTAGAAAACAAAGCCGGCATAGACCAGAAAGAACACACCCAACCCAAAACTATCTTTGATGGTGTAATAGGGATGGAAGGGGATTTTGTCCTTCTTGGTCAGATCAATGCCGACTGGATTGTTAGATCCGTGCTGATGCAGCGCCAGGATGTGGAGAAAGACGACCGCGAAAATCACAAAAGGCAGCAGATAATGGAGCGAGTAGAAGCGATTTAGCGTCGGATTATCGACGGAGAAACCGCCCCAAAGCCAGGTGACCAGCGGCTCACCGATAATCGGAAGCGCCGAAAACAGATTGGTAATGACGGTGGCACCCCAAAAGCTCATCTGACCCCAGGGTAGGACGTAGCCCATGAATGCGGTCGCCATCATCAAAACCAAAATAACGACGCCCAACATCCACAACAATTCGCGCGGCTGTTTGTAGGAGCCGAAATAAAGACCTCTGAAGATGTGAATGTAGACGACGATGAAGAACATCGACGCACCGTTGGCGTGGGCGTAACGAATCAGCCAACCGTAGTTCACATCGCGCATGATGTGTTCGACACTTGAGAACGCAAGATCGGCGTGCGGCGTATAGTGCATAGCCAGCACGATGCCGGTGACGATCTGCAGCATCAGCATGATCCCGGCGAGTGAGCCGAAATTCCACCAATAGTTCAGGTTCCGAGGCGCCGGATAATCGACGAATTCTTTGTAGCCCCAGCTAATGATGGGGAGCCGGTGCTCGATCCAGCCCACAACGCCGGTATCGAAAGTGGGCTTTGACTGACTGTCGGCGCTCATGCGTTCGCCTCGTCACTGTTGAAGGTTTTGAAAGATTTCATACGAAGATCAGCGCTTAGCCGATCTGAAGCGTTGTTTCGTCGACGAAAGCATATTCTGGCACGGGCAGATTGGTCGGCGCGGGTCCCGAGCGGATGCGTCCCGACGTGTCGTAGTGGGAGCCGTGGCAGGGGCAGAACCAGCCGCCATAATCGCCTTTGTTCTCACCCTCGGACGTGCCGAGAGGAATGCAGCCCAGATGCGTGCAAACACCGACCATGACCAGCCATTCGGGCTGAACGACCCGCTCCTCGTCCGCCTGCGGATCCCGCAATTGATTGACATTGACGGACCGGGCCTCGTCGATCTCCTCCTGGGTGCGGTGGCGAACGAAGACAGGTTTGCCCCGCCACATCACCTTAATCGCCATGCCCGGCTCGATGCCGGAAATATCCACATCGACCGTGGCGAGCGCTAAGACATCGGCAGAAGGGTTCATGCTGTCGATCAATGGCCAGGCCAAGGCCCCGGCGCCGAACGCCATGCTCCACCAGCCGACGAGATTGAGAAAATCGCGTCGGTTCTCGCCGTCGGTTTCCACGTCTGCGGACATCGTGACCTCGGATACTGAACACTCGAATGATACGTCGTTGGCCGGTCGGAAGCTAAGTAGCGTTATGGGGAGGATCAAGCGGTATTTGGTCGCATAGATTGGAACGATTCCAAACAAATCGGCGGTGGGGAGGAACCTCTCGATGATGGAGCGGCCGGCGCTGGCCATGGTCCATCCCGACATGGCGCCCAACGTGGCGGCAGCCCTTCGTCTGGCCGCCTGCCTCGATCTGAGACTTCATCTGATCGAGCCATTCGGTTTCGTCTGGGACGAAAGGCGGGTCCGTCGGGTCGTCATGGACTATCTCGATCTGGCGACACCGATCCGCCATCGATCGCTGACCGCTTTCCTTGCTCAACGGACCGCGGACGCTCGGCGTTTGGTGCTACTGTCCACCAGAGGCTCCATCGCCTACACCGAATTCGAGTTCGCGAACCGCGATCTGATCGCGTTCGGCAGCGAGAGCCGGGGCGCGCCTGACGCGCTGTTCGATCAGGCCGATGTCTGCTTGACGATACCCATGGCTCACGGTGCCCGCAGCCTGAACGTGGTGACGGCGATGGCCATGGTCGCGGGCGAAGCGATCCGGCAATGCGAGAGGAAAGGACGGGGTGGTGGCTGATCGACAGACGGATGGGCTAAAGGCCGAGGCGCAAAGCTGGTTCGAAAGCTTGCGCGACCGGATCTGCGCGGCTTTCGAGGATTTGGAGGATCGTTGTTCGAACGGCCAGAGCCAAAGCTGGTCGCCGGGGCGCTTTATCCGCAAGTCCTGGGACCGGCCGGGCGGCGGCGGCGGCGTCATGTCGATCATGCAGGAGGGGCGCGTCTTCGAGAAGGTCGGCGTCAATGTCTCCACCGTCTGGGGAACCTTCGATCCCGCTTTTGCCCCGAAGGTGAGGGGAGCCGCCGAAGATCCGCGTTTTTGGGCGAGTGGCATCTCGCTGGTCGCCCATCCCCGCTCGCCCCTGGTTCCGCCGGCCCATATGAACACGCGCCACATCGTCACCCAGGAGGCGTGGTTCGGGGGCGGCGCCGACCTCAATCCGATCTATCCAGACGATGCCGAGACGGCGCGGTTTCACGGTGAGCTCAAGAAAGCCTGCGACAACTTTCGGGCGGACGCCTACGACGAGTACAAAGCCTGGGCCGACCGCTACTTTTTCATTCCCCACAGGAACGAGCCCCGGGGGGTCGGCGGGATCTTCTACGATGACCTGATCGGTGATCTGGATGCCGGCTTCGCCTTTACCAAGGCCGTCGGCGGCGCGTTTCTCACCATCTATCCGGAGCTGGTCGCGGCGAAGATGGATCGTTCCTGGAGCGAAGAGCAGCGACGTTGGCAATTGGTCCGACGCGGGCGCTATGTCGAATTCAATCTGATCTACGATCGTGGTACGCAATTTGGCCTGAAGACTGGCGGCAATCCCGAAGCTATTCTGATGTCCCTGCCGCCGGTCGTAACCTGGCCTTAGAGGCCGAAGCGCTCCCCGAACGCTCCAGACGAAAGCGATCTTCGATGGATCTGAACAAGATACCGCCCGGCGACAATCCTCCGGAAGAAATCAACGTGCTGATCGAGGTGCCGCTTCGCTCGGACCCGATCAAGTATGAGTTCGACAAGGCGAGCGGCGGTATTTTCGTTGATCGCTATCTCTACACGACCATGTTCTACCCGTGCAATTACGGCTTCATTCCCAACACGCTGTATGAAGATGGTGATCCTGTCGACGTGCTCGTGGTAGGGCGCATGCCTTTGGTTCCCGGTTGCATCCTGCGCTCTCGGCCGATCGGTGTGCTCGAGCTCGAGGATGAGGCGGGGCGTGACGAAAAACTCCTGGCCGTGCCGATTCCAAAGATTTCCTTATTGTACGAGAAGGTCACCTCGTTCGAGGACCTGCCGGAAATCGAGCTCAAGCGCATTCAGCACTTCTTTGAGCATTATAAAGATCTGGAGCCGCACAAATGGACGCGGGTCGGCAGTTGGGCCGGAGCCGATGTCGCCAAGCGCCTGATCATGGAATCGATCGACCGTCTCGCCGAAGACGCGGCCTGAGCCCGCCGTGCCCCTGCCACGCGAGGTCGAGCGCGAACCGGTCCATCAGCGGGACATCCTCTGCCGCGGCTTCAAGAGACGGGACGGTCTTTGGGACATCGAAGGCCGTCTCACCGATACCAAAAGCTACCCGTTCTCGAATGCCTGGCGGGGCACGATTGAGCCCGGAGAACCGCTCCACGACATGTGGCTTCGCCTGACCGTCGACGATCAATTGACGGTCCGGGACGTGGCCGCGGCCAGCGATGCGGTGCCCTTCGCCATCTGTCCGGCAATCACGCCGGCGTTCAAAAAACTGATCGGCCTGACCATCGGTCCGGGCTGGCGGCGGGAGGTGAGGGCACGCGTCGGCGGCGTTCAAGGCTGCACCCATCTCGTCGAACTGCTGGGGCCGCTCGCGACCACGGCTTTCCAGACCGTGCTCGCAGCGCGGACCAAGGAAACCAAAGATGACGGTGAAGAGAGAGTGCCGGGCCACTTGGACAGCTGCCACGCGCTTCGCCGGGATGGACCCGTGGTCCGCAAGCACTATTCCAAGTGGTATAGGCAGCCGTCGTCGGGCTAGCTGTCCGGGTACTCGGATACAGGGGCCTCGAGCTCCAGGGCCAGTGCGTGCACCCGCTCTTTCAGCAGGTCATCCAGCAGCTTGTAGACATGCCTCTGGCGCTCTAATCGGCTCATTTCATTGAATATCGAGGCGCTGGCTCGGATGCGAAAATGGGTCTCACCTTCCGGCCGCCAACCGCCATGGCCCTCGTGTTTCGCCGACTCGTCAATGACTTCCAGTCGTAAAGGCGCCAGGTCTTTCGTCAATCTTCGTTCAATTTCTCGCGCAATTCTTGGCATTTTGACAGTTCCTTGAGGATTTCTCACCTCTACGTGTGGTATGAGGAACGAGCACAAAACCAACGCGTCTTACTATGGTGCTGTGTTTTTGGGTGTATTTGGTTCCATTGGTTCCCGTTATGCGTGTTACACGCCAAAGTTGAAGGTGTTGGAGGCATCGCCACTTTTGAAAAGTCCTGCATATCGTCAGGGCGACAGAAGCTCCCACGCTACCGTGGGTGAGTGGCACGTCCGAATGCCCGCCGGTGCAGCATGCTGGGCCGGCTGAAACCTAGGTAGGGATGGAGACGACCATGACCATGATTGCTAGACCCGTCAATCAGCCCGGTCCCGGACGATCGCGGGCTCAGGATGTCGACCGTTACGTAGGCGCGCGCATGCGTGAGCGCCGGATCATGTTGGGTCTCACCCAACAGCAGATGGCGGAGCTGATCGGTGTCACCTATCAGCAGGCCCACAAATATGAGAAGGGCATCAATCGCATCGCCGCCGGCCGTCTCTACAATATCGCCCGGGCGCTTGGCGTCGACGTCAGCTACTTCTTCGACGGCATGGGCGATATGGAAGGCTTCAGGCCAACCAACCAGCAGCGCATGCTTCTGGAATTGGCGCGCAACTTCATCTCGATGCCGAGCCGCCGCCATCAGGAAGCATTGTGTTCGCTGGCCCGCGCCCTTGCGGATGAAAGCAACATCGTGAACGGCACGCCCGAGTAACAGATACCATTGTCCCGATCACGTTTTGGATCAATTTTGAGGTCGTTTCTACTCACCCGTCGAGTGTGACCGGTCGGCCCTCGCGCAAGGATGTGAAGGCGGCATCGGCCAGGGCCAAGGCTCGCCGACCGTCCTCGAAGCCAACGCTGGGCGGTGTCCGGCCGGTCACGCAGTCGATGAAATGATCCAGCTCATCGACATAAGCTTGCGCATAACGCTCGATGAAGAAGTCGAGCAGAGGATCCTTGGCTGCGGTCGTGTCGGCGCCGAAGATTTCGACCGACGTGGCTCGCCAGTTGCCAGCCTGGATCATGCCCTCGGTGCCGTGGATCTCGATCCGTTGATCGTAGCCGTAAACGGCGCGCCTCGAATTGTTGATATGGCAAAGCGCTCCGGATCGAGCGCGCAGGACGATCATGGCACTGTCGATATCGTCCAGCGCCTTCGCATTCTGGTCGAAAAGGGCGGCGCCGGTGGCGTAGACCTCATCGAACTCGCCCAAGAAGAACCGAGCCAGATCGAAGTCGTGAATGGTCATATCGCGAAACAGACCGCCGGAGACCTCCAGATAGCCCTTGGGCGGCGGACCGGGATCCCGGCTGATGATGATCAGCTGTTCGGGCCGACCGATCAAGCCCCGCTGCAAGCGCTCGCGGAGCGAGCGGAACGACGGGTCGAAGCGGCGGTTGAAGCCTAGTTGAACGATGGGGTTGAGGGGACCAATCTCGCTCCAACAGGCGTCCACGCGCGCCATATCCAGATCGATCGGCTTTTCGCACAAGACAGCCTTGCCCGCCTTGGTGGCCGCTGTCAGCAGGTCGACATGGGTGTCGGTCGAAGACGCGATCAGGACCGCGTCGACGTCCTCGCCGAGAGCCTCTTCAACCCGCGTCACCGCCGTGGCCCCGGTTTGATCCGCCACGGTGTTCGCCGCCGGCTCAGCCACGTCGAACACTCTCGTCAGCGTGGCGCGGTGACTGGCCTGGATGTTGCGCGCATGCATCGCGCCAATCCGGCCGGCTCCCATCAGCGCGAAGCGGACCATGGTCTTTCCTCCCTCACGAAACGGCTTCTCGTTGTAGCGCCGGACGATCATGGCCCGCCAGTCGCTCGAAGCGGATGATGGTCGAAACAGCCACCACCGCCAAGCCGATGACCAGACCGATGAGAAGGCCCGTACCCTGCCAGTCGACGACGAAGGCCAGGATTGCGCTGGCCGGCATGCCGATCAGCCAATAGCCGACGAGCGCAAAAATCATCGGCACCCGAGTATCGCTCAGACCTCTCAAAACACCGAGACCCACCACCTGCAGGCCGTCGAACAGCTGGAACGCGGCGACCACCATGAGATAGAGTACGGCCGTTTCGAGCACGACCGAGCGATTGGGTATCTCCGCGCCCAAATATAAGGACGCAAGCGTTTCGGCGAAAAGCGCGATCGTGATGGCGGCGACGGCCATGAAGCCGGCCGCCACGACCAGGCTGACCCGTCCCGCCATCAGACGGTGGGTCGGCCGGCCAGCGCCGCCGTGAAGAGCGACCCGGATGGTTGCGGCCTGAGCCAAGCCCAGCGGCACCATGAAGGTGACCGCGGCGATCTGGATGGCCACCTGGTGTGCAGCCAGCTCAATGGTGCCGATCCAGCCCATCATGATACCGGCGCCGGCGAAGATGCCGACCTCCATGATCAAGGTCACCCCGATCGGCAGGCCCAGGCGCAAGATCGATGCGAAGGTGCTCCAGTCGGGCCGCCAGAAACGGTTCAGCACCGCATAACGGCGATAGGGCCGCCGCCAAACAGCGACAGCCAGTAAGGCCAGGAAGGTAAAACTGTTGACCAGCGTTGAGGCGATGCCGGCACCGGCGATTTCCAGCCGCGGAAAACCGAAATTGCCGAAGATGAGTAGGTAATTGATCAGGGCGTTGAGAGGGATCGCGCAGAACTGAATGATGAGGATGCTTCGGGTGTGACCGAAGGCTGTGACGAAACCTCGAAGCGCGACGAAGCCGACGGCCGACACGACGCCGAAGCCCGCGCTCCTGAGGTAGATCTGGACATCGCGGGCGATTTCCGGGCTTTGACCGATCGCCTGGAGCCAAGGCTCGCTGAACCAGAGCAGGGCGATCGCCGGCGTAGTGACCAGGAAGGTGATCCACAAGCCCTGACGAACGGTGCGTCGGGCGGTTCGGGGGCGTCTCGACCCGAGCGCGTGGGCGACCATCGGCGACACCGCGCTCACCACCCCGAAACCGAACAGGACGGGGATGTGCAGGATCGCCATGCCGAGCCCGCCGGCGGCCAGCGACTGGGCATCGAGCCGGCCCAGCATCAGCGTATCGGTCGTGCCGATGGCGATATGGCCCAATTGGGTAAGAGCCAGGGGCAGGCCCAGGCTCAGGAGCGCCTCTGTCTCCTGCCGAGCAGACATGTGCCTTGTTCCGCGAGGCTTCCAAAGATTCCGGAGCCAGGGTCTAGGGGTTAGGGCGGTGGCCGCAGCTCATGCCGCCCAGACGTCACGCGACCTTATAGTAACGGGACAGCCGCCGCGCACGCCTCGGATTGGTGGCGTGGGGATGAAGCGCGTAGACCCGGCGACGAAGGTCGTCCATCAGATGCTGACGGTCCTTGATCGCCATCAGATCCTGATAGGCCAAGGGCTCGCCGATCTCGATTCGTTGGGTCGATCCGATCTTGTTCGCCACCTCACGGAACAAAAGTGACAAACGAAGGGTGGTGCTCAGGTGGCTCGCGACCTGGAACAAGCGGCTGTTCTGGCCGACGAAGCAGATGGGGACGACCGTCGCCCGGCCGGCATGGATGAGTTTGGCGGTGAAGGGCTTCCAACGGGGATCGACGGCCGGGCCGACCGCTTTGCGCGCGGTCGAGACGGTTCCGCCCGGAAAGATCACCAGGGCACCCCCGTCGCGGATCCAATTGATGGCGATCCGGCGGCTCTCCAGGTTGGTCGCGAGCGCTTCCTGGCTCTCATTGAAGTCGATCGGCAGGATGTAGGGCCGCGCTTCCGGTGAGCGGTAGAGGACACCGTTGGCCAGAACCCGAAAATCGCCGCGTCGCTGGGACACGAGATGGCTGATCATGATGCCGTCGAGAACGCCGTAGGGGTGATTGGCGACGACGACGAGCGGCCCCGTCGCCGGCACTTGCGCCAACGCCTGCTCGGAATAGGCCAGGCGAAGTTCAAGCGCCTGGATTGCTGTCGCCCAGAAATTCCGCTCGGAATAGCCGATCGCCTGTTGCTCGAGATAGAGACGGCGCAGGCGTTTTTGCCCGGTGAGCCGCTCGATCGAACGGATGGCAAGCTGCTTGAAACGGCCATCCTTGGGGACAGCATAGGAAAAATCGGTCGATTCATCGATCATCGTCTGCACTCATCTGAACCGATCAACATGCAGACCCCGGCGATCCTGAGGTTATCTAATGTGTAGCCTTGTTTAACAAATTTGTGACGAGGCTCGACGTATCCCAGCGGTGACCACCGGCCTCCTGTACCCGCGCGTAGAACTGGTCCACCAGGGCGGTTACCGGAAGAGCCGCGCCGTTTCGTCTCGCTTCTTCGAAACAAATGCCGAGATCCTTGCGCATCCAGTCGACGGCGAAACCGAAGTCGAACTCGCCCTTCACCATGGTCGGCCAGCGGTTCTCCATTTGCCAGGACTGAGCGGCACCTTTGGAAATAACCTCGAGAACCTTGTCGGTGTCGAGTTCCGCGGCCTTGGCGAAGGCGATCGCTTCGGAGAGCGCCTGAAGAAGCCCGGCAATGGCGATTTGGTTGACCATCTTGGTGAGTTGACCGGCGCCGGCCTCGCCCATCAAAGTGACAGCTTTACCGTAGGCGCTTAGGATCGGCTGGGCCCTCTCGAACGCCTGGCTGTCGCCACCGCACATCACCGTCAGCTGACCGTTCTCGGCGCCAGCCTGACCGCCACTGACGGGCGCGTCGATGAAGCCGCATCCGCGTTCCGCCGTGGCGGCGGCGAGTTCTCTTGCCAGACTGGCCGATGCGGTTGTGTGATCGATGAGGACAGCACCTTTGCGGAGACCGGCGAGGGCGCCGTTGTCGCCGTAAACCACGCTTCTCACATCATCGTCATTGCCGACGCAGATCATCACGAAATCGGCGGCACCGGCAGCCTCACCTGGAGTCTCAGCCTGTTCACCCCCGTGATCGGATATCCATCCTCGCGCTTTTCCCGCGCTGCGGTTATATACGACGACTTTGTGACCGTTGGCGACGAGATGGCCGGCCATGGGATAACCCATGACGCCTAATCCTAGGAACGCGCAGTCGGCCATCTCCGTTTGATCCTGTGAGGTCTCTGTCAAGGAACGCCGCGGGACGTTAGGGATCCGCGGCGCCCGCGGCAAGAGCCGCGAACGGTCAGGAGCAGATTGGGCGAGGGCCTGGGCCTCCCCACATGTCGAAGATTCCCGTCCCTAACGAGCCAAAGGACCGAGCAGCTTCATGGGCGAGCAATCCGCGCCGCAAGCCGTCTACCTCAGCGACTATCGGAGACCTGACTACCGGGTCGACACGATCGATCTGATTTTTCAGCTCGATCCCGAAGCGACGCGCGTGAGCGCTCGGATCCACTTCGTCAGATTGACGGCGCTGCCCGTGGCGGTGCTGCTGCTCGACGGTGAAGATCTCCATCTCGACGCCATAGCGATCGATGGCGAGCCGCTTGCCAACGATGCCTACCGGCTTACCGGTGAAGGCCTCGAACTGATCCGGCCGCCGGAACGGTTCACGCTGGAAACGACCGTGACTGTCAACCCGTCGGCGAACACCAAGCTGATGGGCCTCTATATGTCGAACGGGGTCTACTGCACCCAGTGCGAGGCTCAGGGGTTCCGGCGGATCACCTTTTTCCTCGATCGTCCGGATGTCCTGGCTCGCTACCGGGTCCGGCTCGAGGGCGATCAGGCGACCTTGCCCAAGCTTTTGTCGAACGGAAACCGCGTCGAAGCTGGGTCTCTCGAGGGCGGACGCCACTACGCGGTTTGGGAAGATCCCCACCCCAAACCGGCCTATCTGTTCGCTTTGGTCGCAGGCGATCTGGCGCTTCTCGCCGACAGCTACGTCACCATGTCTGGACGCGAGGTTGCACTCGAGATCTACAGTGAACACGCCTTCATCGATCAATGCCACCACGCGATGGCGTCCCTGAAGCGGGCGATGCGCTGGGACGAGCAGCGCTTCGGTCTGGAATATGACCTCGATATCTACATGATCGTCGCCGTCAGCGACTTCAACATGGGCGCGATGGAGAATAAAGGCCTAAACGTCTTCAATACCTCGGCGACGCTCGCCCGCTGGGACACCTCGACCGACAGCGATTTCGTCAATGTCGAACGAGTCATCGCCCACGAATACTTCCACAATTGGACCGGCAATCGCGTGACATGCCGGGACTGGTTCCAATTGACCCTAAAGGAAGGCTTGACCGTTTTCCGCGACCAGGAATTCACCGCCGATCACCATTCTCGGGCCGTCAAACGAATTGCCGACGTGACTTTGTTGCGCGAGGGTCAGTTTCCCGAAGATGGAGGCCCGCTGGCCCATCCGATCCGTCCCGAATCCTATGTCGAGATCAATAATTTCTACACCCGGACGGTCTATGAGAAGGGCGCCGAAGTCATCCGCATGATCCATACGCTGATCGGCGGTGATGCCTTTCGCGCCGGCATGGATCTCTATTTTCAGCGCCACGACGGCCAAGCGGTGACCTGCGAGGATTTCGTCGATGCCATGGCGACCGCCTCGGGCCGGGATCTGACCGCGTTTTTCCGATGGTATGGCCAGGCTGGGACACCCAGGGTAACGGCCCACGGATCTTACGATCCTAACGATCAAAGCTACACGTTGACACTTGAACAGGAGACGCCGCCGACCCCCGGCCAGGCCGAAAAGCATCCTCTGGTCATTCCCGTCGTGCTTGGCCTTTTGAGCCGCTCGGGCGAGGAGATACCGCTCAGGCTTGATGGGGAGAACGCGGCCACGGGCACCGAGCGGACGGTTCAGCTCAGCGAGGCGAGCCAGCGCTTCGTTTTCCGAGATGTGCCCGAGCCACCTGTGCCGTCGCTGCTGCGTCGGTTTTCGGCGCCGATCCGGCTCGAGACGGACCATGGAAACGAGGATCTGGCCCATCTCCTGTCCCATGACCGTGACGGCTTTGCCCGCTGGCAGGCGGGCCAGGATCTGGCGACACGGATCCTGCTCCAGGCAATGACGACCGATGCCGAGCCGGAGGCGCTTGCCGGTGCCGGCCTTTGGGCCGAGGCTTTCGAGCGTGTGCTGGCCGATGAGCAGATCGATGCCAGTTTCAAAGCTCAGCTTTTGAAACTACCTAGCGCCAACTATCTGGCTCAACAGATCGAACCCATCCCGGTCGATGCGATCAGCCGGGTGCGCCGGCAGGTCGCCGGCTGGTTGGGTCGGATCAATAAGCGCCGATTCCAAAGACTCTATGAGAGCACCGAACAGCTGCCGCTGACGTTCGATGCCGATGTCATCGGCAGGCGTCAGCTTCGGAATGTGGCTCTGGGCTACCTCTATCGCGGCGGTGTCGATCAGGCCGTTCAGCTGGTGATAGACCAGTTCGATCGCGCCGACACCATGACCGATGGTCTGAGCGCCCTGGCGCTTCTGGCCGAGCGCGACGATCAACATGCCACGGACCGCCTCGAAGCCTTTTTCGAGCGCTGGCAACACGAGCCGCTCGTGGTCAACAAATGGTTCGCCGCCCAAGCCATGGCCGAACGTCACGACAGTGTCGAACGGGTCAGGGATCTTCTGTGCCATCCGGCCTACAAGCCGACCAATCCGAACAGGGTCCGTTCAGTGCTGGGCGTTTTCGCTGCGGCCAATCCCACGGGATTTCATCGAAAGGACGGCGAAGGCTACGCCCTGATTGCCGACGCGATCATCGCGCTCGATCGCAACAATCCCCACCTGTCGGCGCGCCTGGCGACCGCGTTCGGTCGCTGGCGTCGTTACGACGACCAGCGTCAGGCGCTGATGCGGGGCGAGCTCGAGCGGGTCGCTGCCACGGAACCCTTGTCCCGCGACCTCTACGAGATCGTCGATAAAACGTTGAGCGGTTGAGGCTTGAACGATGTGGACAGCGTGGATCGGCGGTTGCCTGATCCGAGGTCGCTGGCTTTACTGACGCGTAGCTGAACAATTGAAGCGGGCGACGAACCGATCGGCCGCTTGTCGGGGAGGAACGGGCCATGGACGTCATCGGACACTGGATTGATGGAAAGAAGGTGGCGGGCGACGGTGGTCGAACGGCCGATGTGTTCAATCCCGCCATCGGTGAGGTTGCCAGCCAGGTCGCGCTGGCGAGCGGTGCAGATGTCGACCGGGCGGTTCAGGCGGCGAAGGCCGCTTTGCCGGGCTGGGCGGCGACACCGCCCGTACGCCGGGCGCGGGTACTGTTTCGGCTGAAGACGCTGATCGAAGAGCATATGGACGAGCTCGCCGGCCTGGTCACCGCCGAGCATGGCAAGACGATCGAGGATGCCAAGGGGTCGATCACCCGGGGCCTTGAGGTTGTCGAGTTCGCCTGCGGTATCCCCCAGCTTTTGAAAGGCGAGTTCAGCGCCGACGTTGGCACCGGGGTCGATCTCACCTCCTTCCGTCAACCGCTCGGCGTTTGCGCCGGCATCTCGCCCTTCAATTTCCCGGCCATGATCCCGCTTTGGATGTTTCCGCTCGCGGTCGCCTGCGGCAATACCTTCATCATGAAGCCGTCGGAAAAAGATCCCTCCTGTCCGATGCGGCTCGCTGAATTGGCGCTAGAGGCGGGCCTGCCGCCGGGCGTGCTCAACGTCGTCAATGGCGACAAGGAAGCCGTGAACGCGATCCTCAAGCACCCCGACATCGCCGCCGTGAGCTTTGTCGGCGCCACCGCCACGGCCGAGTACATCTATCAAACCGCCGCCGCCAACGGGAAGCGGGTCCAGGCCTTGGGCGGCGCCAAGAACCACATGATCGTGATGCCCGACGCGGATCTTGATCAGGCCGCCGACGCGTTGATGGGCGCCGGCTATGGCTCCGCCGGCGAGCGCTGCATGGCGGTTTCGGTGGCGGTCACGGTGGGCGCTGCCGGCGACGCTTTGATCGAGCGTCTCGCGCCCCAGGTGCGTCAGCTCAAGATTGGCCCCGGCACCGATCCGGAAGTTGATATGGGGCCCCTGGTCACGGCCGAGCATCTGGCCAAGGTCCGCAACTATGTCGATCTCGGCGTTGAGGAAGGCGCGGATCTCGTCGTCGACGGCCGCGATTTTTCCATGCAAGGCTATGAGAAAGGTTTCTTTCTCGGCGGCTGCCTGTTCGACCGGGTGACCCCCGACATGCGCATCTACAAGGAAGAAATCTTCGGTCCGGTGCTGTCCGTGGTCCGCGCTGACGCCTATGACGATGCCATTCGTCTGGTGAATGAGCACGAATATGGCAACGGCACGGCCATTTTCACCCGCGACGGTGACTGCGCCCATGCGTTCGCGAAGGACGTGAATACCGGCATGGTCGGCATCAACGTGCCGATCCCCGTGCCCGTCGCCTATCACAGCTTCGGTGGCTGGAAACGGTCGCTCTTCGGTGACATGCACGTGCACGGGCCGGAAGGTGTGCGCTTCTACACCAAGCAGAAGGCGGTCACCTCCCGCTGGCCGACCGGCATTCGGGCCGGCTCCGAATTTTCCATGCCGTTGTTGCGCTGACGCCCTTCGTTCGTTCAGGGGCGCTCGTCGACAAGAGCGTCGTAGCCTCGGCCGAGGAATTGGATCAGGCAAAAACCGTGACCGAACGGATCGGCAAGGGTGGCGATCCGACCCCAGTCAAAGGATCCGACATCGCCTTCCTGACGGGCACCGGCTTGGGTCGCCCGCTCGAGCGCCTGATCGAGGTCGTCGACCACGAAATCCAGGTGAACCGGTGTCCAGTGACGCCGGTAGCGGCGTCGGTCAGCAGCCGCGCCCGCTTCGCTGCCGTCGGCCTTGACCAGCAGATAGATGGGCGACGAGCCGCCGGTGAGTTCAACAATGTCGGGCCCCAAACGCCGGCCCACCGCCAAACCGAACGCCCGGGTGTAGAATGCCTCGGCCCGGCGCAAGTCGTCGACATCGATGTTGATCAGAATGTCCAAGGTGAAACCGTTGTCAGCCGATCGTTCGTGAGGTCGCGTCATCGCATCGTTTGATAAGCCTTTAGGGCGCGTGAGCCCGCCAGGCTCTCTCGAGCCGATGTCGGAGTTCTTCGTTACTGATTGCCGGAAGGCGGACTAGAACGGCCGGCCAGCCTTTGTAGTGATCGGTCTCGAAGTAGATATCCGGCGCCGCTTCCATCAGCATCGCCTTGTCCTCGAGTGGACAGAGGATCACCAGGGTGTCCGCGTCCTTCATCCGCAACGGCGATTTTCGGCGCACCTTGAGGGAAGGGGTGCCGTACCAGACGCCTTCGACGAGTTCCGGCAGATCGAGCCGGGCAGCGATTTTCCGCACCGGTTCAAACGCAGCCGATAAATCTTGTTCGAACTGCCGATTTCCCTTCATCTGACGTTTATAACACGGATCGATCGTCACGAGTTCGGCGGCCGCTCTAGACGGTCGTCCGCAGAAGAAAGGGTTGCGCGGTCCGGTGATCGCTCAGTCCGGTCTCAAGTCGGTGGCGCTCGAAGATCTCTCCGGCACCGCTGCCTGGCTCGAGGTCGATATCCGGTGGGCGGACAAGCTGCCGATCTTTTACTGCTGGCGTTTTTGCGGCAGCCCATCAGCGATTTGGTAGTAGTCTCCCTTGTCGGCAACGTAGATGTGCATTGCCACAGTTGTTCCCGTTGGACAGTCGAATGCTCCCATGCTGATGCCGATCCAGTCATGATGGATTGGGTCGAAGAAAGAACTCGAGCCACACCGGCAACAAAATCGGCGCCGAGTTTTCTCGGAGGGCTGAAACCATTTGACCGATTCGTCGCCCCTGACGGATAGCCGCGCGTCGGGCACGTCGATTGACACTTCGAAATGGCCGGTGAATTTGCGGCAGTTCGTACCATGACAGGCCACCGGCTGAGGCAAGTCGCCCGAAATCTCGAACGATACGGCACCGCACAGGCAAGATCCTCGATGCACCTTTGCCATTACGTACTCGCCCTTTCCCTCCTAGCTCATGCGGCGGCTCCCTGGGGACCTTGCTGCAAGGGAGGCGCCGGGCTCGATTGTGCCATTTGAAGGCGGGGCGCGCCGGCACCGCTTCAACGGAATGACCTGATGGCCGTCCACGCAAGAGAAAGGCCCGGAGCCGTCGCTCCGGGCCGGTTTGGTTCTCGGCTGAATTGCCGCGTTACCTCGAGAGATAGACCGAGCGGATTTCGCCGGCGATCCGCTTGAAAGCGTTCTTCAAAGCGCTGTTGGTGGCCGATTCGATGAATTTCGAGCTGTCCGTGGCGCAGTTCTGAAACATGGTCCGAACGCTCGCCGGCGCCTGGAACATGATCGTGTAGATGGTGATCCCCTCATTTTTCATCGCGGTGCACTGATCGGCCAACCGGTCGTCCATCTGGCTCTTGGTGAGGAAATCGACGGACGGCAGCGGCACATGCTCGCCGTCGGTGAGGATGATCAGGAACTTTTGATGGTCGTTCTTATCGTAGGCGAAGGGCCGATCGGCATCGCCCCAGAGACCCTGCCACTGAGGTGAGAGCACGCGCCAGCCCCAGGCGGCGCCGAGCGTGATCGAGGTGTGGCCTTCGGCACTCATGGCATCGATCGCGGTCTTCAGCGCCGAGCGATTGTTGGTGAGCGGTTTCAGCTTGGAATTGCAGCCATAATCATAGGCCTTATCCGGGTTCGGCTCGGCGTCGTAGTAGGGCAGCTTGTTGCCTTCTCCATTCGTCGGCACGTGGTCGTTCCAGCCCTTGTTGCCCGGGCGCATGTGGGCGCAGCCATTGTAAAGAGAACCGGCAAGCTCTTCCTGGCGCTCGGTCGTGGCTGCCTCGAACCAGGAGGGCTTGTCGACGCGGACAGTCGTGGTGAACGGGACCAGGCCGATACGAACCTTCTCTGCGGCGCCCAGATCATTGTCCGGCAGCAGAATGTCGACCAGATCATTGGCGGCGGTGCGCAGCGTCGAGATCTTGGTGCCGTCCATGGAGCCGGTATTGTCCAGGACCATGGCCACCTCGACCGTGCCGATGGAGGCCCGCGCATTGACGCTGGTGTTGAAATCGATGCTCGGGATGTTGGCGATCGTCAGGAGACTGGTCGGCACGCTGATCGCTGCGGTGACGGTAACGTCACCGGTCAGGTCGTCGAAAGTCGCCGCGCGGCTGGCGACGCTCGATCCCAGATAGGCGGCCGGATAGTTGGCGTCGAAATAGTCCAACGCCACCTGCTCGCGGCTGTCCTGATAAAAGGCACTGGCACCGGCCAGAGCAGCGGCGTCGGCGGCGGCCACCAGTTGCGAGCGGGCCATATAGGCGATACCCAAATCGATCGCACCGCCGGCGATGATCAGAGCGGGAACGGCAGCGAAAGCGGCCATCACCGCAAGTCCGCCATGGTCCTGGGGGACGAAGCGACGAAACGCCCGGTTCACAGCCAAAGCCATCTTCATTTTTCGTGATCCCAAACGGTTGCCGGTGACGTCGTGCAATCGTCCGGCAGTCTGAGGGAACGCGGTTACTTTTCCCTTAAGCGTCGGACAAATCGCGTCGAATTTTTGTCTTTATTCGATCTTGTCTTACGCGAATGCTCGCGAAGTATTTTTGAGAGGTCCGCCGATCGGCTGGACAGGGCATCGTCCGACCGCCTGTCGGGCGGCGATAGTGGCTGGCGGCCAGGATGGATCTTCGGACTAAGGCCTCGGCAAAGTGAAGAAAGCGGAAGGTTCCGGATGATCGAGGGGGTCGCCGCCGTTGCCTGAACGTTGGAATGGGCTGCTGCTTCAAAACGAAGGAACGGCCCGGTCGGAGACCGGGCCGTCCTTTTTTCGTCTGCCGCCATCCCGCCGGCGGCAGGAGGGCGGCGCGTCGATCGAACCCTCGCTTACTTGGAGAGGTAGACCGAGCGGATCTCGCCGGCGATGCGCTTGAAGGCGTTGCGCAGCTCGCCATTGTTGGTCGATTCGATGAATTTCGAGCTGTCGGTGGCGCAGTTCTGGAACATGGTGCGCACGCTGCTCGGCGCCTGGAACATGATCGAGTAGATCGTCATGCCCTTTTCCTTGATCTTCGTGCACTGCTTTTCGAGCCGCTTGTCCATCTCGTCGGCGGTGAGAAAATCGACATTGTTGAGCGAGACATGGGCGCCGTCGGTGAGGATGATCAGGAACTTCTGATGATCCTCCTCGTCATAGTCATACGGGTGGTCGGCTTCGGTCCAGAGGCCGCGCCATTTGGGCGACAGAACGCGCCAGCCCCAGGCGGTGCCGAGCGTGATCGAGGTATGGCCCTCGGCGACCATGCCAGTGATCGCGTCCTTCAGCGTTGTGCGGTTGTTGGTCAGCGGTACGAGATCCGAGTTGCAGCCATAATCATAGGCTTTGTTGGCCGGCTCGGCGTCGTAAAAGGGCAGCTTCTTGTTGGCGCCCGTCGGAACCTTGTCGTTCCAGCCCTTCTTGCCGGAGCGCATGTGCGCGCAGCCATTGTACAGGGCGTCGGCGAGCTCCTCTTCACGCTCGGTCTCGGGGCTCTTCATCCATTCGGAGCGATTGACCTTGACCGTGGTCGTGAACGGCACGAGGCCGATGCGCACCTTCTCCTGGGCGCTGAGATCGTTTTCGGGCAGCAGGATGTCGACCAGCTCATTGGCGGCATCCCGCAAGGTGGAAATCTTGGTGCCGCTCATGGATCCGGTATTGTCCAGCACCATGGCGACCTCGACCGTGCCGATCGCCGCCTGAGCCACGGCTTCTGCCGAGATCGGCAGATGATCGATGCTGGCCAACTGGAGCATGGTCGTCGGCACCGTCGCCGATGCGTTGACCGTGACGACCCCGGTGGCGTCGTCGACGTTGATGGACGGTGTATTCACCGTGGTGCCCAGATAGTCCGCTGGATAGTTCGCGTCGAAATAGTCGCGGGCGATCTGTTGGCGATTGCTCTGATAGAACGCGCCAGCACCGGCGAGAGCAGCGGCATCGGCCGCTGTGGTCAACTGGGATTGCGCCATGTAGGTTCGCGCCAGATCGATGGCACCGCCGGCGCTGATCGCCACCGGAATGGCCGCCATGGCTGTCGCGAACAGGACCAGGCCGCGTTCGTTCCGGCCGAAACGCTCAAGCTTGGGCAAGCAAACCTGGATTTTTTTCATGTTACAACTACCGACTTGTGACCGCGATAAACTTCGTGGCATTGCGGTAATCGTGACAGAAACATGTTACCAAAGCCTTAAGGCCTCGGTTTGACTTCAGATCGCCAGTTTTACCCTGGAATTAATTTAAATATTATTAAGCAAACGATGATTGATCTTGAAATAACGGAAGACAGTCAGGCGGCGATCCGGCCGCCGAGCTCGTCCTCGACATGATCCCGCAGGATCTGATCGAAATCCCGGTCTTCGGGGAAGCCGAGGGCGGCGGCACGCTCGGCGACGAAATCCGTCGCCCAGCCGGAAACGATACGCTGGATCACCGGATCCGGCTGCCAGTCGATGCGCTCGGCCGCGGTTTTGCCGGCGACCCGCTCCAGAGACGCCACCATCTCTTCCATGCTCAAGGTCAGACCCGCCAATTGCAGGCTTCGTTCCTGCCCCAATGCGTCGCTCTCCAGCTTGGCGGCGTGGATGAAGCAGGATACGACGGTTCGAGGGGCCATGAAGAACATGCGTGCTGACGGCGCCACCGGACAGACCGCGCTGGATCCCGCGAGCGGCTCGCGCATGATCGAGCTGGCGAAGGTGGACGCGGCCTTGTTGGGCTTGCCGGCGCGGACAACGATGGTCGGCAGGCGTAGCGCGCTGCCGTCGATAAATCCTTTTCGGTGATATTCGCCGACCATCAGCTCACCCATGGCCTTCTGCGCGCCGTAGGAGGTCTGGGGAGCCAGGTGCGTGCCGTCCTCGATGGTCTCCTGGATCACCGGTCCGCCATAAACGGCGACCGAACTGGCGAATACCAGCCGAGGTCTGTGGCCGCCCGATCTGGCGGCCTCCAAAACCGCCCGCGTGCCGTCGAAATTGACGCTCATTCCCTTCTCGAAATCGGCTTCGGCGTCGGCGCTGACGATCGCCGCCAGATGAAACACCAGATCAGCGGGCTCGCTCCCGTCACCGGCGATCAGTCGTCGGAGCAGCGCACCGTCAGTGATGTCACCGGTGACGACCTCGACCCGCCCGTCGTCCGGGAGCGCCGCTGGCCGGGCGATATCGAATAGGACAACACGGTCGATCGGGCGGTTCTCACCGTCGACGGCAAGGCTCTCGCTTTCAAGGATCCGGCCTGCGAGCTTACGTCCGACAAAACCGGCGGCACCGGTGATGACAATTTTCATGGCTTTCGGCCTCCCCCTGTCGAAGGCCAACCATAGCAAGCTCCGGGAGGGAAGGCCGAGCGCAAAAGAAAGGGTCGCACCCCTTAAAGGATGCGACCCCGTTCCTGATCGGCTCAAGCGTAGGGCTTGATCAGAAGTCCATACCGCCCATGCCGCCCATGTCAGGTCCACCAGCGGGTGCCGGCGCCTTCTTCTCAGGTTTTTCGGCGACCATGGCTTCGGTGGTGATCTGAAGTCCGGCGACCGACGACGCGTCCTCAAGGGCCGCGCGCACGACCTTGGCGGGGTCGATCACGCCCGACTTCACCAGATCTTCATAAGTGTTGGTCGCAGCGTTGAAGCCGAAGTTCGGGTCACTCTGCTCCAGAAGCTTACCGACGACGACCGAGGCATCCGCGCCGGCGTTGGCCGCGATCTGACGAACCGGCGACTGGATCGCCCGGCGGACGATGTCGATGCCGACCCGCTGGTCGTCATTGGCCGGGCTCAGATTTTCCAGAGCCTTGCCGGTGTAGAGAAGGGCAACGCCACCACCGGGAACGATACCTTCCTCGACCGCGGCCCGGGTCGCGTTCATCGCGTCGTCGACCCGATCCTTGCGCTCCTTCACCTCGACCTCAGTGGCGCCGCCTACGCGGATGACGGCAACACCGCCGGCGAGCTTGGCGAGACGTTCCTGGAGCTTCTCGCGATCATAGTCGGAGCTGGTTTCCTCGATCTGCTGACGGATCTGGTTGCAACGGCCGGTGATCCCGTCCTTTTCGCCAAAGCCGTCGATGATCGTCGTCTCTTCCTTGGTAATCAGCACCTTCTTGGCGCGGCCGAGCATCTCGAGGGTAACGTTCTCGAGCTTGATGCCGACATCCTCGCTGATGACCTGGCCACCGGTGAGGATCGCCATGTCCTCGAGCATCGCCTTCCGGCGGTCGCCGAAGCCCGGCGCCTTGACGGACGCGACCTTGAGCCCACCGCGGAGCTTGTTGACCACCAGGGTCGCAAGCGCCTCGCCCTCGACGTCCTCGGCGATGATCAGAAGCGGCTTGCCGCTCTGGACGACCGCCTCGAGCACCGGCAACAGGGCCTGGAGGCTCGACAGCTTCTTCTCGTGAAGGAGGATGTAGGGCTCTTCCAGCTCGACCCGCATTTTTTCGCTGTCGGTCACGAAGTAGGGGGAGAGGTAGCCACGGTCGAATTGCATGCCTTCAACGACGTCGAGCTCCGTCTCGAGGCTCTTCGCCTCTTCGACAGTGATGACGCCCTCATTGCCGACCTTCTGCATCGCCTGGGCCAGCATGTCGCCGATTTCGGCGTCGCCATTGGCCGAGATCGTGCCGATCTGCTTGATTTCTTCGTTACCGGCCACGGGCTTGGAGCGATTCTTCAGATCCTCGACGATCGCTGTGACGGCCATGTCGATGCCGCGCTTCAGATCCATCGGGTTCATACCGGCGGCGACTGCTTTGACACCCTCGCGGACGATTGACTGAGCGAGAACGGTCGCGGTCGTGGTGCCGTCACCGGCGACATCATTGGTCTTACTCGCGACCTCGCGCACCATCTGGGCGCCCATGTTCTCGAATTTGTCGCCGAGCTCGATCTCCTTGGCGACGGTAACGCCGTCCTTGGTGATCCGGGGGGCGCCGAAGCTCTTGTCGAGGACGACATTGCGACCTTTCGGGCCCAGCGTCACCTTGACGGCGTCAGCCAAAACGTCGACGCCACGGAGCATCCGCGAGCGAGCGTCGACATCAAATTTTACCTCTTTGGCAGGCATTTCTTTCCTCTATTTGAAACGGTTAAACGGTGCTGACTTGTGCGAGAGCGACAGTTGATCAGGCCGCTTTGGCGACAGATCCGCTGTCCTCGACGATGCCGAAGATGTCGCTTTCTTTCATGATCAGAAGCTCTTCGCCGTCAATTTTCACCTCGGTGCCGGACCACTTACCGAACAGGATCCGATCGCCAGCCTTGACGTCGAGAGGCTGTTGCTTGCCGTCATCGTCCCGGGCGCCGGGGCCAACGGAGATGACCTCACCCTGCATCGGCTTCTCTTTAGCCGTGTCGGGAATGATGATGCCGCCGGCTGTCTTTTCTTCGGCGTCGATGCGGCGGACCAGCACGCGATCGTGCAGCGGGCGAAAACCCATGAAAACCTCCTCACTACTGAACTTTGGGATGTCTTTGGCACTCATCTCATTCGAGTGCTAGCGCCTATGTGGTCACAGCGCTAAGGGCGTCAACCCCGGAGCTTAGAAAATTTCTGCACGCAGGCCTACTCTCGCAAGCGGTGCCTTGAACGGATGTTTCACACTCGGTACATGGCGAGCATCCATGGCAAATCAACCGCCCCGCGCCTCGAGCGAACGGCGGGACCTGGGCAGCAAAGGTGGAGAGGGCAGGGTGCCGTCGCTATTGAATGTCGCTCATTTGCACAAACAGTTTGGCGGGATTGCCGCAGTCCAGGGAATCTCTTTCGCGGTTGATCGGGGCGAGATCGTTGGTTTTCTTGGCCCCAACGGTGCCGGCAAGTCGACCACGATGCGAATGATCGCCGGCTATCTGAGACCCGACGCTGGAACCATCGACCTTGGCGGCGTGGACGTCATCGCCCGGCCACGGCAGGCGCAGAGTTCGATCGGCTATCTGCCGGAGGGCGCGCCCACCTACGGCGACATGACCGCCGGCGGGCTCTTGAAGTTCGTTGCCGACATGCGGCTCCTGAACGGCTCCCGACGGCGCCAGCGGTTCGACCGGGTCATTGATAATCTACAGTTGGCGTCGGTCTACAACCGGCCCGTAGAGACCTTGTCCAAGGGCTTCAAGCGGCGCATCGGTCTAGCCGCCGCCATTCTCGACGATCCGGAATTGTTGATCCTGGACGAGCCGACCGACGGTCTCGATCCCAATCAAAAGCACGCGGTTCGGACGCTTCTTCAAGACATTTCAAAGGACAAGGCGATCCTGATCTCGACCCACATCCTGGAAGAGGTTGAGGCGATCTGTGGCCGGGCGATCGTCGTCGCCGAAGGCCGAATTGTTGCCGACGCCACGCCTGTCGAACTCTGCCGAAGCTCCGAGCACGAGGGCGCGATCCAGATCGAGGTCGACGCCGGCGACGGGGAACGGGTCCGGGAGATCCTGACCCGCGTTCGAGGTATCGACCGGGTCGAGTGGTTCGCGTGCGGATCGGTTGCGGAACTCACCGCTTTCGCTTCCGGCGACGGCTCGATCGTCGAGCCGGCGAGAGAAGCCATTCTCGACAACCAGATCCGCTTTTTCGGCTTTCGCCGTCTCGAAGGCCGGTTCGATGACGTTTTCCGCCAGCTGACGCAGGCCAGCAGGGTTCACTGAGCGATGAGACAGACCTGGGTCGTAACCCGGCGGGAGCTAGGAGCCTATTTCGCCTCGCCCGTGGCTTATGTGTTCATCACCGTGTTCTTGATGGCCGCAGGCGCGCTGACCTTTTTTGTCGGCGGTTTTCTGGCGCGTGGTCGTGCCGATCTTGATCCCTTCTTCACCTTTCACCCGTGGCTCTACCTTTTTTTCATCCCGGCCCTGGGCATGAGGCTTTGGGCCGAGGAGCGGAAAAGCGGGACGATCGAGTTTCTGATGACCCTGCCGGCACCAACGGCGGCCCTTGTTGTCGGCAAGTTTCTGGCCGCTTGGCTGTTCGCGGGCGTGGCCCTCGGTCTGACCTTTCCGCTTTGGCTGACCGTCAATTTCCTGGGCGATCCGGATAATGGCGTCATCGCCGCCGGATACATTGGCAGCTGGCTGATGGCCGGAGGATTTCTTGCCATCTGCGCGTGTCTGTCGGCCGTGACGCGCAATCAGGTCGTTGCTTTCGTCCTGTCGATCGCGGTCTGCTTTCTGTTTTTGGTCAGCGGTCTCGACGTGGTCCAGTCGGCTTTCGCCGGCTGGGCGCCGGAAGCCCTGGTCCGGGCCGTGGCCGGCTTCAGTTTCCTCAATAATTTCCGGGCGATCAGCGAGGGCGTGATCGACGCCCGCCACCTCACCTTCTTCGGCTCATTGATCTTCTTGGCGTTGGTGATCAACACGGTCCTGCTCGGCATGGTGCGGGGGAAATGACGGCAAATGACTGAACCCGGTCACAGAATTGGTGCTCAGACGCTCATGGCAGCGGTGGCGATCCTGTCGTGCATCGTCATTTTCTTCGCCGCCAACATCATCGCCCAAGGGCTCCTGGGCGGCGCGCGTCTCGATCTCACCGAGAGCGGGCGTTTTACCCTTTCGCCGGCGACCGTCGAGACGGTTCGGGCGATCGATGAGCCGATCACGCTCCGCTACTATCGGTCTCGGGAGATCGACCGGTTCGGTGCCGATATCGCCAATCACGCCAAGCGGGTCGATGATCTGCTGGCCGAGATGGAGGCTTTGGCCGGGGGTCGTCTGAATGTGGAAATCTATGATCCGGAGCCGTTCTCGCCGGAGGAGGATCTCGCTGTCGCCGACGGAATCCAGGGCATTCCAACGGGCGCTGATGGCGGCCAGATCTATTTTGGGCTCGCCGGCTACAACCGAACCGACGACCGTAAAGTCATTTCCTATCTGGCGAGCGAGCGCTCGGCTTTTCTCGACTATGACTTGACCCGCCTGGTTTACGACCTGGCCAATCCGGACAAGCCGGTCGTCCAGATCCTGGGCTCAGCCCCGCTTCAGGGGGGACGGCAGAACCAGTTCCAGCGCTGGGCGGTGATGGACAGTCTCGAGGCGGAGTTCGATGTTCGCGTCTCTGGCGGCGTGATCACCGCCATTAACGACGATGTCGACGTTCTGATGATCGCCCAACCGAGCCAGCTCGATCAGGCGGCCCTCTACGCCATCGACCAATTTGCGATGAAGGGCGGGCGCATCCTCGCCTTCGTCGATCCCTGGTTCGAGGCCGTGGCCGACCCTAGGCGGCCGCCCGAGACGACGGACGCCTTTCAGCCCTTGCTCACCGTCTGGGGTGTCAGAATCTCAGAGGGCCAGGTGGTCGGCGACCGCAATCTCGGCGCCCGGGTCCAGGTCATGCATGAGAACCGACCGACCGAGACCATCTACCCGGTGTGGTTGGGCCCGGATCAGACCCAGTTTGCCGGCGACGAGGTGGTTCTGGGCAATCTGGAAAGGCTCAACATCAATTCGGGTGGTTTCATTGAGCCCCTCGATGATGCTTCGACCGAACTTACACCGCTGGTCTGGAGCACGGACGACGCAAGCCCGGTGGATGTCCAGCGCCTGAGCTTTCCGGATCCGGTGAGCCTGATGCGGGAGTTCGAGCCGGGCGGCGAGCGCTTCACCCTTGCAGCTCGGATGACCGGGCCCGTGGCGTCGGCTTTCCCGGACGGACCGCCGGACGGTGTCGAGGCCGATACGGAGGCCCATATGAGCGAAAGCGACGCGCCGCTGACCTTGGTTCTGGTCGCGGACGCCGACATCCTCAGCAACCGGTCCTGGCTCCAGGAGCGCCGTCTGCTCGGCCAGTCGGTCGTGATCCCGGTGGCCAACAATGGCGACTTCGCCGTCAATGCCGTCGACCAATTGGCCGGTGGCACCGGCTTGATCGAGCTTCGCGGCGGCGGCGTCGATGCCCGGCCCTTCACCGTGATCGAAGCCATGGAGCGTGACGCGGAAGAGCGCTTTCGGGCCAAGGAGCGGGAACTGCTGGTTCGTATCGAGGAAGTCGAGGCCGAGATCGCCGAGCTCACCCGGGAGGAACAGGAAACGGGCGTGCTGACCTCGACGGAGCAGGAGGCGGTGCTTGACAATTTCCGATCCCAGGTCCTGACCCTTCGCCAGGAGCTGAGAGAGGTCCGCTTCGCGCTTCGAAGCGATGTAGAACGGATGGCGACGCTTCTTCAGGCGCTGAATATCTGGGCGGTTCCGATCCTGGTGGCACTCACCGCGATCGTTGTCGCCCTGATCCGCCGCCGGAAGGCGGCGCTCGCCAACTGACGGGAGACGGACGTGATCAACAGGGGCACAACTCTCGTCTTGGTGCTGCTCGCCGTGTTGACGACGGCGATCGCTGTTTGGGTCGTCGCGCAGGACCCGGGTCTCGCCCAGGCGAGCCGGAACGACGAGCCGGTCTTCGCCGATCTGCGCGGCCAGATCGATGACCTGACAATCATCCGTCTGGCGTCCGACGAGGCCGAGTTCGCCATGACGAAAGACGAGGGCGACACCTGGCTCGTCGCCTCGGCGCACAACTATCCGGCTGATCCGATCAAGGTTACCCAGCTTTTTCGCCAGTTGATCGACCTGGCTTACGGCGAGGCCAAGACCCAAAAGCCCGAGCACTTCCATCGGCTCGGTCTTCAGGACGTCGGCAGCGAGGGAAGTAATGCGACCCGGATCACCCTGGAAAGCGAGGGTGGCGACAAGATTGTCGACGCGCTGTTCGGTGACCCGGCGCGGGTCGGCGGGATCGGACGCTACTTTCGCGCGCCCGACAGCGAACAGACTTGGCGGGTCAATGGCAGCGTTTCGCTCGACACGGCGCCCTCGAGCTGGCTCGATCGGGAGATATTGACGCTCGGCGAGGACATGGCCCGGACGGTTACGTTTAGCGCGCCTTCGGGTGAAACGGTGACCGCGTTCCGGGACGACGCCGAGAGTGATCTGGTGTTGTCATTCGATGGCGATGAAGAGCTGGCGATCGACATGGGCGCGGTCGCAGGCCTCAAGGGCATTTTAGAAGGTGTGCGATTTGACAGCGTCGTTCCACGGGCCAACGACGGCTGGACGGAGGCTGTCCACCAACTCGAGGTCTCCACCTTCGATGGCCGACGCGTTGAGGCTGAGATCATGAGCCGGGACGGCGGGTACTGGTTGCGGGTTACCATGACCGCGACCGGCGAAGCGACAGAGGAGGTCAAGCAGCGCGCGAGCGCCTTCAACCGGCGCCATGGCGAATGGACCTACCAGATCCCGTCATATCTTGGTCAACGCTTTACCCGAGGTCAGGAGGATTTTCTTCAGCCAGAACCGCCGGAATCCTGATCCCGGCCTGAAGATTACGATGCGGCCGCGGCAACGTGGGTCGCCGCCAGCGCCTGAATCCTTTTGACCATGGAATGGAGGCCGTTGGCTCGGGTTGGGCTTAGATGCCGGCCGAGCCCGATCCGCTCGAAGACCTCAGGCGGATTGGCCAGAATTTCATCTGGCTTTCGGTCATCGTAAAGCCGCAGCAAAAGGCTGATCAGGCCGCGAACGATGATCGCGTCGCTGTAGGCGTTCAACGTCATCCGCCCGCTCGCGTCGTCGATCCTCGCGACCATCCAGACCTGGCTCTGGCAGCCGTGAACCTTGTTGGCCTCGGACCGGTCTTCTTCGGCGATCGGCGGCAGCCTATTGCCAAGCTCCATGACGTATTCTATCCGCTCGCGCCAATCGTCGAACAGCTCGAAATCCTCGGCCAGCTCCTGTTGTTCCTCGGCGATGGTCGCCGCCATGTTCCCTCACTTCGCATGTGTCCTTTTCGGATATGCGGATGTTGGGAGAACACATCAACAGCGAACGACCGCGCGGCAGACCGTTCAGGCGCGCCTCAGGCCCACCTGGGTGACGTCCGTGCACTTCGCCCGGAAACCAGCCTCGCAGGCCGCCAAATAGTACTCCCAGGTCCGCTTGAACCGATCGTCGAAGCCCATCGTCCTCAGATCGTCCCAGGCGGTCTGGAACCGGCCGTGCCAGGCGGCAAGCGTCTTGGCATAGCTTTCGCCGAAATGTGTTTCCGTCACCTTCTCGAGGCCAGCTTTGGCATATTCTCTGTCCAAGGCCGCCGGCGACGGCAGCATGCCACCGGGAAAGATGTGGGGTTGGATGAAATCGGGGGTGCGGCGATAGACCTCGAAATACCGGTCCGCGATTGTAATGATCTGCAGCGCCGCGCG
>JBHJGP010000036.1:0-126224 GCA_050331695.1 Geminicoccaceae bacterium
GCGCTGTTAGGGGTCACAAAAGGCCAAATGCCGTCATGGCGAGGCCGAGGATTGCGCCCGCCGCCAGACCGTACCATCGTTTGGACAAGGCGAAGCCTGCGACCGCGATCAGTCCGGCCAACAGCACGAAGGCTAAGGTGAAGGTCGCGAATGATGGCATGGTTGGTTCCGCTGCCTTGAGGGTGCTGACCTTAAGGTCAATCAGATAGCTGAAGTCATGGAATGAATGGCGGGGAACAGACGGCAGATTTTTTTTGTCCGGTCCGCGCCATCAGGGTTAACAGCTATCAAACTGTTGGGCACCAGCCTCCTGATCCAGCTCTCAAGCGAACAGCGGAGAACTCGGCCTTGTCCTAGGTCGACGTCAGCAGCCAGGCGTTCTCGGTTCCACTGCACCTCTCGGCAAGTCGTCCGGAAATCTCGACGCTTGCGACGAGCTCTTGTTCATATTGATCGCCATAAAGTTCGCCGATTTCTTCGCTCGTCACCGAAAAGGGCGGGCCCTCGGTCTGCGACTGATCATAGTCGTAGCTGATCAGAAATTGGGGAGCTCGGCCCGCTAGTGTTGTGAGATGCCGGCTGTAGGCTTCCCTCATCTCAGGGGGCAGCGCGACGAGCGCTGCGCGATCATAAACGGCGTCGACAGAGCCCAGAAGATCCGGAGAGAAATCGAAGAAATCTCCAACGAAAACAACAACATGACGGGACTGGTAACGGATGAGGTCGCCCTGCCTGCTTACGGCGGGATCGAGACCCATCGTGCGAAAAACCTCGTCGACCGCAGCCTGGTTCAATTCGATGCCGACAACATGGTGACCCCGGGCTGCAAGCCACGCCAAATCGGTCGTCTTTCCGCAAAGAGGGACGAACACCCGGCTTCCCTGTTTCAGCGACAGCCGAGACCAATGAGCGGAAAGTAACGCGTTGGGCTGCGCTTCATGGAATGCGATTTTATTTTGTTGCCATCGCTCCTGCCAGAATGCCGCTTCCATCTTTCCCCCGATAATCTTCGCAAAACTTGCCGCCGACGTCCTGTACAACTTCATGCAAGCCTAAAGTCCAGGCGGATGGCAAAGGGCAACTTTTGCTTGTTCTCTCAAGCTGCTTTGATCTGGTCTGCCGGCGGGGTCACTTTGATCCGGGTGATCTGGTGGCGATGACGGCGCAGCACGTCGAAACGAAAGCCGTAAAAGGAAAAGCTCTGGCCAACGTCGGGGATCCGCTGCGCCTCGTTGATGATCAGGCCTGCGATGGTCGTAGCGTCCTCGTCGGGCAGGCGCCAGTCGAACTGGCGGTTGAGATCGCGGACCGTGACCTTGCCCTCGGCGATCACCGAGCCGTCGGGCAGGCTTTGTATGCCGGACACTTCGACATCTTTCTCATCGACGATATCGCCGACGATCTCCTCGATGATGTCTTCGAGCGTCACCAGACCCATCAGCGAACCATATTCATCGCCCACCAGCGCCATGTGCGAGCGTTTCTGGCGGAAGGCCAGGAGCTGGTGGCGGAGCGAGGTGGTGTCCGGGATGAACCAGGGTTTGGCGATCAGCTTGGCCGTGTCGATCCGCGCGAACTCCTCGTCGGTCATCCGCCGGGCCGCCAGCAGAACGTCCTTAGCGTGGAGGATACCGACAACGCTGTCCGGGTCGTCCCGCCAGACGGGGTAGCGGGTGAAGGGATTGGTCTCGATGATCCGCAGGATCTCGGCGTTGGGAAGGCTCTCGTCGATGGTTACCATGTCGCGGCGGTGGGTCATCACCTCGTCGACATCGACGTCGGCCAGATCGAGAATACCGCCCAGCATGTCCCGTTCCTGCTTGCCCATGCGCCCCTCCTCGCGATGGAGCTCGATGGCGCCCCGCAGGAGCTCGGCGGCCGGCATCAGCGGCGTCTTGCTGGTCTCGGCGCCGAACAGCCGCAAAACCCCGTTGACGATCAGCTCGACCAGGCGGGTCACCGGGCTGGTGATAATGACCAACATCCGGACCACCGGCGCGATGAACAAAGACAGGGTTTCCGGGTTGCGGATGGCGTAGGTCTTGGGCAGCACCTCGGCGAAGATCACGACCATCAGGGTCATGGTGAGCGAGGCGTAGACCACGCCGGCTTCGCCGGTGAGCTTCAGGAACAAATCGGTCGCTAGGGCGGCAGCGAGAATGTTGAAGGCATTGTTGCCGAGAAGCAGCGCGCCGATCAGCCGCTCTTTGTCGTCCAGCAAGTTTTTGACGCTGGCCGCCCGCCGGTTTCCCTCATTTGCGAGGAAGTGCAGGCGGGCTTTCGACGCTCCGGTCATGGCGGTTTCGGTGCCGGACGTGAGCGCCGAAAAAACCAGTAGAGTGATAACGGCGATGGCTGAGAGGATCATCCTCGGGGTTATCCGTGTGCGGCCTCGCCTTGAGCCCGGGCGAGGACCTGGTGGAGCACTGCTTGGTCAACCTGGTCGGTCGTGAATGCCTGGCCGATCCCCCGGACGAGAACGAAGGTCAGCCTTGCGCCGATCGCTTTCTTATCTCCGGCCATGGCATCGATCACCGCTTCAGGCGACCAGTCGGGTGCCTGGTTTTGAATAGGCAGTCCGACAGATTGGAGATGGTGTCGGACACGTCTCGTGTCATCGGCGGGCGATAAACCCAAGGCTTCCGACAGCTCGAAGGCCCGGACCATGCCGATCGCCACCGCCTCGCCGTGCAGCAGGCGGTTCGTGTAGCCGGTGAGCCGTTCGAACGCGTGGGCGAAGGTGTGGCCTAGATTGAGGAGCGCCCGCCGGCCGGTTCGCTCCTCTTCGTCCTCGGCGACGATCTTAGCCTTGGCCTCGAGGCTTGTTTTCACGGCTCGGGTGAGGCTCTTCGGCTCACGATCCAATACGGAATGCCCCCGCTCTTCCAGCCATCCGAAGAACGCGGCATCGCCCAACAGCCCATACTTGACCACCTCGGCATAGCCGGAACGCATTTCCCGCGGCGGCAGCGTGGCGAGTAGATCCAGATCGCACAGAACGAGACAGGGCTGATGAAACGCGCCGATCAGATTCTTGCCGTGGGCGCTGTTGATCCCGGTCTTGCCGCCGACAGCGCTGTCGACCTGAGCGAGAAGCGTCGTGGGAAGCTGCAGAAAAGGTACGCCCCGGAGCATGCTGGCGGCGGCAAATCCGGCGAGGTCGCCGACCACGCCGCCACCCAAAGCGGCAACGGTGGTCCGCCGGTCCGGTTGACGTCTCAGGAGCGATTCCATCAACCGACCGTAACTCTCGAGGCTCTTGCTCGCCTCGCCGGGAGGTACCGGAAAGGCCTCCACCTTGAGACCCGCACCCTCGAGCGCTTCCGTCGTCCGGTAAACGGCGTCGTCCAGAGCGGTGTTGGCGTCATGAACCAAAAAGAGTCGCTGCCCATCGCCCAGCGCCTTCAGTCGCCTGCCGGCTTCTTCGATGATGCGGCTGCCGATGACGATATCGTAGCTTTGCTTCGCCAGCCCGATGGTCAGGATCCCCGGTTCGTTCAATGGACGGCGCCCAAATTTCTGGCGGTGGCGAGGACCCGTTCGACGACCCGCTCGATCGGCTCGTCGCCAGTGCGGACCGTGCCGTGGGCCTGGGCGTAGACCGGTTCGCGCTTGGCCATCAGATCGGCCAGGATCCGGCTTGGGTCACCCTTGGACAAAAGGGGCCTCTTGCCTGGCCGCCGGGAGGTGCGCTCGACCAGCGTCTTCAGATCGGCCTGAAGCCAGATGGTAACCGTCCGTTCGCGGGTCCTGGCGCGGGTCAGCGGGTCGACGAACGCGCCGCCGCCGAGCGCGATGACCCCGTGGTGCTCGTCGATGAGGCGGCCGATAACCCGCCGTTCGACATCGCGAAACTCGCCCTCGCCATAGATCTGAAAGATGTCGGCTATGCTCATGCCGGCGGCATGCTCGATTTCGGCATCCGAATCAACGAAGTCGATGGCCAGAGCTTGGGCCAAGCGGCGGCCGACGGCGGATTTTCCAGCGCCCATCAGACCGACAAGGACGATGGGTTTGATCAGACCAGTTGCATCGCCACCTTCGGGTCTGCCGGCGCTGTCACAACGGTCCACGAGTATTCAGTCCTTGCCGGAGCCATGACATCAGGTCGCCGGGCGCCGCTCGATTGCCACGCCGTCAGCCCACCGATATAACCGCATGCGGTGGTGAAACGGCAAGGCTTTCCCGCGTTGAGGGCTTGCCGGCGTCGCGATAGTGGCATGACGAGGGAAGGTGGCGGTGACGCGTGTGCTGTTGATGGGTCTTTGTGTTTTGGTGCTGGGCACAGGCTTGTTTCTCGTCACCTGGGACCTGAATGTGCCCACGACCCGGGTGGAGAAGGTCATCCCCAACGACAGCCTGCCGCAGTGAACGCGCTTGGGCCCCGCTAGGGCTCGGGACCGAACGGATGCGGCGCGGCCGTTGAGCCCCTTGGTTGAAGCGTTCCTCGAGACCATGATGGTCGAGCGCGAGGCCAGCTCTAACACGATTGACGCCTATCGCCGGGACCTGGCGGACGCCGAGCGCTGGTGCGGTACTTCGGACAGGCTGTTGATCAGCGCCGATGAGGTGCGTCTTCGAGGCTATATCCGCTCGCTCGGCAGACGCGGCTTCGCCCAGTCGACGATCCAACGCCGCCTGTCCAGCCTACGGCAGTATTTTGCGTTTCTGCTGGACGAGGGGCATCTCGAGAAGGACCCGACCCGTTTCCTCGATGCGCCCAAACCTGGCTTGCGATTGCCGAAGACGCTCCGCGAAGACGAGGTGGACCGTCTATTGACCGTCGTCGCCGAGGACAGGAGTCCCGCCGGCCTGCGGCTCCGGGCGATCGTTGAATTGCTCTACGGTGCCGGTCTTCGGGTGAGCGAGCTAGCCGGCTTGCCTCTCGCTCGGCTCGACCTGAGACGAGGTCTGCTCCAGGTGCTGGGAAAGGGCGGCCGCGAACGGGGATTGCCGCTGGGCGATAAGGCGATGGCGGCTCTCGAGGCCTATCTGCCGCACCGGCTCGGTTTTTTCTCTGGCGGCCAGACCAGCCCTTTCGTCTTTCCGTCGCGTTCGGCGGAGGGCTATCTGACCCGGCGCCGCATCGCCCAGCTCCTGAAAGCGGCGGCGCTCAAAGCCGACCTTGATCCGGCGGCGATATCGCCGCACGTGCTCCGCCACGCGTTTGCCAGCCATCTTCTCGCCCGGGGCATGGACCTCCGCTTCGTCCAGGAGCTGCTGGGCCATGCCGACATCTCGACGACCCAGATCTACACCCATCTGGAGCAGGAGCATTTGCGTGCCCTGGTTGAGAAGGCGCATCCGCTCGCAACCGCGAAACTCGACCAGAAAGGCTCCGACGATCGCAGCAGGTGACAATGCTGCGCTGCGGCATTAGGGGTTTCGCCAGCTCCGTTTTTCCAAGACAGCCGGCGAGGAGGCAGTGCATGAGCTTTACGATTGTCGAACAGGCGAGCCCGCGTTTGAACCGCTCGGAACTGGCGGTTCCGGGATCAAGCGACGAGATGTTCGAGAAAGCCGCGGCTTCCGATGCCGATGTCATCTTCCTCGATCTCGAGGACGCGGTTGCGCCGGACAAGAAGGAGCAGGCCCGCAAGAACGTCGTCGCCGCGCTCAACGATGTTGACTGGGGCAAGAAGACGATCTCGGTCCGGATCAACGGTCTCGACACCCATTACATGTACCGTGACGTCGTCGACCTCATCGAGCAGGGCGGCGAGCGCATGGACCTGATCATGATCCCGAAGGTCGGCACCGCTGCGGATGTCTACGCGGTCGACATGCTTGTCACCCAATGCGAGGCGGCCGTTGGCCGTAAGAAAAAGATCGGTTTCGAGATGATCATCGAAACCGCGCTCGGCATGGCCAACGTCGACGAGATCGCGAAGGCAAGCCGGCGCAATGAAAGCCTGCATTTTGGGGTTGCCGACTATGCCGCCTCGACCCGCGCCCGCACCACCAATATCGGCGGCGTCAATCCCGACTACAGCGTGCTGACCGACGCCGCCGACGGTGGCGAGAGGCAGGTTCACTGGGGCGACATGTGGCACTATGCCATCGCCCGGATGGTGGTCGCCGCCCGCGCCGCCGGTCTCCGCCCGCTCGACGGCCCGTTCGGTGATTTCTCCGATGCCGACGGCTACCGCGCCGCCGCCCACCGGGCGGCTGTCCTCGGTTGCGAGGGCAAATGGGCGATCCATCCGAAACAGATCGGCCTCGCCAATGAGGTCTACAGTCCGAGCGACGCCGAGGTCGAAAAGGCCCGGCGAATCCTAGAAGCGATGGAGCAGGCGTCCCGGGACGGCAGGGGCGCCGTCAGCCTCGACGGCCGGTTGATTGACATCGCCTCGATCCGCCAGGCCGAAACCCTCGTCGCCAAGGCCGATCAGATCGCCAAAGGCGCTTGAGCGCGGCCATCTATCGCGCGTCGTTCCGACCTCGGTTCTACGAGGTCGGCGCCGACGGCAAAGTCCGTCACGACGTCGTTCTGGACTGGTTGCAGGAGGCGGCCGGGACCCAGGCTTTCGACTTCGGCATGGAGATGGCCAAGGTCATGGCTCGGGGCGTGACCTGGGCGATCAGCCGGCAACGGGCGCTCTTCCATGGACGGCCTGGGCTCGGCGAGGAGATCTGGGTGGAGACCTGGCCGGCCAAACTGGTGCCCCAGGCCGCTCTGCGCGGTTATCGGGTGAGCGACGGAGATGGCCGGCTCTTGGTGAGCGCGATTGCCGCCTGGGTGGTGCTCGATCTCAAAACCTTCAAGCCGATCGACGACCTGCCGGGTTTTCTCACTGGCATTCCGTTCGAGCCGGGCGATCTCTTGTCCTTCGAGCGGCGCGTCATACCGGCCGTGCGCGAGGGGCTGACATCGACGGCGACGGCGGTCGGCGCGAGCCATCTGGACATGAACGGTCACGTTAACAATGCGCGTCAGGCGGCCTTGGTGCTTGATGCGGCTTTCGCCAGCCGAGGCGTTGGGGCCGATCTTCGCGAGATCGACATTCTCTACCGCGCGCAGGCCGGCGCCGGCGACGTTTTGGAGGTTGTCAGCGAGGCGGACGGCCAGGCCACGGCGCGCCACGCCCTGCGGGCGCATGGCGGAGGGCTGGAGATCGCCCGGGCCGCCACCGCCTGGGTAGAGCAAAAGTCGTAACGTGACCATCACTGGACCCGATGGGGGCCTCTATCTATATGCGGACCACGAGCCCGCGCCGGGCTGACCGGCCGCACAAGTCCTTCTGGAACTCATGAGCAATCTCGAATTCGAAAAACCGATCACCGAGCTCGAAGGCAAGATCCGCGAGCTTAAGCATCTGTCCAACGGCAGCGATATCGATCTGGCGGAAGAGATCGATCGTCTCGAGCAGCGCTGCGAGAAGATGCTGAAACAGACCTACGGCAAGCTCAACGCCTGGCAGAAAACACAAGTGGCCCGCCATCCGGACCGGCCCCACTTCCAGGACTATGTCAGCGCGCTGATCGAGGAGTGGACGCCTCTCGCAGGCGATCGGTTCTACGGTGAGGATCCCGCCATTCAGGCGGGCCTCGGCCGGTTCCACGGTCGTCCGATCGCTATCATCGGCCATGAAAAGGGCGCCGATACCGAGGAGCGGGTGCACCACAATTTCGGCATGGCCAATCCTGAGGGCTACCGCAAGGCCATCCGGGTGATGGATCTGGCAAACCGTTTCGGCCTGCCGATCCTGACCCTGGTCGACACCGCCGGCGCTTATCCGGGGGTCGGCGCCGAGGAGCGGGGCCAGGCGGAGGCGATCGCCCGCTCAATCGAGCAATGTTTGACGGTCGAGGTGCCGCTCATCGCGGTGATCATCGGCGAAGGAGGCTCCGGCGGCGCCATCGCGCTCGCGGTCGCCGATCGCGTTCTCATGCTCGAGCACAGCATCTATTCGGTGATCTCGCCGGAAGGTTGCGCCGCGATCCTCTGGCGCAGCGCCGATCAGGCGCCGGCCGCCGCCGAAGCGCTCGGGATCACGGCTCAGGATCTGCGCAATCGCCGGCTGATCGACAAGATCATCGACGAGCCCTTGGGGGGTGCTCATAGGGACAGAACCTCGACCATCGAGGCCGTGGGCGAGATCATCAATGGCGAGATCACCGACCTTCTGGAGCTGGCGCCCGCCGAACGCCGGCATCTACGCCGGGAAAAATTCCTGCGTATGGGTCAGAGCCTGGACGGTCTCGCCAGCTAGGCGCCAGCTCTGCGTCAGCCGTCGCCTTCCGGCACGGGCGGGGCGTTTTTGCCCCTGAAGCGCTTGTAGACCACCGGTACGCAAGCCAGAACAGCGAGGCCCAGGATCGGCAGCAGGATCTGCGGCTCGAAGATCAGGCCCAGATCCGGTGTCTCTCCCCGGTCGAACACCGAGCCCAGGCCATTGCCGACGCTAACATAGACGGCCGTGCCGGGGATGATGCCGAGGAAAGTCGCGGAAACGAAGGTCAGAAGACCGACGCCAAGAAACGCCGGTACCAGATTGACCAGCCAGAACGGGAACAGCGGCACCAAGCGCAGGATCAGAAGATAGCTGAAAGCGTCCTCCTGAAAGCCGTCCTCCATCCGTTTCATCCAGCCACCGGCCTTCTTGCGCAGCACCTCGCCGAACGATGTCTTGGCGATCAGAAAAATCAGCGTCGCGCCGATGGTGGCGCCGATGACGGCCAGGACCGAACCCAACACCAAGCCGAAGATGAAGCCGCCGGCGATGGTGAGGATGGCGGCACCGGGCAGCGACATGGCCGTGCTTGCTGCGTAGATCAAAACGAATGTCAACGGCGCCAGAAGGGGGTTCGAGCTGGCGAAATCAAGCAGGGTTTCCCGATGGTCCTTCAGCGCGTCAAAGCTCAGATAGTTGTGCACACCCGTCAGGTAGACGGTGATGGCGACGGCGACGATGAGGACGACAGGCAGCCAGCGACGGATCATGGAAATCAGCCAAATTTGGCCAGAAAACGGACTAGCTTGGCGGTCCGCTCGCTGAACAGTTTCGGGGTAAAGTAAGCGCCCGCGACCCTCTTCGAGATCTCGCTGAAGGTGGGGTAGGGGGCCACGATGCCAGCCATGACCGACAGGGACAGCTTTTTCTCGATCATCAGGCTCCAGGGCAGGATCAGCTCGCCGGCGTGAGGGCCGACGATGCTGACACCGAGCGGCCGCCCCTTCTTGTCGACAACCAGCTTGATCAGACCGTCGGTGCGGCGCTCGGCCCGGGCCCGGTCATTGCCTGTAAAAGGTTCGGTCAAGACCTGGACCGCATCGCCATGCTGCTCGCGCGCTTCCGCTTCGGTCAGACCCACCTGGGCAAGTTCGGGGTCGGTGAAGGTGACCCAGGGCACCGAGCGTTCGACCACCTTGGCCGGCAGCCGAAACAGGACCTGACGAACGACGACGCTGGCATGGTGGCCGGCCATGTGGGTGAATTGCTCGCGCCCGGCCACATCGCCGACGGCGAAAACCTTCGGATTGGTCGTCTTCAGCCGCCGGTCGGTCTTGATCCCCCGCTCATTGGTCTCGATCCCGGCGGTCTCCAGCCCCAGATCGACGGTCGCAGCCTTTCGCCCGGTGGCCACCAGGAGATGGCTTCCGGAGATGATTTGGTCGCCCTCGGCGCCAGTCAGCGTGATCCGAACCCCGGCCTCGGGCGCCTCGGCCCGGGCCACCTTGGCGTTCTCGATCAGGCGGACGCCGTCGGCCTGGAGTTGGTTCCTGACGACAGCCACCAGGTCCGGATCGTCCTTCGGCAGGATCGGACCCAGATCGATCAGGGTCACCTCGGAACCGAGCCGTCGGTGTGCCTGGGCCATTTCGGTGCCGATCGGACCGGCGCCGATGACAAGGAGATGTTGCGGCTGTTCAGCGACCCAGAAAATGGTTTCGTTGGTGAGATAAGGCACCTGACCTAGGCCTTCGATCGGCGGCACCATCGGCCTGCTGCCGGTGGCGACGACGAAGCGGCGCGCCCGGATCCGCCTGCCGCCGGCCTCGACCTCGTCGCCGTGGCGAAACCGGGCCCAATCGCGGATGACGGTGACGCCGAGGCCCTCGAACCGCTCGACGCTGTCATGAGGCGCGATGCCGTCGATCACGCCCCGGATGTGCGCCTGGACCTGGCCAAAATCTGTGGTTGTATCGACCCGGACGCCGAAAGCGCGGGCGTCGCCGGCGAGATCACTCCAGGAGGCGGCCGCCAGCAGGGATTTCGACGGCACACAGCCATGGTTGAGGCAGTCGCCACCCATCAGATCGGCCTCGATCAGGACCACCGAAGCGCCCATCTGGGCGGCGCCCGCGGCCACGGAAAGACCGCCGGAGCCGGCGCCGATCACACAGAGATCGGGGGTCAGAACGTCGGTCGTGGTAATCTTGGTCGTCTGGTCCACAAGCGTTGCGCCTCGTCATGTACTGGCCGGACCAAAGCGTTCCAGCGCGGTTGTTCCTTCGGCCCGGATCTCCTAAGGGAGAGCGATGCCGATGAGCCGCGACCAACTTCTGGCCCGACTGGATGACATGGGCGTGACCTGGGAGCTTCACGAGCACCCGGCCGTCTACACCGTCGAGGAGGCACAAGAGCACACCAGCCATCTCGCAGGCGGTCACTGTAAGAACCTGTTTCTCAAAGACAAGAAGGGCGGGCTCTGGCTGGCGACCGTTTCCGAAGCCCGTCGCGTGGATTTGAACGGCCTATCAAGGGCACTGGGCGCGCCTCGCTTTTCCTTCGGCAAGCCCGACCTCCTGATGGAGGCGCTGGGCGTCGAGCCGGGCTCGGTGACCCCGCTGGCCCTCGTCAACGATCAGGGCCGCCGGGTGCGGCCGGTTTGGGACCAGAGCCTGCTCGCCCATGACCGGATCGCTTGCCACCCTCTGGTCAACACAGCGACCCTGCTCATCGCCAGCACCGACCTGATGCGGTTCGTCACCGCGCTCGGCCACGAGCCGATCCGCTTCGATTTCGATGAATAGTCTATTTCTAGTGTATAACTTTCCCTCATGAGTTGAATGTCGCTTGACGTTAATCTTCGGTTAACGTGCCATGGACGATAACCAAGGCTAACCAACCGCGATTGAGCCTCCGGTCCCATGCCGTCGTCGATCCATTTCGGAAAACATGCGGATGCCATCCGCGACGCGACCCGCTTACGGCCGCGCCACATCATCTCCTGCCTCGATCCCGGCTGCCACCGGCCCCGGTTTCCCGGCGTCCGCGTGCTCCATCACCTCTGCCTCGAGTTCGACGATGTCGAGCATGAGGCCCTGAACGGCGCCAGGCCGCCCGGCGACGAGGACATGGAGCGGGTCCTGCGCCTCAACCACCACGCCCAGGGCGAGGACATTTTCGTCCATTCCCATCAGGGTTTGGGCCGCGCCGCGACCATCGCCTACGTGCTGATGTGTTTGCGCCACCCCGCCGGCCGCGAGGCCGATGTCGCGCTCTGCATCGGCGACCGGGCACCCTTCGTCCGGATCAACCGGCGCATGGTCGAGATCGCCGACCGTCTGTCGGGCCGGAACGGGCTCTTGACCGCCGGCCTCACCGCGATGCAGCCGCCGACGGCCCGGCACTGCGCCGCCACGGTCTCGCTTCCCCCGTCGCTCTGACGGTCCTCCCGGGCGCGTCGCTGCTCACCGTTTGACAGAAGTGGCGCCGAGGCGGACACTTCAACCCGAGCGGTCGATCAACGCCGCCGGGATCAACGGGAGGACGTCACCATGATCGCAACCAACAGCATTGTCCGCATAGCCGCCATCGGCGCTTTGGCCACGGCCTCGCTCTCGGCCCTGGCCCAGGAAGATCCCAAACGCATTTTTGTCTTCGGCGATTCCCTGACCTGGGGATGGACGCCGGTGGAGCCGATCGTGCCCACCGTCCGCCATGCCCATGAGGATCGTTGGACCACCGCCCTCGCCGAGGCCCTGGGCGACGGCTACGAGCTGGTGGTGAATGGCCTTAGCGGGCGGACCACCAATATCGACGATCCGACCGATGCCAAGCTGAACGGCGCCGAGATGTTTCCGGCCCTGCTCGCAGCCCACGAGCCGCTCGATCTGGTGATCATCATGCTCGGCACCAATGACACCAAAACCTATCTTCAGCGCACCCCCTTCGAGATCGGCCTCGGCGCCGGGCACCTGATCAACATGGTCCATGAGGCGCCGGGCTGGGACTGGACCGACTACCCGGCGCCCCAGGTGCTCCTGATCAGCCCGCCGCCGCTCGGCCAGGAAATCGATCCGCTGGCGGCCGAGATCTTCGAGGGCAGCCTGGAGAAGAGCCGGGCCCTACCCCAGGTCTATGAAGCGATCGCGGCCGCCGCCGGTGAGAGCTTCTTCGATGCCGGCTCGGTGATCTCGACCGATGGCGTCGACGGCATCCACTTCACCGCCGAGACCAATCAGACCCTGGGCGAGGCGGTCGCCGACGAGGTGAAGACAATCTTCAAGCAGTAGATTTTGTCTGGCGCGCGGTTACCACGTCAGCGCCAGCCAGGTGGCGAAGTTCTCGAAGATATAGAGGTATCGCCCGCCGATCTGCGGATACCATTGGTAGAGCCCCCAGGCGACTAGGCCAAAGAGGATGCAGGGCACCGCCAGCGAGACCGTCGCCATCACGCTGAGCATTGAGACGGCGTGGATCTTCGCGAAATTGCTTCGCTCAACGAGGATGAGCCGGTCGACCACCCAATCCTTCAGGCGTTGCGGGAACAGGGCGGCGAGACAGAAGAACGAGACCCAGAGGTGCAGCAGGGTCGGGATCAATGTCGAGAAGATGGTGAGATAGAGCCACCAATAGTTGTGTCTGGTTCCGGGGTCGTTCAGATCCGCGAACAGTCCCGGAAGATCGAACAGCGGCGCTGCAGCCACGCTGTTCATGGCGTGGATCATCAGGATCAGGGCGAGACCGAGCCCGGTAAAGAACAACGCAGCGACAACAAGATCGGCCAAGCCCAACAGGACGGCGGCTCGGACGCGGGCGACACCCAGGCGCAAAAGTCAGCGGGTCGCGCCGATCGAAAGCCAATCAAACAATGCATTGATAAGCCGCAAGGCACCCAAAAACACGAGCCAGGTGGCGACCGACTCGTTACCGGGTCCAGCAAAGCCGGCCGCGCCCACCACCATCGCTCCCGCCAGAGCGAGGAACACGCCATAGCCCAGTAGTCCGAGATCACGTCGCTTGCTCCAGCCCAGCGTCAGTTACACTGCGCCTGCGTACGCGCCTGCGAATGCGAATGCGAAAATCAAACCGACTGCAACGACGAGCCAAGGTAGTTGCAGTCGGTTTGAAAGGCCATGTCTCAAAACAGACCAAAAACCGAGGTTGGCAAGGACGCCAATGGCCGCATACCGGATCCACCAGGGTTCGCCGGCCGGCAACACAATTAAGCCGCCGATCCCTCCTGCCCTTCCGGTCACCGCCCAAAGCAGAAAAAGAAGCACAACAGGGTAGATCAACGCGAAGCGGAGTGACAGGTCGAGGAGCGGCCAGTTCCAGGCGGATTGGCCGATCCGATCGGCGCTTTCTTTCGATGCCGCACGAAAGCTTTCCGTCGAGACGTCCTCGCCGACAAAGGCGGGGGTCAGACTTCTGTCAAGCCAAGTCAGCGCCTTGCCGACCAGGAGCTTGTAGAGATTGCCGTAGCCTGTTCGCTTGAGATTAACGGCGACTTTTCGCCGGTCGTACAGCTTGTCTGTACCCAGAAAATAATAGAGCCAAAATGAGCTGAGCACCGCGACGAGAACGAGGCCGAGAAAACCGGGAATGATCTCCGCGATGAGCTCAAAAACGCGCGGCATCTGCCTGCGACCTGTGTCCCGACCCAGAAGAATGACAATTTATGGTTTGTTTCTGACAGGTCTGGGTGACACCGCAAGGCTGATCGGCAAGAAGCGGTCCGGTCTCGGATCAGGGGCGCCGCGAAACGGACGAAAGTTTCAGGCGAAAAAGGAGGCGTAGGGGGAGCCAGCGAAGGTGTCGCGCAACTGACGAAAATTGCTGATCGTGTCGTGGAGCGACCGGGTGTTTTGCTTCTTCAGGGGCGTTTGCAAGTCGACATGCTGTAACGACAAAAAGTCCAGGACGCGGGCGCTTTCGCCGGTTTTGTTTTCTATCAGGTCCTCGTAGGCGACCTCGGCGAAGGGGTGATTGACAAAAATCTTGTCGAAATGACGCTCGAGCCTTTCGGTGCGGCGGAACTCGGCGAGGCATTCTTCGCCCGTGAGCGTGATGGTTTGAGGTTTGGTGTTTCCGCTGGATGGGCCGGTCTGGCTTTCCCATTCGCCGGTGGCCGCGGCCATTTTCCAGGAGACCAGCGTCTTCAAGAGGTTGCGCCGTTTCAGGTGAATGATCCGGATGCTGCGGTCCTCTTTGATCGCCGAAAGGAGGCTCGGCAGATCCGGCACGTCCCAGCGCCGGGCATAAGCTCGGCTCAGATGGTGGTACAGGAATTTGACGCCGACGGCCCGTTCCAAAAGCATTCGCTGGGTCGAGCGGCGAAAGTAGCGCTGAGGCCCGAGGCTACGGATTTCGTCGAGGATGAAGCCGTGGCTGAGCGCGAACTCACCGAAAAGCTCGCGGTGCTGGCGCACTTGAGGGTGCGAGGCGAGGAGCGATGCCAGAAGGTTGGAGCCGGTCCGGCCGCGGGTGAAGGTGACGAAGCGGGTGGGGTCGGGGAGAAGTGTCTGGGTGATGCGCCCGGCCGCTGCCGTCAGCACCTGTTCCTTGATCTTTTTTGCGCGGATTCTGGGCGTGTTGCGCAATGGTGGGTGCATGACAAGGGACATCACGAAGCCTTGAGTCGTTTGTTTCCAGAACTGCTGACGCGGCTCGATCCCCTTTTGATCCCTGGAAAGGGCGGATTCTAGCCTGTTGTGAGCTTTATCGCTGCCGGGTCTAATGGACTGTGCGTCTCTCGTCTCATAGTTCTGGCCCAGGCGTCTGAAAAGAGAATTGGCCGCTGTTTGTGCGACCTCGAAACTTGCTTGGCTTGACCGTAGAGGCGGCTCACCATACCGTGGTGCTAGTCAGCCGAGCCTTACGGGAGAGTTCGTCACGGGACCTCGTGACGGCGCCGAAGGAGCAACCGCCCCGGAAACTCTCAGGCCCCAGGACCGCAAGGGGATGACACGCTGGAGAGCGCCGGGCCGAAGGGTCTGGCCACCGACGGGGTAGGCCGCCTGTCTCGAGTAACGAGGTGAGCGGGTAATCTCTCAGGTTCCGGACAGCGGGGGCCCCAGGGATCTGGTCACCGAATATCCGTGACCGGTTTCGCAAGCCGCGTGGCGGGCAGGCTGGCCCGGCTAGGCGGTGGGCTCGAACCATCCGGCTCCGAAGGACGTCTCCGGCCGTGACCGACAAAGACAAATCCGTTCCGCTCGAGGCCTGGCACCGGGCCCATGACGCCAGGCTGGTGCCATTCGCCGGCTGGTCGATGCCGGTCCAGTATGCGGCAGGCATCGTCGTCGAGCACACCGCCTGTCGCGAACGGGCCGCGTTGTTCGACGTCTCCCATATGGGCCAGCTCAGCCTTCGAGGTGAGGGCAGCGCCGACGCACTGGAGGCGTTGGTGCCGGCCGACCTCGTCAATCTGGCGCCGGGGCGGGCGCGCTACACCTGCCTCACCAATGATGCGGGCGGCGTGGTCGACGATCTGATCATCACGCGGGTGGAGGACGGGTTCGACGCCGTTGTCAATGCCAGCCGTCTGGATGCCGATCTGGCCCACATACGAGGGCGGTTGCCGGCGTCCGTCGAACTGATCCATCATCAGGACCGGGCGCTTCTGGCGCTCCAGGGTCCTCTCGCCTTCGACGTTCTCGAGCGGTTGACGCCGGGTGTCGGCAAGCTCCGCTTTATGGAGCGGGCGGAGTTCGAAAGCCCGGTCGGCGAGCTGGTCGTCTCGAGGCTCGGCTATACCGGCGAGGATGGCTTCGAGATCTCTGTCAGCGCCGATCGGGCCGAGGGCTTGGCCGAAAGGCTTGTCGGCTTCGAGGACGTGGCGCTCGCCGGTCTGGGCGCGCGCGACACGCTCCGGCTCGAGGCGGCGCTTTGTCTCTACGGCAATGAGTTGGACGAGCGGACCACGCCGGTCGAGGCCGGCCTCACCTGGTCGATCCAGAAGCGGCGCCGGTCCGAGGGCGGATTTCCGGGAGCCGAGATCATTCAGGACCAATTGGCCAAAGGTACTGACAAAAACTTGGTCGGGCTCTTGATCGAAGGCCGGGTTCCGGCCCGGGCCGGGGCGGTGATCCAGGATGATGCCGGCGGGTCCCTGGGCGTGGTCACCAGCGGCAGCTTCTCACCGAGCCTCGGTGCCTGCATCGCGCTCGGCTACGTGCCGCCGACGGAAGCCTCGGAGGGCCATCCGCTGGTCTTGATGGTCCGCAACAAGCCCGTGGCCGCCAAGGTCTGCCCGCTTCCCTTCATCCCCCATCGCTACGTTCGCTGAACTCGAGGAGACCACCTTCGATGACCACCCGATACACCAAGGACCATGAGTGGGTTCGCCTGGAGGGCGACGTTGCCACCGTCGGCATCACCGACTTCGCACAGAAACAGTTGGGCGACGTGGTGTTCGTCGAACTGCCCGAGGTGGGCCGCACCGTCGAGGCGCAGGCCGACATGGCGGTGGTGGAATCGGTGAAGGCGGCGAGCGATGTCTATGCGCCTCTGGACGGTGAGATCGTGGAGATCAACGAAGCGATCGTCGACGAGCCGGCCAAGGTCAACAGCGATGCCGAGGGCGACGCCTGGTTCGTCAAACTCAAGCTCGCCGACAAAAGCGCCTTCGACGCGCTGATGGACAAGAGCGCCTACGAGACGTTCGCCGCCGACCAGGACTGATTTTTCGTCTCTGCAAGGCGTTTATTCAGGAGATTGTTCCATGACCATCCAGGCATCCGATCTGGTGCAGCCGCTTCACGCCCTGGCGCCGCAACCCTTCGCCCAACGCCATCTGGGGCCCCGGGAGAGCGAGACGGAAGCGATGCTGGCGACCCTGGGGCTCAGCTCGCTGGACGAGCTGATCGAGAAGACGGTGCCGGACGCGATCCGATTGAACCGGTCGCTCGCGCTGCCGCCGGCCTTGAGCGAGACCCAGGCTTTGACCCGGCTCGCCGATATGGCCCGCAAGAACCAGCCCGTCCGTTCCCTGATCGGGCTCGGCTACTACGGCACGATCACGCCGACAGTGATCATGCGCAATGTGATGGAAAACCCCGGCTGGTACACGGCCTACACCCCCTATCAGGCGGAGGTCAGCCAGGGCCGTCTGGAAGCGCTTTTGACCTTCCAACAGATGGTGGTCGACCTCACCGGCCTCGATATCGCCAATGCGTCGCTTCTGGATGAGGCGACCGCCGCCGCCGCAGCCATGACCATGGCCCGCAAGGTCGCCAAGGCGAAAGGCGACATCTTTTTCGTCGACCGGCACAGCCATCCCCAGACCATAGCCGTGCTCAAGACCCGTGCCCGGGGCCAGGGCATCTCGCTGGTGATCGGTGATCCGGCAGAGGATATCGAGGGTGGCAAGTTTTTTGGCGCTCTGTTCAGCTACCCGGCATCGAGCGGCCGTGTCACCGATCATCGGGACAGCATCAAGAAACTCAAAGACCAAGGCGCCATCACGGTCGTTGCCAGCGATCTCCTGGCGCTGACCTTGCTGGCGCCGCCGGGTGAGATCGGCGCCGACATCGCGGTCGGCAACAGCCAGCGCTTCGGCGTGCCGATGGGTTATGGCGGACCGCATGCGGCCTTTTTCGCAACCCGCGACGCCTACAAGCGGGCCATGCCCGGCCGGCTGATCGGGGTGTCGCAGGACCGCCATGGGGCGCCGGCGCTGCGTATGGCGCTGCAGACCCGCGAGCAGCACATCCGCCGGGACAAGGCGACCAGCAACATCTGCACGGCCCAGGTCCTGTTGGCGGTGATGGCGGCGATGTATGCGGTCTATCACGGGCCTTTGGGGTTGAAGAGCCAGGCCCTTCGTGTGCACCGGCTCACCTCGATTGTTGCCCGGGGTCTGGAACGGCAAGGCCTCGAACTGATCAACGAGACCGCTTTCGATACCCTGAGCGTCCGGGTTCCGGACGGCGCAGAGACGGTCGTGGGCCATGCGCTCCACGATCATGGTCTCAATCTGCGCAAGGTCGATGATCAGACGGTCGCTTTCTCCCTCGACGAGTTGAGCGACGAGGCCGAGGCGCTGCGGATTCTCGCCGCCTTCGGCGTTGGCGATGTCACCATCGAGGAACTGGCCGCCGACGCGCCGGCGAGGCTGCCCGAGGCGTTGTTACGGACCAGCGCTTATCTGGAACATCCGGTCTTCGCCAAGCAGCGGAGCGAAACCCAGATGCTGCGCTATCTGAAACGTCTGCAGGACAAGGACCTGGCGCTCGACCGGGCGATGATCCCGCTCGGCTCCTGCACCATGAAATTGAACGCCACCACCGAGATGATCCCGGTCACTTGGCCGGGTTTCGCCAACCTCCATCCCTTCGCCCCGGCGGACCAGGCGGCGGGCTACCGGGACCTGTTCGCCGATCTCGAAGCTTGGCTCGCGGAGATCACCGGTTTCGATGCCGTCTCACTGCAGCCGAACGCCGGAAGCCAGGGCGAGTTCACCGGCCTTCTGGCGATCCGCGCTTACCATACAGGCCGTGGCGAAGAGCATCGAAACGTCTGTCTCATCCCGTCCTCGGCCCACGGCACCAATCCGGCGAGCGCGATCATGGCCGGAATGAAGGTGGTCGTGGTCGACTGCGATGATCAGGGCAATGTCGATCTGGAGGACCTGAGGGCTAAGATCGAGCGCTATCGAGATAGCCTCGCCGCCTTGATGGTGACCTACCCGTCGACCCATGGCGTGTTCGAGACCGACATCAAGAAGATCTGCGACGCGGTCCACGAAGCCGGCGGCCAGGTCTACCTGGACGGCGCCAATCTCAACGCCATGGTCGGGATCTCGAGGCCCGGCGACATCGGCGCCGACGTCAGCCACATCAATCTGCACAAAACCTTCTGCATCCCCCATGGCGGTGGTGGACCGGGCATGGGGCCGATCGGGGTTAAGGCTCATCTCGCGCCCTATCTGCCGGGTCACCCTCTGATGAGCGTTGGCGGTGACGAGGCGCTCGGGGCCGTAAGCGCCGCCCCCTGGGGATCGCCCAGCATCCTGCCGATCTCCTGGGCCTATGTCGCGCTGATGGGCCCGGACGGTCTCGCGCTTGCGAGCCAATACGCCGTTCTCGCGGCCAACTATGTGGCGCGGCGGCTCGAGGGGCATTTCACGGTCCTCTATACCGGTCAGAACGGCATGGTCGCCCACGAATGCATCATCGATATCCGGCCGATCAAGGCGGCCACCGGTATCACCGTCGAGGATGTGGCGAAACGGCTGATCGACTACGGATTTCACAGTCCGACCATGTCCTGGCCGGTGGCCGAAACCCTGATGATCGAGCCCACCGAAAGCGAGCCGAAAGCGGAGTTGGACCGGTTTTGCGACGCGCTGATCCAGATCCGCCGCGAGATCGACGACGTCGCCGAGGGGCGGGCGGATCCGGACAACAACCTGTTGAAGAATGCGCCGCACAACGACAAGGATCTGATCGCCGACGCGTGGCCGTTCCCCTACAGCCGTCATGACGCCTTCCCGCAAGGCGAACTGGCCCCGCTCTACCGGGCGCCCGTCTCCCGCGTCGATAGCGTTTTCGGTGACCGCCACCTGGTCTGCACGTGCCCGCCGGTGGACGTTTATCGCGAGGAGGCCGCCTAGCGGCTGGGATCAGACCGAACGTCCGTTCCGTCCGGACAGCGCGGCCGGCGGCGAGCAATGGCGATCCGCATATGCCCGTAGCGGAAACCGGCCCCAGAAAAGAAAAGAGGCGGTGGCCGAAGCCACCGCCTAAATGATTTCTGGGAGGACATGTTCTACCATAAGTAGATTTCCGGAAGCTGGCAACCCGCTTTTTGCGTCTTAGGCGAATTTTTTTAACCAAGGCGTCAGACACCGTTCGGCTTTTCGCCTGGGTAGGGCTGACCGTTCTCGGCGCAGCCCCTATCTGCTTATCAGAACAAGCGGGGACGAACGCAAACGATGATCGATCCGGAACGCATGGTCGGCAATCTGATCAAACGGCAGCTGGCCAAAGGAAAGCTGGGCAAGAAGTTCGGCAAAAAGGTAGGCAAGGGTCTGACGTCGACGGGCGGCCTCTTGTTGGTGGGCGGTCTGGCCTACGCCGCTTACGAACATTTTCGTCACAAGCCGGCTCAGCAGACGGTGGGCGGTCATGGCGGCTTCGGCTCGCTGCCGCCGACACCGATGCCACCGCCACCGCCGCCGAGCGCCACGCAATCGATGCCGCTGCCGCCGATCCCGGTTGCGGCTCCCGAAGTGGAAGCGCGGCCTGCCGACGAGGCCAAGGTCCAGCTGCTGGTCGGCGCTATGTTGGCAGCCGCATCGGCGGACGGTGCGAACGATGCGGAAGAACGAAAGCGGATGCTCGATCATGCCCGCACCGCCGGGGGCGCCGAGGCCGTGGACTTTCTCATGGCGCAATTGGATCACGTGCCGTCGGTCGACGAAATCGCCCGTGCCACGGGCGAAGACGCGGCACTGGCGCCCGAGGTCTACACGGCATATCTACTGGCGATTGAGCTCGACACCGAGGCGGAACACGCTCACCTGGCTGAGCTCGCCGACGCTCTCGATCTCAGACCCTCGATCGTCCGCGGCGTGCATGAAGAGGTCAATCAGGTCAGCGAGGGTTAGAGGGATGACAGGGGTAACCCGGCTGTTCGCCAGCCTGCTCATGGCACTCGGGTTGATAAGCCCGGCGGCCGCGGATAGTGGGCGTGAGCCCGGATGGCATGAACGGTCGATCGATATCGGCGAAACGACCCGATGGTATCGGCTCTACGTTCCCAACGCTCTCGAGGAGGATGCGCCCCTAGTTGTGCTGCTCCATGTCGGCGGCGGCAGCATGCGGCAGATGTTTTTCTCTGGCACCGGCGGCGAGGAGCACTGGCAGGAGCTGGCTCAGGCTGAAAAGTTTCTTCTGCTGACGCCCAATGGCGTCAGCCTCGAGACGGGCGACGCCAGGGGGGATTTTCAGCGCTGGGCAGACGTTCGGGGACCGGACTCCTCGGTGTTCACCGGCGCCGATGACGTTTCTTTCGTCATGCAACTCGTCGACCAGGTCGAGAAGGCTTACGGCACGGATCCAGACCGCGTTTATCTCACCGGCGGCTCCAATGGCGGTATGATGATCTTTCGTCTTTTGATCGAGCAGCCCGATCGGTTTGCCGCCGCGGCCGCCTTTATCGCCAACATGGCCGCTGAAAGTCCGCTTGTCCGGGAGCCCGCCGAGCCGACCCCTTTGATGATCATGAATGGCACCGAGGATCCGGTTCTGCCGTTCGATGGCGGGGCGCTTTCCGGCGGTCGGGGGCCGATCCTGTCGACGCCGGAGACGATCGCCTGGTGGGCTGATGCCAATCGTGCGGACACCGATAAAACCACGACCGCGATGCTTCCGGACCGGGATCCAGGTGATGGTTGCCGGATCGAACGAACCCTCTATCCCGCGACCGCGGAAGCCGCGCCCGTCGAGGCCTATGTCATGAAGGGTGGCGGGCACACCATGCCCTCGATCGCCCATCCGATCCCCGGCGACCCGCTGCTCGGCAGCATGCTCGGCCGCCAGTGCCGGGACGCCGAGGGCGCGGAACTGGCCTGGCGGTTTCTTTCCCGCTACGAGCGATGAACGCCTCCGGGTTTCGTTTGATATTAATGGCTTTGTCCGCCATGTGACCATGGTGACGAAACATGAAAACGATCAAAGCTTCGGAGTTTAAGGCTCGCTGTCTTCAACTGATGGATGAAGTGGAAGCCAGTGGCGAGCCACTCACCATCACCGAAAATGGACGGCCCGTGGCCGAATTAGCGCCGATCAAACGCAAGCCCAAAAGCTTGTTCGGTTCCCTCGCGGGACAAATCGAGATTACCGGCGACAACATCTCGCCCATCGATGAACCGTGGGAAGCCAACAGCTGATCCTTCTCGACACCCACGTTCTCGTCTGGCTCGTTGAGGGCGTCGATCGGAAAGGCCAAAAAACCCGTCAACTTACTGATCGCGCTCTTCAAAACGAGCAGATTTTGGTTGCTGGGGTCAGTTTCTGGGAGATCGCCATGCTGGCGCGAAAAAACAAGGTCGCCGCGATACGAAGCTGCAACACCTGGCGGCAGGCGGTATTGGCCATGGGGCTCCAAGAGATCCCGCTGGATGGCGCCATTGGCATCACCTCCGCCGAACTTCCAGACTTTCACGCCGGTCTCGCAGACCGGATGATCGTCGCCACCGCCTTGCACCACGGCGCCACCTTGCTGACGGCGGATTAGAAGATCCTTAACTGGCCACGGGATCTCGCCCGCCACGACGCCCGCGTCTAGCTCGCTTTCACGTCTAGGCGTGGCCGGCGGATCAATGGCACCACGAACATCGCCAAAAATCCGGCATTGAGGACCGCGTTGAGCGGCGCGCCGGCGGCGACCGAGGCCAGGCTGTCGACCACGAACCAGCTGACGACACTGGCTAGGATCAGTGGCTTGACGAGACCCGGTGCCTGAGCCGGCAACCGGTCCGCAACCAGCCACAGCAAAACGCCCCAGCCGCACATCAAGCCGCCGGCGATCGCACATAGGATACGGCTTTCGTCCGTTGCCAAGCTTTGGGCTCCGTCGATCGGCCAGAGGACCAGGTCGGCCAGGAGGCGGAACGGCGCGGCAGTTCCCGGATGAGCCGCCAGGGCGGCGAGAATGCCGAAGCCGATGACGACACCGGCCGCAATTTTCAGCCAGAATACGGTGTTGAGGGCGGACATCGTTCGATCCCTTCGATGTGAGCCATGGCTGTCAGCTATCGAAGCCACCGGGTTCGAACAATGACCTGGGAGGTAAGTGTTTTTTCCATGTAGCCCTCTAAGCTCGTGGTTCTTAAGAGGGGCATTTCGGATGGAACAGCGTTTCGGTAGCGCGCTCAAGGACTGGCGTCGGCAGCGGCGAATGAGCCAGCTCGACCTAGCGCTCGCCGCCGACGTCTCGGCGCGTCACATCGCCTTTCTCGAAACCGGCCGGTCGCAACCGAGCCGAGCGATGGTGATCCGGCTTTCGGACACACTCGACGTGCCCCGGGCCCAACGCAATTTCCTGCTTGAAGCCGCGGGCTACGCGCCGGCCTACCGGCGCCGTGACCTTGATGCGGACGACATGGCCCAAGTCCGCGCCGCCGTCGCCTGGATGTTGGAGCGTCATGACCCGTTTCCGGCCCTGGCCCTGGATCGCCATTGGTCGATCGTCCAGGCCAACCGGTCCGCCACCGCTCTGCTCGCCGCCGTCGGTCTCGGCCCCGGCGACAGTCTGCTCGCCGCGATGATCGGGCCCGAGGGGCTGCGGACGGCCCTGGTCAACTGGCCGGAGGTCGCCCGTCATCTTTTCGTCCGACTCAGAACGGAAAGCGCGCATTTGGGCGGTGATGTGGTGTTGGACGAGGTAGCTAACGAGTTGGCCAGGGAAGGTGTCGTCGAGGCGGGAGACCCGTCAAGATCGCTGCCGGCGGTGATCCCAGCCCGTTACCGGATAGGTGAGCGGGTGCTGTCCCTGTTCTCGACGCTTACCCAGTTCGGCACGGCCGAGGATATCGCGCTCGCCGAACTCACCATCGAGCTCATGTTTCCGGCCGATCTTGAGACGAAAGCGTTTCTTCTGTCAGCCGGCAGCGAGAGCTGAATTCACGTCAGTCGCCATCCGGCGACCTGGTTTCGGCGATCACCCACTCCCGATAGTCCTCGTTCACGAAAGCGACCGGAAGCCCCAGAATGCTGGGTGTCTCATAAGGATGAATGGCCCGCGCCCGTCTCACCACCGCGTCGAACAATGTTTCGCGAGTCTTGATCACCAAGGGCACTTCCTCCTCACGCTCTACAGCACCCTTCCAGTGGAAAGCGCTTCGGATCGGCGGAAAGATGTTGGCGCAGGCCGCGAGCCGTTCACCGACCAGGGTGTCTGCGATACGATCCGCCACCTGCTGGTCGGGACAGTTGATCCAGATGTCGATGATGGTCATTGGCTTTCCCGTTCCTGATGCTGGCCCGGTAACATTGCCCGAAGTTCGGCGACGACCTAAACGATCCTAAGACGAACCGGCGAGTGTAAGACGATGAGCGACTGGTACTTCAGCATGAATGGCCAGCAGGTCGGGCCCTTGGATCACGGCAGTGCCGCCGACTATGCCAAAATGCATCCCGACGCCCATTGCTGGCGCCCGGGCTTCGATCAATGGCGGCTGGTCGGCGAGGTGCCGGAGCTGGAACGGGGTGTGCCGCCGCCGGTGGCCGGAATGTTCGGCCCCGGCGCCGACGAGATCGACTATGTGATCAAGGGCGCCGAGATGCAGTATGTCGAGATCGAGCTCGATCCCGGCGAGAGTGCGGTGGCCGAAGCCGGCGCCATGATGTTCAAAGATCCGTTCATCACCATGTCGACCGTCTTCGGCGACGGTTCCGACCGCGACCAACGGGGAGGCTTTTTCGATAAGCTCCTGGGCGCCGGCAAGCGGCTGATCACCGGTGAAAGCTTGTTCACCACTGTCTTCACCCATGAGGGACGGGGCAAGGCGACGGTCGCCTTCGCCGCGCCCTACCCCGGCAACATTCTGGCGCTCAACCTACTCGACTATGGTGGCCGGCTGATCTGCAAGAAGGACAGATTTCTCGCCGCCGCCCGAGGAGTCTCGATCGGCATCCACTTCCAGCGAAAAATCCTCACCGGCCTGTTCGGCGGTGAAGGCTTCATCATGCAGAAGCTCGAGGGCGACGGCTGGGTTTTCGTTCACATGGGCGGTACGCTGGTCGAGCGCGAGCTGGCGCCGGGGGAGGTCCTGCATGTGGACACGGGCTGTCTCGCCGCGATCACCGACAGCATCGACTATGATTTGGAACAGGCTGGCGGCATCAAGACGATGCTGTTCGGTGGTGAGGGTCTTTTCTTCGTGAAGCTCACGGGGCCGGGCCATGTCTGGCTGCAGAGCCTGCCCTTCTCCAGGCTCGCAGGCCGGATGCTGGCCAACGCGCCTCAAATGGGCGGCAGCAAGGGCGAAGGGTCGATTATCGGCGGCATCCTCCAGGGCGACGGGCATTAGGGCACCGCTTTCTCGCACCACCGACGAGCGGCTGAGCCCGCAGCTTGCGACCGCCATGATCGTTCTCGCCGTGATCTGCTTCGGCCTGGTGCCCTGGTTCGTCCGCAGCCTGGCCGAGGCGGGTCTGGCATCGCCGGCGATCGTTTTCTTCCGATTCGCCATTTCGGCGGCTGTTCTCTCGCCGTTCTTGGGCGTTGGCAGCAAAAAATTCGGCCAGCTTCGTTGGGCCTTTCTGTCGGGTATCGTCGTGGCGCTCGGTTATGTCGGCTACGTCGAAGCGCTCGAGGCGGCACCGGTGGCGATCGTCGGTGTCCTCTATATGACCTACCCTCTGTTCACGCTGCTGATCACCTGGCTGTGGTGGCGGCGGCCGCCGGCGGGCCGATCGGTTCTGGGTGCGGTTTTGGTCCTTGTCGGCGCGGTCATCGCCCTGTCGCCGGCGGTGGACACCGGGGCGTCTTGGGCGGCCGCGCTGATCGCGCTGACAGCACCTCTGACCTTTGCCTTCGCCATCAACGTCCTTACCGGCAAGTTGAGCGGTCTCTCGGGGCCGGAGCGGGCCGCAGGCTTCACCCTGGGCGCCGTGACCGGCCTTTTGCCCATGGTCTTGAGCCTTCCGCTCGATCAGTTGCTGCCGCCGAGCCCTAGCGACTGGCTTTTGGTCGTGAGCCTCAGCTTGATCACCTCGCTTTTGCCCAACCTGTTGTTCGCCACCGCCGGTCCGGTGCTGGGCCCCGCCCGGACGGCCGCCGCCGGCAGCTTCGAGCTGCCGACCATTTTCCTTGTTGGTTGGCTTGGGTTGGGTGAGCCTTTAGGGCCGATGCAACTTCTGGCCGGCGGTCTCGTTGTTTTGGCCATCTTGATGACGCCGGTCGACCGGATACCAGCCGTGCCGGTGATTAAGAGTGCTGCCGGAGCCGGCCCGCCGTAGCGATGCAGCCGCAGATCATGGCGCCAGCGAACACTACCAGATGCGCGAGCAGGGCGGCGCCGAGCGCTTTGGCCCAATCGATCCCCGCCGCGTCGAGGACCGTCACCCAGGCAACCTGCTGCGGGCCAAGCCCCAGGATACCGTTGATCGGCAGCGCGAACGCGAGATTGCCGGCGGCGGCGGCGAGCGCGGCGGTGGCAAATGTCGTCGGGCCGACGATTGCGCCAAGAACCAGAAAACCGATCGTGGCGTGGGTCAGCCAGAGCCCGAGACTGGTGATCAACAGCCGAAGATGTCTGGCCGGTGAGATCGCGCGCGCGGCCGTGCGGGCGAGATTTTCCAGCCGGCGGATCCGCGCGAGGAGGGTGGAGCCCGCGACCAGGACGGCCGGCGTGGCGAGAGCGATCGCGCCTAACGCCAGCAAGAGCGTACGAGGCCCGGGCAGCACGTCGTCGGCCAGGGTGAACCAGGCGGCGACCGCACCGATGGCCACGATCGTCGCCAGATCGACGAGCCTGGTGAAGATCAAAGCACCGGTCGCTTCGGCGATACCGACCGGCGCAGCCTGGCGCAGAAGCCAGGGAAAGGTCAGTTCGCCCAGGCGAAACGGCAACAGAAAATTCCACATCAAGACCCGAGCCGAGACGGACCACAGGCTGCCGTGGCCCGCCGCGGCCAGCGGCAACAGTCCCTGCAGGCGCCACGCTCTCCAGGTGTGGAGCAGCGGCGTGAGGGCGAAGGCGAAAAGAAGCGGCAGCGTCTGCGCGTCCCGCAGATGATCCAGGCTCCGCTGAAGGCTTTCGTCACGGATCAGAAACCAGGCGCAGAGGATCGTCAGAGCGAGGGCGGCGAGGCTGGCTACCAGCTTGGACGGCGGGCGGAACGTCACCCGGCCCGCTCGTGAGTGAGACCATCGGCACCTGCTGGTTCGCGCGTTCGCCGATCATGGCCAATCCGCTCGCGGATGAGGCTTTCGCCGTTGTGCGGGCGGCGCCGGCTCACGATCAGTTCTGCGAGCACGCCGAACAAGAGCACCTGCACGCCGATGATGCTGAGCAGAATGCCCAATTGCAGCAAGGGTCTCTGGCCAATGTCGGCGCCGGTGATGAGCTTGAAACCGGTGAGATAGATGAGGATGGCGAAACCCACGCCGCCGAGGGTGACGCCGATCCCGCCGAACAGATGGGCCGGCCGCTGGGCGAAGCGGGTCAGCATCAAGACCGTGAGCAGGTCGATGAGGCCTTTGAGCAGGCGCCCGGCACCATATTTCGATCGTCCGTGCTGACGAGGGTGGTGACGGACCGGCACCTCGGCCACCCGGTAGCCCAACGCATGCGCTAGCACCGGCACGTAGCGGTGTAGCTCGCCGTAGAGCTGAACGCCGACAAAAATTTCCCGGCGATAGACCTTGTAGCCGCAGTTGAAATCGTGCAACGGCAGGCCCGAAATCAAGGATGTGATCTTATTGAACAGTTTGGACGGCAGGGTCTTGCTCAAGGGATCCTGCCGGTTTTGCTTCCAGCCAGAGACCAAATCGACATCGGCCGTCAGCGCCGCGAGCAGCTTGGCCAGTTCGTCCGGGTCGTCCTGCAAGTCGGCATCCATGGTGACGATGATCGGCTCGGTGATCTGGTCGATCGCGGTTTGCAGCGCCGTGGCCTTGCCGAAATTGCGGCGAAGCCTCAGTGCATCGACCTGTTCGTGGCTGGCGGCGATCTCCGCCATCACCGCCCAGGACCTGTCGCGGCTGCCGTCGTCGATGAGCACGATCCGGGCCAGTCGGAAGGGCGCTGGTATCGGTGTCTTCAGAAGCCGGTCGACCAGAGTCGGAATGGTCTCTTCCTCGTCATGAACCGGTACGACGACGCAGACCTCCTCGACGCCAGCATGACGCGTCACGGACAAGATCCCTGTTCGGGGCGGAGCAGCGCGTAGCCCAGGGCAAAGGTTTTTTGCGCCGATCCGTGCATCAGGCTTCGGACCTCACCGATCTCCAATTGGTTCCGGTCGAAGGCCGCTTGGGCGATGTAAGCCTCCAGGCTTGCCGGCATCGGGCTCGGGTCAGGCTCCCGGTTCTCCCATGCCAGCAGGCAGGGCTGGTCCGGACGGGCGGGAGGCCATACGGAGGTCGGGTAAAGCGGACTTCTGATCCGGCTCTCCGGAAACCAGACCCTGAGATTGCCGCCGACGTAGAATTGTTCGGTCACGATGGTGCCGCTATCCCGGTAACCTACCCGCAAAAGCTGATCCTTAAGGTCGTCGAACGGGCCGTGCAGCCGGCATTTTCCGCAAGCATCGGCGCCGGCGACATAGGCCCAGGCCCGGAAACCAAGGCTCAGCATCATGGCGCAGACGCAAAGCCCGACGAACAGCCTGGCTCCGGTCCGCGGCAAACCGATAGCGTCGATCAGGACGAAACCCAAGAGCGGCAACGGCATCAGCACCGTGATCATCCAGCGCTCGCTGAAGGTTGCCGCCTGCAATACGATCAGCAGGAGAGCGTGAAGGCCGATGCCGATCGCGATGAATAGCGCGAGAAACCGGGCTCGCGGGCTCCAGGTCACCGGTCCCCGCCACAAAGCCAAACCGAAGGCCAGAAGGAAAAGCGCAGCCCAGGGTTGCGGGAAAGCGATGACCGCTTCGAGGAGATCGAGGCTGCCCGTCGTCAGAGCGGTTCCAAGCCCGCTGCTCTCGTGGCGTTCGGCCAGCACCTCCCGGCTGAGGGCCTTGAAATCATGTCGCTGGCTAAGAACCCAGAAGATCGATGGCAGCGCAATAGCGGCCGCGATCGCCGCGGCCAACAGGGACTTGGTGGTGAGCACCAGGGCCCGGGTCCTCGGAAAGGCGAGCGCCGTCGCCGGCAGCGCCAAAGCCAGGATCAAAAAATTCCACTTGGACAGCATGCCAAGGCCGAAACAGACGCCGAGCGCGCCGTAATTGGCCCAGCTGGGCGACCGTTCGATGCGGGCGAACACCAGAAGGCTGGCGGCCACAGTGGTGGCAAGGATCGTCGAATGGGTCAGATCGTGGTGGGCGTAGTAACCGAAGATGTAGATCGCTGCGAGACTGAGGGTCGCCAGCGCCGCGGCCCGAGGATCGTCGAGCCAAAGCTGACCCAGGCGCCACATCAGGATGAACAGGGCCGCCAGCAGAGCGTAGCGAAGCAGGGTCAGGCTGACGATGTTGACGGGTCCGAGATGCGCGAGCGCGTTCAGTATCCAGGTAAAGAGCGGCGGTTGCTGGAAACGATAGCTCCAGGAGAATTGCTGGGCGAACATCGCCTGTTCGGCGTCGTCCATGCCCAAGGCCGCCGGCGGATGCGCCAGGCCGGCGACCAGGGTGATCGAGGCGTGGAGACCGAGAAACAGCGCGAGCAGCAGGGCCACGCGTGTCGGCGAACCGATCAGTTTGTCGAGGGCGGCGATCAACGTTTGTCCGGGAGTTAGATGAAATGACGGAGCGCTAGCGCCGGACCCTGCCAGCAGAATACGCACTGAGCAACGTCTTGCAGTTACTCTCCCTTTCGTTTGCTGAAGCTTGGGGCTACATCCTCACCAGCGCAATCAGCGGGAGGCGGCTTCGGTGTCATCACAGAAGAGCATTTTGATTATCGATGATGACGAGATGTTGCGGGGTGAACTCGCCGAGCAATTGAGCTTGCATGAGAGCGTCGATGTTCGCCAGGCCGGGGACGGCAAGGCCGGTGTCGCCATGGCCGAGGAGCATCATGTCGATCTAATCCTGCTCGACGTCGGTCTGCCCGATACCGATGGCCGTGATCTCTGCCGCTTGATGCGCAAGAAGGGCATCAAGGCGCCGGTGATCATGCTGACCGCCCACGACAGCGACGCCGACGCCATCCTCGGGCTGGACAGCGGCGCCAACGACTACATCACCAAGCCGTTTCGTCTGGGCGTTTTGTTGGCCCGGGTCCGGGCGCAGCTCCGGCAGTTCGAAATGAGTGACGACGCCAGTTTTCCGATCGGTCCCTACAGTTTCCGCCCCTCCGCGAAAATGCTGGTCGACCAGGAAAGAGACCGCAAGATCCATCTGACCGAGAAAGAGACAGCGATCGTCAAATATCTCTATCGCATGGGCGAGCGCGCGGTGCCGCGCGACACGCTTCTGGACGAGGTTTGGGGTTACAACGCCGGGGTCACCACCCATACACTCGAGACCCATATTTATAGGCTCAGACAAAAAATCGAGCCGGAGCCGGAAACGCCTCGACTGTTGGTGACCGAACCGGGTGGCTATCGTCTGGTACGCTAGGGTTGTGTAATACTCGATCTCATTCGCGTCTTCGTTTATGGAAGCGGGCGGGTTCTTCTCTTCGCCTCACGCTGAACATGAAGGAGCAACGCCATGGCCGTGAATTACGCTGTCGGTGATGCCGACGATCGCCCCTGGGGTCGTTGGGAGGTTTTGGCCACCGGCGAGACCTACATCTCCAAGCGGATCACGGTGAAGCCGGGTGGCAAGCTCTCGCTGCAGCTTCACCACCATCGCCAAGAGCACTGGGTGATCGTCGAAGGCCAGGCACGGGTGACGATCGGCGAAGAGATCAAGGATTTCGGTCCCAATTCCCACGTTTTCATTCCGGTCGAAACCAAACATCGGATCGAGAACGTCGGCGACCAGCCGGTCGGGTGCATCGAGGTCCAGTACGGCGATACCCTGGACGAGAACGACATTGTTCGTCTGGAAGACGTCTACGGACGGTAGTTTTCGGACCCCGGCCAGGAGCCGGCCCCTATCGGCAACTAGCGTCCATCCGGACGCGGGTTGCTCAAGCGAAAATCTACTCCGCTGCCTGGCGTTGGGCGACCACGGCCTGGGCCTCCTTTTGGGGCATTTCCTGCATGTGGTCGTAATCCCACTCAAAGAAGCCGACGCCCTGGCTGAGTGAGCGGAGATTGATGATCAGATCGTGCATCTCGGCCTGGGGCAGATTGGCCTCGACCTGGTCCCAGCCATGCCAGCCCGGTTTGGCGTCATAGCCCAGAACCTGGCCGCGTTTGGTCGTAATCAGGCTCAGGACCTTGGAGGTGTAGGCCGAGGGAACCGCGATCCGCACGTTCAGGACCGGCTCGAGCAGGACCGGCTTGCAGCCCGGCAGTCCCTCCCGAAGCGCCAGGGCTGCCGCCGTCTTGAACGCCATCTCCGAGCTGTCCACCGAATGGAACTGGCCATCGACCAGGGTCACGGCCACGTCGACCACCGGAAAGCCCAAGGGCCCGCGCGCCATGAATTCGCGGGCACCGGTCTCGACCGCCGGGATGTACTGCTTCGGCACCGCGCCGCCCACGATCTTGTTGGTGAAGACAAAGCCTTCGCCCCGGGCCAGCGGCTTGATGTCGATCTTGACGTCACCAAACTGACCGTGGCCGCCCGACTGCTTCTTGTGCCGGCCGTGGCCGTGGCCGGGCTTCTTGATCGTTTCGCGGTAGGGGGTCTGCGGCGGTGCCACATCGACCTCGACCTTGTGCTTGTTGGCCAGCCGGGCCAGCGTGATGCCCAGATGCACCTCGCCCTGACCCCAGATCAGCGTCTCGTGAAGCTCCGGGTTCTGCTCGACCACCAGGCTCGGATCCTCCTCCCTAAGCTTGGCCAGTGCCGCGGAGAGCTTGACCTCGTCGCTGCGGTTTTTCGGCTGAATGGCGAAGGCGAACATCGGTTTCGCAACCTCGGGCGCGGCCGGCCCGTCAGTAGCGTCGCCGCTGCCATTGGCAAGGCACTGGCCGGTTTGTGCATCCTCCAGCCGGCCGAGGCCGACGACGGCGCCGGCGGGAGCGCTCGAAACCGGCGTGGTCTGCCCGCCCAAAAGTTCGAACAGGCCGCTCACCCGCATGCCGCCCAAGGTCATGCCGTCAGTCACTTCGCCGCGCCAAACCCGGGCAAGCGACAGTTTGCCGGAATGGGGTTGGTGATAGGTCTTAAGGATCTGCACGAGCGCGGGACCCTCGGCGCCAATGCCCAGACGCTCCGCCGTCTTGCCTGGGACCGGCGCCTCGGCGCTGATCACGTCCATCAGCCGGCGCACGCCCATATCCTTTTCCGCAACCCCCATATAAACGGGCACGACCTGATCGGCGCCGAGCGTCTTCTGCATATTCTTAAGGATCTGTTCCGCCGGCGGCTCCTGATCCTCCAGAAGCATCTCCAGAAGGTCGTCGTCGAAATCGGCGAGCGTCTCGAGCATTTCCGCCCGGGCGGCCTGCTCGCGATCCTGGTGGTCCGGCGGCAGCTCGATGGCGTCCGATGGAGCCCCGGGATTGTAGTGATAAGCCTGCTCGGTCACGAGATCGATGTAGCCGACCAAATCGTCGCCCCGGCCGATGGCGTAGTGATGAGGGACCACGGGCCGGGAGCTGACCTCGCGAAGCGCGTCCAGAAGGTCCCGGTAGCGTTGCTCGGAGCGATCCATCTTATTGACGAAAACCATGTGCGGGACGGCGATCGCATCCAGAAAATGGAGGACCGGACCGGCGGCGATCATCCGCTCGACCACCGGCTCGACCACCACGATCGCCAGATCGACGCCCGGCAGCACGTTTCGCGCCTCCTGGCCCAGTTCCGCCGAGCCGGGGCAGTCGAGGACCGTGATCTTGCAGCCGTCATGCGCCAGGGTCGCCGCGCTGACCTCGGTACTCATGTTCCGATCGCGGGCCTCCGTCGCATTGTCGCCAACCGTGTTGCCGTCGCCCACCCGGCCCTTGCGGGTCGTGGCTTCGGTCACGAACGCCATGCTCTCGAGAAGGCTGGTCTTGCCGCTACCGTTCGGTCCGACAAGGGCGATGTTGAGGTGGGTCGATCGCGCCATGCTTTTGCCCTCCCAGCGTTGGCTACCTCCGGCGTTTTCTGCGGCCGGCTCCGTAACCGGGAAGTGTTGACGCTGGTTCAGCCGCTTGGCAAGTCCTGATTCGCTTGGGGGCCGGCTACTTCAATCTCCGGTAGGGCGGACGTGACATCACGCTGTTCCCGGATCGCGTCGATCCTGTTCAGGGGCCGCTCCAAGGCCTTGCGGCGGGTGGTGACCAGCGCCTGGTAATCGGTCTGCAGGTCATCGATCCGCTTGCCGAGCCGGCCCATCTGCTCGACGAATTTGTGCCACTCAGCCCGGAACCGGCCCATCAAAGACAAAAGCTCGTTGGCGCGGCTGTTGAAGGTGAAATTGTCGACCGCCTGGCGAATCACGGCGAGCACCGCGAACAGGCTCATGGGTGAGCACATCACCACCTTCTTCGCGAGCCCTTCGTCGAACAGATGAGGAGCCTGGTCTTGAACGAAACCAAACAAGGGCTCGTTGGGAATAAATAACAGCGTGTAGTCGACCGAACCGTCGCTGGGCTTGGCGTAATCGCGCTCGGCGAGCTGTTTGATCTTGTCTTTGACATCCTTCAGGAACGCGCGCTCGAACCGATCGCGTTCGCTCTCCGCGGCGGCTTCTAGGGACCGCAGGTAATTGTCGAGCGGGAACTTGACATCCATGTGGATTTCGCGGCCGTCGGGCAGAAAAAAGGTGAAGTCGGGCCGGCCACCGTCTTCCAGCGTTTTCTGCTTGGCGAAAGATACATCCTCCACGAAGCCGGCCACCGATAAAATCTCCTCGGCGAGACGCTCGCCCCATTGGCCCCGCGACTTGGTGCCGGCGAGCGCCTGGCGCAGGAGTTGGGTCGTTTCCTGGAGTTCCTGACTGCGTCGGCTGGCGTGCTCGAGCTGGGAGGATAGCTGGCCGTATTTCTGCACCCGGTCGCGCTCGAGCTCGCGCATGAGATGACCGACCTTGTCCAATTCGCCGCCGACCCGCCGCAACTGTTCGTCGATCAGGGCCTTTTTGGCGTCCAGGTTCTGCCCGGCCATCTGGACCAGCGTTTCGCTCGAGCGATTGAGCGCATCGAGGGACAGATCGCCGAAGGTGGCCTTAACGTTTTGGATCATGGCCTCGCTGACCGACCGATGGCGGTCCTCGCTGGCCTCGAACAGAGCTTCGGCCAAGGCTTCCGCCCGGCGCTCCTGGCCACGGGCAAATAGCAGGGTCACCAGGACACCCAGCACCAGGCCGAGAAAAAAGGCGATCGCCAGGTAGAGTTGAGCTTCGGCGGTGAGCGAGGTCATGGCGTCGGGACGGTGTGGCCTTGGTGAATGGAAGGAGAGCGACTGAGCATTTCAGTTGTGAGAGGCTTTGTGAAGCGGCCTGCCGGTTCGATTGACAGACGGCCATGCGAAGCCATCATCAGGACAACGGCCTCGACCAATCAATCGACTAAGGAAACGCGAATGCCCCGTCGCCCCACGCCCATCCCCCGTATCGTTCTCGATCGCCGGCGGTTCATCGGCTCCTCGCTCGCTGTCGCCGCGATCGCGCCGATCGCTCCTCGGCAGGCGCGGGCAGCCGGTGTCGTCAACGTCTACAACTGGGACACCTATATCGGCGAGGATACGCTGGACCAGTTCACCGAGGCGACTGGTATCGACGTTCGCTACGACCTGTTCGCGTCCAATGACGAATTGTTCGCCAAGCTGAAGGAGGGCAATCCCGGCTATGACGTGATCGTGCCGACCAACGATTTTACCGAACGCATGATCATCGCCGAGATGATTCAGCCTCTAGATCATGGAAAAATTCCGAACGTTTCAAACATCGCCGAACGCTTCTCTGATCCGGGCTTCGATCCGGGCCGACAATTCTCGATGCCCTACATGTGGGGAACCATGGGCATCGGCTATCGCACCACCGAGGCCGATCCGGCGCCAACCCAATGGGCCGACATCTTTGACAGCGATCAGTTTTCGGGCCGGATGTCGATCCTCAACGACACCGCGACCCTGCAGATCGTGTTCAAATATTTGGGCGAATCGCTCAATTCGACCGATCCGGCATTGGTGGAGAAAGCGGCCGATGTGCTGATCAAGGCGAAACCCCACATCACCGCCTTCAGCCCCGACACCGGCCAGGACCTGCTTCTGTCGGGCGAGGTGGACGCCTGCCTGGAGTGGTCTGGTGACGTCCTCCAGGTGATCGAGGAGGATGACGAGTTGGCCTATGTCGTCCCTGAGGAGGGCTCGCTTCTCTGGGAGGACACGCTCTGCATCGCCACGGGCGCGCCCAATTCGGACAGTGCCCACGCCTTCATCAACTTCATCCTCGAGGCCGAGGTGCACGGGGCGATCGCCGAGTACATCAAGTATGGCTGTCCCAATGAAGCGGCCATGGCGTTCATTCCGGAGGAGGATCTGAATAATCCGCAGATCTATCCGCCGGAAGAGGTGTTGGCCCGCTGCGAGGTGCCGGTCTATCCCGGCGAGGAGGCGCAAGGGGCTCGTGACAAGGCCCTCACCCGGGTGCTGGCGGCGTGAGACACCAGCCACGACTACCGTTAAAGAGGGCACCGGGCTTCAAGATCAAAGGCCTCGCTGGCCCAAGGTCTCGAGCCTGGTAAGCCAGCGCTGCCTTTGGGTTTGGTCGATTTCGCCGATCCCACCGATCAGCGTTTCGCGCACCGGTTTGATGCCCGAAAACTTCAGAATGTTCCGCTCCAGGCTCTTCAGGCTGTGGGCCAGATAGTACCAGCGATAGGCCGGAGCCGGCATGCCCATGGTCACCACTACCCGGGCCGACCGGCCCGCTAGCCCGGGTTTCGGCCAGTCCTTAGTGGTCCGCTCAAAGGCGAAATCCGGTCGAAAGGTCTGCTCGAAAAACGCTTTGAGGATCGCCGGCATCGAGCCGAGCCAGAGCGGATAGACGATCACCAAATGATTGGCCCGGCGGATCTGATCTTGAGCGGCTTGAATGGCCTGGGGCGGCGTCCGGTTCTCGAAATCGTCCGCCCCCGCGAGCCACGGGAAGTCCAATGCCGCCACGCGAAGATGCTGGATATCGTATCCCCCCGCCGTCGCCCCGCTCGCGTAGCTTCGGGCTAACGCATGGCAAAACCGCTCCTCGCTGGGGTCTGGATGACCATTAATGATGAGGATGTCCCGCGCCATTGCGCTCTCCCGTTTGCCCGATCGCTTAGGAGGTTAAGACTAACGTGCGCCCCGCAGGCCAGGTTTGGCCCAAGTCAATCGTTGCATGGCCGGCTCTTCTGTGGCGCATAGGCGGCCAGCCGCCTTTCCCTGGCGAGGTCCAAATCGTCTTCTTCAGCCCTCGGGAGCCGCTCATGCTTCGCCGCCATCTTATCCTTATCGGGAGTGCTTTTTTCATTATGACCTCTGCCAATAACGCACAGGCAGCCGATCCGGAGGACACCCTCTATCTCGAGCTTGCAAGCGGTCGCGTGACGATCGACCTCCTGCCCGAGAAGGCGCCGCAACATGTCGCCCGAATCAAGGAGTTGGCGCGCGAAGGCTTCTATGACGGGATCGTGTTCCACCGTGTGATCGAAGGTTTCATGGCTCAGACCGGTGATCCCACCGGCACCGGCCGGGGCGGTTCGGACAAACCGGACCTGCCGGCGGAGTTCAACGATGTGCCGTTCGAGCGCGGCACCATCGGCATGGCCCGGACCCAGGATCCGAACAGCGCCAACAGTCAGTTCTTCATCTGTTTTCAGCCGGCTCCGTTTCTCAATGGCCAGTATACGGTCTGGGGTCAGGTGACCGACGGCATGGAACTGGTCGACCAGATCACCAAGGGTGAGCCACCGCGCAATCCGGATCAGATCGTCTCGCTCAAGGTCGCCGCCGACGTGGAGGGCTGATCGCGACCGGTCTTGGGCCATGACCTACTGCCTCGGGATCTTGCTTGAGAGCGGGTTCGTCGTCGCCGGCGACAGCCGGACCACCGCCGGCGTCGATCAGATTTCAACCTTCAAGAAGCTTGTTCTGTTCGAGGTCCCGGGTGAGCGGGTGATGGCCTTGCTCTCCGCCGGCAATCTGGCGACCACCCAGTCGGTGGTGAGCCTGATCCGCCAGCGCTGGGGCGATCCGAACGCCCAAGGCAACCTCGCTGTGTCGCTCACCATGTTCGACGCGGCTTTGGCGGTCGGTGACGTCTTGCGCGAGGTTATCACCCGGGACGGACCTTACGTCGACGCCAGCGCATCGCTGCTTCTGGCCGGTCAGATCGCGGGCGAAAGCCCAAGGCTTTTTCTGATCTACCCGGCCGGCAACTTCATCGAAGCAACACTTGAAACACCTTTTCTACAGATCGGCGAGACGAAGTATGGAAAACCCGTCCTCGACCGGGTGGTGAGCCCGCTCATGGACCTGGACACGGCTGCCAAATTGGCCCTGGTGTCGATGGACAGCACCGTTCGAAGCAATCTTTCGGTGGCACCGCCGATCCACCTGCTTTGCTATCGCCGCGATAGTTTTGCGAGCGACGTGCAGATCACGGTCGAGGCCAATGATCCCTATATGACAGAAATCAGTCAGGCCTACGGCGCCGGCATCGTTCGGCTGGTGGCCGATCTGCCCAATCCCGGTTGGGTGAGGTGACGTCTGACAAGGGTCTTCAGGAAGCGATCGAGCGGGCGTTCGAGGCCGGCTGCGCCCATCGCGCCGAAGGAGATGTCGCGCGCTACATTCCCGAACTTGCCAAGGTCGATCCGAGCCGGTTGGCGCTGGCCATCGCCACGGCGGATGGTGATGAGGTGGCGCGAGGCGATGCGAACACGGGCTTCACCCTCCAGTCTGCCTCCAAGGTGTTTGCGCTGGCTTGCGTCCTGCAGGCGGGCGAGGGCGATCTGTTCGATCATATCTCGGTCGAGCCGTCGGGTGATGCCTTCAATTCCATCGTCAAGCTCGAGGCCGAGGCTGGAAAACCCAGAAACCCTTATATCAATGCGGGCGCGCTCGTGGTCTCGAGCCGGCTCGGGGGCGACAGCGCCGAGACCAGGATGGCGACGCTCATCCGCTTTTTCGCCTCGCTCGGTGTCGAGGTGGTGGCGGACGAGGCGGTCTGCCGCTCGGAAGCAGACACCGGCTACCGCAACAAGGCGCTCGCCAACATGCTCCGCCAGTACCACCACATCCCGGATGTCGAACGCGCGCTTGCCACCTATTTCCGCCAGTGCTCGCTGACCCTGAACGCCAGAGAATTGGCCCGCGCCGGCGGCTTTCTGGCCAATCGGGGTGTCGATCCGAGATCGGGGAAGAGAATTCTTGAGTTCAATGATTGCCGGCGGGTGGTGGCGCTAATGACCACCTGCGGCATGTATGACGAGGTGGGCGTGCAGGCCGTCCGGGTCGGCGTGCCGACAAAAAGCGCGGTCAGCGGTGCCATGATCGCTATCGTTCCGGGCCGCATGGCGATCGCGGCTTATGCGCCGGCCCTAGGCCCCAAGGGCAACTCCATCGCCGGCACGGCGATGCTGGAACGCCTGGCACTCGATCTCGACCTTTCCGTCTTCGGCTAGGAACAGGTCTGCCGGAACCGCTTCCGCGGCTCTTGCGCCCTGATCCGCCGGTTCGATACAAGCCCGTCATGATCAGACTGACCGACATCACCCTTCGCATCGCCGGTCGAACGTTGCTCGAGAAGGCGAGCGCGCAGTTGCCCGCGGGCCACCGCTACGGCCTTGTGGGGCGCAACGGGACCGGCAAAACCACCCTGCTCAAGCTTCTGAGTGGCGCGATCCAGGTCGATTCCGGTGAGGTATCCCTGCCGAGCCGGGCAAGCATCGGTGAAATCGCCCAGGAAGCGCCGGGCGGTCAGACGACCCCGCTTCAAGCGGTGCTTCGCGCCGACCGCGAGCGCACCCGCCTACTCGCCGAGGCCGAGGGTGCCGAGGATGCCCACCGGATTGCGGAAATCCAGACCCGCCTTGCCGACATCGACGCCCACATAGCCGAGGCCAGGGCCGCTAAGTTCCTGAAAGGACTGGGCTTTGATGAGGAAGCCCAGGCGCAGCCGCTCTCGTCCTTTTCCGGCGGTTGGCGGATGCGGGTGGCGCTGGGCGGGCTTTTGTTCGTCGAGCCGGCCCTTCTGCTGTTGGACGAGCCCACCAACCACCTCGATCTCGAAGCCTCCATGTGGCTCGAAAATCACCTGCCCCGTTACCGCCACACCCTGATTCTCGTCAGCCACGACCGGGATCTTTTGAACGGCGTGCCGGACCACATCCTGCATCTGAGTGGCAAGGGCTTGAAGCTCTACCGCGGCAATTACGACCGCTTCGAGCGGACCCGGCGCGAGCAGATCGAGCTCGAGCAGAAGATGGCTGCGCGCCAGGAAGCCAAGCGAAAGCATATGCAAGCCTTCGTCGACCGGTTTCGCTACAAGGCCAGCAAGGCGCGTCAGGCCCAGAGCCGGCTGAAGGCGATCGAGCGCATGGGCCCGATTTCCGCGACCTTGCTCGAGCCTGAAATCGCGTTCCGCTTTCCCGAGACGGAGGTGCCGCCGCCGCCGATGCTGACCCTCGACCGCGTCGATGTCGGCTACGGCGACAAGCCCGTCCTTCGCGGGCTCAATCTGCGGATCGATCCCGACGACCGGATCGCGCTCCTCGGCGCCAACGGCAATGGCAAGTCGACCTTCGCCAAACTGGTCGCCCGTAGGCTCGAGGCGATGGCCGGCGAGACAACGCGAGCCCGAAACCTCAGGGTCGGGTTTTTCGCCCAGCATCAGATCGAGGATCTGGTGCCGAGCCAATCGCCGCTCGACCATCTGCGCCGGCTGCAGCCTGGCAAAAGGGAACAGGACCATCGAAGCCTGCTGGCCCAGTTCGGTCTCGACGCCGACCGGGCGGGGACGCCGTCAGAAAAGCTCTCGGGCGGCGAAAAAACCAGGCTCGCTTTGTGTCTCATGTGCCTGGACACGCCCCAGATCCTGATCCTCGACGAGCCGACCAATCACCTGGACATCGACAGCCGCGAAGCGCTTGTCGAGGCGCTCAACGACTATCCCGGTGCGGTCCTGATCATCAGCCATGACCGCCATTTGGTGGAGCTAACCGCCGACCGGCTCTGGCTGGTCGCCGACGGCTCGGTGGAACCGTTCGACGGGGATGTCGCGGCCTATCGAAATCAGCTCCTTCGCAGCGCCAACGGCTCCAAGAAAGTTCAGAACGCCGCACCCGCGGAACGGGTTGACGCGGGCGAGCGAAGGGCCAAGCTCGCCCCACTACGAAAAGCGGCCAAGGATGCGGAGCGGCGAATGCAGAACCTGACGGCTGAAAAATCGCTTCTCGACGCGCGCCTTGCCGATCCCAAGACCTATAGTAACGCGGCGAAGGCAGCGGAGATCGGCGCCCGGCTCCAGGAACTCCAGGCACAGATCGAAACTGCGGAAACCGCCTGGCTTGAGGCGGAACATGAGATCGAGGCCCTGTCTTGAGGGCAAGGTTGGATCTTCGGGGAGGACCGAGATGGTTGACGTGATCAAGGCCGCGAGCCGGCCGACGAACAGGGGCAATGTGGATTACTTCACCGGTACCGTTTGGCAGGACCCAGTGATCCAGGCGCAGGAGCCGGCCCGGGTTTGGGTTGCTCGGGTCACCTTTGAGCCGGGGGCCCGAACCTACTGGCACACCCATCCCCTCGGCCAGACGCTGCATGTTCTGTCCGGCGTTGGCCGGGTCCAAAGCGATGGTGGACCGGTTCACGAGCTCCTTCCAGGCGACACGGTCTGGATCAAACCCGACGAGAAGCATTGGCACGGAGCCGCGCCCAATAACCTCATGACCCACATGGCGATCCACGAGGCGAAGGACGGCTCCTACATCGACTGGCTCGAAGAGGTTTCGGATGGAGACTACAATCGAGCGCCGGCCGACTAAGTTGTCGGCCGTTCCAGCACCAACGTCATGCACTGGCTGTTCGGATCCGGAAAGTAATTGGCGAAAGGTTCGCAATTCTCGAACCCGAACCGGGCGTAAAGGGCCCTTGCCGGCGCAAAGCCGGCCATGGTTCCCGTCTCCAGGCTGATCCGCCGGTAGCGCCTGGCGCTGGCGACGTCGATGATGTGGCCCAAAAGCTTCGCCGCCAGGCCACGGCCGCGAAAGGCTTCGGCGGTGTGCATCGACTTGATCTCACCGTGCAGCGGGTCGAGTTCCTTGAGCGCGCCAAAGCCGACGAGCGTCGTGTTTTCCCAAATGGTCCAAAAGGTGATGTTCGGTTGGCGCAAACCGTCCAGATCGAGTGCATGGACGCTGCATAAAGGCGAATGGGTCGTTGCGTGCAGCAGATGTTTTTTGAGGAGGTCGTGAACAAGAGGATCATCCAGATCACCATCGCGGATGGTGATGTCGCTTGCATCCATGGCCTCATAATCCGTGTAACAGCGTGTCGCCCGTTTCCGGATCGAACAGATGCACCTTGCTGGTGTCCAGATGGATGGTCGTCGGCTCGTCGAGCCTGGCGGGATGGTGGGCGTCCACCTGGGCGACGAAGCGCTGGTTGGCCAACTCGCCGATCAACAGCATGTGCGGACCCAGCGGCTCGATTTCCCGGGGGATCATGATAGCGGCGGCGCCCGCGGCGTTGTCCGTGTCACTGTGTTCGGGGCGCATGCCCAGGGTCACCTTGCTTGAATGCCGCTGGGGGCGCCGCTCCGGCGGTAGCGGCAACTCTGTACCATCACCAAGCCGAATCGTACCGCCGCCTTCCACCAGCTCGACCGATAAAAAATTCATCGCCGGCGCGCCGATGAACCCGGCGACGAAGGTGTTTGCGGGCTTCTCATAGAGTTCGATCGGCGGCGCCGCCTGGGCGATCTTGCCCTGGTTCATCACCACCACCCGGTCGGCGAGCGTCATCGCCTCAACCTGATCGTGTGTGACGTAGACAACAGTGTTGCCGAGCCGGCGGTGAAGCTGCTTGATCTCGGTGCGCATCTCGACCCGAAGCTTGGCGTCGAGGTTCGAAAGCGGCTCGTCGAACAGAAAAACATCCGGATTGCGGACGATGGCCCGGCCGATCGCGACCCGCTGTTGTTGGCCGCCGGACAAATGCTTGGGCCGGCGCTCCAGATAGGGCTCGAGCCCCAGGATCCGGGCCGCTTCCTTGAGCCGGCTTTCGATCTGCTCGCTCTTCTCGCCTCGAACCCGCATGCCGTAAGTGATGTTTTGCGCCACGGTCATGTGCGGGTACAGCGCGTAGTTCTGGAACACCATGGCGCAGTTGCGAAGGCCCGGCCGCAGACCTGTCACTTCCCGGGGACCGATGTGGATGGCGCCTGAGGTCGCCGTCTCTAGACCGGCGATCATGCGCAATGATGTGGTCTTGCCGCAGCCGGAGGGCCCGACCAGCACAACGAAGGCGCCATCCTCGATGTCGAGATCCAAAGGCGGGATCACTTCCGTGTCGCCGAAGGATTTGGTCACCTGTTGCAGCTGGACCCTGGCCATGATCTTCCGTCGGCAGCGGGAAAGCCCGAAGGCTTTCCCGACAAGAGTTGACGCCTGAGCCTAGAGCGGCGGCAGGCCCATGGAGGCCCGGTAAATGGCGAGCTGGCTGTCGCGGCCGAGCTCATCCGTGATCCGGTTCCATTCCTCGGCGATCGCGTCCAGCGCGACTTGCGGTTCGGTATCGCCGGAAAGAGCCTTGGAGAGTTCGATCTCCAGGACCTCGGTGTATTGGGCAAAACCGGGCACCCGCAGGTCGAGAGCGACGTTTTCGGCCTCGATGGAACCCCGTTGGACCTCGAGATAGTTCTGGGCCGTGGCTTCGTCGAAGACGTTCAGCCAGTTGTCCACATTCTCGAAGTGGCTGATCCGGTAGGGATTAATGCCGGTTCCGCCGGTGACCACATCCTGGGCGCTGTTGTCCATCGACGTGTAGTGCATAACGTAGTCCCACGCACACTCCACATTCTCCGACGCCGTCGGCACGCTCGCGACCCAGCCGCCATAGGCCATGAACGGCGAATGGACGACCTCGTCGAACTCGTCCCAACTCTCGGTCTTGTGGTTCCAAATCTCGGTGGATCCGGGCAGGATGTAAAAGCCGACATTGCCGGCGACGTTGGATTGCTCAGGGTCGGCGGCGATCGTCCCTGTGTCGCCCCAGTCGAAATTCATGGCGACCGATCCGGAAGCGAAGGTGGTGCGGATATCACCCGAATTGTAGTTGAGCGCGCCCGGAGGTGAATATTCGACTGAGCGAATATAGTCCTCCAGGCCTCTCAGCCACCCAGGATTGTTGATCTGGGCGTCCATGGTCTCGGGATCGAAGAACATGGAACCGGGATTGTCCGGGTGATTGGTGTAGGCGGCGGCATGGCTGAAGAAGAACCAGAATTGCTGGCCACCACGGACGAAGGCTTCGGCAGTACCGTACAGCTCTTCGTCGGGGCGCGTGAAAAACTCGGCGATGTCGTAATACTGATCCCAGGTCTCGGGCGGCGCCAGATCGTAACCGTACTGCTCTTTGAAGGCCGCCTGTTCGTCGGCGTCGCCGAATAGGTCGGTACGATAGGTACCGGTATGAACGTCGCCATCGATCGTGACCGAGATGTGCCGGCCGTCCCAGAACATCAGCCGTTCGCGGTAGGTCGGGTGGATATCGTCCCAGCCCACGCCCTCTTTGAACTGATCCGGGATTTCGGCAAGGAACGGCGCGAAGTCGCCATGCCAGGCCGGCGCGTGGAGGATGACGTCGAAGGCGTACTGGTTGGTCGCCATGGGCGTCAGGAACTTGGTGTAGAGCTCCCCGAACGGGAAGGTGGCGACATCCGCATCACCTTCCCAAGTCTCACCATGGGCGATCGCCGGACCACCGATGAAGGGCGGGGTCATGGCGCCGATCTTGATCGAGGTGTCTGCACAGTCCAAGTCGGCCGCTGATGCGCCTGCCGAAAGCATTTGAGCGACGGCGATCGCACTGACGCCGGCGATCATCTTTGAACGGGTTCTGGTCATGATGACGGATGGCCTCCTTCTTCCTTGCTCCGCAATTCGATTGTTGGAAACGGATCGCCCAGGAGCCTAGTCGGCACTCGGCGCCTGGGCAATGGCCAGGGCGATGGGACGCGCGCTTGTCCCTTGCATCGTTCAAGGGAACTAAAGCGTTGGTTTCTCACATTTGTCCTCAACCGTGATCGGCGTATGTGCTAGTGCGTCCGACAAAGTGGGACCATGAGGAGCCAAGGATGATGACACCATCTTTGCCTGCAGCTTTCGACCAAATGCGCACACCCTGGATGACCTGGGTCGGTCTCTGGCAGGAACAGCATATGGACATGCTTCATACCGGCGTTGAGCTCGCCAGTTGCGCCGATCCCGCGCGTTTTCTGGAGGTCCAGGCGGCCTATGCCAACCGGTCGGTCAATCGCTGGCTCACGGCTTCGTCAACAAGCCTCACGAGCAAACAACCGGGGAAGCCGACGGCGCCTCGGGCTCCGGCGGTGGAAAAACGCGCGGCGCCCAAGACCCCGATGTTGAAGCCCGAGGTCCGGATCGTCGAGGTCGTCGCCGAGGCGAGTGAATCGAAGCCGGCCCAGGCAAAGCCAGCTCCAGTGCCGAGCACGCCGTCGCCCAAGGTGAAGTCCGTTGCCAAGGCACCGGCGGAGAAGCCGCGTCAGCCGGACGATCTGACCGCGATCAAGGGCATTGGCCCGAAAATGGCCGAAACCTTGAGCTCGATGGGCATCAAGACCTTCGAGGCGTTGGCCAAGCTCACGCCCAACGAGGTCACGGAAGTCGAGGCCAAGCTCGGTTTCGCCGGCCGGGTCGAACGTGACGGCTGGATCGAGCAGGCTAAAGCCAAACTCGGGTAACAAACGCTCCGGCCCGGCTTCTCGGCGTTACTTCAAGCCACCCAAAGCCAGGCCGGAGCGCATCATCCGAGCCAAGAGCACGGTCAGCACCATCATCGGCAGGATGGCTAACAGCGCCGCAGCCGAAATCGCCCACCATTCGGTGCCGCGCACCGAGGCCTGACCCGAAATATTGATCGGCATGGTTTGCCAGTCGCTGGAGGTCAGGATCAGGGCAAACAAGAATTCGTTCCAGACGAAGCCGAGCGCGATCAGAAATGTCGCGATCAGGCCGGGCCGGGCCATGGGCAACACGATCTCGACGAAGATGCGCAGGCGCGGGACATTGTCGACTAGGGCTGCCTCCTCAACGGCGACCGGAAGACTCCTCAAAAAATCCTGCATCAGCCAGACGACGATCGGCAGCACGAACGCCGTGTAGCAAAGCACCATGCCCCAGAAGCTATCCAGCAGCTGGATGCCTTCATTGCCGAGCCGGGAGTAGAGCAGGTAGAGGGCGAACGCGGAAACGATCGGCGGAAACATGCGCTGGCTGATGAACCAGAAGGAAATATCGTTATTGCCCAACACCTTGCCGGGGAGCGGCAGATGGTTGGCGAGGATAGCGGAGCCCAGCGCGAGGATGAAGGCGAGGCCCATGGACCGGCCGTCCGGCAGGCCGAGCCAGGATTTGGCCAAGAGGTAGGCGGTGATGCCGACCACCGCGAACAGTAACCCCGCCAGCAGGCGGACCTGGAACTCGAAACGGACCAGCGCATAGGCCGCCATGGAGCCGAGCAGGGTCGCGAGCGCGGTCGCCGTCAGACCGATTAGGCTCGAATTGATAAGCGGGCGGACCACATCGCCCCGTCCGCCGGTGAAGATCTCGGTCCAGGCTTTGAGATTGGGCTGGAAATCGACCCACGGCAGGTAGGTGGCGCCGTTGATGACGCTCTGCGCATCTTTGAAAGTCGTGATGATCACCCAATAGATCGGGAACAGGGTGAACAGAAACCAAAGGATACAGAGGAGAAAGACGCTCCAGCGCAGCATTTTTGTCTTTCTCCCGCAGGCGATTGCTTGCCGACCGTTTCCGGAGCCTAGGCGTCAGGGAAAGCCCGTGCAATCGCCTTTAGACAGACCTTGAACGCGTGCTAGTGCTGGCTCTCGAGCTTGCGGATGGTATCATCCAGGATGGCCCAGGCGAGCGCCGACTTGTCGCGCTCGATGAGGGCTCGGGCGGCGACCATCGCTGATCGGAGATCGTCCCGGGCGCATCGATCGCGGTACGTTTCGTCGTCTTGTTGTTTTCGCGCCGCTTCGAAAGCGACAACGCTTGAGCCGTATGTGTTCATGACATCCCCTGTCGATAGATCGCTTATGGCTTCAACCATTTAGCGATTTTGGATGCGTTTCCTCCGTCAAAACTCAACTGTTAATATATATTTATACGGATTGAATTTCAATCGAATCCACCCAGACGGGGAGATCTTTTCCCGAGTTTCCGTCTAGAGACAGCGCACCGTACCTTCGATCCGCCGCTTGACCCGGCTTGCCTATTGCGGCCCGCTTGTCATGTGTCCGGCGGTTTGGGGGTGGCGAATTGGACAGAATAGACGCGATGCGGGCGTTCACGGCGGTAGCCAGCGAACACTCGTTCACGGGCGCCGGCAAGCGTCTCGGTCTCTCGACGAAGCTGGTCAGCAATCAGGTCCGGCAATTGGAGGAGAGGCTTGGGGTCAGGCTGTTCGACCGCACCACCCGCAGCGTGGCGCTCACCGATGTCGGCCGGGCCTATTTCGACCGCTGCCAAGGGTTGCTCGATCAGTTCGACGAACTCGAGACCTCCGTCCAGGACCGTCACCGGCGGCCGACGGGGCGGATACGCATGACCGCGCCCACCAGCTTCGGCGAACGAAGTCTGACCGGAGCTCTTGCACTGTTCTTGGAAGACCATCCCGGCATCCGGATCGATTTGGAGCTGACCAACCGCAACGTGTCGCTGGTCGAAGAGGGGTTTGATCTCGCCGTTCGCATCGGGGATTTGCCCGATTCCTCCATGATCGCGAGAAGACTGGCATCGATGCGGGTAGTGGTTTGCGCCGCGCCGGCCTATTTCCGGACGCATGGCAAGCCGGAAACGCCGGCGGCACTGGTCGACCACCCGTGCATCGTCGACACCAATATCGGCCGGGCGCCGATCTGGCCCTTTCGGGTCGACGGCAGGCTGGTCGACGTCAAGGTCGACGGGCCATTCTTCGTCAATACACCGGGTGCGGCCTGCGAAATGGCGCTCGCCGGGATCGGCATCCTCCTTTGCCCCTTTTACGTGGCCGGACCTTGCATCGAACGGGGCGCTCTCGAGATCCTGTTCGCTGACCAGGAGGCGATCGATTTCGGCGTCTACACAATTTATCCGCACAACCGTCATCTGACCGGCCGCGTCAGGGCTCTGGTCGATCACCTGGCGGCGACGTTGGGCGATCACTAGCTGATTATACCCATTACATTCATGAACATTCCGTATTCGGGTGAATTATCCGCAAGCGGGCTATGGCCTAGGTTCAGATCCAGCGGTCGAGCCGACCTGCTTGAAGCTCAAAAGCCAGGGATCATCATCATGGCCAACAGGATAAGACTTCATCGTCACGCCCTTTCCGGTCACTGTCATCGCGTCGAACTGTTCGCGGGCCTCGCCGGCCTGCCGATCGAACTGGTCGACGTCGACCTCGCCAAGGGCGAACACCAATCGGAGGCGTTTTTGTCCCTAAACCCCTTGGGACAGGTGCCGGTCATCGCGGACGGCGATATCGTCCTGGCGGACTCGAATGCCATTCTGGTCTATCTGGCAAAGACCTATGCACCCGAATGGTCGCCGGAAACACCGGTCCAGGCGGCGGCGGTGCAGCGTTTTCTGTCGATCGCCGCAGGTGAACTGGCCGCGGGTCCGGCGGCGGCGCGGCTGGTCACGGTCTTCGGCGCCAAACTGGACCATGACCGGGTGAAGAAGCTCGCGGCGCGGATTTTTGCCGTGCTCGACCAAGATCTGGCGGGGCGCGACTGGCTGGTCGGCGACAGGCCGACGATCGCCGATGTGGCGCTTTACAGCTACACGGCGCATGCGCCGGAGGGTCAGGTGGGCCTCGACGATTATGAGAACATCCGCAACTGGCTTGCCCGTCTCGAGCGGCTGCCGGGTTTCGTCGCCATGCGCGAAAGCCCAGTGAACGCGGCGGATTGAGAGGGGGGACAGGCGATGATCGAGACCTCTCAACCGGAGGCGACGGATTTCTCGCCGTTTCACGCCGGCGAACAGGCTCTCCAGGCGCGGTTCGGCAAACGCGAGGAGATTGAAAGCCTGGGGCGGCAGATGATCCGCGATCACATGCCGGACCAGCACAGGCGCTTTTACGCCCAGCTCCCGTTCCTGATCGCGGGCAGCATCGACGGTGAAGGCTTTCCTTGGGCCTCGATCATCGAAGGGAAGCCGGGCTTTCTGCAAAGCCCCGACCCTGCCACGCTCAGCATCACTGGTTCGCCCAGAGCCGGCGATCCGCTTCACCAGGCGTGGCGCGCCGGCGACGATCTGGGCCTCCTTGGGATAGACCTGGCGACCCGCCGGCGGAACCGGCTGAACGTCCGGGTCAAGCACGCGGACGATGGTCATCTGACCCTCGAGGTCGATCAGGCCTTTGGCAATTGTCCGCAATACATTCAGACGCGCACGCTCCGGGCCGCCGATGCACCGGCCAGACAAAGCGAGCCCGTTTCGTTCACTGCTCTGGACGATCGGGCAGCCGCGATGATCCGGAGCGCGGACACCCTGTTCGTCGCCAGTTTCGCCGGTGATCAGATCGAAGGCCGGGCGGGTGGCGTCGACGTTTCCCACCGGGGCGGACGGCCGGGCTTCGTCAAGGTCGATGGCGACAGGCTCACGATCCCCGATTACGCCGGGAACTTTCACTTCAACACGTTCGGCAACTTTCTGCTGAACCCGAAAGCCGGACTCCTGTTCGTGGATTTCGAGACCGGCGATGTGCTGATGCTGACCGGTCGGGTCGAGCTCATTTGGGATGGGCCCGAGGTCACCAGCTTTCGAGGGGCCGAGCGTGCCTGGTCGTTCACCCTCGACCACGGCCTTTTGTTCGAGAACACGCTTGCCTGGCGCTTCGCCTTCGAGGACTACTCGCCGAACACGCTTCTCACGGGCGACTGGCAGGAGGCCGACGCCCGGCTGGCGGCCGAAGCCAAAGGCAATGTTTGGCGGCCGTTCCGGGTCGTCCGGACCGTCGATGAGAGTGAGACCATCCGCTCGCTCCATCTGGAACCGGATGATGGCGACGGTCTTTTGTCCTTCGCGCCGGGCCAATATGTGCCGTTGCACCTGAGCCCCGAAGACGGCGGCAAGGCGCTCGTTCGAACCTACAGCCTGTCCTCTGCGCCGGGCGATCCCTTCTACCGGATCTCGGTCAAGCGAGAAGCGAAGGGCACGGTCTCCAGCTATCTGCATGAGCGCGTGCAAACAGGCGACAGGATCGAGCTTCGCCTGCCGCGCGGCGATTTCGCTCTCGACGCCGCCGACCCCAGGCCGGCTCTCCTGCTCGCCGCCGGAGTCGGAATCACGCCCATGATCGCGATGGCCCGTCACATTGTCGTCGAGGGCATGAGAACCCGCAAATTCAGACCGACGACGCTCGTTCATGTTGCCCTGAGCGTGGATGAGAGAGGTTTTTTCGACGAAGCCCGGCAGCTGGAGGCGATGGGCCGGGGTGCTTTGCGTTACCTCTCGCTGATCACCCGACCCGCGGCAGACGAGCGAGAAGGCGAGCACTTTCACCGGAAGGGGCGCCTGAGCTCCGATCTGCTGACCACGCTCATCGGTGATGACCAGCCCGATGTGTTTTTGTGCGGACCGGAAGCGTTCATGCAGTCTAGTTACGATCTCCTGCGCGGTCTGGACGTGGCCGACCGGCGGATCCATGCCGAAGCTTTCGGGCCGTCGGCGGTGAGGCGAGATGGGGCCGAAGGGGAAGAGGTTGCCGAAGCGGAAACGGTTTCGGCGGTCGTGACCTTTGCCCGGTCCAATCGGAGTGCTGTCTGGAAACCGGCGGACGGCTCCTTGCTCGATTTCGCCGAAGCCCAGGGTCTCATGCCCGAGTTCGGATGCCGGAACGGGGCTTGCGGGACCTGTGCGGTCGCTTTGCAGCGGGGTGCGGTTGCCTACCGGCACCAACCCCATACAGCCCAGGAAAACGAGGTGCTGATCTGCTCAGCCGTGCCGGCCCGGAACACGGGCAACCTCAGTCTGGATCTTTAGGGGCGTCGTCGTCCGGGTCGAGCAACCGGTGGAGGTGAACGACGAAGTATCTCGTCTGTGCGTCGTCGACCGTTTGCTGGGCTTTCGCTTTCCAGGCTTCGTAAGCCTTTTGATAGTTCGGGTAGATGCCGACGATGTCCAGCCGATCGAGATCCTCGAATTCGACCGTGGTGGGATCGGCCAGCTGACCGCCGAAAACGAGATGCAGGAGCTGTTTGGTCATGAACCAGCCGGTTTTCATCGATTAGAGACGCATTACCATAACGCGAGGTCACGAACAGGCAATCAATCGGAGCAATTCCATGGTCGAGATCCGCCAAGCCCGGGTCGAGGACGCCGACGCCATCGCAGCCATGACGCGAAACTTCAATAAGGAAGAAGGCGGCGCCGGCCGCATCGAAACTGTTCAAATTCATGAGCTTTGTTTCAGCGACAGACCCTTCTATCGGGCTTTGGTCGCCGACGACGGCGCCACATTGGTCGGCTACGCGCTGATCATGCCCTACTTCGACATGATGCCCTGCGCGTGGTGTAGCTATATGGAAGATCTCTACGTCATCCCGATGAGGCGAAACCAGGGCATTGGTTGGTTATTGATCGCCGCAGTGGCGAAGATGGCGGTCGCCGAGGGACTCAATAATCTCTATTGGCACGCTCTTCCGGCAAACACAGGCGCCAGACGGTTCTACGCGTCGACCGGAGCTGTCGAGGGAACAGCTATTCCCTTAGCCCTTGCAGGCGACGCTCTCAGGACGTTGGCGGCCGAAGCCGCCTGAGCGCGCCCGATCAGGTTCCGGGTTGGGGGCTTGGTTCGCCGGGACCCGGATCTCCGTGGCGCGCGCTGGTGGTCGGCACCGAGCCGCGCCGTCCGCCACTGGGCGTGCGACGCTCGCCGACGTCGGCAATTGTGCGCGGGCCCTCCGCTCGTGGCGTAACTGTCTGGAGAACCTGTTCGTTGTTCCGGACAAGCGCGACGGAGATATTGGTCTGCGTCTCACGGCGGCGGTCGCTCAAATCCAGAAAACTCCGGCTCAACTGGTGGACGTCGCCAACCACCGTCGCCCTTCTATTACCCCGCCCACCACAGCCATTCCGAAAATAGTCGTGGCGAAAGCCAGCAGGCCATAAGCAACGGCGCTCGCTCCGTCGATCCCATAGGGTGCAAGCAGCACGACCAACGCCCCCTCCCTAAGCCCGAGTCCGGCGACGCTGACCGGCAAAATCGCGACCAGAATGGCGGCTGATCGGGTCCAACCAATCATCGAGACCGAAAGCTCGAGGTCCAGCGACCAAGCGACGGCGCCGTAGGCGGCGATGCCGATCAGGTGCACCACGATGCCCAGGCCCAGCAGCTGTATCGAGATCCGCCAAGGCATGCTGCGCGCGCGCTCCATGGCGTCCCGCAGCGGTGCCAGCTTGCGCGGCCATCGACCCACCAGCCACTGCCAAAGAGGTGTGATCAGGGGCAAGGGCTGGAAGATGGCGAGCTGCAGCGCCGCAAAACCCAGCGTCGCGGCAAGCATCAAGAGCAGCACCGGCCACACGTCAGCCAGCGGGTCAGCGAACCAGAACACCACACCAATCGCGCCCAAGGTCACCGTTGCCACCAACCGCTCCAAGGTCAGGGCCACAGCCGGCTCGGCGTATTGGCCACCCGCCCGAGCCATCTGATAGAGCCGTGCCGCAACACCGGACAGATTTCCCGCCGGCAGCGCCAGACCATAGAAGACAGCGCTCAGGTTAATCTTGAACAGCGCCCAAAACGGCAAGACCAACCCAAGCGCTTGGGTAACGCAGCGAATGCGCTCGGCAATCACCAGGTGGCTGGCCAACGCCAACACCAAGGCCAGCACGATCCCGGTCGGATGGGCCCGCCCCAAGGTTCCAATGAGCTCGTCCGCTGGCACCGACTGAATGAGGTATCCCACAAGCGTAAACGCGACGGCAAACCGGAGTAGCCGTCGCGTCGACAACGTCACGCTCGCTGCCTTCGTTCACTCAACGATTTCGGCGGATCTTGGCGTCGCGGCATGGGATCTTGGCGTCGGGGCATGGCTGCGCCGCGCAAACACTGCTCGGCCTGTCATGCTCTCGGGTGGCTGACGCTCGAGCAAGGTCAAGATCGAAGGGGCGATGTCGGTCAAATGGATGGTCTCGGACAATGCGCGGTAACCGTCAGCCGCCAAGGTCATGAAACCATACTCTGTCGTCGTTTCCGCGAGATAGCCGTGATCGCCGACATGCCACGGACGATTACGTCGAGTGCGCATCCCCGGATCCTTTTGCGAAAGTACGAAGTTCGCAAATGGCTGGAAGAAGTCGTTGGGAAAGAACGTGCATCCTGGATCAGCGAACACATAGGCTTGACCGTACCTGCCATCTGGGAAATGAACGCCGAAGCGAGCCAGATCATCAGCCAACAGAACGCTAACGAAATCGAGCTGGTCCAGATGCTCTAGCAACCTCGCCCCGGTCGCCTCATCCTGCCACCACAGTGTCGCACGGGTGTTCTCAACGAATATGTCGACCTGATCTTGATCGAGATCGAGTGTATCGACCTCTTTCACAATGTCGACGACCCGCGTTACAGCGTCCTGACCGTGGTCGCTGAGAAGCATGAAGTCGATCCCGCTTTGCCGACACTTTGTCTCCAGCTCGGCAATGAATGCGTCCGTCTTGGTCTCGTAAGTCCCGACCGAGCCGTCGCCCATGTTCCAGTGCAGCAGATAATCAAGGCTGTGATTGGCGATCATCCGGAACTCGCGGTCATCGGCGACCGCCGCATCAAGAAGCGTGTCGAGCTGCTCATGCCGATCCTCATAGACAAACTCGCCTTGGGATCCGAGGACATTGAAGATAGAAGGAGTCTTGTTGATCCGGCGAACCACCTGGCTTTTGTCGCGGGCAAACTTGATGTTCATCCGCATCCAATCAAACCGCCGCCGTCTTCGGGGTGGCATGGTGGCAACTTCAATCGGACCTGAGATCGCGTGGGCCACGCACTGTGCCGTCGTGGTGACCAGATCGGGCAAGCAATCCACTGATCGCTGAAAGACGCCAGGCCGCCGGTCAGACCGGAGACATGGTCCCCACATGCCGTGGACGTGAGGGGCGGCACCAGTCAAGATGGTGGGAAGGTTCTCGCTTACCGGTAGAGCGCGAAACCGAACGGTTGGGAACGCCTGCATCAGCTTAGCGACGGTCGGGAAGGCGCCGGCTTCGATCCGCCGAAGGTCCAGCGCAGGCACGTAGCAAAGCACGAGTTTCGGCAAATCTTCTCCCCGTCATAAGCCGGACGGCATGTCAAGGTAGACATGTTTGCCGAGTGCATATTTCAGGCCAACGTGGGCAATCAAGTGAAACTAAGGGATCATTTTGTGATCTCTGTACTTTCCGCGTAATTGTGGGAAAGGCATCAGGGTTCGCCCGGGCCGCAAAAAAGCCGGTCTACCAATGCTCTTTCAGCGCTGACCGTTCGTCGCCGGCGCCGCTTTTGGGGATCGAGGCCGGCATGGATTGATTTCCGCTTATGCCGGCAGCTGAACGACGATTATACGCCGTTCATGTTTACCTAGCTGGCGATCCGAGAGTAGACCGGCTGACGACGAATGGATGACGAAACTCAGGTTCCGGGTTGGGGGCTAGGCTCGCCGGGACCCGGTTCACTTTCACCCGGTGGGTTGGTGGAGGGCACCGAGCCCCGCCGTCCACCGGGCGTTGCTGCGGCCGCCGGCGGTTCGTCGTTGGGACGGCGGCGTTTCGGCAAAGGTTCGCCATTGATGATGGCTTTTACCTCGTTGCCAGTCAGGGTTTCATGCTCCAGCAACGCATCGGCCAGCTCATGGAGCCTGTCGATATTGTCCGTCAGGATCTTCCGGGCTTTCTCATAGCCATCGTCGACCAGACGCCTGATTTCGCCATCGATCTTTTCCGCCGTCGCCTCGGACACGTTCTTGCTTCGCGTCACCGAGTGGCCGAGGAACACTTCTTCCTGGTTTTCGGTGTAGCCGACCATGCCCAACTCGTCGCTCATGCCCCACTGGGTGACCATGCTGCGCGCCAGCTGGGTCGCCTGCTGTATGTCGCTCGACGCGCCATTGGTCACATAATCCTTGCCGAACACGAGCTCTTCGGCGACCCGCCCCGCCATGGCGATGGCGATCCGACTGGTGGCCCACTGGCGCGTATGCGAGAGCTGGTCACGTTCCGGCAAATACATAACCATGCCGAGGGCTCGACCCCGGGGGATAATCGTCGCCTTATGGATGGGATCTGCGCCCGGCACCAGAATACCAACGATGGCGTGGCCCCCCTCGTGATAGGCGGTGAGCCGTTTCTCCTCGTCGGTCATGGCCATGGAGCGGCGCTCGGCGCCCATCATGATCTTGTCCTTGGCCGCCTCGAAGTCGATCATCGTGATCAGACGCTTGCCGGCGCGGGCCGCAAGCAGCGCCGCCTCGTTGACCAGATTGGCCAGATCGGCGCCCGAGAAGCCAGGGGTACCGCGAGCGATCACCCGGGGCTCGACATCGGGGCCGAGCCGGACCTTCTTCATATGCACGGTCAGGATTTGCTCGCGGCCGTCGATGTCCGGATTGGGCACCACAACCTGCCGGTCGAAACGGCCAGGACGCAACAGTGCCGGATCCAGAACGTCCGGGCGATTGGTTGCGGCGATCAGAATGACGCCTTCATTCGCCTCGAAACCGTCCATCTCGACCAACAGCTGGTTCAGGGTCTGTTCGCGCTCGTCATTGCCGCCGCCGAGACCGGCCCCGCGATGACGACCGACCGCGTCGATCTCGTCGATGAAGACGATGCAGGGCGCGTGCTTCTTCGCCTGCTCGAACATGTCGCGCACTCGGCTAGCACCAACGCCAACGAACATCTCGACGAAGTCAGAACCCGAGATGGTGAAAAAGGGTACATTCGCCTCGCCGGCGATCGCCCGGGCGAGCAGGGTCTTACCGGTTCCGGGCGGTCCGACAAGCAAGCAGCCCTTGGGAATGCGGCCGCCGACCTGCTGAAACTTCTGCGGATTTTTCAAGAACTCGACGATCTCGCTGAGCTCTTCCTTAGCTTCCTCGATACCCGCCACATCGGTAAAAGTGACCCGGCCATGCTTTTCGGTGAGGAGCCGCGCCCGCGATTTGCCAAAGCCCATCGCCTTACCGCCGCCGGACTGCATCTGGCGCTTGAAAAAGATCCAGACGCCAATCAGCAGCAGCATCGGGAACCATGACACTAAGATGCCGATCAACGACGGCATGGTATCGTCCGGCGGTTGGGCCGTGATGCGCACGCCACTTTCCGTCAACCGATCGACCAAACCGGCATCATTCGGCGTATAGGTCACGAATGGACGGCCATCCGTGTAATGGCCACTCACATTGTTGCCCTGAATGGTCACATCGGCGACCCGGCCCTGCTCAACGTCAGCAAGAAATTCCGAGAAGGCCACACTGGTTTGCGGGCCGCGTCCCGATGGCGCCTGGAACAAATTGAACAGGGCAATCAGCAACAAGCCGATGATCACCCATAACGCCAGGTTCTTGCTGAAGTTGTTCACCTATGAGCCTCTCGTTTCTGTCTGGCGAACGCCAGCTTTCAACTTTAGCCGTTTGCGAGAAATGATGCCACCATTCGAGGTGACAACTCTAACATAAGCTTGAGCCGTCCCGATACAACGAGACTGCGGCGAAGGACGCACCCGCGAGTGGCTTGCAAGGCGCGAATGTCCCGTGCTCACCCGTGGCGCGGTGTTCCGGAGCAATCGACAAACCGGCCGGCCCGAGCATGATGAGACAGCCACCCAACGTTGTCCGCCGCCGCCCCTTGTCAAGATGGGTTCGAGCATGGTCGGCGGCGTCGCGTCTGGGCGGCCAGGCTTTGCTGCCGATGCAGGCGGTCGCCGCGCGTAGGATCTCGCTCTTCGCCACGGCGCTCAGTTGGTGCCAGGTGCCGGCGGCGATGGATATTGAGCCTTTTGCATCGAGGGTCGCGTGGGCGGCAAACCACCGGGCGCTGCTCCGCTCACTCCGGGCTCGTGCCGCCGCTCCTTGGCGGATCTCGTCCAGGCCCGGATTTCCTGCAATAGGTCGCACGCGCACCCGTTCGAACCGGCGATCGTCATTCGACGGATCATGGCACCAGCCGAGACCCTGTGCTCGCAGCCAGAACCGGATCATCAAGGGATCTGTCCCAAGGAGCGGCCGCAACAGGCGACAGTTGCCAAGTTCGCGCACGGCCGCCATGCCGGCCGTGCCGGGCCCCGAGCCTCGCGCGCATCGCATGGCGATGGTCTCCGCCTGGTCGGCCAGATGGTGCCCGACCAGAAGGTGGAGGATCCCCAGCCGCCGGCATTCTTCATCCAGCAAGGTGTAACGGACGTCCCGGGCTGCCGCCTGGCTCGGCGGAGACGGTGGTGCGACCGGCTTCAAAATTCGGTGATCAATGCCGCGGCGCTCAAGAACACGGCCCACCCAGCGGGCCTCGGCGGCTGAGGCGGCCCGAAGACCGTGATCGACGGTTAAGCCGATCACGCGTCCCCCGCGCGCCAAAGCCCAATTCGCCGCCAACAGCGTCAGGGCGAGGCTGTCGGGCCCGCCGGAAACGGCGACGGCGACGATCGGCTCGGGCTCGAATGGCTCGAGGCCCGCCATGGCCTGGCGGAAGCGGTCGACGAGGCTCCGAGCTTTCGGCGGGACCAAAGCCGGCGCTAGCCGCACTCGGCGCGCCTGGCCTCCCGCTGGGCCGCCGCTCTCAGCGCTCTCTGGGCGTCGGGGAATTCGCGATCGAGCTCGGCAAAGACGTCGCAGGCCTTTTCGGCTTCACCGATCTCCCGAAGCGACATGCCCATCTTGAGAAGAGTGTCGGCTGCCTTTGGTGCATCGGCACCGTAAACGCGGTAGTTGCGGGCGAAAGCAGCGGCGGCGCCGGCGTGATCGCCCTCCACGAAGCGGGTCTCGGCCATCCAAAAAGCGGCTTCGGGTACTCTCGGATCGTCGGGCTCAGCGTCGACGAAATCGCTGAAGATTTGACGGGCCGCCTCGAAGTCGCCGGCCCGCATGGCATCGATACCCTGCTCATAGGCCGATTTGTCGGCATCTCGAGTAGTGGCAGCAGCGGTTTCCCCGGCTCCGGCCTCACCGCCGTCGGCCGGCCGAAAAACGGTGAAGGGGCCGGTTGTATCGGTTGGCGCGTCGGCCGTTCCGGCTTCGGCGCCGTTGGCCGCGTCCAGCCCGTCCGGCGGTGGCGCGGTCTCGAAGGGGTCGTCCGTTCGATCCATCCCCAGCCCGCTTTCGATCGCCGCGATCCGTTCACCAAAATCGCTTTCAGCCAGCTCCAAGCGCTCGCGGAGCTGGCGGTTTTCGAACTCCAGCTCCTCGATCCGACCGTTCAGCGCCCGGATCTGCTCAGTCAAACCGTTAAGCCGGTTCTGGATGGTCGCGTAGCGCTGATTGTCGATCTGAGCCTGGGCGACCTTGATTTCGGCCGGAGATGGGGGCGGCCGGGTTGGTTCGATCCCGAGTGGCGGGATCGCCGCCGGGGCCATCGAGATGACGCCGAAGAACAGGGGCAGGGCCAGAAGACCCTGCCGCCAGGATCGCGCTCCGATCACGCGCGAGCCCTTAGTTGGTGAGATTGGCGACGCTGACAGCACGCCGGTTCTGCGCCCAGGCTTGCTCGTTGTGACCCGGATCCACCGGCCGCTCATAACCGTAAGAGATGGTCAAAAGCCGCTCGCTGTCGATACCGAGCGCCACCAAATACTCCTTGACCGCGTTGGCGCGCCGGTCGCCCAGCGCCAGATTGTATTCGCGTGTGCCGCGCTCGTCGCAATGACCCTCGATGGTCATCGACACGTTCTGGTTGCTTTGAAGCCATTCGGCCTGCTGCTGTAGAATGCCCTCGGAACGGGCGTCCAGGACCGAACTGTCGAAGGCGAAGTAGATCGTATCGCTGCCGGCGGTGGCGATCAGATCTTCCTGGCTCCCCGGAATGGGGCCGCCGCCGAGGTCGGTCGAGCTGACACTTTCATCAGCGCCTGCGTTCGCGCCGCCCTGCTGGGAGACGCTGAGAGCGTCATCTTGGGTGCCGCTGCACCCGGCAACGAGCGCGAGCATGGCGAAGATGGAAAAAAACCGCGTCAACATTCAGATCTCCTTGAGCGGTGGTCCGGACGGTTGTCGACCCGTCCGCGTGGGGCCGATCCCCATGCGCTCAACCGTTAGTTCCCTTGGCTTTATAAGCGGTTAGCCTAGGGAATCAAGGCTGTCCAATCAGGATCCGAGGCATCCAACGGGGTTGGCACCTCACGCAAATTGTAACCGGTGATGTCGATGGTGAAGAGACGCGTTCGGTCGTTTTGCGGGTCCGTTCGCGAGAAAATGATCACCCGGCCGTTCGGCGACCATCTCGGACCGTCGTCGAGATAGCTTCGGGTTAGGAGCCGCTCGTTGCTACCGTCGGGCTCCATGACACCGATGTGGAACGCGTTGTTCTTCAGAACCGTGAACGCGATCAGATCGCCGCGGGGCGACCAGGCGGGACTGCCATACTGGCCCTCGCCGAAACTGATCCGTTTGGCGGGACCTCCGTCCGTGTTCATGACGTAAAGCAGTGGCCGGCCGCCGCGGTCGGAGTTGAACACGATCTGGCGGCCGTCCGGCGAGAAACTGGGAGAGGTGTCGATGGCGGGATGGTTGGTGATCTGCCGCTGGGAGCGGCTCGCCAGATCGTAGATGTAGAGATCCGAATTGCCACCCGTCGCCAAGGTCAGGGCGAGGGAGCGGCCGTCAGGCGAGAACCGCGGCGAGAAGGTCATGCCCTCAAAGCTGCCAAGAAGACTTTCCCGGCCATTGTTCAATTGATGGATGTAGACCTGAGGCGGGATGCCCCTGTAGGCGAGGTAGGCGACCCGATCCGAGGCCCGATCGACCTGGGGGGTCAGAACTAGCTCGTTGCCGTTGGTGAGAAAGCGATGGTTGGCCCCGTCCTGGTCCATGACGGCCAGGCGCTTGACCCGCTGAACCTTAGGGCCGGTCTCACTGACATAGACGATCCGGCTGTCGAAATAGCCTCTTTCGCCGGTCAGCCGCTCGTAGATCTTGTCCGCCATCTTATGCGCGATCCGGCGCCACAGGGCTTCAGGTGCGACGAACCGGGCGCCGTCCATGTAGGCGCCGCCAAATACGTCCCAGATGCGAACCTCGACCGCGATCTGACCACCGGACAGCCGTTCGACCTTGCCGGCGACCAAAACTTCGGCATTGATCTGGCGCCAGTCCGCGAACCGCGGGCGTTCCTGAAGGGCTTCCGGCGCCTGGATATAGGCAGCGGGATTGATCGTGGTGAACAGGCCCGAGCGATCGAGATCGGCACTCGCAACCTGGGAGATCCGGCCGCCCAAATCGCTGGTGTCGGTGTCAGCGCCGAACAGCGGACTGACCGCGATCGGCACGGGGCTAAGCGTGCCTTCTTCGATCCGAACCCGAAGCTGGCCGGAACCCTCGGTCGGCCAGCCGACGTCCACGGCAAGCGCGAGCATCAGGAACGCCAAACTGCTCTTCACACGTCTCAACACCATAAACTCAACCTCGTCTGGCGTTCTTGGGATTGAATTCGAGGATGGTACTCGACCAATCCTCATAGAGTTCCGGCGGCAGGTTGGAGATCGGCGAGCAGGCTTCGACGGCGCGCTGTGCCGCCTCGGCAACGATCCGGAACAAGGGATCCGAACGCATCCGCGCCTGGTCCGCGACCTCGACACCGGAGAGTCCGCCGTCGGGTCGGAGACGGATGTTCACCTCGAAGACGCCGACCTCATCGAGCCCGCGGAGCCCGAGTGGAATGCGCCAGCAGGGTTGGATCTGGTCCCGGATCTGCCCTTGGTTCTGGCCCAGCAGGGCGCGGCGTTCGACGAAGCTGAGCTGGTCGCTATCCGGGGCCTGATCGCCGGTTCCGGTGCCTTCGCGCTCTTCCTCCGCCTGAACCCTTTCGTTGAGCTCCTCGACGCTTTGCAAAAGCGCCTCCAGTGGATCCGGTTCCGGCTCCGCGTCGGCCGTGGCGTCCGGCGGCGGCGGTGCGGCGGGCGGTGACGGGCGTTCGGGGCGCCGGCGCGGCGTAGGTACGGGACGAGGCTCCGGCGCGGCTGCCGCTGTCTCCGGTTCGGGCTCCGGTTCGGGTTCAGGCACCGGTTCCGGCTCTGGTTGAGGTTCCGGCGCTGGCTCCGGTTCGGGTTGCGGCTGTGGTTCGGGTTGCGGCTCAGGCTCTGGTTGGGGCTCCGGATCGGGCTCAGGATCGGGTTCCGGCTCGGGCACTGGCTCCGGCTCGGGTTGGGGCTCCGGTTCCGGTTCAGGAGCCGTTTCCGATGGAGCCAATCGGGCGGCTTCGCGCTCCGGCAGGGGAGCCGCTTCCGCCGGCGGCTGGAACGCACCCTCGTCCGTCTCAAGCGATGCGATGTCGACCAACTCCACGGTGATCGGCTGGCCGAGCTCTAGACGCTCGCCGAATTCCGGCAGACCGAAAGTGGCGACCAGAAGGATCACCGCGTGCAGGCAGACGGAAGCGATGAGCGCCCGGGTCATGCGCTCAAACGGTCTGAAAATGGCCCGTCAGGGTCAGGACCCCTCGGCGGCTTGAGGCAGCTCGGTGACCAGGGAGACCTGGCGGAATCCGGCACTGTTGATAGCCCCCATAACGGCCATCACCTGGCCGTAGTTGATCGCCCGGTCGGCGCGGACGAAGATCCGGGCTTCGCTGTTATTGTCGGTGATCGCCACCAGCCTGGGAGCGATCTGGGCCAAAGCGATCTCGCTCTCCTGCAGATAGATCGTGCCGTCGGCGGTCACGGTCACCGCCAGCGGCTCATCTTGCCCCGCGAGGGGTGATGCTTGGCTGCGCGGCAGATCGACTGAAACGCCTGCGGTCAACAAAGGTGCCGTGATCATGAAAACGATCAGCAGCACCAACATCACGTCGACGAACGGCGTCACGTTGATTTCCGACATCTGTCGTCGCCCGCCCCGTCGTCTGATGCCGCCTGCCATGGTTCAGCTCCCGGAGCCCGGCTCAGCGAAGCCTGCCCGCGTCGATTTCACGATCGAAGACCACTCCTATCTCGTCGGCGAAGCTGTCGAGCCTGGAGGAGTAGGCGTCGAGTTCGCCGGAAAACCTGTTGTAGGCGATGACGGCCGGAATGGCCGCTATCAGACCCAGAGCCGTCGCCAGCAGCGCTTCAGCAATCCCGGGTGCGACCACCGCGAGGGTGGTGTTCTTGGTCACCGCGATCGATTGAAAGCTGTTCATGATGCCCCAGACGGTGCCGAAGAGGCCGACGAAGGGAGCGACCGAGCCGATCGTCGCCAGCGTGCCGAGATTGCGGTCGAGCCGAGCGATCTCCCGGTCCGAGGTCAGCGACATCACCTTGGCGATCCGTTGCAGCACTGCCATCCGCGCCGTTAGATCACTCGGCTTCTTCGCTTCTCGCCATTCCTCCAGGGCGGCCGCGAACATCACCGCCATCGGATGCTGGCTGCCCTGTGTCGCCGTCTGGTAGAGCTCGTCCAGTTGGATGCCGGACCAGAAGGATTGTTCGAAATCCGTCGACAGCTTACGGATCCGGCCCAGGCGAAAACCCCGGTCGAAGATAACGGCCCAGGTCCACAAAGAGGCGACCAGCAGCAAGAGCATGACCGCCTTGACCACGATGTCGGCGTCGGCAATCAAATCCCAGACACCGACGCCGGCGCTCACGGCATCACCGATCGTAGCAGTTTGAACGCCGGTTTCTTCCATTGCTCAGCTCTCCGCTGCACACGCCCTCGACCCTCGTGGTCGATGTCTCCAAAGACGGAGAAAAACTGCGGTCTAACAACATGTTGAGAGGGTGTGCTAAGGCACCATCTCCGCATTTGCCGCGACGAGGCGAAAAAGCAGCGTCATCGCCCACATGTCAAGTCGCCAGGACCTCGGACGGGCCGTTCAGCACCGCCTTCAGCTCTTTTGGTATCCGAACCGGGCGTCCGTTCAAGCCAACGATGACCAGTTCTACTTCCAGGTCGCATAAACGTTGCCCGGCCCGAATGACGCTTTGGTTCAAGCGGATCCGCGTCGGCGTCATCACGCTGACCTTGGTCTCGACGCTCAGCAGATCGTCCAATCGGGCCGAAGCCAGGAAGTCGACGGCCATTCGTTTGACGACGATCATGCACTTCAGATCTTCCCGCAAACGCCCGTGCTCGAAACCTCGCTGGCGCAACCACTCGGTCCGTGCCCGCTCGGCGAAGCGAATGTAGTTTGCATGGTAGACGATGCCGCCGGCATCCGTGTCCTCGTAGTAAACGCGGATGTGCCAGGACGCTGTCGGTTCAGCCATGATCGTTGGTCGTGATCTGATCGAACAGATCACCGGAGCCGGCTGGCACCGGCTCGCCGAGATGGGCGAAGGCCTGGCGGGTCAGGGTTCGGCCCCGGGGGGTTCTCTGCAGCAAGCCCTGTTGCAGCAGGTAAGGCTCGACCACGTCCTCGAGCGTGTCCCTTTGCTCCGACAGCGCCGCCGCCAGGGTCTCGATCCCCACCGGCCCGCCGCCGTAATGGGTCGCGATGACGCTCAAGAAGCGCCGGTCGAACCGATCGAGGCCCCGCTTGTCGACGTCGAGGCGATTGAGCGCCCGGTCGGCGGCGGCGGCATCGATCTGATCGAGCCTGTCGACGGCGGCGAAGTCTCGGACTCGGCGCAAAAGCCGTGAAGCGATCCTCGGCGTGCCCCGCGACCGCCCGGCGATCTCGAGGGCGCCCTCCTCGGTGAGGTTCATGCCCAAGAGCCTAGCGCCGCGGGTCAGAATTTGGCGAAGCTCCGTCTGGCTGTAGAAATCCAGTCGCGGCGTGATCCCGAACCGATCCCTTAGCGGTGTCGTCAGAAGGCCTGTCCGGGTGGTGGCGCCGACCAGCGTGAAAGCCGGCAGATCGATCCGAACCGATCGCGCTGACGGCCCTTCGCCGATCATCAGGTCGAGCTGGAAATCCTCCATCGCCGGATAGAGCACCTCCTCCACCGCCGGCGCCAGGCGATGGATCTCGTCTATGAACAGCACGTCGCGGGGTTGCAGATTGGTGAGGAGCGCCGCGAGGTCGCCGGCCCGGGCAATGATCGGCCCGGAGGTCAGGCGAAAGCCGACCCCGAGTTCGGCCGCCAGGATCTGCGCCAGCGTGGTTTTGCCGAGACCCGGCGGGCCGGCGAAAAGGACATGGTCCAAAGCCTCTCGCCGTTGTTGCGCCGCCGCGATGAAGACTTCCAGATTGGCGCGGGTCTGGGCCTGGCCGATGAAGTCCCTGAGCCGTTCGGGCCGAAGCGAGACATCGCGATCCGTGTCCTGTTCCTCGCCATCGAGCAGGCGCTCAGCCATGGCCGGCGCCAACCTTCGGCGTCAGGCGGGCGAGGCAGAGACGAATCACCTGTTCCAAAGGGGCCGCGCGATCTTGTGCCATGACCGCCTGCACGGCGAGCAACGCCTCGCTCCGGCCGTAACCCAGATTGACCAGTGCCGAAAGCGCGTCGGCGCCGGTTTGGTCGTCCTTCAACGGAACCGGATCACCGCCGGAAGTGGCGGCGGGCGCCACCTGGAACGGGCTCGCGCCGACGGCGCCGATCCGTTCCTGCAATTCGGTCACAAGTCTCGCCGCCAGCCGCTTGCCGACCCCGTTGGCCCGGGTCAGCGCGGTCTTGTCACCGGCGGCGATCGCCAGATGGAGATCGGGCGCACTGAACGCATCCTGGATCGCCAGCGCGAGCCGGGCGCCGACGCCCTGGACCGACTGGAGGAGACGGAACAAAGATCGCTCCTCGGCGGTCGCGAAACCGTAGAGCCAGATCGCGTCCTCGCGCATTTGGGTTTCGACCAAAAGCGTGACCGCATGGCCGACGGCCGGCAATTCCCGGAGCGTTCTCGACGACACCTGCACCAGATAGCCGACACCGCCGACGTCGATTACGACCGATGTGTCGCCGGCCTCCGCGAGCGTTCCTCTAAGTTGCGCGATCACCGGGCGGGACCGCTCGGATCGCTCGACAGCGCGCGGTCGATCCGCTCTCTTGTGGCCATGTGATGGGCGTGGCAAAGCGCGACCGAAAGGGCGTCCGACGCATCCGCCGAAAGGCCGCCGGCCGTCGGCAAAAAGTGTCGAACCATCGCCGCCAGCTGGATCTTGTCGGCGGCGCCGGTACCGACCAGGGCTCGCTTCACCGTCTTGGAGGCGTATTCGCTGACTGTCAGACCATGATGGGCGGCCGCGAGCAGGATCACGCCCCGCGCATGGCCCAATTTCAACGACGAGGCGCCATTCTTATTGACCACCGTCTCTTCGACGGCGGCGATCTCCGGCCGCCACTCGAGGATGACCTTCGTCAGTTCCCGGTAGAGATAGTCGAGCCGGTGGGCGAGGGACTGCTTGGCATCGCCGGTGATCCGGTTGGAGGCGACGAAGCTGTGGCGGTTGCCGGCGACGTCGACGATGCCCCAGCCCGTATGGGTCAGGCCGGGATCGAGGCCGATGACGCGGATCCGCGCGATCGATCCGCTCAAGCGCTCAGCCGCTCCAGGAAGTCATCGGGAAAGTCGGCATTGGCGACCACCCTCTGGACATCGTCATTGTCGTCGAGCGTGTCCAACAGCTTCACCAGGGTTTCCGCCTTATCGCCGTCTACCGGAACCATCACCTGCGGCCGCCAGCCGAGAATGGCGTTGTCGGCGGGACCCAACGTCTGTTCCAGCGCTTCGCGGACGGCGTTCAAATCGTCCGGTGCGCAACTGATCTCGTGACCTTCCTCGCCGCTCTCGCAATCCTCCGCCCCGGCTTCGATCGCCGCTTCGAGGACCTTGTCCGGTGAGCCTGCATCGGCCGGATAATGGATCTGGCCGATGCGATCGAACTGAAAGCTCACCGAATTGGTCTCGCCCAGGGACCCGCCAAGCTTCGAGAAGGTCGAGCGGACCTCGGCGGCCGTCCGGTTGCGGTTGTCGGTCAGTGCCTCGACGATCACGGCGACGCCGGCGGGACCGTAGCCTTCGTAACGCACCTCGTCATAATTCTCGCCATCGGCACCACTGGCCCGGCTGATGGCGCGTTCGATATTGTCCTTCGGCACGTTGGCCGCCCGGGCGGCCTGGATTGCCATCCGCAATCTCGGATTGCTGTCCGGATCTGGCAGGCCCAGCTTCGCCGCGACCTGCACCTCCCGCGTGAGCCGTGTGAAGGTTTTGGCGCGCTTCGCGTCCTGGCGCCCTTTGCGATGCATGATGTTCTTGAATTGGCTGTGGCCGGCCATCGCCTTCCTCAGGTCTGCTTCAACTCTGGTGGGGCATATAGCAGCGGTTTCGAAAAATCGCGATGGTTGTGGACCGGCGCCGGCCTGGCCGTCAAAGTCGGCGCGAAGCGTCTGATAAGCAGGGGAGGGAACCATGACCGATACCTGGCCGAGACCGCCATCGATGAGCCTCGAGGGGCGCCGCGCGCTGGTCACGGGCGCCGGCCGGGGGATCGGTCAGGCGGCCTCGATCGGGCTTGCGGCCGCCGGGGCTGAGATGGTGTTGGCGGCTCGAAGCACGCACGAACTCGACCGGCTCAAGGACCATATAGAAGCGCATGACGGCCGGGCTGAAATCCTGAGCGTCGATCTCTCGGATCTGGACACGGCCCTTCCGGCGCTCGCGGAGATGGGCCCCTTCGATATCCTTCTCAACAATGCCGGGATGAACCGCCCCCAACCGTTCCTCGAGGTCGACGTCGAGAGTTTCGATACGATCACGTCACTCAACATCAAACGCGCCTTCTTCGTCGCCCAGGCAGTTGCCCGCGGCATGGTTGAGGCTGGAAAGAAGGGCTCGATCATCAATCTCGGCTCGCAGATGGGGCTGGTGGGTGGCGCCAAGCGAAGCGTCTATTGCGCCACCAAGTTCGCGGTCGAGGGCATGACCAAGGCGATGGCGATCGAACTCGGACCCCATGACATCAGGGTGAACACCATTTGCCCGACCTTCATCGAAACCCCGATGACCCGTCCGTTTCTGGCCGATGAAGCTTTTAAGCGCGACGTGCTGGGCCGGATCCCGTTGGGCCGTTTGGGGCAGGTCGAGGATCTCATGGGCGCGATCGTGTTTCTCGCATCCGACGCATCGGGTCTGATGACCGGCTCGAGCCTGGTGGTTGACGGTGGCTGGACCGCGATCTGAGTTTCTGACCTCAGCGGTCCGCAGGCTTAAGGAGCGCCCGCGCCGTTCGCCATTTCTTCGTAGAACACCGCCTCGCCCCGGCCCAGCGGCAGGACGGGCGGCCGTTCGGGCCTGCTTTCGATATCGACATGGCGTCCGGTCCGGTCCGAGGTATCGAGGCCGCTCAACACTTCCAGCACGTGATAGGCGAGCTGGCCGTGAGCCCGATGGGGCCGCTGGTCCCGAAGCCCGTAGGCCATGTCGACGACGCCCAGGATCCGGTAGTCCGCCGCCACTGCGCCGCCATTATGGGTCACATTCGGTGCTCTAAAGGCGAGCCCGAAAGGGGGTCTGGCGCGCCAGGGATCCTTGTCGGCGCCAAAAAGGGGCGTCCCCCCGAAAAAAGTGGGATCGGGCACGATCATGCTGCCTTCGCTTCCATAGAGTTCGATTGGCCGCTGATCATGCTTCGAGACATCCCAACTGAGCGTGAGCGACAAAAGGGCGCCGGAGACAAAACTTAGCGTGCCGGTGACGTGGGTCGGGACCTGAACGGCGACCTGCTCGCCCCGGCGGCAGCCTGTGGCGATCGTCCGGGTTTCGAAGCTGGTGGCGCTCATGGCGCTGACCCGAGCCACCGGTCCGAGCAGATTCACCAGTGCCGTGACGTAGTGCGGGCCGGCGTCCAAGAGCGGACCCCCGCCCGGGCGATAGAAATTGTCCGGATCGGGATGCCAGTGCTCGACGCCCCGGGAGATAAAGCTGGCATGGCCGCCGATCACCCGGCCGATCTTCCCCTCATCCAAAAGCCGTCTGGCGGCCTGCTGGCCGCCGCCGAGAAAACTGTCCGGCGCCGAGCCGATGCGCACGCCCTGTTCGTCGGCAATGGCAAAGAGGCGCTTGGCTTGGGCCAGCGACACGGCGAGCGGTTTCTCGCTGTAAAGATGCTTGCCGGCGGCAAGGACGCCCTCACTGGTCTCGGCGTGAGCCTGGGCGGGGGTGAGGTTGAGGATGAGCTCAATGTCGCCGTCGTCGAGGAGGGCCTCGACCGACATGGCCTCGATGCCGTGGGTTTCCGCCTTGGCGAAAGCCCGCGCCAGATCGGCGTCAGCGCAGGCCTTGATCTCGATCGCCGTGAAGCCTTCGGCGTTGCGGAGATAGGGCTCGCTGACGGTGCCGCAACCAAGCACGCCGACGGTCAAAGGCTCCGCAAGCGGACCGGTCATGTCGCCAAACCCAAAAGAGTGGTGCGGCTTCGTTGCATGAACTTCACTGGATCGCTTGGGCGATCATGCTCGATGATGAGACACGGAACCTTTGCAGTCATAAGGCCCCGCCAGATCGCTTGCCAAGGTAGGATCCCGTGCCCGATGTCGCTCCATACGCCTTGGGCGCGTGTCGTGCCGTTTGGCGACACGTCCTTGAGGTGGACTGACATCATTCGGTCACCGTGAAGCCGAATAGCGTCGGCCGACCTTATCCCGCGCCGTTCGAGCCAGCCGAGATCCGCCTGCCATCCCAAGGCACCGGCGATCGTTGGATCGAGGAGCTGGTCCAGCGGCCGCTCGCGGCCAAACCACCGCCGCAGCTCCCAGCCGTGATTGTGGTAGGCGAGGTTCAAATCGAGGTCCGCCAGGCGCGTCGCCAAACCGGCAAGGCGCCTAACGAAATCGGGCCAGCCGCCGAGGCTCACCAATCTGAGGCGAAGCGCCTTTGGTGTGTTGGGAATGGCCAATCGCTTGATCTGCAGATGTTTGGCGGCGCAGATGACATCTCCCAGACGCTCCGTCAGGAGATTGAGGCGGACATGAGCCGAGACAGGCGTCAGCCCGTAGCGATCCAGCAGGTGGGCGGTATGCGCGGTATCAAGAAGATGAGGTTGCAGAAGTTCGACCGCATCGAAACCGCAATCGCGGACTGCTTCGAGCTGTTTTGCGGGGTCGCCCAGAGCGCGAAGACTGTAGAGCTGGATTGCGATCTCGGGACGGTAGGCTTCGCGGAGAACGGGCGCCATGGTCGTTCGGTTCCAAAAACATGCCATGCCGCTCTCTTAGGTATAACGACATTGGCGGCGTTTCGACCATGAACGAAAGTCGAAAAATCAGACGTTGAACCGAAAATGGAAAACGTCGCCGTCCTGAACGATGTAGTCACGGCCTTCCAGACGCATCTTGCCCGCATCTTTCGCCGCCTGTTCGCCGCCCAGCGACACGTACTGATCGAAAGCGATGGTCTCGGCAGCGATGAAACCTTTCTCGAAATCGGTATGGATCACGCCTGCGGCTCGAGGCGCCTTGGCGCCGGCCGGCACGGTCCAGGCCCGGGCTTCCTTGGGTCCGGCGGTGAAGAAGGTGAGCAGCCCCAACAACGCGTAGCCCTCGCGGATGACGCGGTTCAGGCCCGGCTCATCGAGGTCGACGCTTGAGAGAAACTCCGTGCGCTCCTCTGGGGGCAAGCTCGCGATTTCGGCTTCGATGGCGGCCGCGATCACGACCGAGCCGGCGCCTTCGCGGGCCGCGAATGCTTCTGCGCGTCGGCTGATCTCATTGCCCGTCGCCGCGGCGCTCTCCTCCACATTGAGGAGATAAAGGACTGGCTTGGCGGTCAGCAGATTGAAGCTGCGAAGCAGATGCTTGTCATCGTCAGCCAATGTTAGCTTCTGGGCCGGCTGCCCCTCCTGCATCGGCGGCAGAATACGGTCCACGAGATCTAGTCTGCGCTTGGCCTCCTTGTCCTGACCGCGAACCCGCTTGATCAGGCCGTCCCGTTGGCGCTCGAGGCTGTCGATGTCGGCTAGTAACAGTTCGGTCTCGATCAGTTCCGCATCGCGCAGAGGATCGACCGAGCCCTCGACATGGGTCACATCGTCATCGTCGAAACAGCGCAGTACGTGAAGTACGGCGTCGACTTCGCGGATCGCGCCCAGGAACTGGTTGCCCAGACCTTCGCCCTTCGACGCGCCGCGCACCAGTCCGGCGATGTCCTTGATTTCGAGCTGGGTCGGAATTGTCTGCTGCGACTTCGCCAGAGCGGACAGCCGGTCGAGCCGGCGATCCGGAACCGGAACCCTGCCGACATTGGGTTCGATCGTGCAAAACGGATAATTGGCGGCGGCGGCCGAGGCCGTGTTGGTGAGCGCGTTGAACAGCGTCGACTTGCCGACATTCGGCAATCCGACGATGCCGCAGTTAAAACCCATGGCAGGCTCGCGAACGACGTATTACGGAGACGGGTGCGCCATAGCCGCTTCGCGCATCCGGAACAAGGGAGCAGGCCGATGATTGAAGACAAGCGAGGGCTGGGTCTGACGACCACCTCCGAGGATACCGCGAAAGCGTTCGACGAAACCCTCGAGCGCTATCTCGAATATCGCCTGTCGATCGGCCAGTCGGTGAAGGCCATGCTGGCCGCCGATCCCGACTTCGTCATGGGCCATGCGCTGGTGGGCTATCTGATGATGGCCAAGGCCACGCCGGACGGGGTCGAGGCGGCAAAGATTTCTCTCGGCAAAGCCGAGCCGGGCGTTGGCCAGACCAGCCTCCGCGAGCAGCGCCACGTCGCGGCCCTCAGGGCGTGGGTGACCGGTGAGCTGGACCGGGCGGTCCGGATCTGGGAGGAGATCGCGGCCGATCATCCGCTCGATCTGCTGGCGCTTCGCCTTGCCCACTTCCAGAGCTTTTGGCTGGGTCGGCAACAGGCCATGCGCAACGTCGTCGCCCGCAGCGTCGCCATGTGGGATGAGACCACGCCCCGCTACGGCGATGTGCTGGGCATGCTCGCCTTCGGCCATGAGGAGACCGGCGATTATCCGAGGGCCGAGGCTTTGGGGCGAAAAGCGGTCGATCTGAACGGTGAGGATCTGTGGTCGATCCACGCCGTGGCCCATGTCCTTGAGATGCAAGGGCGCCACGGGGATGGCCTGGGCTGGCTCGATTTTCCGAAAGATCGCTGGGCCGATCGGGCCGCGATGCGCACCCACATCTGGTGGCACAAATCGCTGTTCCATTTCGAGCGGGGGGAGGCGGACGCGGTCCTTCAGCTCTATGACGAGGTCGTCGATCCGGGCGATGATTTCTACTACATCGACATGCAAAACTGCGCGTCGCTTCTCGCTCGGCTCGAGCTGACGGGACATAGTGTGGGCGATCGCTGGTCTTATCTCGCCGAACGCGCCGCATCCTGGACCGACAATCGGCAGATGACCTTCACCGATGCCCACACCATCATTCCGCTCGCGCGCACGGGCCGCCCCGAGGCCCGGGACCATCTAGAAGCTTTAACAGCCTTTGCCCGTCAGCCGGGCCATGCTTTGGCCGAGCGGGTCGGCGATCTGGTGCTGCCGGTTTGTCAGGCGATCGAAGCTTTCTACCGGGAGGATTTCGACCGTACGGTCGACCTCCTGTGGCCGATCAAGGACCAACTGACGCCGATCGGTGGTAGCCACGCCCAGCGGGACGTTTTCGAGCTGTTCCTGCTCGAGGCGGCATTGCGGAGCGGGCGCTTCGGCCAGGCTCGCGCGATCGCCAGCGAGCGCATCGTCCTGCGCGAGCACAGCCACGGCAGCTGGCTGAAATATGCCGAAGCGTTGTCCGGTCTTGAGGATGAAGCCGGGGCCAGGCAGGCGCGCGAACGGGCCGAGCTCGTCCGCCACTGACAGCGCAGGCGAGAGCTGGAGCCAGCGCCTAAGCGTTTGTTATCGAAGGCGACTTAACCTCTAGGCGACTTCTTTCGAGTTAAGCCGCGTCGGCAAACGTCCTATCTTGTGTAACCGCATTTACCTCGGCACTTTAGCGATCCTCCGACCATTTTGAGGTACATTTCAGGTGGAATTTTACCGGTGAGCACGCTCAGGCGACGCCGATTGATTTGTCAGGGGGCGGCCGCTTTGGTGCTCGGGTCGTTCACGTCGAACCGAGCCAACGCCGCGGTGGAAAGGCGTTTGGCCCTTTACAACATCCACACCCACGAGTGCGTCGACGTCTGTTTCGTCCAGGACGGAGCCTACAATTGGCCAGCAATCGCCAAGATTGACTGGTTGATGCGCGATTGGCGCCGGGATGAGATCCGGCCCATGGATGTCCGGCTGTTCGATCAGTTGGTTACGCTTCAGCGCCGGCTGGGCACGGAAGAGCCGTTCGATTTGATCTGCGGCTATCGCTCGCCGGAGACCAACGCCTGGCTCCTGGAAACGGGTCACCAGGTCGCCCGCCAAAGCCTTCATCTGGTCGGCAGAGCCGTCGACGTGCGCTTGCCCGGCCAGACGCTCAGCCGTCTTCGCACCGAGGCATTGGAGATGAAAGCCGGCGGTGTCGGCTACTATCCGGGTTCAGACTTCGTCCATCTGGACACGGGCCGGATCAGAAGCTGGTAGGCGGCCACAGCCATCTCGGATCAGGGCCCTTTGGTTGCCGGGGGCCGGGTCAGAAGCGCAACCTTATTCATGAACCCGGCGTCGTCACCCGCTGCCAGTAAGGGCGCCGCGTCGCCGATTGCCGCCAGAAGATCGGTCAGCGGCTCGATCTCGGCCTTGGCGTAGTTGCCCAGCACATGGCCGGTGACCCGGTCGCGGTGACCCGGATGGCCGATGCCGACGCGGACCCGCTTGAAGGCTTGTGTTCCGAGATGGGCGGCCAGGCTTCTGAGGCCGTTGTGGCCGGCCACGCCGCCTCCCGTTTTCACGCGGAGCTTGAAGGGTGCCAGATCGAGTTCATCATGAAACACGATCAGACGGTCGACCTCGAGCTTATAAAAACGAAGGGCTTCGCCGGCGGACCGGCCGCTCTCGTTCATGAAGGTGAGCGGCTTCAGCAGGAGCGTTCGTTCGCCGTCGATCCGACCATCGCTGATCAGACCCTGGAAGCGCTGGCGCCAGGCAGGAAATCGGTATCGGTCCGCCAGCAAGTCCATAACCATGAAGCCGACATTGTGCCGGTGCAGCGCGTAATTGGCTCCCGGATTGCCGAGGCCGAGCCAGAGTTGCATCGCCGCTCACCCTCGAACCAGCCGATCAACCGACCGCCGTCTGAGAAGCGGCGATCAGTCCTCGCTATCGTCCACGTCCTCGCCGGCATCTTCCTCGCCGGCATCCGCGTCTTCCTCTTCTTCGGACTGCATGCCGCCGCCCGGGGCAACGATCGTACAGATGGTGAAGTCGCGGTCGGTGATGGTCGGTTCAACGCCGTCGGCGAGCGACACCTGGCTGATGTGCACCGAATCGTTGATGTCGAGGGCACCGAGATCGACGGTGATCTCGTCAGGGATCGCCTCCACGGGACAGACCAGTTCGATCTCGCGGCGAACGATGTTGAGCACGCCGCCCCGTTTGAGGCCCGGCGAGGTCTCTTCGTTCAAGAACGTCACCGGCACCTCGACGGTCACGCTCGAACCCCGCTTCACCCGAATGAAATCGAGATGAATGGCTTCGTCGGTCACGGGATGAACCTGAGCTTCACGGGGAACCACACGGATCGTCTTGTCCGAAAGCTTGAGCTCGCAGACCGAGCTGAAAAAGCGGGCGTTGGTCTGGAGTTCGCGGCGGACTTCCTTGGCCACCAGCGACACCATCTGGACGTCATCATCGCCGCCATAGATGACTGCCGGAACCCGTCCCTCATCGCGCAGGCGACGGTTGGGGCCCTTGCCCGTGCGTTCGCGGGTTTCGGCTTCGAGATTGACGACATCACTCATGATCTTTGTCCCTAGTTCCCTCCGGCACGGTTCCATCCGCCCCGGACAGAGGTTTCGTCAGATTGCCGGCAACGGCGCCGGTGCTTGATCTGCTCTAATCAAACAGGCTCGACACCGAACTTTCGCTCGAGATCCGGCTGATCGCCTCGCCCAGAAGCTGGGCCACCGAAAGGACCCGGATCTGATCGGTGACGCGGACCGCTTCCGTCGGTTTGATGCTATCGGTGATGACCAGCTTTTCGAGCGAACTCGCCGCAATTTTGGTCACCGCTCCCGCCGAAAGAACACCGTGGGTTGCGTAGGCCATGGCAGATGACGCACCCGCTTCCAGCAGCGCGTCAGCAGCCTTGCAAAGCGTGCCTCCACTGTCGACGATATCGTCGTAGAGGATGCATCGCCGGCCCTTGACGTCACCGATGACGTTCATGACCTCGGCCACGCCCGCCCGTTCGCGGCGCTTATCGACAATCGCCAATGGCACGTCAAGGCGCTTGGCCAGGGCTCGGGCCCGGCCGACGCCGCCGACGTCGGGCGATACGATCATCAGATCGTCGGTGCCGTAATTGTTGGTGATGTCGGGAACGAATTGAGGAGCCGAGAAGAGATTGTCGACGGGGATGTCGAAAAAGCCCTGAATCTGCCCGGCGTGCAAATCCATGGTCAGGACCCGCGAGGCGCCGGCGGTGGTGATCAGATTGGCCACCAGTTTCGCCGAGATCGGGGTGCGGGGCGAGGGTTTCCTGTCCTGTCTCGCATAGCCGAAATAGGGCATGACCGCTGTGATCCGCCGGGCCGACGCCCGCCTGAGCGCGTCGAGGCAGACCAGCAACTCCATCAGATTGTCGTTCGCCGGATAGGAGGTCGGCTGGATGACGAACATGTCCTCGCCCCGGACATTTTCGTGGATCTCGACCCACACCTCCATGTCGTTGAAGCGGTGAACGGTCGCGTTGGTGAGCTCGACCCTCAAAGACGCGGCGATGGCTTCGGCGAGCGGCCTGTTGGCGTTGCCGGCGAGCAGCTTCATGGGCGGGATAGGCTCCGGTTTTGGGATGGCGGAAGCTAGCAATCTGCCTTTTAGGTGGCAAGCAGCGCCAACGAGGCGTCTTTTGCCGACAAAACCGCTTGCTTGCTCAGTCCCGCGATTAAACCGGGTCTTCTGACCGCCGTGCCGCGAAGCGAATGGTCGCCAGTTCGTCGAAGGCCTTGGCCTCGGCCCGTTCCATAAGAACCCGGCGATCGCGCCGCTTGGCCTCGAGCAGTCGCTCAACCTGCTCGACACCGCGTTCACAATCGGCCAGCTGGCGCGCCGCCTGCTGGCGCAGCTCATCCAGCGCTCGTTCCTGTCTCTGCCAGTCGATCTCGCGGGCGCGGGCGCTTTCGACGAACCGCCCGTAAGCGATCGCATCATCGAAGGGCGTCTCGCCGCGGACCGCGCGTTCCGCCGTCAAATCCCGGCTCAGCTGGGCCCGGGCCTGAGCGATCCCCTGGACCCGCTTGTCGACCTTGGCCAGCTCGAGCCGCGCCTGATCCCGGGCCAGGTGCCGGAAGCGTGCCAGCGCGTCCAAGCCCTTGTCGTGTGTCGCCATCAAGGTTCAGGCGTGTAGGCGATGCCCAGCGCACTCGCCAGAGTGGCGAACGCGTCGCCCGACGCTTGCGGGTCGCTCATGGGCTGACGAAGCACCGCCTGGATTGCCTCGTGACGTCTGATGGCCTCATCCGCCACGGGATCGGCGCCGGCGGCGTAGGCGCCCAACTGGACAAGCTCGGCGACATCTTCATAGGCCCTAAGCAGCTTGCGTGCCTGATCGGCGAGCCCGCGCTGGGCCGGGCTCAGCGCCCGGTCCTGGGTTCGGGAAAGACTGGCCAACACGTCGACGGCGGGAAATCGGCCACCCTCGGCGATCCGGCGGTCCAAGATGACATGGCCATCGAGGATCGACCTCACGGAGTCGGCCACCGGCTCGTTGGTGTCGTCGCCTTCGACGAGCACGGTGAGCAGGCCGGTGATCGTTCCCTCGGCCTCGCCGGGGCCGATCCGCTCCAAAAGGCGCGGCAGTTCGGCGAAGACGCTCGGCGGGTAGCCCTTGGTCGTGGGTGGCTCGCCGGCAGCCAGGTAGATCTCCCGAAGCGCCATGGCGAAGCGGGTGACGCTGTCCATGATGCACAGCACCGAGAGGCCCTCGTCGCGCAAGGCCTCGGCGATGGTGACGGTGAGGAAGGCGGCCCGCCGACGGCTCATCGCCGGCATATCGGAGGTGGCGGCGACCAGGACGCTGCGCGCCATGCCATCCGCTCCCAAAGTGTCTTCTATGAATTCACGGACCTCGCGTCCGCGCTCGCCGATCAGTCCGATTACCATGACATCGGCATCGCTCTGCCGGGCGATCATAGAGATGAGGCTGGACTTGCCGACCCCGGAGCCGGCGAACACGCCGAGCCGTTGGCCCCGGAGGCAGGGCGTGAACAGATCGAGCGCCCGCACCCCGAAGCGGAGCGGAGATCCGAGCCCCTGACGTCGGCCGACCGCCGGCGGTGGGGCGCGAAGGTCGTAGGCCGAACGGCCCGGTGGCAGGGGGCCTCGATCGTCCAAAGGCGCGGTAAACGGGTCGACAACCCGCCCCAGCCAGCGGGAGGACGGGGCGACCAGGTTGAACGCGGGCTCGATCTCGACGCGGGCACCATAGACCACACCGTCCAGATCGTCGTAAGGCAGCAAGAAGAGATGATCGGCGGCGAAGCCCACGACCTCCGCCGGAACGGGAGGAAGGCTGCCCTTGCGGGTTATCCGGCAGGCATCGCCGACACCGGCGAGACCGGTAAGGCCGGCGCACCGGACCAGGCCGGCGTCGATGCGCACCACTGTCCCGCGCAACCGGTAGGGCGGGAGCTGGGCGAGCCGGCGGGTGAGATCGTCTTTGAGCGTCATGGCTGTCTCCGGATCCCAGCTTCGGCGAGCATCATTAACAAAACATAAACGTTTGAGTTGCATAACAAGGAAGAAGAACGCGGGAGACGGTGGTTGCTTTGATCTCCGCTTCTGCAACCTGAATTAAGATTGTCTTAGGTTTTTACGCTTAAAGGTAAGCGTCAGCTTAACGGAACCGAGCGTCCGCGCTCCTGGAGTTAGACGATGCGAGCTCTGATTGTTGAAGACGATGTTGTGTCGGCCAAGCTCATTGAGACGGCCCTGACCGAGGAAGGCATCGTCTTCGAGCCGACCGACTGCGGCGAGGATGCGATCGAGATCGCCAAGCTTTACGACTTCGACATCATCGTGCTCGACCTGACCCTGCCGGACATTGACGGCTACGAGGTGGTCCGCCGTTTGCGGGCCGCCAAGATCAAGACGCCGGTCCTCATCCTCTCGGGCCGCCAGGAGATCGACGACAAGGTTCGCGGTCTTTCCACCGGTGCCGATGACTATCTTACCAAGCCATTCCACAAGGGCGAGTTGGTCGCCCGGATCCATGCGATCGTTCGGCGCTCCAAGGGCCATTCGGAATCGGTGATCAAGACCGGCAAGCTGACCGTCAATTTCGACACCCGCTCGGTCGAGGCCGAAGGCCGTCGCCTCCATGTGACCGGCAAGGAATACAGCATCCTCGAGCTGCTCTCCTTGCGCAAGGGCACGACGCTGACCAAGGAGATGTTCCTCGATCATCTCTACGGCGGCATGGACGAGCCGGAACTGAAGATCATCGACGTCTTCATCTGCAAGCTTCGCAAGAAAATCGCCGGCGTGACCGGCGGCGATCACTATATCGAGACGGTCTGGGGCCGGGGCTACGTGCTCAAGGATCCGGACCAGGTTGTGTCGACGGAACCTGGTGAGGGCAAGGATCAGGCGGCCGTCGCCTGATCCGCCTCTCACAACCCGGCCGCTGTCGGATCCACCTTTTTATCCGATCGAGTGGTTCCATTCGGCCGGACCACGCTCTAAGCGACGATGGCCGGTCTGAAGGCTTCGGCCTGGGACAGATACAAACGTCTGTAGACGCCGATGCCCGTGGCCATGAGGGCCTCATGGGTACCGCTCTCGACAATGCGTCCTTTCTCGAACACCAAAATGCGATCGACGTCGGTCACCGTCGACAAACGATGGGCGATGATGATCGTCGTTCGCTTGGCCATCAGCCGTTTCAATGCATCCTGAATGAGCCGCTCGGACAGGCTGTCCAAAGATGAGGTCGCCTCGTCCAGGATCAGAAGCGGACAATCGGCCAACATCGCCCGCGCGATCGCGACGCGCTGGCGCTCACCACCGGAAAGCTTGACCCCCCGCTCGCCGACCAGCGTGTCATAGCCTTCGGTCAGCTGTTCGATGAACTCGGCGGCATTCGCCATCCGGGCTGCCTCCCTGATCTGCGCCAAATCAGCCCCGGGTCGTGCGTAGGCGATGTTTTCCTCAAGCGAGCGGTGAAACAGGATCGGTTCCTGAGGCACCAGCGCGATGGTCCGGCGCAGGCTTTCGATGTTGACGTTCCGAACATCCTGGCCGTCGACAAGGATCCTGCCGCCGTCGATCGGATAGAGACCCTGGAGGAGCTTGGTGAAGCTCGTCTTGCCGCTGCCGGACCGGCCCACCAGGGCTACGCGTTCACCGGGCTCGATCCTCACGTTGAGATCCTCGAACAGCCAGCTCGACTGCTTGTAGTAGCCGAAGCGAACGCTCTCGAAGATGACGCTTGCCCGGCTGACCTGGAGGTCGGGAAGGCGGGCGCCCCTCGCCTCGGTCTCCTGGTCGACGAACGCGACGACCGGTTCGAGATCGTTGGCCGCTTGCTGCAGATCGCGGATGTGCATCCCGATATCGCGCAAATAGGCATTGAGCGTGAATGCGGCCGAAAGAACGAACAGCACGTCGCCGGCACTGGCGTCGCCGCCCCGCCAATAGTTGAGGGTCATGGCGACCAGGATGAACTGGTTCAGGATCAAGAGAGCGCTCAAGGCGACCGCCGTGTTGATCGAGGCGAACCAGACGGATCTGAAGATCGTCTGCCAACGCCCGAGCAAAGAGGCGAGCCTTTGCTCCTCACGGGCCTCGGAAGCCACCGCCTTGACAACCGCGTTGCAAGTGATGGCATCGGCGAGGGCGCCCGACAGCTCACTGTCGACAGCGACGGCTCGGCGGCGTTTCGGCACCACGTAAGTGAGATTGAGGTGAAGGCTCGCGGCCAAATAGATCGCTGTGCCGATGGCGAAGGTCAGACCCAGGAGCGGCCAATGCAAAGCCAGCACGATGACCAAACCAATGACTACCGACAGTGCCGGTATCAAATGGAAGTATAGCGCGTCGCCGAAATCATCGAACACCCAGACGCCGCGGGTGATGTTGCGCACGGTCTTGCCGGCGAAGGTATTGGCGTGCCAGACCGCGGCGAACCGCTGAACTTTCGCGAATGCATCCGCGCAAATACCGCGCATGACGCCGCACTGAACGATGCACCAGAGATAGTCGCCACCCTTGTGGGCCGCGTGATAAGCGATCGTCGTCATCGTGAGCGCGCCCAACCAGAAAAAGGCATCGGCCGTCGACGCGGGCGCTGTCGCCACCGCATCGGTGAGACGCCCGATCATCAGTGGTCCTAACACGTCGGCAGCGGTGGCAGCGGTAAGGGCCAAGCCAAGAACCGCCATGGACCACGGCCGTTGACGCCAATGGGACCAGGCGAAGCGCATCACGCTTCGAAACGACACATTCATCGGGAACGTTTCCGATCGACGGAGGCGAGCTCAGGTCGCTGGGCTACCGGAGCTTGCGCTGAAGGAAAGCGACAGAAAGAATGGTTGCCGAGATCGGAACGATCGTTCCAACCGGCATTCAGCACTCAATGGTGCGGGTTATTTGGACCCATGTCTGTCATAGCTCACCCCGTGCGTGTCAATCGGGACCGCTGTTCTTGGTCAACAGCAGGGGTTGAATATCAAAACCGGCGGGATTTGGCCAGCATCTTTCCAGCGACACTCCCATGGGTGCCGCCCAGGCGATCACCAATGCTTCGCCAAGGGCACACCCGCTATTGCTCGAGCCTACGTTCGGCGGTCTCCAGTTCCAGCGCGGTCATTTCGGTCTCGGCCCGCTGCAGCAACGGTCTCGCCCTCGTGATCCCATTCTCGTTGGCGCGGCTCAGCCAGACGTAGGCGCCGACCCGGTCGACTTCACCCAAGGTGCCGTCCAGCAGCATTCCACCCAGGTGGAACTGGGAGTTGGCGACACCCTGTTCTGCCAGGCCGCTCCAGATGTCGTAGGCCCGCTGATACTCCCCCGACTGGTAGGCGACGATGCCGTCGCGATTTGTCGCGGAGGGCCCTCCCGCGGCCGGCTCGATCTGGGACGGATCGCCCACGGGGGCCGCGGCTGTCGAGGTCTGCCCGGCGTCGTCCGCTGCCTGTTCCTCATCGGCCCGCGCGGTCTGGTCTCTGAGGCTTAGCAACTCCTCCTCCAACGCCTGATTGTCGGCGCGGAGGGTGAGGACCTGTTGCTCCAACTGTTCGGCGGCGTTCCCGGCCTCCCGGGTGCTTTGAAGATCCGTCTGCAGACCATCAATCTGATTGCTCAAGGCATCGCGCACTTCAACGGCATCCTGCTCAGCCGCTCGAGCTTGCGCGATCTCATCATCGAGATTGGCGATCCGCTGATCACGTTCCGCGATCTCGGCTTCCAGTTCATCGATCCGTTCGATCAAGGAACGGATCTCCGCGCTGGCGCCTTGGGCCGTTGCTTCGGCCTTATCCAGCCGGTCAGCCATCTCGAGACGCTGGCCCGTTGCCTCGGTCAGATCCTGTTCCAGCTGGTTCCGTTCTGACCGGGCATTGGCCAGCTGCGAGAGGGCCTCGTCCCGGGCCGCCAACGCGGAGCCGAGCCGATCCGAGGTTTCGTCCACGGCCGTTTTCGCTTGCGTTAGTTCTTGCTCCAGACCGGCCTGTTGCTGCTTGGCGGCATCGATCTCACTCAGCCTTTCCTCGCTGAGAGCGTTTGCAGCCTCCGCCGCGCGCTGTGCCTCAATTGCGTCGCTTTTCAGTTGCTCCAGCTGAGCGCTCAACGCCGTGCGGGACTGGCTACCCGCTTCCCTGGCCTCCGCCAGCTCCTGGCGGGCCTGGTCCCGTTCGGCCGTAAGCGTCTCTTCTCTTTCCGCCGCGGACGCCAACAACGCTTCTCGTTCGCGCGCGGCTTCGGCCTCAGCGAGCTGCAAGGCCTGTTCATTTTCTTGCAGAAGCGAGGCGACCGCCTGGTTAAGTTCGTCCCGCTGGCGGACAACCTCGTTGAGCTCGGCGTTCGCCGTCTCCAGGCCCTGAAGCGCTTCGTCCCGCTCGGTGGTCAGTTCGTCTTGTGTCGCTTGCGCTTCGGCGATGAGTGCCTGGCGCTGGTTTTCCGCTTCGTTACCGGCGGCCTGAAGAGCGGTTTCGCTGTCGGTCCGAAGGGTGGCAAGGGTCTGGGTCAGCTCATCCCTCTCACGGGTGACCCGCTCGAGTTCGCTTTCCGCGGTTTCGAGCTCGCTTTGAACACGGTTGAGATCGGCAGCCAGTCTGTCTTCAACAGCCGCAACGTCTTCACGCGCCGTCTGATTATCGTCTTGGAGCGAAACCACCGCTTGTTCCGCATCCGCTAGCTCTTGTCTGGCCGCGGCAAGCGCCTCTTCGCTCGCCGTCAGCTCGTCTTGAAGGCCGGTATTGGCAGCGAGCAGCGCATTGATCGTATCGCGGACGGCGGCGCTCTGCGCCTGGTCGTCGGCAAGGGCGAGTGACCGTTCACGCTCAAGGGTGGCGAGCTGCTCCCGGGCGCCTTGCTCCTGATCACGAACCTCGCTCAGGGCCTCTTCGGACGCAGCGCGCTCTTCGACCAGTATCGCCAAATTCTCTTCCGTGGCTTGCAATGCCGAGCGCGCCTGATCGCGTTCCTCGGTCAAACGGTCGCGAAGCTCATCCGCCCGGTCGTTTGCAGCCTCGAGCGCCTCTTGATGATCGGCCCGGAGCTGGGCGATCGTCTCGTTGAGTTCGTCCCGCTCGGCGGTGAGACGCTGTTCAGCACTTTCCGCTTCGGCGGAAGCGGCCGCGAGCGCGGTTTCGCTTTCGCTTCGCAGATCCGCCAAAGCCGTTTCGAGCTCGGTGCGTTCCTGTCTCGCCGCCGCGAGCGCCTGTTCCGCCGTCTCCAGCTCCTGCCGGAGCCGTTCGGCATCCGCCATGAGCGTGCGCACCGTCTGCCTGACCGCCACGGCGGTATTGTCGTCATTGGCGACGCGCAACGCGCTTGCCCGCTCGAGCGCCGTCAGCTGGCGCTCGCTCTGCCGGAGCTCTTGCGTCAGCCGGTCTCGATCCGCCTGGATCACCGCCAACTGGGCTTGGCTCTGATCGCGTTCTTCGGAGGCCTCGCGCTCGGCCGCTTCCAACCGCGCCTGTGTTTGATCGCGTTGTCCTGCAATCGCCCGCTGGGTCGCTTCGGCCTCGGCGGCGGCGGCCCGGGCCTCATCCCGCTCGATAAGCAGATCCCGAACGTCGGTATCGGCTTCGGCCAGCTTATCCTGCAAGGCGAGATTGTCGGTCAAAAGCGCCGTGACCGAGCTGCGAACGGCCTCCAACTGTTCGGCGGCGTGCGCCCGTCGCTGCTCGCTCTCGGTCAACGCCGCGCTCAGCCGGTCTTCGAGCGTCCGGGTCCTCTCGACCAACTGGTCGATTTCGGCCTGAGCGGCTTCTTTCTGTGACGCTAATGCCTCGGTCAGACGTGCTCGTTGATCCTCCAGGCTCTCGGTTAGCTGGCCCTTTTCGACCTCCGCCGCCTCCAGGCTGGCGGTCGTCGCCGCCAATTCATCCCGAACGGCGGCGATCTGCTGTTCGGTCTCCGAGGTTTCCGTCTTCAGCGCCGCCAGATCGGCGTTGAGCCGCTCTAGCTGATCATTTCGAGACGCCAGGAGCGCGGAAGCCTCCTCGTTTCTGGCCCGCTGCTCGGCGGCCACGTCGCGGGTCTGCTCGAGTTCGGAGGTCAGGGTCTTGATGTGTTCAATGTTAGCGGCGACTTCGGTGGGCGACGGCCCCGCGAGGCGATCGACGTCTGGTTCGTCAGCACTCGCGCTGAGCGACCTGTCGGAACTGAGGCGATCGGATCCGATTAAAATGGCAGCAGCGGCTGCAAGCATGACCACAACCGCCACCAAGAACTGTTTGGTTTCGTAGAACATAGGCCGAGACGTCCGTTTCCCCCGATAGCGCCATCGCGCTTGATCGACTGTTTAGGACGTCACCGGCGCCGACCACAAGGCTCCGTGGGTCTTTCTCGACCCTGTTTCTAACCCTGGTAGCGGACGCCGGTACCTCCTAAGCCGCAATAACCGCCGGGCCGGGCGGCGAGATATTGCTGGTGATAGTCCTCAGCAAAGTAGAAGGGCGGCGCGTCGACGATTTCCGTGGTGATCACCCCCTTGCCGTGCTTGCCCAGGCGTTTCTGGAAATGCTCCTTGGACTGGTTCGCGGCTCGGGCCTGATCGCCGGTATAGGTGTAGATGCCGGAGCGGTATTGCGTGCCCACATCATTGCCCTGGCGCATGCCCTGGGTTGGATCGTGGCTCTCCCAGAACAGCTGAAGCAGGTTGTCATAGCTCACCCGGGCCGGGTCGTAAGCCACACGGACCACCTCGTTGTGACCGGTGCGGCCGCTGCAGACTTCCTCATAGGTCGGGTTGGGGGTCATGCCGCCGGCATAACCGACCGCCGTCACCCAGACACCGTCGGTTTGCCAAAACTTGCGTTCAGCGCCCCAGAAACACCCCAGACCAAAGAGGGCAAGCTGAATGCCCTCGGGGAAAGGGCCGTCCAAGGGCCGGCCGTTGACCCTATGGGCCTGAGGCTCCGTGATCGGATCCGGCCGGCCGACGAGCGCTTCCTTCGGGCTCGGCATGGCCTGCTTGTCGCGTGATGTGAACCACATGAACTGATCCTCCTCGATTGTCATTCCGTGACGTAGATGCAAGCGTCGAACGTGCAAGATCGATGGGGGACGGATCCATGGGCGATGACAGCTTTGGCTTGGCCGGCAAGCGGGTGTTGATCACCGGCGCCAGCAGCGGCATCGGCGCGGCGGCGGCCAGGCGTTTCGCCGAGGAAGGGGCCCGGCTGGTCCTGCATCACCGAGGCAATCCGGACGCAGCCGCTGTCGCCGAAGCGGTCGGCGCCGAGGCCCTGTTGCAGGGCGATTTTCGGGTTATGGCCGACGTCCGCGAGGTCGTTCTGGGGGCGATCGAAGCGCTGGGTGGGCTCGATCTCCTGATCAATAATGCCGGTCATATGCTGGGTCGCCATCCGCTCGGCGACATGGACGACGAGACGATCGATGCTGTCTTCGACCTCAACGCCCGTTCCGTCGTGATTGCGTGCCGCGCCGCTCTGCCGGCCCTGAAGGAAAGCGGTGGCGCGATCATCAATGTGAGCTCGATCTCGGCGCGATCCGGCGGCAGTGCCGGCTCCAGCCTCTACAGCGCGGCCAAGGCGTTCGTTTCCACGTTCACCCGATCGTTGGCCACGGAACTCGCCGGCGACGGCATCAGGGTCAATGCGGTCTCGCCCGGAACCATCGACACGCCCTTTCACCAGATCTACTCGACGCCGGAGAAACTGCAGGCGACGCGAGTGAAAATCCCGTGGAAAAGGCTCGGCACCGGCGATGACTGCGCCGGTGCCTTTCTGTTCTTGGCGAGCGATCGTCTGTCGGGCTACGTCACCGGCCAGATCATCGAGGTCAATGGCGGCCAGCTGATGCCCTGAGCGCGGGGCTTAGGCGATCAGGGCGAAAAGGAGGCCCATGCTCATGGCGCCCAGCACGGCAAAGCCCAGATAGGCTGCGAATACCGGCGGCTTGGCCAGTGCCCAAACGGCGATCGCCGCCGGGATGCAGCTGACGCCGCCGGCGAGGAGAAAGGCCATGCCGGCGCCGGGTGCCATGCCCTGCTCGATCAGGCCGCCCACCAGGGGCAGCGCCGCGTAGCCGTTCAGGTAGGCCGGGATACCGACGACAGTCGCCAGCATGATGGAGAACAAGCCGTCACCGCCGACCAGGCTCGCGACCCGGTCAGCGGGGACGTAGGCCAGCATCAGGCTTTCCAGCACGAAGGCGAGCGTCAGCCATTTGCCCAGGAACAAAAGGTTTTGAAGAGCATTGTCGGCGAATGTCTGGCGGCGGCTTTCGTCGTGCCAGAACCGCCAGTGGACCGGCGCCTGACGACGCACGGCTGATGCGCCGCAGCCGCCATCGCCAACACCGGCACGCAAGGGCTCGGCGAACTGCCCGCCCGCCATCAACGCGCTCATGCCGAACCCGCCGATCAGACCGATGATGATCGCAGAAGCGGTCTTGAACAGCGCGAAGGTGAGCCCGAGCGTGCCCAAGGTCAGGACGAACATGGAGGGATCCATGAGCGGTGAGGACAGCCAGAACGCCATCACCGCCGGCAGCGGCACGCCCATGGCCAGAAGGGCGGCGATCAACGGAATGACGCCGCAGGAGCAAAAGGGAGACAGGGCACCGACCAGGGCCGCGCTGACGATCATCATGGTCGAGCGACCCGTGAACGCCCGGGCGATCAGGGCGTCCGCGCCCGACGCTTTGGCGTAGGCTGCGATGGCGATCGATGCGATCAGGAAGAAAGCGACGCTCACGAGCGCCTGAACCGTAAAGGTCGCGCTGGCGATCGCCTGATCGGGCGCCGTCAAAGCCAGGGCAACAAACAGCGCGGCTATGGCCAACCAAACCCGATCCGGTTCGATCAGCGCTTTGTTCATCCGGGCAACGAGGGCGGTCATCGGCAATATTCTCCCATCACGCCACACGCGTGTGGTCGTGTTCGCTGAGGTCGGCACAGCATTCGCGCACCAGCGCGCCTAAGGTCTCATCCATCACCCTGAAGCGGGCCCGGCAGATCAAGGTCGTGGCCCTCCGTTCCTGCTCAACCAGCCCGACGGCGATCAAACGATGGAGGTGATGGGACAAGGTCGACCGCGGGATGGCCGTGGCTTCCTGCAATTGGCCGACGGCTAGGCCGCTGTCGCCCGCGCGCACCAGCAGGCGGTAGATGTCGAGCCGGCTCGGATTGCCCAGGGCCTCGAGACGGGAAGCTATGCGTTCGATGTCCATGATTGGGATATAACCGGGCGCCGGATCCATTACAACGGTATTTCTAAGATTATCGAAATAAAGCTCTGACGGATGGCCGAGCCGTGGTTTGCGCCCGATGTCCGAACTGCTCTTAGCCGAGAGTGATCGCGAAAAAGCCCAGGAGGAACGCGAAGCCGGCAATCGTGCCGCCCAAAGCGTAAACCCACCAGCCGGTGGCCGGTGGCGGCTGCTGAGGCACTTGAGGTGTTGGCGGCGGCTGCGGTCGGTTGCGGAGCGCGGCCATGGTATGGGAATGGGTTCGAACCGCCTTCGCCAATTTGGCTCCCGCCTTATGGCCGACCAGTGTTTTGGCCGAACCCGTGCGCAGGGTTGACCGATCCGGCATCTGATCCTTGATCGTGGTGTCTTTGATCACGGCGATCGACGGCTCGTTCTGGCCAGCAACGTAGAATTCCTTCACCAGCCTTACGCCCTGATATCGGCCGCTGCCCGCCAGCGCCGCGAAACGCGTTCGCGCGTCTTGGGTATCGTCGAACAATGCCGTGATGGTCCAACGGCCACGTTCGAGCAGATGGATCTCGTAGCTCGGACTTCGTTCAGGTGACGCCGCCACCGCTGGCTCCCACGGGCAAGATCGGACCAACCATGAACGAACTCGATTTCTTTGACGTTAACGCCGGCTGCGTTGAGGCTCGAGCGGGTCCGCCGCCATCCGATGCTACGGCAAGTCCGGCGTCGACGCCTATGAGATGTAGCTGAACAACAGGACCCCGGCGCCGAATGAAGCCAGGACCGATGTGCCCCAGATGACATTCGTCATAAGATTGCTCGATCCGGCTTTCTGCCGTGCCGGTTTGGTTGCTGTTCTTACAGCCCGCGGGGCAGGCTTCGGCGGCGGCGCCTTGGCCTTGGCTGCGCTGGTTCGGGCGTGTTTCGCTAGCTTGGCGCCGCCGTCCGGTCCGACGACCGCCCGCCGGCTCCCTTGCTGGGATGGAACCTGAATAACGGGTGCCTCGGGCGCTGTCGTGTCCCGGACGATCGTGGTATGCGGCATTGTGTTGGTGCTGATGTAGAACTCTTTGACCAGACGCACGCCACGATAGCGTCCGCTGTTGCTCAGCTTCGAGAAAAGCTGTCGGCCCTCCTGACCGTCGGTAAAAACGGCAATGATGGTCCATCTTGTCCCCTCGAGGACGTGAACCTCATAGCTCGATTTGCGATCAGGAGACACGGCCCACCAGCTCCCACCCTTGGTCGAGCGGAACAATACACGCAACCTGTTGAGCTAGTGTTAATACGTATCGCGCATTTGTGATCGCTGGTTTGGCGGGTCTCGATGCGAACCGGCCCCAATCAGCACGATCGAGAAATCAATCAAACCTTCTAGGACGCGATGCGCTCTTCCTTGGCCGGGTGATTGCCGAGCACGATGACCGGTTCCATCTGGTCGAGTTCCTCGCGGGACAGATGGCACTTGATCACATGGCCATTGGCCAGCTCGACCTCCGGCGGCTCCTCGTCCTCGCAGACCTTGCCGATCTTGCGCGGACACCGGGTCTGGAACGGACAGCCGGGCGGCGGATTGACCGCACTCGGAATATCGCCCTCGAGGACGATGTGCTTCTTCTGAACGGACGTGTCGGCGATCGGCACGGCCGACAAAAGGGCTTCGGTGTAGGGATGATAAGGGGGCGCGAAGACCTCGTCCGTCGTCCCCTGCTCCATGATGTGGCCGAGATACATGACCACGATCCGGTCCGAGAGATAGCGGACGACGGAGAGATCGTGGCTGATGAACAAGAGCGTCGTGCGATTGCGGCTTTGAATGTCCATCAAAAGCTGGGTCACAGCGGCCTGGACCGAGACGTCCAGCGCCGAGACCGGCTCGTCGGCGATCACCACCTTCGGATCTCCGGCGAACGCCCGGGCAATGCCCACCCGTTGCTTCTGGCCACCGGAAAGCTGACGCGGCTTGCGGTAATAGAACTCGCGAGGCAGCTTCACCAGGTCAAGCAACTCCATCACCCGTGACTTGATCTTCTCGTCGTCATCCTCGACGCCGAACTTGCGGATGACCCGGCTGATCTGCTGGCCCACCGTGTAGCTTGGGTTCAGGGTCTCGAACGGATTCTGGAAGATCATCTGCAGATAGCCCACGGTCTGAGGCTTTCGCTTCTGCACCTGGACGTCGCCCAAACTCTGGCCTTGCAGGCGAACCTCACCGTCGGTCGCCGTCTCAAGACCCATCAACACCTTGGCGAAGGTCGATTTTCCGCAACCGCTTTCGCCGACAATGGCGACGGTTTCAGCCTCCCGTGCATCGAAGTCGAGGCGTTCATTGGCCTTGACCGTCTTTACCGATTTACCGCGGATCATGGCCAGGAGCGACCGGTCATGGATCTCGTAATACTTCTTCAGGCGATCGACCTCGAGGACCACCTCGCCCGGCTCGATGTCCCCGCCAACCTCGGCGCGCTCGAAAGCGCTCATCCAATCGATCTCATTGAACCGACGGCAACGGCTCGCATGTCCTTGCTCGCCCGGCACCTGCTCCATCTCGATCCTGCCGTGGTCGCAGGTGCCCTCCTCGAAGAAATCGCAGCGAGGACCAAAATTACACCCGTCGGGACGTTCATGGGGCAGGGGCAGTTGTCCTCGGATCGGGACCAGTGGCCTTGCCTTCTTGTCGGCACCCGGCAGAGGGATCGAGTTGAACAAGCCCCTTGTGTAGGGGTGGCGCATCTTGTCGAAGACCTCGACGACGTTACCGGTCTCCACCGCCTCACCGGAATACATGACCGTGATCCGGTCACAGGTCTCTAGAATCAGCCCCAAATTATGGCTGATATAGATCATCGAGGTCCCGAATTCCTTGGCGATCTCACCGATCAGCTCGACGATGCCGGCCTCGACGGTGACGTCGAGCGCCGTGGTCGGCTCGTCCAAAAGCAGCAAAGACGGGTTGGAGAGAAGCGCCATGGCGATGACGACACGCTGCTGCTGGCCGCCGGAAATCTGGTGAGGATAAGAATCCATGATCCGAGGCGGGTCGGGCAGACGCACCTTGGTCAAAAGGTCCAGCGCCCGGTCGTGGGCCTCTTTCTCGCTGCAATTCGGTTCATGGAAGAGCGGCACTTCCATCAACTGTTTGCTGATCTTCATCGCTGGATTGAGCGACGCCATCGGCTCCTTATAGACCATGGAGATCTGAGAGCCGCGAAGCTGACGGAGCTCCTCCTGGCTCATCGCCGTGAGGTCGCGGCCCTTGAACTTGATCTCGCCGGACATCACCCGGCCGTTTTTCCCCATGTACTGCATGATGGCGAGCGCGACCGTCGACTTGCCGCAGCCGCTCTCGCCGACGATCCCAACCGATTCGCCGGGCATCACCTTCAGATTAAAATCAACCACCGCGGGGATCTCGCCCGCGCGGGTGAAGTAGGATATGCACAGATCGTTGCACTCGAGGATCGGCTGGTCGGTATGGGCGCCATTGGCTGAAGCCATGGGATCGCTCCTCAGTCTCTAAGAGATATCTCGCGCAGACCGTCGGCCAGCAGGTTGAAGCCCAAGATCAGCGTGGAGACGGCCATCGCCGGGATGATCAGCATGTAAGAAAACTTGAACAGCATCGCCGTCTTCGCGGCCTCCTTGATCATCAGGCCCCAATCCGGATCGGGCGGTTGCAGGCCGAGGCCGAGGAAGGTCAGCGTCGTGATGGCGACGGTGGTGTAGCCCAGCCGCAGACAGGCATCGACGATGATCGGGCCCCGGACGTTAGGCAAAAGCTCGACGATCATGATGTAGAAAGGATGTTCGCCCCGGGTTTGCGCGGCGAACACGTAATCCCTCGATTTGATGTCCATGGTCAGCCCGCGGACAATCCTCATAATCGCCGGCGCCGAAGCGAAGGTGACCGCGATGACGATGTTGAAACCGCTGGGGCCGAGATAGGTCAGGATGACGATGAACAGCACCAGCACCGGGAAGGACAAAAAGAGGTTGCCGATGAAGGAGATGATTTCGTCGGCCCAGCCTCCGAGATAGCCGGCGATCAGGCCCATGACGGTGCCGAAGACGTAGGCGACGAGCGTCGCCGTGACGCCCCAGACCAGAACCCGCTGGCAGCCCCAAATGACCCGGCTCAGCATGTCACGGCCTTTGAAGTCGGTGCCGAGCCAGAAGTAGAAGTCCCTGGATTCGTTGAACGGCTGCACGAAGGGCGCGATCGGTTTGTTGGGATCGATCAGGGGCAGGAAGGGCGCGCTCACGGCCATCAAGAGCCAGAAACAGACCAGCGTCACACCGAGGACCGCGACCCAGCTTTCCCGCCATGAGGTCACCGCCAGGACGTAGAGCAGGATCACCGCCGGAATGGCGGGAATCAGCGCGTAGGTGGCAGCTGGGCCAACTGCCTTGCCGAACATCACATAGACCGTCAGCGGCACCCACATGATGAGCAACAAAAGGAGAATGCTTTGGGGCCGTTTCAGATAGCTGGTATCGGCGCTGAGAATTTCGGTCTGGGTAGCCATCGTTTGATCCTCAGCTGAAGCGGATACGGGGATTGAGGAAGGTGTAGCCGATGTCCGAGATGATCTGAGACATCACCGCCACGATAACGGCGACTAAGGTACAGGCTTGGACCACGGCAACGTCGCCGAACAGAGCGGCTTCTAGGAGCAGCTTGCCGAAGCCGTCATATTCGAAGAACACCTCGACAACGACCACGCCCGACAAAAGCCAGTTCAACTGCAGCACGATCACGGTAAAGGGCGCGATCAGCGCGTTTCTGAGCGCATGGCCCATGATCACACGCTGGTAGGGTATGCCCTTGAGCACCGCCGTCCGGATGTATTGCGAAGTCATGACCTCGGCCATCGATGCCCGGGTCATGCGGGCGACGTAGCCGAAATCGTAGAGGACCAAGGTCATCACCGGCAGGATCAACTGGGTGAAGTCGAAACCGCCGATCATCGCCGCCTTGGGCGGAAACCAGCCCAAACCGAGCGCGAAAATGACCGTTAGAAAGATCGCGGTCGCGATCTCAGGGATGGAAGTGGTGAACACAGACAAAAACGATATTGCCCGGTCCTGGGTGGAGCCCTCGCGCATTCCCGCCAGGACGCCGAGGACCAACGCGATCGGCACCATCAGGGCAAAAACCCAGAAAGCCAGAATGCCGGTATTGACCAGGCGATCGGCCAGGAGCGGCCCGACCTCCGTGTTCTTCTCGAACGATCTGCCGAAATCGCCCTGAAGAACATTGCCGACCCAATCCGTGTAGCGTTGGGTGAAAGGCACGTTCAGGCCCTTATCGGCCAACCATTGTTGGTAATCCTGTTCGTCCAGCGCCGAGACGGCAAATCCGCCCAGCTCCGCCACAGCCAATTTCTTTTTGAACTCGGGCGTGTCGAAGATCACGAACAGGATGAAGGACGCGACAACCATGATCAGAACCATTTGCGCCAAACGGCGCAAGATGAGCATCACCATGGGTTCCGTCCTCTGCGGCTATGGTTGTTCATTTGTGGGCGTCCGCCAGCATGAAAAAACCCTCCGACTGGCGGCCGGAGGGTTTTTGTCAGTCAACAGCTAGGCGTCGATCCAGACCTGATTGAACTGGTGGTATTGGGTCGGATGGGCCGGGTAGTTTTGAACTTTGGCATTGATGATGGTGTAGACTGGCCGCCAGATTGGCATCACCATGACCGCATCGTCCTGGAGCATCTTCTGGACGACCTGCATCTTCTCTTTGCGCTCCTCGACGTCGATGATCGATTCCGCCTCGTCGAGAGCCGCGTCGAACTCAGGATTGGCGTAGCCGGTCTCGTTCCAGGGAACCCCGGTGCGGTAGCCAAGCGACATGACCATCGTACCGAGCGGGCGGTGGGTCCAGGCGGTGGCGCCGAATGGCGTCTTGTCCCAGATCTCCCAATATTTGGCGGCGGGCATCACGTTGATATTGAGCGTGATACCGGCCTCTTGGAGTTGATCGCGCATGATTTCGGCGACCGTTTGATGCCACGGCCCGTCGGTGTTGCCGACGTCGATGGTGATTTCCAGGCCCTCCATGCCCGCTTCCGCGAGAAGCGCTTTGGCTCCTTCGACGTCGCGCTCCAACGGCGGCAGCGCATAATATTCGGGATGAACGGGCGCCACGTGATGATTCTCGCCAATGTCGCCGTCGCCCTGGAACACCAGGTCTTTGAACACCGTGTTGTCGACCGCTTTGACGATCGCTTGGCGGACGCGAATATCGTCGAATGGTGCCTGGGTCACCTGGAAGCGGCAGCAGAGATTCTGGGCTGTTCTCGCGGCGATGATTTCGCCTTCGAGGGCTTCGGCAAGCGCATACTGCTCGATGCCGAACTCGTAGATTGTGTCGACCTCGCCGCTCGAGAACGCGATCAGCTGGTTGTCCTCGTCGAAATTGTAGTAGTGGATTTCGTCGAGATAGACCTCGCCCCAATACTCGAACGGCTCGCCATTGGTCGTTTCCGTGACCCGCGTCAAAATGCAGCGGTCACCAACGGCCAAATCGGCCAGGGTGAACGGACCGGTGCCGATCGGATTGTCTGAAAGCGTGCCGCCGAAAGAGCGATGCACGATGGCGGTCGGATAATTGTACAGATCTTCGGCCACGGACAGGACCGATTTACGCAAATTGATCCGGATCGTGTGGTCGTCGACAACTTCGATCGCGCCGTCGATCATCTTCTTGCTGTCGCCGTCCGCCTCGACCATCGAGGAGAACGTGGACAGGCCGATGTTCGACGAGCCGAGCGCCGGATCGAGCCAGCGTTCAAAATTGAACTTGACGTCTTCGCTCGTGAACTCATCGCCATTGTGCCACTTGACGCCCTGGCGAAGATTGAAAGTCCAGACCTTGAGATCGTCGGAAGCTTCCCAGCTCTCGGCCAACATCGGCCGGGTTATATTGTCGGGACCGGTGATCGTCAGATGCTCGAGGATGTGCCGGGTCTGGTTGGACATCTCCACCCACGAGTAGGTGGCTGGATCCTCCATTTTCTGCACCTGCATCGCGACCCGCAAAATGCCGCCGGGCTTGGGCGTGCCATCCTGGGCCAAGGCCGGATCGACCAAATCCTCACCGAGAATCTTGCCGGCCATCGCATAGGCCGCGCCGGACGAGACACCCAGCAGACAAGCGGTGCGCAAGAACTCCCGGCGACCGACTTTGCCGGCCCGAAGTTGCTCGGCCGTCTTGTCGACCAAGGGGTGGATACGTTTTGAACCAATGGTCATCGGACTGCGTCCTCCATTAGGGTCTTATTCATTTGATTGAGACGCTCTCATCGGACCAAGCGCGCCATTGCTTGGTAAAACCATAACGCCCGGTGGCGGTCCCGGCCACCCCCTTGGCCCGGGAAGTTCGGCACCGACGGGCGCAAGGGGGCGGGACGGACGGGTGTTAGCCGGCTTGTGAAGCCTCCACGAGCCCGTCGAAACGACAGTCCTGCCAAGCCCTTACACTGTCGAGCTGGCGCACTCTCTGCCACGCCTGTTCGACGAACGCCGCATTGGCCGGCGACGGGTCCAGTTCGTAAACACGGGCCGCACGCTGGACGGCAAGCCACGCCTCGCGGCGTCGGATTTCGCTATTCCGCATCGTTGGTCACCCTCAAAGAAATTAACACTAGGTGATGATCAACCATAAGGATCAAATGTGACCGGAACTAGACAGCAACTGTGCGCTGCACCATGGAGACGAATTGACCTGAGGTCCGCCGTCGCGGACACTGCCGTTCCACGTTAGCCTCCTGCAACGATCCGGATCGATTGCCGTGGTCAACAAAATCGAGGACGCGGTCGCGCGCCATTACGCTCAGCCGGCCCTGGGTCAAACAATCATCGATGCCCTGCAGGCCGCCGGTGCCGATCTGAGCGCGCTGACCCCCGAACAACTCGCGCCGGTCGACGAGTTTCATACTGCCGGCCGGCTGACCACCCTTAAGTCACTCGAGATGGTCGACATTGATGATTCGATGCATGTGCTCGACGCGGGCTCCGGTATCGGCGGCACGGCCCGGTGCCTGGCCTTGGAAAAGGGCTGTCGGGTGACCGGGATCGACTTGACCAGAGCTTATGTCGATACCGCCCGGATGCTCACCGAGCGGATGGGGCTGGAGGATCGATGTTCGTTCGTCGAGGGCAGTGTTCTCGATCTGCCCTTCGACGACGAAACTTTCGACGCCGTCTTGACGTTTCATGTCGCGATGAACATTGAGGATCGAGCGACGTTTTACCGCGAGCTGGCGCGGGTGCTGCGCCCCCGTGCTTACCTATGCCTGTTCGATGTCATGACCGGGCCCAAGCCGGGCATACCCTTCCCGATGCCCTGGGCTGAAACCGAGGCCACAAGTTTTTTGCGTTCCGCGGAAGAGACCCGCCGGCTTGCCGAACAAGCTGGCTTTGTCATCGATCGGGAAGAGAGCCAGCAGGATTTGGCCATCAACTTCTTTCGTGAGCGCTTCGCCCGGGCTCGAGACGGGCACGTGCCCCCCTTGGGCCTGCATCTGCTCACCGGAAACAACGCCAAAGAGAAGTTCGCCAACATGCTGACCGCTTTGGAAGCGGATCAGATCGATCCGGTAATCATGATCGGACGACGACCCTAGCCATGGCCGACAAATAACATGAAAAACTGCGTCTAAATGCCTAGTGCACAACCCGAATTTGTGCTACCCCCGCGCCCGCACAAACGATCCGGTCTATTTGTTGAAGGAGTTCCCGAGATGGCCACGCGACGCCATGCTTTGGCGCTGGCTGCTGGTTCTTGTGTCTCCGGTCTGTCGTCCCCGCCGGTCTGGGCCGCCGATCAACCGGCGCTCACCGATCTTCAGTTCGAGATCTTCATGGGCGATGAGCGGATCGGCACCCACCAGGTGGCCTTCCAGGGCGACAACAGCGACTTTGTCGAGCGCACACAGCTTAGGATCAAGGTCACCCGGCTTCTGATCACGGCGTTTCGGTTCGAGCAGGATGTGACGGCTCATTGGCAAAACGGCCAAATGGTGACGCTCGAAACCGACACCTTGCGAAATCGAAAGCAGAGCAAGGTCAAGGCGTGGCGTGAGGGAGATCGGCTCAAGATCGTCGGCGACAAAAACGAGTCGGTGGCGCCTTTGGGGGTCATGACCGATGTCAGCTGGTGGCATCCGGCGATCATCGACCAGGAACGGGTCGTCGATACGGATAAGGGCTCGCTGCAACAAATCGATGTTGTCGACAGCGCCGGCGACAAGGTTACGGTCATGGATCAGCAGATCCGAGCGGAACGCCACCGTATCCTTGCCGATGATCGAACAGTCAGTCTCTGGTTCGCGCCCGAACTCGGCTGGGTGAGGGGACAGCTGGTGCTGCCCAAGGCGACGTTGGACTTCGTTCGAACCACCTGAAGCTCACGTACCCCAACTCTCCAGAAAAGGGGCGAGCCGACCGGTTTCGTCCGCAAGATCGAGACAGGTCCAGCGATCCCGGATCAACCGCGCAAAACGGATCGCCTCGCACCACCGGTCGTGCGGTATGCCATGATTTGCCGGCGATAGATCGAAGCCGATGGCATTGAAGGCCGCTCGAAGCTCGCTCGTGGGCCGGCAGTGGCGAAGGAACGCTTCGTTCATCCTTGGCCACGCCAAAGACAAGGCCCGATGGCGCTCACGCAGGTTTTTGGCTTTCTCAGCAAGGATCGACCGGAACAAAGGCGCACGGGTGCCAAAACGGTCGTCGATATCGGCCTCACCCAAAAATATGTCGCTCGGGTGCGGCGGTAACCCGCCGGCAAACAGAAGATCCTGGAGCTCGGTGACGGCGACCGTCGCCAGAGCGACCTGTTCGCCGTGAAACCGATCCGCCTGGGCCTCGTCAGTCATGTCCAAAAAATGGCTGATCAGGTGTTCGGCCTGGGACCCGGGGGCACTCGTGCCGGCCCAAAGCATGCCGAGACCGCTTAGAACCAGAAGCTCGACCAGGGGTCTGATGGCTTCGGCTTCACCCTGCGTCACGGCTGCCGGATCGTGCCATAACCGTTGCTCGACCTCGCGTTGCAGGGCGAAAGCCGGCCCATAGCGCGGTGTCGCGCACGCTTCGTGGCTGAGAATGACATCGATCTCGCAGGTCGAACGGCAGGCTACGTCGCCGAAACCCGCCCGGCGCAGGCGAATAGGCGAGGCGGCGAGAATGCCGAGATCGAAATATGCGGCCTGGGGCGGCTGGGCCGACAGGGTCGTTTTCACCCCCTTCACCTTGAGCGAAGCGGTGCTGCTCACATAACCGTTCATCGACGGCGCCGTGGCGAAGACGAGATACGGGCGAGCGGTCTTGAAGGCGACATATTTGCAGACGTCGTTCAGCGTGCCGGAGCCGACCGCCACGAGCGCATCGGCGTTGCGCGTCTTCTCGGCGAGCATCTCGATCACGCTTTCATTGGCAGCCGCCGGTTCGATGACGATCAGGTCGCAAGGACCTCGAGCGAGCAGGCGCTGAAACACCCGGTTACCCAATACCTCCAGGGTGCGGGGGTCGGCGACTATGGCGAGACGGCCCTTAAGGGACGTCGCGGCGAGCAAATCGGGCTCGGCCCCGTCGAGGCTGGTATTGATGACGACCGACTTAACGGGGCAGGCCCAGGGGGCGCTGCCTTCGGGCCGCCAGGCGCCATCGATGATTTGATCGATCAAGCCCACCGGCCGCTGCTCTCCTTCGCTTGAGATCGGTGGGTGCAGGCGGAGAGAGATTGCTTGGCTTGCCGCGATTGCGTCCCACTGTCGCCGCTTTTAAGCTCGTTCTCGTTCAGGGAGACAAAGCCGCTCATGCGCCAGCCCATCAAACATCTCTTCATCTGGCCGGCGGCGCTGATCGTTCTGATCGTCACCTTGTTTCCCCTGGTCTATTCGCTGACGCTCAGTTTCCAGACCGTCCGCCTGGTGCCGCCGGTGCCGCCCCGGTTCGTCGGCTTCGACAACTATATCGCCTTGTTCAACCAGCCTCGGTTCTGGGAGGTGCTGGGCAATACCGGCACGATCGTGGTGAGCTCCGTCCTGGTCCAATATGCGCTCGGATTTGCGTTGGCGATGGCCCTGTTTCACCGGGTACCTGGGGAACGCCTGTTTCGTATCAGCTTTCTGTTGCCGATGCTGATGGCGCCGGTGGCCGTGGCGTTGATTTGGCGCATGCTGTTTCATTCGACCTTGGGGCCGATCAACGACCTGTTCACGCTGATGGGCCTTCCGAACCTCCCCTTCCTGACGGACTCAACCTGGGCAACCGGCTCCTTGATCCTGGTGGAGATCTGGCAATGGACGCCATTCGTCGTCCTGTTGATGCTGGCGGGTCTGCAAAGTCTGCCTCAGGACATCTACGAGGCGGCGCGCCTTGAGGACGCGAGCCCCTGGCAGCAGTTCTGGTCGATCACCTTTCCGCTGCTCTTACCGATCTCGGCCGCGGTGGTTTTCATCCGGGTGGTCGAAGCGTTCAAGATCATCGACACGGTGTTCGTGCTGACCGGCGGCGGTCCCGGCACGTCCACGGAAACGCTGACCCTCTATGCCTATCAAGAGGGCCTCAAGAAATTCAATCTCGGCTATACGTCGGCCTTGAGCTTCGCGTTTTTGTTCTTCGTCATTCTCGTAGGCGTGCTCTACATGACGCTGCTCAAACCGCAGATCGACAAGCGCGCCTAGGCGATCATCAGATGTCCTGTTCAGCGATCTCGGGTGCGTCGTCGACCCGGGTCGCCTCGCGCAACCACCCCAAGCCTTCCAGTGTGCCGGCTTCCGGTCGGTACTCGCAACCGACCCAGCCCTGATAGTTCAACTCGTCCAGCAGGCGGAACAGATAGGGGTAGTTGATCTCGCCGATGTCCGGCTCGTGGCGTCCGGGCACGCCGGCAATCTGGATGTGATCGGTGCGGCGCAAAAGGGCCCGGACCGTTTCGGCGAGGTCGCCGCGGATGATCTGACAGTGGTAGAGATCGAGCTGTAGCTTGGCATTGTCGCGGTCGACCGCGTCCAGATGCTGGATCGCCTCGCTGAACTTGTTCAGGAAATAGCCTTTCATATCCCGGGCGTTGATCGGCTCGATCAGGACCGTGCGATCGTGCCGGGCGGCGCCATCGGCCGCCCGCTTCAAATTGTCCCGGTAGGTCTCGATGCAGTGCGTCCGGTCGAAGCCCACCGGCGCGATACCCGCCATCATGTGCAAGCGCGGACATTCCAGCGCGTGGGCATAGGCCAGCGCCTCGTCCAGGTCGTGGACGAACTCGTCGACGCGGTCCGGCAGGCAGGCAAGACCTCGTTCGCCGGCATCCCAATCGCCGGGCGGCAGGTTGAACAGCACCTGCTTGAGGCCCGTCTGCTCAAGCCTCTCCGCGAGGTCTGCCGGCTTAAAATCGTAAGGGAAGAGATATTCGACGGCCTCGAAGCCGGCGTCGGCTGCGGCCTGAAACCGGTCGAGGAAGCTGTACTCCGTGAACATCATGGAAAGATTGGCTGCGAATTGGGGCATGGAGGCAACTTCCTCAAACATCGGCTCGGCACGATCCTGCGATCGATCGGCGCTATTCGCCGGAAGATAGAACAGGATGGGCCCATGGCCCAGGGGCGCATTTGTTCTGGTCACGTGGCGCTTGAGCGTGTGTCGTCGAAAACGTCATTCGACCGGTTGACAGACACCTTAGGGTTTAACAAAACAACGGTTCGATCTGTCTTAAGGTTCCAAGAACGACGCCTCCACCGGCCCCGATGAGACGGTTTTCGCAAGTTTGGGCTTGATTTTTTCAGACGCTTGGTCTGGCCGTGAAAATGCAATCCACAGGCTTCCACCCGGCGGCGCGGATCGGCTCGCGAGCCGCGAATGAGGGCGGGAGAAAAAGAACCGGCCAAGGCGAAGGGCCAAATCCCGATTTGGCGGAAATGAGCCAAAAATTTGTTGACACCTTCTCAATCAGATCGGTCACTGGCGGTTTCGGGCGTCTGAGAAAGCAGGCCTTTTCGTTTTTGTTCTCGCCTGTGGATAGGTTGGAAAACGTTCCCCTTCGGTTCCGGGTTGGGACAACCACCCACAAGCCATCCCCAACCGGTCCCCAGCCTCGTCCACGGTTTCCGGATCACTGGCTCTCGTTTGGCGCGAGCGCGGTGTTAAGCTAGGCCGATGTCGAGCGATACCGTTCCCGCCACCACCGATAATCGGTCTCGAAACCCCACCCCAGGGCTCGCCGAGGCGCCGCTGGCGTTTCGGGCGATGCCCCATTCGATCGAGGCCGAACAAGCGCTCCTCGGCGCCATCCTCGTTAACAACGAGGCCTATCACCGGGTCTCCGAATTTCTCCGGCACGAGCATTTTTATGAGCCCGTTCATGCCCGGCTGTTCGAGCTGATCAGCAAGCGGGTCAGCGAGGGCCATCTGGCCGACCCGGTCACCCTGAAGCGGTTGTTCGACGAGGACGAAACGCTGAAGCCCTATGATGGCGGCAAGTATCTGGCCGACATCGCCCGGGCGGCGGAGGCGATCGTCAACGCCGAAGCCTATGGCCGCCTGGTCTTGGACCTGGCGCTCAAGCGAGGTCTGATCCAACTGGGCGAGGGGGCGGTCGCCAAGGCGTATGATCCGAGCCACGACGAAAGTGGCCGCGAGCAGATCGAACAGGCCGAACGCGGTCTTTATCAACTGGCCGAGGCCGGCGAGATCGATGGCGATTTCCGGGGCTTTCCAATCGTCTTGCGGAGCGCCATCGATCTGATCGAGGCAGCCTACCACAAGACCGGACAGGTGACCGGCGTGCCGACCGGCTTGCGCGATCTGGACCAGAAGCTCGCGGGCCTTCAACCCTCCGATCTGGTTGTTCTGGCGGCGCGACCGAGCATGGGAAAATCGGCGCTCGCCATGACCATCGCCGCCAACGCCGCGGCGGTCCGCGCCGCACCGCGGGATGCCGAAGGCCTCAAAAGCCCCAACTATACGGTCGGCTTCTTTTCGCTCGAGATGTCAGGGGAACAGCTCGCCACGAGGCTTCTGTCATCCCAGTCCCGGATCAGCTCGGACAAGCTCCGCAAAGGTGACATCGACAAGGATGACCACGGCCACAACAATGAGTGGGAGCGGATCATCGAGGCGAGCCAGGCTCTGGCACAGTCACCGCTGTTCATTGACGACACGCCGGCGCTGACCATCGGCGCTCTCAGGACCCGGGCCCGGCGGCTGAAGAGGCGATACGGTCTGTCGCTGCTGGTGGTCGATTATTTGCAGCTGGTGCGCGGCACGCCCGGCATGAACCAGAACAGCCGGGTCCAGGAGATCAGCGAAATCACCCAGACGCTGAAGGCGATCGCCAAGGAGCTGCAGATCCCGGTGCTAGCGCTCTCCCAGCTAAGCCGGGCGGTTGAGGGCCGTGAGGACAAGCGGCCCCAGCTCTCCGATCTGCGGGAATCCGGCGCTATCGAGCAGGATGCCGACGTGGTCATGTTCATCTACCGCGATGAGTATTACCTCTCCCGCCAGGAACCGAAGCAGAAGGACGGGGAAAGCGGCACCGATTTCGATCGGCGCTACCGTGAGTGGACAGAACGCTTGCAGCGGGCCCACAATAAGGCCGATCTGATCGTGGCCAAACAGCGAAACGGGCCGATCGGCACCGTGACCACCCAGTTCGACGGCGCCTTCGGTCGATTTTACGATCTCGATCCCTCCGACATGCAAACCTACGGTCGCTGACGAGAGCGGCATATGCGCGCCGTTCTCACCATCGATCTTCACGCCATCCGAGCGAACTACCGAACCCTCAAGGTGCAGGCTCCACGGGCCGAGGTGGCCGCGGTGCTCAAGGCCGATGGTTACGGTCTGGGTTGCGGGCCGATCGCGGACGCCCTGATCGGAGAAGGCTGTCGGAGCTTTTTCGTGGCGACGGCGGAAGAAGCCCTAAGCCTTCGATCAAAACGCAAAGGAATAAGAATCCATCTCCTGAACGGTCCGGACGAGCAGGCCGCACCGGCTCTCGCCGCCAAGAAGGTCACGCCGGTCTTGAACAGCCCCGCTCAGATCGGGCTTTGGGCCAAGACCGCGAAAACCCTTGGTCAAAGGCTGCCGGCAGCCCTCCATCTGGATACGGGCATGTGCCGGCTGGGGCTGAGCGAACGCGAGCAGTCAGCGCTCGATTTGGATCACATGGACGCGATCGGCATCGACCTCATCATGAGCCATTTGGCCTGCGCCGACGAGCCGGGACATGACCTGAACCAGGAGCAACACCAAGCCTTTCTGCAACGCTCGGGTTCATGGCCGGGCCAGCGCCTTAGCCTCGCCAATTCGGCCGGCATTTTTCTAAGCTGCAGCTTCCATTTCGACCTGGTTCGGCCCGGCATCGCCCTTTTTGGCGGCAACCCCATACCGGAACATCCGAACCCGATGAGCGGCGTGGTCACGATCAGCGCGCCGATCCTGCAAATCCATCAGGTGACGAAGGCCGGCAGCGTCGGCTACGGCGCGAGCTATCGAACCAAACCGGGCATGCGCATCGCCACACTCGGCATCGGCTACGCCGACGGGGTATTGAGGCAGGCGTCCAATCGGGCTACAGCCACACTTCGTGACTGGCCGGTGCCGTTTGCCGGGCGGGTATCGATGGATCTGATTGGCGTCGACGTGACGGACGTGCCTGAGACCGTCCTGGCGCAGACCAACGAGGTGACGCTTTTGGCGGGTGATGACGGCATAGATCGCATGGCGGCGGCCGCGAATACGATCCCTTACGAGGTGCTGACCCGTCTGGGGCCGCGGCTTGAACGTCGCTACGTCAATGGCGCTGCTTCTGCATGACCGTTAATCCTCTGGCCCTCGTCGGCCATCTGTTTCTGTCGATCGCCCATGCCATCGGCCAGATCCTGAGCTTCGCCATCACCTCGATAGCGCGCGGCCTGACGCCGCCCTATTTTCCGCGCCAGGTGCTGCGGCAGATGGTCGACATCGGCTATTACTCGCTGCCGGTGGTGGGCCTCACCGCGATCTTCACAGGCATGGTCCTGGCGCTGCAGAGCTACACCGGCTTCTCGCGGTTCGAAGCGGAGAGCGCTGTCGCGACCATCGTCGTTCTGTCGATGACCCGCGAGCTCGGACCCGTGCTCGCCGGCTTGATGGTCGCCGGTCGCGTCGGCGCCTCGATGGCAGCCGAACTCGGCACCATGCGCGTGACCGAGCAGATCGATGCGCTGACCACTTTGTCGACCGACCCCTACCGTTATCTGGTAATGCCCCGGATCGTGGCCGGTTTGCTCATGTTGCCGGTGCTGGTGCTTGTCGCAGACATTATCGGCGTCTTGGGCGGCTTTCTCGTGGGCGTCTATAAGCTGGGCTTCGGCCCTGTGGAGTATCTCAACAGCACGTTTGAGTTTCTAGTTACCGAGGACGTCGTCTCTGGGTTGGTGAAGGCCGCGGTATTCGGCTTTCTGGTGGCGCTCATGGGATGTTACCAGGGATACTATTCGGGCCGCGGCGCCCAGGGCGTCGGTGCGGCGACGACCCGGGCAGTGGTCTCCGCCTCGATCCTCATCCTCACCGCCAACTATGTCGTCACGGAACTGTTCTTCAGCTGATGAGCCAGCCCAAAATCCAGATCCGAGACCTGCACAAGAGCTTCGGCTCCAAGCATGTTTTGCGCGGTGTCGACCTCGACGTCGAGGCGGGCCAGTCGATCGTCGTCATCGGCGGATCGGGATCGGGCAAATCGGTCCTGATCAAATCCATTCTGGGTCTGGTCACGCCAGAAAGCGGCTCGATCAAGATTGACGGCGAGGAGTTGCTCGGCAGCAGCTCCTCGCTCGCCCGGGCTCGGACAAAATGCGGGATGTTGTTCCAGGGGGCCGCCCTGTTCGACAGTCTTCACGTTTGGGAGAACGTCGCCTTCGGGCTTCTTCAAGGTAAAAAACTGGCGAGAGACGAGGCCAGGAACAAGGCGATCGAGACGCTGGGCCGCGTCGGGCTTTCGGCGAACGTCGCCGACCTTTTTCCGGCGGAGCTGTCGGGCGGCATGCAAAAACGCGTGGGCCTCGCCCGGGCCGTCGCCACCGATCCGGAAATCATCTTCTTCGACGAGCCGACCACCGGCCTGGATCCGATCATGGCCGACGTCATCAACGACCTGATCCGTGAGGCGGTCCGGGATCTGGGTGCCACCGCTTTTTCCATCAGCCACGACATGGCGAGCGTGCGCAAGATCGCCGATCGTGTGGCCATGCTCTATGGCGGCAAGATCCAATGGCAGGGACCGGTCTCCGAAATCGAGGAGAGCCAGGACGCCTACGTCGATCAGTTCATCCACGGCAAGGCCGAGGGTCCGATCACCCAGGATTTGCTGACGGCCTAGTGGTGTCCCCCCGTACCACGAGCCGCGATCGAAATAGGCGCCGCCGAACGTCATTTTTGAAAACCTAAGGGTTGTTTTCCGACTTAGTGATTCCGCGTATCCAGATACTGTGATATACGCAACAGCGTTGCTCCTCGGGGCCTTCTAACCTCAGGGTAGGTGCTGGACGGAGCAGGTTCAGGTGGAAGCTTAAGCCACCGTTCCCGGTCTGGTCCGGTTGTCCGTCGTCCGGCGCGCGGCCGATCTTCCAGGGGTTTTGTTTCGGGAGAAAACGCCGTGAGTGCGGATGGCCTTGATCCGAGGAGGCGGCGATGTCCGCGACGAGCAGCTACCATTTCGATCTAGCCCGATCCCTCGTTGAAAGCTGCGGCTACAAGGAGGCGATCTACTTCTGCCAGAACAATCACTGGGCAGGGGTCCTGGCGGCGATCCTCCACCTGTACGGCACGGGCCCCAGCCAGGCTCTCTAACCGGCGTCGCCTGTCGACGCTGGCCTCAGGGGCGATTCGCGGCTTCGAGCGAAAAAAGCTCGCGCAAAACTCTTGAGTGAAAACCCACCCGGTCGCATTAACGCGAGCCACGGAGGGTGGGTTGGCCAAAGCTTCGACACAATACGTCTGTAGTGCCTGCGGCGCGACCAGCGCCAAGTGGGCGGGCCGCTGCGATGCCTGCGGCGCGTGGAACACGCTCCACGAGGAACAGCAGGTCGCCGCCCGGATCGGCCGGTCCCAGGCCGCCGGCAAGGCCGCCTCGACGCTTCACTTTACGAGCCTTGACGATGACGAGGATCCGCCGGCCCGGATGCAAACCCGGATCATTGAGTTCGACCGCGTTCTCGGCGGCGGCATCGTGCCGGGCTCGGCGCTGCTCATAGGCGGCGATCCTGGCATCGGCAAATCGACATTGATGCTGCAGACAGCAGCGGCCCTCGCGGGCACCGGCCAGAAGGTAGCTTACGTCAGCGGCGAGGAATCGGTTCAACAGATCCGCCTTCGCGCCCGCCGGCTTGGCGTCGCCGACGAGGCTGTGCGGTTGGCGGCGGGCACCGTTCTGGGCGAAATCCTGGATGCCTTGGCCCGCGAGCCGGAACTCCGGGCGGTCATGATCGATTCCATTCAGACGGTTTATCACGACGGCCTGGACGCGGCGCCCGGCACCGTCAGCCAGTTGCGGGCCGCGGCCGATACGCTGATCCGCTTCGCCAAGCAGCGGGAGATCGTCCTGTTTCTGGTCGGCCACGTCACCAAGGACGGACAGATCGCTGGCCCGCGGGTGTTGGAACACATGGTCGACACGGTTCTTTATTTCGAAGGCGAGCGCAGCCATCAGTTCCGCATCCTGCGGGCGGTGAAAAACCGCTTCGGCGCGGCCAACGAGATCGGCGTGTTCGAGATGCGCGATATCGGCCTGGTCGAGGTACCCAATCCCTCGGCTCTTTTTTTGGACGAGCGCGACGCCACCAGCGCCGGCAGCGTTGTGTTTGCCGGCATCGAGGGATCGAGACCGCTGTTGGTGGAGATCCAGGCGTTGGTGGCGCCCACATCCCTCGGCACGCCGCGCCGCGCCACCGTCGGCTGGGACGGCAGCCGGCTCGCCATGTTGCTGGCGGTCCTCGAGACAAGGGCCGGTCTGCGGCTGGGGGGATCGGACGTGTACCTCAATGTGGCCGGTGGTATCCGCATTCAGGAACCGGCGGCCGATCTCGCGGTTGCCGCGGCGTTGGTGTCGGCGGCATCTGGCCGGCCCCTGCCCGAACGCCACGTGGTTTTCGGCGAAGTCGGCCTCGGTGGCGAGGTAAGGCCAGTGGCTCTTACCGAGGCGAGGCTGAAGGAGGCCTCCAAGCTCGGTTTCGACCGTGCGCTCATGCCGCGCCGGCGATCGGAATCAGATGACGGCTCGACCGGCATCGCTAGGATTGGACAGCTTCCGACGGTGCTCGACACCGGCATAGAATAGGAGATTGCGGGTGGACCCGAGCGAATGGGATCGCTGGTTGCGGGAAACATTGCCCGTCGGCCTGACCTTGTTGGATCTGGCGGTGATTGCGGTCGTCTTGATTTCCGTGGCGCTGGCCATCAATCGGGGCGTGGTGCGCGAGCTTCTGGTCATCGCCGCTTGGGTCGGCGCCGGTCTCGCCGGCTATTTCTTCTACGAGCCCGTGCAAACCGCGTTGGAGCCGCATCTCGATGGCCCGGCCGTCCTCGTTGCCGCCACCGCCATTCTGGTCTTCCTGGTGCCTCTCTTGGTTCTCAAGATCGTCGGCTATCGGATCGCCCGGGCGGTGGAAGACAGTCCCGCAGGTGGCCTCGACCGGTTGCTTGGCATCGCGTTCGGCGCGCTTCGGGGCGCGGCTCTGGCCTGCCTGGGTTACTTCGCGCTGATCACCGTGCTGCCGGGTGACGAACCGCCCGGATGGATTAAAGAAGCGCGCCTGAAACCCTATCTGGATGAAGGACTGGCGATGATCGACCGGGTTTTGCCGGATCTGCCGGAACCAACCGAGGAGAGCGAGCAAGCGGCGATGACGATGGGCCCGACGCTTGGCTGAGCCCGACAAGTTCCAGGACGAATGCGGTGTTTTCGGCATCTTCGGCCATGACGACGCCTCGGCCCTGACGGCGCTGGGCCTGCACGCGCTTCAGCATCGGGGCCAGGAGGCGGCCGGTATCGTCAGTTGCGACGGCCACCAGTTCTTCAGCCACCGGGTGCGCGGCCTGGTCGGCGACAACTTCTCCGAGAGCCGGGTCATCGACACGTTACCCGGCGGCCAGGCAGTCGGGCACGTCCGCTACGCCACCACGGGCGCCACGATGATCCGCAACATACAGCCCTTTTTCGCCGAGCTGGCCGCCGGCGGTTTGGCCATCGCACACAATGGCAATATCACCAACGCTCTGCACCAGCGAAGCGATCTGGTCGCCGAAGGATCCTTGTTCCAGTCGACCACGGACACGGAGGTGATCGTTCATCTGGTGGCTCGAAGCCGGGCCGAAGCCGTGGTCGATCGGCTGATCGAGAGCTTGTCCGTGATCGAGGGGGCCTATTCGCTGGTGGCGCTGTCCGAAGACGCGCTGATCGGCGCCCGAGATCCGTTGGGCGTGCGGCCCCTGGTGCTGGGCAGCCTCGAAGGGGCCGGTATCCTGGCCTCGGAAAGCTGCGCGCTCGACATTCTCGGCGCGACATACGTCCGCGAGATCGAGCCCGGTGAGATGGTGATCGTCGATCGCCACGGCATCACCAGCCTGCACCCGTTTCCGCCGATGGCCCAACGGTTCTGCGTGTTTGAATATGTCTATTTCGCGAGGCCCGACAGCAAGGTCGAGGGGCGAGGGGTTTATGAAGTCCGGAAACGGATCGGCGCCGAACTGGCCAGGGAAAGCCCGCTGGAGATCGATGTCGTTGTGCCGGTTCCCGACAGCGGGGTTCCAGCGTCGATCGGCTACGCCCAGGCCTGCGGCAAGCCCTTCGAGTTCGGGATCATCAGAAATCACTATGTGGGCCGAACCTTCATCCAACCCACCGATTCCATTCGCCATCTGGGGGTCAAGCTGAAGCATTCGGCGAACCAGGCGGTCCTGGCCGATAAGAGGGTCGTTCTCATCGACGATTCCATCGTCCGGGGCACCACATCGACCAAGATCGTCGCCATGGTCCGGGCTGCGGGTGCCCGCGAGGTCCATATGCGGATCGCCAGCCCGCCGACTACCCATTCCTGCTTTTACGGCGTCGATACACCGGAGCGGCACAAATTGCTGGCGGCGCAGCACAGCGTCGACGACATGGCGCGGATCATCGGCGTGGATTCCCTGGCCTTCATCTCGCTGGATGGCCTCTATCGGGCAACCCACGGTAAAAATCGCGAAGCGCACGCGCCTGCTTTTTGTGATGCCTGCTTTACCGGCGACTATCCGACCCGTCTCGCCGACCAGGAAGCGCCCGACTTCAGCCACCGCCAGCTCAACCTGCTCGAGCAAGTCTGATGACGACACCGCCCCTGGCCGATCGCATCATTCTGATCACTGGCGCCAGCCGCGGTCTAGGTCGCGCCGTGGCGGTCGCCTGCGCGGGAAGGGGCGCGCAGGTCATCTGCGTGGCGAGGACTCAGGGCGGTCTCGAAGAAACCGATGATCTGGTGAAAGACGCGGGCGGGATGCCGGCCGTCCTGGTGCCGATGGACCTGCGGCAAAGCCCGTCGGTCGAGACCCTGGGTGCTGCCATAGCCGAGCGCTTCGGCCGGCTCGACGGTCTGGTTTCGGCGGCGGGTCAGCTGGGTGAGCTTTCCCCGATCGCACACCTGCAGCCCAAGGTCTTGGCAGCGAGCGTCGAGCTTTTGCTTCTGGTTAATCACCGACTGATACGCTCGTTCGACCCGCTGCTGAGGGCCGCCAGCGAAGCGCGGGCCGTCTTCGTCACAGGCTCGGCCACCGCCGCCGATCGCCCGTTCTGGTCGGCCTTCGCCGCGAGCTGCGCCGGCCTCGACGCTCTCGTTCGGGCTTATGCCGCCGAAACCGCGAAAACATCTCTCAAGGTCAATGCTTACGATCCGGGGCCGATGCGGACCCGCCTGAGAGCAGCCGCCTATCCGGGGGAGGCGACAGAGCGGGTGCCGATGCCTGAAGAAAAGGTGGCGGGACTGCTGACGCTTCTGGGGCCCGATTGCCCCTGCCACGGGCAGCGCATCATCTCACCGCCGGCCTGAAGTCTTGCCCTCGTCGAACGGGTTCTGGCTGGTTCGCTTGCGCCAGCGGATCGGCACGCCACCCAGATCGAAATGGTCGCGCAAGCCACCGGTCAGGTAACGCAGATAGCTCTCCGGCAGGCGCGGCAGCTGGTTGCCGAACAGCGCAAAGGTGGGAGGCCGTGTGTGAACCTGGGTCACGTAGCGGAGCTTGATCCTACGCCCCTGGACCAAAGGCGGCTGGTGGCTTTCCACCATCACATCGAGCCAGCGGTTGAGCTCCGCCGTCGATACCCGGGACCGCCACCGGCGATCCACCTCCACAATCTCGCCCAGCAGGCGGTCGACATTGTAGCCGGTGGCGGCCGAGACCGGCACCAGGCGTAGGCCCTTGATCTGGGCGAGCAGCCGATCCAGGGAGCGGAGATGCTCGTTCAGCCGCTCCTGGGGGGCATCGATCAGATCCCACTTGTTGAGCGCCACCACCAGGGCGCGGCCTTCGCGCACAGCCAGATCGGCGATCGTCTGGTCCTGACGCTCCATGCCACGGGTGGCATCGACGGCGAGAACCACCATGTCCACACGCTTGATCGCTTCGACGGTCGCCGAGCTGCTGACCTTCTCGAGCCCGCCCGGCTCGATCCTGCTCTTCTTACGAAGGCCGGCGGTATCGACCAGCTGGAAGTCGCGCCCGCGCCAGGTCCAGCCGACATCGACGGCGTCCCGCGTGAGCCCGGGCTGTTCGCCGGTGAGCATTCTCTCCTCGCCCAGAAACCGGTTGATCAGACTGGATTTGCCGGCATTGGGTCGGCCGACGACGGCGATCCTGAGCGGCAGTGTTTCTCCCTCTTCGTCATCCTCGGCCGGCTTAGGACGTTGTGCCCGCTCAAGAATGTGGGGCCGGATGACCTCGGCCAGATCGGTGAAGCCGAGCCGGTGTTCGGCGGCGATGGCCACCGGCTCGCCGAGGCCCAGCGACCAGCCCTCATTGGCCTGACTGCCGTCCCGGTCGGCCTCGCATTTGTTGGCGACCAGGATGATCGGTTTGTCCTGCCGCCGGAGCCATTCGGCCAGATTTTGATCCAAAGCGGTGATGCCGGCGCGGGCGTCGATCACGAACAGGCCCAGATCGGCGCTGGCCAAGGCTGCCTCGCTTTGACGGCGAAGCGCCGATGTCAGCAGATCATCGCCTTCGGCCATGCCCGCCGTGTCGACGACGGTGAAACCGAGGTCGAGCAACCGGGCGTCGGCCTCGATCCGGTCCCGGGTTACCCCGGGACTGTCATCGACGATGGCGCGCCGCTTGCCGACGAGCCGATTGAACAGCGTCGACTTGCCGACATTGGGCCGCCCTACGATCGCGATCCTGGTCATGGCGCCGCAGACCTTCTCATGCACCGGCTAGCGGAAAGCGTGGATGGTGCCGTCCTGATCGAGAAAGAGCACGGTCTGATCGACCACGATCGGCGCGATCCGCATCGGATCGTCAAGGTCGATTTCGCCCAGGATCTCGCCGGTGTAGGGCGACATGGAGACGACCGAACCGTTAGTGCCGACGATCACCAGTTGATCGCCCGCGAGGACCGGTCCGGACCAGCGGATCGCCCGGGAGTTCGGATTTTCCGGATCGACCCGGTTCTGCAGCGGGCTGACCCAGCGCACCCGGCCATTGTCTCGAAGGGCGCACACGACCTCGCCTCGGGTGGTCACCACGTAGAGATAGTCACCCACCACCCACGGCGTCTGGGTGGCCGTCAGGTCGACGTCCCAAAGACGCTGGCCGATCTCGCTGTCGATCGCCACCATTTCGCCGCCATTGCCGGCGACGTAGACCACGCCATCGAGGATGACCGGGTTGCCCTCGATGTCGGCGATGGCGTCGATCGCAAGCGTCCGCCTGGGCCGCTGCACAGCCTCAATCCACCGGACCTCGCCGGTATCCGCTTGAATGCCGAATACCTCGCCGGACGAATAGGCGATGACCGCGATCCGTCCGTCACTTGCCGGCGTCGGTCCGCCCAAGAGCCCGGCAGGCTCGGCGAACCCGGTGTGCTGCCAAAGCTGCTCGCCGTCTTGGGCATTGAAGGCGTAGCTTTTATTGTCCGCGGCGATGACGATGACCGTCGCTTCGACCACGGCTGGTGCGGCGCGGATCGGCACCCGAAGGTCCTGGCGCCATATTTCCGTGCCCGTGGCGGCGTTCAGCGCCACCAATTCGCCGGTGCCGGTGGTCACGAACAGCCAGCCATTTTCGTAAGCCAGTCCGCCGGCAAGCCCCATTTGGTCGGAACCCACCTGGTACGACCAGACCCGTTCACCTTCGTCCAGCGAAAACGCCCGGACGTCGCCGCTTGTATCGATCGTGTACAGCTTGCCCTCGGCCGCGACCGGCCTGGCGGTGAGCCGTCGGCGGCTGCCGTCACCTCTGCCGATGTTCGCGGTCCAGATCCGTGACAGCTGATCTGCGGTCGCCAGATGGCCCGGCGCGTGATTGGCGGTGCCGCCGGACTGCGACCAGGTCGCATTGGTTCGGGGTGGCGGCAGTTGGATCGGCTCGTTGGCCAGGCGCGGATCAGCCTGAACCCCCTCCTCGAGCAGGAGCACGGCGATCCGTTCGCCGGGCATGCGCACCTCGTCGTCACCGCCCAACCAGCCATCGCCGGCGCAGGCCGTTAGGCTCAGCGAAACGCCGAGCAGCGGCCCAAGCCAGAACCGAATTGTCACCCGGCGGTCCCCTCGCCGATCTCGTCGTCGGGCTGGCTGTCCGGTTGGTCGGCTGCAGGATCGGGTCCAAGCGCCGCCAGAAGATCACGCGCCCGATCCCTCAGCGCCTGGGGGGTCAGCGCATCTGTCACCAGACCGTCCAGGAGATCGCGTGCGCTGGCCTCGTCGCCGAGCTGCAGATAAGCCAGCGCCTGGAGCTCCTGAGCGGAATGGCGCCAAACTCCACCGGAGGCGGCGAGCGGCGCCATCGCTGCCAACACGTCGTCCGGTGCTGCGCTATCGAAAGTCGCGAGCGTCTTCAACAACGTCGCCAACTGGCGATAGCGCGTTTCGACGGCGCCATCTTGTTCGAGCGCCGTCCAGGCCTCGATCGCGGCCGACTGATCGCCCTCTTCCAGGGCCAGGCCCGCCGCGCGGAACCGGGCGAGCGCGGCGTAGCCGGTGCCGGCATTCTCGGCCAGATTGCCGAAGGCTTCGAGAGCTCCGGCCGTATTGTCTTGTTGGGCGAGCGCCACGGCTTCGGCGAACCGTTTGGCGTCCGCCTGGCGCGTCTGACGTTGATAGGCGTCCCAACCTACCTTGGCGGCAGTCATGACGACGATCAGGACAACCGCCACGATGACGATCAGGCCGTAACGGCGCCAGAGGGCTAGGAGACGTTCATGGCGAAGGTCTTCGTCGACCTCGCGGATAAAGGCATCGGGATTGTGGGCCACGGAGGTTCCTGGCTTGACTGCTTGTCCGGGTCGGTTGCGAGTTGGTATGCAAGCAGCCGCCGTTTGGCAAGTATAGGTCGCCCTTCGAAGCCACCGCTTCGCACCTCCAGCGCCAGTCAGGATCAGCCCATGCCCCGCTTATTCGTTGCTCTCGAGCTGCCGGAATGGCTGCGCGAGCGGCTTTCCATCCTGCAGCAGGGCCTGCCCGACGTTCGCTGGGTGCCGCCGGAGCAAATGCACATCACGCTCCGGTTCATCGGCGAGGTCGACCGGCCGACGTTTCACGAAACGATGTACGCGCTCGCCAATGTCGGCACCCGGCCTTTCGACCTTGAACTGAAGGGTTTAGGCCACTTTCCGCCGCGCGGGCCCCTGCGTCAGCTCTGGGTCGGTGTGGTTGCTCATCCGGAACTGCTTCATCTGAAGCGGCGTATCGACCGGGCGTTGCGGGACATCGGCGTCGAGGCCGAGGGCCGGAAATTTTCGCCCCACGTCACCCTTGGCCGCTTCAGGTTGCCGCCGCCGGAAAACCGCCTCGCCTCGTTTCTCCGGCGCCATGGTCTATTCGCCGCGCCCGCCTTTCCGGTCAGCGATTTTCATCTTGTCTCAAGTGCGCTTCATCCCGACGGGGCCATCCACGAGATCGAAGCTTCCTATGAGTTGGTCCCCGGCGCGGAGGAGTGTTCGTGATTTGCCCGCCGGTGGCATGCTTGCCATCGTTCTCGTCCTTTCAGCGGACGAGATCGAGGTCCGCCCGATTGTTGCTCGCATTGAACGTCCGGCGAAGGCGCTCGTGAGCCGGAGCCGGCAGATAGGAGGCGATCGCCGCAAGGGTCCGGATGAGGCCATCGGGATGGTTGACCAAGGTCGACGGCTTTTGACACCATGCCGATGCGATCAGACGGCGGGCGGCACCATAGTCGCCTTGGGCGTAGGCCACCGCCGACCAATAGACGAGCTGGCAGACCTTACCCGCGCGCGCGGCATCTCTCGCCACACGGATGTCGCCAGCGTCGATCTTGTCCATGATCCGGCGCCAGTTCGCCTCCATTTTACGCCAATCGCTGGTGATTTGCCGATGATGGCGACGATAGCCAACCAGCGGTTGGGGGATGCAGCGGAGCGCGCCGTCTCGCTCGCCCAAGACCCGCAGCCAGTAGTCCAGCCCGACATAGCCGGTCAGGCCTTCGTCAAATCCAGCCGTTCGCCGCATGGCCGCGGCTCGCATCATCACCCCGGAATCGGAATGGATCGGATTATCGACAAGGAGCCTGGCCGCGTCGATGTCGCCCTTCGGTGGCACGCTTTGAACGCCGAGCGCCACGCCTTCGCGGTCGATATGGGAGAAGAGCGGAAAGACGACATCGATGTCGGGCGCTCGCACGAGCGCGTCACGCAACGTCCGCAACAGCTTCGGTTCCCAAACATCGTCGGCATCCAGAAAGGTGACGAGATCCGAGGAAGCCCGGGCCATGCCCGCATTACGGGCGGATGCCAGCCCGCCATTGGGCTTGTGGACCACCGACATCGCAGCGCCGTTCGACCCCGGTTCCGTCGCCAGCCGGTCGAGAATGGCGGCCGTGTCATCCGTCGATCCGTCATTGACCACGATCAGTTCGTAGCCGCTGTAGGTTTGCGCTCGGACAGACCGCACGGCCTCCTCGACGAAGGGCGCGGCGTTGTAGGCGGCCATCACGATGCTGACGTTAGGTGCGGGCGTCATAATGCGGGCGCCGGACTGCGCGCATGGACCGGCCAGACCCAGCGCCGCGCCCATCGGTCCAGGAAATAGAGTTGCAGCAGTGCTGCCGCCGGATAGGGCGATTGGCGAACCGCAAGGGCGACCTGACTGCTCTTCAGAAAGCCGTTCGCGGCGAGCGGACCGCTGGCGATATCGTCCAGCATTTGCGCATGATGGGCCGCATCGCGAATCAACAATCCGGCGATCGGTGCACTAAAACCCTTCTTGCGCGCCGTCAGAATGTCCGCCGGCAGCCAGCGGGCCGCCACCGATTTGAGGAGCGCCTTTCGCTCGCCGTTCGCATAATGCAGTTCCGGTGAGATGCGAAAGGCCAGTTCAACCAGTCGCGGATCCAGGAACGGGACCCGGGCCTCAACACCGTAGGCCATCGTTGCCCGGTCGACCTTGACCAGGATCTCGTCGGGCAGATAGGTCGCTAAATCACAACGGCGCCCCGCCTCGACAGGACCTCTGTCCTCCGGAAAGAAAACTTGTTCGCGCCAGCGCTCGAACGGGGTCTCGCGAAGCGCCGGTCCGGCGACCGCCGCAGCACATTTGTCCGTGAGCCATCCATTGTGCGCGCGGTAGACGGTGAAGGGCGTGAAGCGCCGGCCGGTCAAACCCCGCAAGGAGAACCGCTGCCCGTCGGCGGCCGCCGTCTCGCGGCCCCATTTGCGATAGTGCGCGGTCAGATCATCATAGTGCCGATAGCCGGCGAAAAGTTCGTCCGCGCCATCGCCGGTCAGGATCACCTTCGCCCCGTTCACGGCGATCAGCCGTGAGATATCGATCATCGGCAAACAGGCATTGATCCCGAACGGCTCGTCATAGGCCTCGACCACCTGATCGGTGATGGCTTCGATCCGCTCCGCGCTCAGCACGTCGACGATCTGCTCGACGCCGCAACGCTTGGCGGTTAGCGCCGCGTAAGCTCGTTCGTCCTTATTGTCGTCATCGAAACCGAGCGTGAAGGCACGCACAGGCCGATCGCTTTGTTCCACGGCGATGGCGGTGATGAGACTGGAATCGATGCCGCCGCTGAGCATGGTCGCGACGGGAACGTCACTCATGAGTTGGGCGCCGATGACCTCTTCAAGTTCGTTCTCGATCGCGCGACGCGCGGCCTCGCCGTCGAGGATGTCGGCTTCGTGCGGTGGCCGCCAAAAGCAATGTGTGGTGATGGCGCCGTCTTGCCATTCGAGGGCATGCGCCGGCGGCAGTTTCTTCACGTTCGAGAACAGGCAGCGCTCGCCGGGTACGACGCCGTAGAGGAGGTAGTCGGCGAAGGCGTCGGGCCCGATGTCGGACTTACGATCGGAAAGCTCGAGAAACGCACGCGGCTGCGACGCGAAGGCGAGAGCTGTCGGATCATGACGGTAGTAAAACGGCTTGACGCCGAGATGGTCACGGGCCGCAAACAGACGACCACGAGCCTCGTCCCAGATGGCGAAGGCGAAGATGCCCCTGAACCGTGTGACGCAATCGGCGCCCCATTCGGCGTAGGCGTGGAGGATCGTTTCCGCGTCGCAGCGCGATCGGTAGACATGGCCCTGGGCTTCCAGCTGCCGCCTCAGGTCCGGATGGTTGTAGATCTCGCCGTTGAAGGTGAGGGTCAGCCCCGCTTCCTGAAGGCGCATAGGCTGCGCGCCTGAAGCCGTCAGATCGACGATGGCCAGCCGCCGGTGGCCCAGCGCCACCCGATCGCCACGCGCATACCAAATGCCTCGGCCGTCGGGACCGCGATGGGCGAGGCTATCGGTCATGCGGTCGAAGTCGGCCCGATCGACCGGCGCCGCCTCCGATACCCAGCCGGCTATGCCACACATGACGTCATCCGCATCAGACGCATCAGTCGAAAAGGCTGCCCGTTTCCGATGAGGCCAGCTGGCGTTCGATGTCCTCCGCGTTAGCGACGTGCTGATAGCGTGACGTGGACAGGCGCTGGGTTTTGAAGGCGGGCGGACCCTGGTAGGCGACGCCGAGAAACCGATAGAGACGCTCGAGATTGCGCGTCACGATATCATCCTCGTAGGTCAGCTCGATCCAGTTGGCGCCTGTCTCGCATAAGATTCGTCTCCAGTTGTTCACCTGAAAGGTGGTCTTTTCGATGAACCACTGGATCTCGTTAGGGTCGAGTTCATGGACGGGCCGCTCGTTCTTGGCGTCGTTCCGGAGACTCCACACGTCGGTTTTGATCGCGTAGGCCCAGGACACGGCCGCTTTCAGGCGGTTGCGCCGCCAGAGCATGACGACGCCGTCGACATGATCGCGGCTGAGCGACGCCAGATCATCGTCACTGATCTGAAAATCGTGCAGCTTGAAACCGAGTGCACCTGTCATCCGCTCGGCATGAAATTTTTGCCAGAACGCGTCCATGAAATCGTCGAGCGTCGCGTGCTTGGGCGTCAGCGAAACGATCGCCCGCGTCAACCTCGTGGCCGGCGGCGGGCGGAGCCCGAAGTGGCGCATAGCGTCCTGCGGCGCGGTATAGCGGCCGACGCCGAGGCGGAAGTTACGATATCTGTAGTGCAGAAAGTGATTGAACAGCTGCCCGTAGAGCTTGATCTCGGGCTCATTTCGCAACAGACCGCTGAGCGCGTTGCTGCCGCTGCGCTGATGACACAATAGCGCGAAGCGGAACGGACGACCGAGATCCCGTGCTTCGTTGCGCACGGGCTTTTCCAAAGCTTCGCTCATCCGATCCTGCTATTTTGCTCCATTAATGACGCCGGGGAGTCGCAGAACGTGGTCCGAAGACTGGGCGACCGATGGCGCGGATGCCGGCCATAAGCTACCGCACCTCGATCTTATGAACGCCTCGCAGTTGAGTTTGTTCCGCCACCCCGCCGGCCCCATCGTAAGAAAGGCAGAGGCTATCGATGATGTAGCGGTAGGCGACGATGGTCCGCAGATCCAATGACCGGAATTCCTGGTAGAGCGCGGGATTGGACCAGTTGTGATGCGGGAAGATATTGTACGGAAACCGGCCATTCTCATCGACGTGGCTCAGGATGTACTCATGGTGCTCGACGAAATATTTCTCGAGCTTCGGTTCCCTGGCGAACGACCTGGACGGGCCGCTTTCTTCGGCCGTCGGTAGCTCACACCGATTGGCGCGCTGCATGATGTCGTAGCTCCGAAGCGCCTTGCCGAAAACGCCGATCTCGTCGAAGTGTCCCTCGAACGGGCGGCCGATAACGGTTTTCGCCATCTGGGCGGAGCCTTCCAGAAAATAGGTGGTCGGCACGGGCACGTGGCGGCCATCGGCGGTCACGGCTTCGACGGATGGTCGGTTCAGGGCCGCCGTGTCGAACCAGCCCAAGGCCGCAATATTGAAGATGATCGGTGCCAGAATCGTGACCGCAACCGTCATGACGATCAGCGGTGTGGGCGGTGATTTGCGTGGCAGCAGATGGTGCAGCGCGATGATGAGGCCGACATTGAGCGTCATCCATTTCCAGAAAAGAATGCTGGTGGTGACGAAAATGATGGCGTGCGTGACGTCGTAGATCCCGGTCAAGGCCATCGCCCAGCGGATCCGGATGATGCAGACGAGCGCCGCCAATTGGACGGCGACGGTCATGGCATTGGTCAAATATTGGAAATGCGCCATGAACTCGTGGCCTGCGATTGCCAGCAGGTCATGGCTGTGGAGGGGCCCGAGGCCGGTCACCCAGGTCGCCATCATGATGTAGTGGGTCTGGTTCTCGAGCACCCAGGTGAGGGGCCCCGCCCCCGGCAGAGTGATTTTCGCGACGGCCGAATAGAAATAGTTTGCGATGTGGATCGCGAACGCGCCGAGAAACGCGGCCTCGCCCACAGACCACGAGGTCGCGCGGGCGCGGTCAATGAGATCGTGCTTCGAGGCGAAGCGACTGAGCAGAGTTTCCGCCGCAGGAGCGAGTGCGATGGCAAAGCTTAAATACAGGCCCAACTCGGCGACGGGATAGTAGTCGGTGGCATTCAGCGGAAAGCCGAATTGCTCAGCCATCAGATGTTTTTTCCAGGCGACGATGACCACTGGTATGATGCCGAAGCCCGGTCGAAACCAGGCGATCGCCGCCGCCACAACCGCCAGCCAGCGGCCGTGCAACCACAGCAGCTCGGAATAGGCGCTTTCATAGATGTAGGCGTCCGACACGGCCGGATAGGCCGCGACCGCATAGGCGGCGAACAGTAAAAACACCGTCCGGTGGACGACCCTTAGCGGCAGCGCCACCTGCGAGGCTCTGACCGACACTGTCGACACAACCAGCAGGAAAAGCAGCGCTCCATGTGTCAGCCGCTGATCGCCGACCAAAAAATCGAGTTCCTTGAAGAAATAGACGCCCAGACAGGCGATGAAGACGACCAGCGCGTGGGGCGCATATTGAAAAAACGCGGCCCACTGCCGTCGGGCATGCGGCTCGACACGCTGGCGGGCTCGGTCAACCGCGATTATCAGTTCGCTCACCATCGACGGAAAGACCTTCGAGACAAAAACCTACATCGCCGCCAGGAGTTCTTTGAACCGTGTGCTTTCGCTGGAAAGCGCTTGGTAGCTCCCTTCGGACACGATCCTGCCAGCTTCCATAACGAAGATGGCGTCGCAGTGCCGGACCGTGGTCAAGCGATGGGTTACCATGATCAGCGTCTTTTCCCCCCGGAGGCTTTGGACCGCATCCATGACGGCGCGCTCGGTGACGGTGTCGAGCGCATTGGTCGCCTCGTCGAAGAAGATCAGATCCGGATCGCGGAATAGAGCGCGGGCGATGCCGATGCGCTGGCGCTGACCTCCGGAAAGGCGAACGCCACCTTCGCCGACCACAGTGTCGTATCCAGCCTCCAGGTCGGTCACGAAATCATGCAGGCAAGCGAGGCGCGCCGCTCTTTCCACCTGGGCCGGATCGATCGCCTCCTGTGGAATTCCGAAGGCGATGTTCGCCGTAATCGTGTCATCGGCCAGATGGACCGTCTGCGGCACGTAGCCGATCGATTCCTGCCATGATCGGCGATTGGCGTCCGTGATGACAACGCCGTCCACGAGCAAATGACCCGTGCGTGGCTCGATCAGGCCCAGAATGACGTCGATCAGCGTCGTCTTGCCGGCGCCCGTACCGCCAACGAAACCGACGCAACTGCGTGCCCGGATCGTCAGCGACAGGTCATTGAGGACGTTCCGGTCGCTGCCGGGATAGCGATAGGAAATGTCGCGAAGTTCAAGCCGCTCCTTTAGCGGCAGGCTCGCAGTCGGCGGGCGGGGTTCGAGGGGCGGCAGCGATTTGATGTCGCGATGGAGGCTGTCGACGGCAGACAGGTTGGAGCGCAGCGACGCCGCATCCTTGAACAGCATTTTCACCAGCGGCAGCAGTTTGAGCCCGGCGAAGGCAAACGCGCCGAGAACGGGCAGGAAGGCGTTGATCGAACCGCTGGAATGAAGAAGCCAGAGCACAAAGATCAGCATCCCGCCGAAGCACAGCGCTTCCATAGCGTAGTGCGGGATGTCGCCAATGAGTTGGACCGTCGCCTGGCGTTTGGCGAGACGGTCCGAGGGACCTCGAAACAGGCCGGTAAAGGTCGCTTCCAGGCCGCGCAGCTTGATCTCCTTGATCCCTCCCATCGCCTCGCGCGTGACCCGAAATCGCTCCTCGGAGGCCCTCAGGCGGTCGTCACCGACCCAGGCGCGCCAGCGGTCGACGCGCCAATAGATGAGCGTGCCAGCAAGGGCCAGCGCGAGCGCGGTCACGGTCGCGCCGACCGGCTCCAAATAGATCAAGAACAAGATCATGGCGGCGGCGGCGCAGCCATTGGCGAGCAGGCGGATCGCCGGCGCGATCGCAAACATGACCACATGATGCGCCTCGGCCAGGATGTTTTTTCCGACTTCCGCGGAGTTGCGCGTCAAAAACCATTCGTAGGGCCGCGCCAGGTAGCGCTCGAGAAGGGTGACGGCCAGATATTGAAGTGTCTTACGGTTGAACAGGGTGATGGCGTAGAAGGTCACACCACGGACCAGGATGCTGGTGATGACGACCGCGAAGACGAAGCCGCCCAAGATCTGCAGGAAGACCCGGTCGCTCGAAGCACCGGTGAGGGTGTGGAGACGGCTGAGTAGTTCCGACCTTTCGATGGCCGTCGGATCCGAGACCACCGCCAGAAAGGGCAGAATTGCTGCGACGCCAGCGAGGTCGATCAAGGCCGTCGCGATCATCATGGCGATCAACAGGGCAAACACGCCCCTGCGGCGCGGTGGCAACAGGTCCAGCATTCGCGTATAGACGCCGATCATCGCGCATCCCAGTTTGTTCGCCGCAACGCTTTAGGTCCCGATCGCAGCAGTGACGATGCGCTCGCTAATCCACATCGTTGATCAATGAACAAGGCAACTCAACCGCTTGCCGCCCATTGATACTCTGATATGCCAAATCCGGGCCAGTTTTCGGGATCAGCGCCATCCATGTCGCCTTCGCCGCTGCTTATCACATGTGTAGGTGTCGATTTCGATCTCGATCTGTTCCCGCATTTTTTGCGTCACTATTTGACCCTCGGCGTAGAGCGCGAGCGCGTTCTCACGATCCTCAACTCACAAGACGAAAAGAGTTCCAATCTCGCTCTCGCCGAGGCCATGCTGGCGGATCACGGCATGACGCCGGCCGACGTCTGGATCGCGCCCTATACCTCGGATTCCATGTGGGCGAGGCGGCGCGCGCTGCAGGAGCACCATGCCACCAGGGCCGATTGGGTGCTCAGTGCCGATGTCGACGAATTTCATGAATATCCCGAGCCGCTCGCGGACTTTCTCGGCCGCTGCGACGCGATGAACGTCAACGTCGCCCACGGTGTCTTCATCGATCGCCTGGCGCCAGACGGCCGTCTCGAGCCGGTTCGGCCTGAACCCGACCTGATGCGCCAGTTCCCGGTTCAAGCGGATGTCATCTGGAGTCTTGCCGGCAGAGGCACCCATCATGATCGCTGGGGCACCGTCAAGCTGATGGCCTTTCGTGGACATATTTTTCCGGGCCGCGGCGGCCACGGCGCGCCGCCAGGCCAACCCGCCTTGAACCTGTATGCGATGCCGCTGGGTGACTTTCCGGGTGTCGAGCAACCGGGTTTTCGGTTTCGGGTGCCCACGCGCGTGCACCATTTCCACTGGACAGCAAAATTGCCGGGCATGTTGCGGCGCCGCCTGGCGACGCCCGGCGTCAGCGCCGCCGGCAGGGAGTATGGGCGCAAGCAGCTCGACCATATCGAGCGGCATGACGGCATCGACCTCACCGCCGTTGCCATCGCCCCGCCCCTGGCCGGCCAGAACTGGTCTTATCGCCTGCGCCGGATGCGGCTTGAAGGAAGGTTCCGCCGCGCCATCGCGCCCGCCGGACGGGTCGTCCGCTCGCTCTTTCGAAGGTCGCGGCCATGAATGGCTGGCAGGTTCGCCAACTGACCTTCGGCGGTGACCGGCAGGTTTTTCATGCCCACAGCTACTACGACATCCCGGTCTTCGATCGTCGGGGTGAAAAGATCCTGGTCCATCGGCTGAGGTTTGCCGAACGCCACCCGAGCCCCGAGGACGCAATTGACGTTGGTATCGTCCATGCGGACGCACCGGGTGAATGGACGCCGCTCGGCCCGTCGCGCGCCTGGAGTTGGCAGCAGGGGCCGATGGCGCAGTGGGTACGGGGCGGGCCGAGCTGCATCTACAATGACCGCGAGGACGGGGCGTTCGTTGCGCGGCTGGTCGACACGGTGTCGGGCTCGACAAAAACGCTTCCACGGCCCTGCTACGCCGTCGATCCCGGCGGTGACTTCTACTTTTCGCTCAACATGGCGCGTCTCGATCGCCTCCGGCCGGGCTACGGCTATTCTGGCGGTGACCTGAGCCGCGAGGATGAAAGAAAGCGTGGGGACGATGGCATCTGGCGGGTGCGCCTCGCTGACGGAGAGGCGCGTCTTATTCTGAGCCTCGCCGACGCCGTGGATTTTCTATTTGATCGTTTCCCGGCGCATCGGCTCGCCTTTCACCGCCTCCGAGTCTTTTACTACTGGTTCAACCACATCAAACTGTCGCCGGACGGGCGACGGTTCACCGTTAAGCTTCGCTGGCGTCGCCCGGATGGTCCCTGGAGCGATAGGCAGGGGGTCAGCCTCACAGGATCGGTCGAGGGCGGCGATCTGCGCCTGCTCACGGACGCGCCGTCCCACGTCATTTGGCTCAACGAGGACACGCTCTATCTGTGGCGCGGGGGTGAGCTGGCTCTGTTCTCGGACACCTCGCCCCGGGGCCGGCGCCTGGGCGTCCTGGGCGCCGGCGTCATCAAGCAGAATGTGCATATTCGTCACCTGCCGCCGGGTGCCACCAAAACACCCGAAGATTTCGTTTACGACACGCCTTACCAGGAGACCATCGATCTGCTGCACCTTCATGCCCCGTCAGGCGAGATCCAAAAAATGGCCAACTTCCGAAACCATCGTCCCGCCGAGGGGCCGTTTCGCTGCGATCTTCATCCCTGTCCGGATGACCAGGGCCGGCGGATCGTCGTCACCTCGCTCCACGATGGCGGACGACAGGTGTACCTGCTGGAGCGTGATGTGTAGTCCTCACTTCGGGCGCCGACAGACAAAGCCTTCTTGCGGCCAACCGCTCGGAGCCCTGCACCGGTCGCCCCGTGACCACGGCTGAGGGTCACCGGAGGGTCCTGTTCGCGATGGGCGTGCCGCGCAGCGGCACCACCCTGTTCGATCTGGTGATGGGATCCCATCCGGACGGTTTTTCCCTGGGCGAATTGAACCTGTTCGGCCGTGCCGACCGCACGATCGATCGCGCCGGCCGGCTCTGCGGCATCTGCGAAGGCCCTTGCCCTTTCTGGGAGAAACGCGTGCCGGCGCATTTCGGCGGCCGCTGGTACGGTTCAGGCTTGGTTGGGCGGTTTCGGCGGCGCTTCGGTCCCGGTCTGTATCAGACGCTTTTTGCCGCCAGCGGCAGCCGGTTCCTGGTCGATTCCAGTAAACCGCCTTCCTGGATGAAGGCGCGCCTCGCCGATGCCCGCGATTGGCGCGACGCCGAGCCGCGATTGATCCTCATCGAGAGGGACGGCCGGGCGGTGGTCAACAGCTTCGCCCGCAAGAACCCGGATCGTCCGATCACCGACCATATCGACCGGTGGCGCCGGTTGGTCGATCGGCTCGAGGCGGCCTATGACGGCTTCGCCCCCGAGCACCGCCTTAGGGTCTCTTATGAGGAGCTTTGCACGATGCCCGAAGAGACAGCGTCTCGTCTCGCCGCCGCTGCCGGTGTCGCCTATCACGCCGGCATGCTCGCCTATTGGCGGCACGATCATCACCTGATCGGCGGCAATGCCGGCACCAGGTCGCTCATTCTTCGCCACCAGCAGGCGGACGAGGAAGGCGACATACCGTTCGAGCCGAGCAATGCCTCGAAAGCCGCCTACTATCGCGAGCGGGGGTTAGCGATCAGCCTCGACGAGCGCTGGCGGCAGGAACTGTCGCAGGACCATCAAGAGACCTTCGAACGCCTGGCCGGCGAGCGCAACGAACCCTATCGCTATGACGGTGCCGTGGATACTCCCGGCTCGGGCTAAGGGCCCGGCGGCGCCACGCGCTCACTCCCACTCGATCGTGCCGGGCGGTTTAGAGGTGACATCGTAGGTGACGCGATTGACGCCCTTGACCTCGTTCACGATCCGGGTCGAGATCCGGGTCAGAAGTTCGACATCGAACGGAAAAACGTCCGCCGTCATGCCGTCGACGGATGTGACCGCGCGCAGGACCGCGGCCGCCTCGTAGGTGCGGTAATCCCCCATGACACCGACCGCGTTGACCGGCAGCAGCACGGCGAAGGCCTGCCAGATGTCGTCATAGAGCCCGGCCTTGCGGATCTCCTCGAGATAGATCCAATCGATCTCCTGGAGCAGGGCCACACGCTCGCGGGTGATCTCGCCCAGGATGCGGACGGCGAGGCCCGGGCCCGGAAAGGGATGACGGCCGACGAAGCTTTCCGGCAGGCCCAATTCCCGGCCCAGATCTCGAACCTCGTCCATGAACAATTCGCGCAGAGGCTCCACCAGCTTGAGGCGCATGCGCTCCGGCAGCCCGCCGACATTGTGGTGCGACTTGATGGTGACGCTCGGGCCCCGAAACGAGACGCTCTCGATCACATCCGGATAGAGCGTGCCCTGCGCCAGGAAATCGATCCGGCCAAGCTCGCCGGCCCGGGCCTCGAAGACCTCGATGAAGCTGTTGCCGATGATTTTTCGCTTTTGTTCGGGGTCGATGACGCCGGCGAGCCGCTCGAGGAACAGGTCTTCGGCCATCTCGACGATGAGCGGGATATTGAAATGGCTTCGGAACAGCTCGGCTACCTGTTCGGCCTCGTTTTTCCGCAGGAGGCCTGTGTCGACCAGGACGCAAACGAGCTGATCGCCGATCGCCTCATGCAGGACCAGGGCCGCAACCGCGCTGTCGACGCCGCCCGAGAGGCCGCAGATGACCTTGCCGTCGCCGACTTGCTCGCGGACCTGAGCGATCACCTCATCCTTGAAGACCGCCATCGACCAGTCGGCCCGGAGACCGGCGATCTTGATCAGGAAATTGTGTAAGAGACCCTTGCCGATCGCCGTGTGATGGACCTCGGGGTGGAATTGAACGCCGTAGAACCGGCGATCGTCGTCGGCGATCGCGGCGAAAGGCGCGCTCATGGCCGTGGCGATCGTCTGAAAGCCTTCCGGCAGTCGGTTGACCCGATCGCCGTGGCTCATCCATACGGGCGCGCTGGCGCCCGGCTCGAGCACATCCTCGAACAGAATGTTGCGCTCGCGAACGTCTAAGAGCGCGCGGCCGAAGCCCCGCTCCCGGCCGGGCTCGACGGTTCCTCCCAGCTGGGCGCACATCGCCTGCTGGCCGTAACAGATGCCCAGAACAGGCACGCCGAGATCGAACACGGCATCCGGCACCTGGGGGGCATCGGCGATCCCGACCGACGCCGGTCCGCCCGACAGGATAACGGCCTGCGCGCCGAAAGCTCGAACCTGCTCGTCGGTGCAGGTGCAGGGGTAGATCTCGCAGTAGACGTGAAGCTCGCGCAGGCGCCGGGCGATCAGTTGTGTGTATTGGGAGCCGAAATCGAGGATGAGCACGCGCTCGGTCATGATCGAAGGGCTCCTTCTGACGGCAGGCCGATGGCAGACGCTGTGCCAGGCCCGCGGGTCGCCCGGTCGGGCGAAAGCTGTTGGCGCAAGGGCTCTTTATGATATACCGGCGCGCGTTTCTCAAACGGACCTGTCACCCGCGTTTGGCTGTCGGTCCCATGGCGGGCGTGGCGGAACTGGTAGACGCGCCAGGTTTAGGTCCTGGTGGCCTCGGCCGTGGGGGTTCGAGTCCCTCCGCCCGCACCAGGGCCCCAGCAGGTGACGAAGCGACAAGCACGAAGGCGAGATCATGCAGGTGACAGAAGTCTCCGCGGAGGGGCTCAAACGCGAATATAAGGTGGTGGTCTCCTCCGACGACATCGAACAGAAGATTGTCGGCCGGCTGGAGCGCCTGCAAACAACCGTCCGGATGCCCGGCTTCAGACCGGGCAAGGCGCCTGTGAAGCTCTTGCGCAAGCAGTACGGCAAGTCGCTCATGGGCGAGATCCTGGAAGAATCGGTCAACGAGGGCTCGCAAAAAGCGATCGCCGACAATGAGCTGAAACCGGCGCTGCAGCCCAAGATCGAGGTCACCGCCTTTGATGAAGGCAAGGATCTCGAATTCGACATGACCGTCGAAATCCTGCCCGACGTCCCGGCCGTCGACCTGGCGGCGATCTCTCTCGACCGGCCGGTCGCGGCGGTCACCGATGAGGCGATCGAGGAAGCCGTTCAGCGCTACCTCGCCGCCCAGACCGAGTACGAAGCTCTTGGTGAGCCGCGGCCCAGCGCCGACGGCGACAAGCTCACGATCGACTTCAAGGGCTTCATCGACGGTGAGGCCTTCGAGCATGGCAGCGCGGAGGATTTCGATATCGTTCTGGGCTCGGGCATGATGATCCCTGGCTTCGAGGACCAGCTCAAAGGTGTCGATGCCGGCACGGACGTGACGGTCGAGGTCACGTTTCCCGAGGACTACGGCAACCAGGAACTTGCCGGTAAAGCGGCGACCTTCGAGGTCAAGGTTAAGACGATCCAGGCGCCCAAGCCGGTCACGCTTGACGATGATCTCGCGAAGAAGGCCGGGTTCGACACGGTCGACGACTTCAGAGCCGGCTTTCGGACCCGGATGCAGCAGCAGTATGACCAGGCCTCGCGGCTTCGGGCCAAGCGGGCACTGCTCGACCATCTGGCCGAGACCCACTCTTTCGCTGTGCCCGACGGCATGGTCGAGGTCGAGTTCGACGCGATCTGGAAACAGTTCGACGAGGAGATGAAGAGAACCGGCCAATCCTTCGAAGCGATGGGTAAGAGCGAGGATGAAACCAAGACCGAGTATCGTGCGATCGCCGAGCGGCGCGTGCGCCTCGGTCTCATCCTTTCCGATATCGGCACCAAGAACGAGATCGTCGTCGAGGCCAACGAGCTGGCGCAAGCCGTCGCCCAGCAGGCGCGGCGCTATCCGGGTCAGGAGAAGGAGGTCTTCGAGTTCTTCCAGAACAATGCCCAGGCGCGTGAGCAGATCAGAGCGCCCCTGTTCGAGGACAAGGTCGTCGATTTCATCCTGCAGATGGCCAAGGTCGACGACCGAACGGTGACGCCCGAAGAGCTGATGCGTGATCCGGACGAGGAGGATCTTGTGGGTTCCAGTGAAGGAAAATCCGGCGAGACGGCGAGTTGACGGCGGGCGCTTGCCCGGTGAAGTGATTGTGCGTGACCTGCGTTGAGGAAAATCGATGATCAGTCAATTGGTGCCCATGGTGGTCGAACAGACCAGCCGGGGCGAGCGTGCCTACGACATTTACTCTCGGATGCTCAAGGAGCGGATCGTATTCCTGACGGGCCCGGTCGATGATCACACCGCGTCCCTGATCACCGCCCAACTCCTATTCCTCGAAGCCGACAACCCCGATAAGGACATCTCCTTCTACATCAATTCGCCGGGCGGCGTGGTTTCCTCGGGGCTTGCCATCTACGACACCATGCAGTTGGTCCGTCCGGACGTGGCGACATTCTGCCTCGGCCAGGCCATGAGCATGGGATCTTTGTTGCTGACCGCGGGTGCCGCCGGCAAACGCCATTGTCTGCCCCAGGCCCGGATCATGATGCACCAGCCTTCCGGCGGTTTTCAGGGGCAAGCGACCGATATCGAAATCCACGCCCGCGAGACCCTCAGGGTCAAGCAGCGCTTGAACGAGATCTACGTGAAACATACCGGCCAGGCGCTTGAGCGGGTCGAGAAGAGCCTGGAACGGGATTACTTCATGAGCGCCGACGAGGCGAAAGAGTTCGGTCTGGTGGATCTCGTGGTCGAACAGAGGAGCCAGGACGCTGTTTCGTCGTGACGTCGTCGGTGGTCGCGGCAGATCCAAAAAATGGCGGATCTTCGCTTCTTGGTAAGGAATTGGCGCCAGACTGATCCGAACAGACAGGTCGCGGGTGCGAAACCGCATCAAGGTACGGGGCTTGTCGACATTGGCAATTGTCCCTAATGTCAAGGGCTTGGCCTAGAATGTGAGAGCCGAATGAGCGAGTCTGGCGACGACGGCAAGACCACCCTCTTTTGTTCGTTTTGCGGCAAAAGCCAACACGAGGTCCGAAAGCTGATCGCGGGCCCGACCGTCTTCATCTGCGACGAGTGCGTCGAGCTCTGCTCCGATATCATTCGCGAGGAAGGTCAGACAAGCGCTGCCGGCGGCGGGGGCACGGTACCCACCCCACATGAGGTAAAGGGAGATTTTGACCACAACGTTGTAGGCCAGGGCGA
>JBHJGP010000037.1:0-23716 GCA_050331695.1 Geminicoccaceae bacterium
CCGGCCACGGCCGCCACCGCCAGCATCAGATAGAGCCAGACCCCGGCGCCGACGGCCCGTCCGGCTACGGCCCGCCACGCCGGCCGCTCCCGGCCCGCCACCTCAACCATCAACCGCCATCACTTCCCACGCACCGGAGCCATCCCTTTGTCTGCCGGCCATGGTTCGAAACCATGCGCGGCTTTGTGCATCAGCTTATTCCACTCAGAGGAGATATTTTGACGTCCCGTCGTCCGACGGCTCCGATCCCGCCGAGCTGGTCCGAGATCCTTTGGATTTCCTGATGAAGAAGGCGTTCGCCCGGGCGGCGTCTGCCGGTTCAACTCAATAGCTGTAGCCCAAGCCGGTCATGGTCGGTTCCGTCCAGCGCAAGATTCTGTCCATGTCGCTCGTACTGGCGCTGGTCTTTCGCCCCCCCGCCAAGCTCGGTTTGTGACCTTCCTTGAAGACCCGCAACACCTCCGCGTCCTTCTCGAGTTCGCAGAATTCAATGATCTGGGACATCACGTTGACGGAGATAACCTCGAGCCGGAGCTCCAAATAGCGGTCAGACGGCAAGCGCCGGCCGAAATGAACGGCCGTATCGACGCACGTTCGCCATTGGAGCGCGCAAACATCCAGAAGGTCCATGTCCCGCAACAGGCTGCGAATGCCGGGAAGGCGCGGTCCCCAGATGTTTGGGCCGAACAGCCGCGCGATCGGCGCCGGTGCCGTACGGCAGATCAGTTCGCGCGAATAGTAGGGCAGGCGCTGCAGGGAAATCTCCCGCCGGCGCTTGCCGACGCGTCCGGGATGGATGGTCTTGATGCCATAGGCGCGGCCCAACCATTTGCTTCGGATCGACAGGACCGCGTCCAGCGGATGGCGGGTGATGTGAAGGAAACGGCAGCCGGGCAGGATGCGTTCGACAAACTCCGGACGCAGCGAGTTGCTGGGCGTTTTCTCCAGCAAGCGCTGACCGCCCCGATCGTGGACGAAACCGGAGAAGTAACTGCGGATGTGATCGATCACCCGGTCGCCGGCATCCTCGGGATACAGCATGTCGGACTTGTGATCATTGCCGTAGCGCCAGACCAAGCGAGGCTCGTCGGCGAATGCGAGCGACGCGTGCCGGCCCAGTGTGTGGCCCAGAAAGGTGGTTCCGGAGCAGGGGGCGCCCAAGATGATGATCGGTCGATCTAAGCCGTTCGTTGGTCCACTCACGTCACGTCTCTCTGGGTGCGGGCGCCGGCGGATCATGGGTGTCAGCCGCCAGGCTTGGTTGCATCTATAGTCAAAAGCGCGGCCGCGTTGTTCGCGTGTGATCGATGTCATAGCTCGCTGCGGCGAAGTCGTTTTTTGTCGACCCCGGCCGACTTGGCAATGATCGCTTTTCCGGCGAACCGCCCTAATTCGCGGGAGCGTTCCCGCATGCGAGCGCGGAGCGCCCGGCAAAACGGGTCTTTCGGTCGCTGCAGTATGGCCGCGACACGGCTTGGTGGCTTGAATGGGTTCAGCGGTCGAGCCTAAGTTGCCAGCGCCGAGCCAGGCGGCGGCTCAGGCCGCGTCTCGTATTGCCGATCTTTGGAGGTTTGAGGTTGCGCATCCTCTACATAACCAAGCTCTGGTTGGGGCTGGAGGATCTCATCGTCCGTGGCCAGACGGAAGCCGGTGGCATGCCTTCATTTCTGCGCCCTTTCGAGGGTCTGGTAGCCGCGGGTCACCAGGTTGACTGTATTGTCGCCACCGACCCAGGAACGGAACTCGGCAGGATCGAAGCTGATTGGCTCCGGCGAACGGAGTTCACAATTTCGCCGTGGATCCCCGGCGGTCTCAAGGGCTGGCTATCGGTGCGCCGGCTTCGAGCGGCTGTCGCCGCCGCGCTGACGCGCGCTCGCTATGACTTTGTCTATGGCCACGGCGCCGTCGGCGCACCGGGTCTGAGCGCGGCCTGGAGGGCCGGCATCGCCTGCGGACAGCGGCTCTACGGCGTTCACGGTCTGAACAAGAGATTGGACCGCATGCCTCGCCAGGCGTTGGCCCTGAGAAGTCCGCTCCTCTATCAGACCTTCCGCGCGGCCAAGAGTTTTCTCTTGATCACGGACGATGGCTCCCAGGGCGATCGGGCCTGGCAGCGTCTCGGCCGGCCGGACGCCTTCGATTTCCATTTCTGGCGCAACGGGGTCGACTTCGGAGCGCAGACACATGATGGCGAGCCGATCGATCCGGGAACGAAATTCCTGTTCATGCCGGCCCGGATCGCCGCTTGGAAGAGACAGCATCATGCGCTGGAAATGTTGCGGGAGCTTCACGCCAAGGGGCATGACGACATCCATCTCTACGTCGCCGGCGGGATCACGGAAGCCGACTATTGGGACCGGTTTCAACGCCTTCGCGACACCTATGGCCTCGGCTCTTTCGTACGCTATCTGGGGAATTTGCCTGCGCCTGAGCTCGTTCCCTACTACAAGAGCAGCGTCGCCGTGCTGGCGCCCTACCAGGTGGCGAGCATGGGCAATGTGGTGATCGAGGCACTGGCTGCCGGCGGTGTTGTCGCGGCCCAGGAAAGCGAGGTTCTCGACGGCGTGATCAAGGATGGCGAGAATGGTCTTCGCATCCGCTCGCCCGAGGATGCGGCGAACCGGTTGGCCGACCTGCTAAGCCGACCGCAACAGATCGATGCCATGAAGAGCCACGCGGCCCGCTCGGCCCGGGAGATCTTTCTCCCCTGGGAAGAGAGGGTCGCCCGCGAAATCGGCCTGATCGAGAAGGCTGTCGAGGATCGGAGGGCATGATGCCGGCAAACACCTTTTCCGTTCTGCTGCCACCGCGACGCGTCTTGTTCGGCCTCTTCTCGTTCGAGGCGACCCTCGTTCTCTATCTATTAGCCGGGATCTTCAAAGAAGACCCCCGTTTCAGCTGGATCCCGGGAGACGCGACCGCCGTTTTCTTCGGGCTCAGCGTTCTCATCGGCGGCTACATCCTGCTGACCAAGCCGATCCCGAAAAAGGGCCTGCCGGTGATCGCCGCCATGATCTGCTTCATTGCCTGGTTTTGGATCTCCCAGGCCTGGTCGCCGAGCCGCATCTATGGCCCCGACAAAGTGTTCTTCATGGCCACGCTCGAGCTGTGGGCGTTGATCGCTGCCGCGCTGATCATCGCTCCCGACCCGGAACGCGTCAGGCGGCTCTTCACGCTCCTTCTTCTTCTCTCGGCTCTGGTCGGCTTTGAGACGATCATCGCCTACCTGGAATCGGGAGGGAAGTTCTCCCGGATCCGGCTGCAAAGCGGTGGCAACCTGACGATCGGTCGAATTTGCGGCCTCGGCGCCTTGGTCGCGATCACCGCCTGGCTCTACGACCGGAACAATCCGCTCCGGGTGGTTTATCTCGGCACCTTCGCGGTCCTCGCCTTCGTGCTCGCGGTTGCCGGCGGCCGTGGGCCCTTGTTGGCGACGGCGGCGCCTTTGATCATCCCTGCCGCCTTTGGCATTCGCCTCGCTCAGCGCAAATTTTTGTTCTCGCCGGCCAAGCTCTCCGTGCTGCTCTTGCCGTTCGTCATTTTCATGGGCCTCAGCGCCTATAGCGCCGCCACCGGCCAACGTTTAGGCACGATCGATCGTTTGCAGGGCATGGTTCGAGGGGGCGAACTGAGCGGGACGGCGGCCGTTCGTGCCGGCAAATACTCGGACGCCGTGCAGTTTTGGTCGGAGCGGCCGCTGGTCGGTCACGGGGTCGGCGCATGGCCGCTTCTCACCCGTGGCCAGGATTTGCCCCGCTACCCCCACAACATTTTCATGGAGCTGCTGGTCGAGGGAGGGTTGGTCGCGCTGATCCTCTACGGCGCGCTGGTGCTCGTCGCCTTTCGATCCCTGACCCTGGATCGATTGCGCGTCGATCCGCTTTGCGTCTGCGCGACCATGCTGTTCTTCAACACCTTCATCAATTCGCTCGTCAGTAGTGATTTGGCCGGTAATCGGGCGATGTTCCTGGTGTTGGGCTTGTTGGTGATCTTTGCCTATCGACCGGTTGTGAGCGCTGTTCGTGCTGCCCCTCGTTCCGCCGCTGACACGCGCGGTGGGCCGCTTCTGCAACCCGCTCAAAGGCCCTATTCCTGACCGGGCGCCGAGCATTCTTTTGCTCTGAATGAACTATTAGATTCGCCCAACTTGCAGTATAGTCTCGCATTACTGAGCCGGTTCTGAAACGCCGCTGGCTCGGCAACGAAACGCCAAGTCGAGACCTATAGTACAACAACTGCGGTGGGACAAATGACCGCGCACCAACGCCAGTTCATCGGGCAAGTCGCTCGGGCTGCCGGCCTTTTCGGCGGTCTGGCCTTGAGATCGACGGTGAATCCTAAAAAAAGAGCTGATTTATCAAAGCTTTGCAACGAGATGGGCGTGTTCAGGCGAACGCCCAGATTGCCGCTCATTTCGCTCGATGCGGTGGTTGGTCAGCCCATCGAAACGCAACTATCGCACCCGACATGCAAGCGGTGGCAGGTGTCGACCTACGAGCTGGCGGCCATCGTCGCGATCGCGATCCAGCGGCATATCCAGACCTTTTTCGAGATCGGAACCTTTGACGGTCGCACATCGGTCAACCTCTTGAATAACCTGCCAGATCTCCGGTTGACGACGATCGATCTGCCGCCGGATCAGCACGTGCTCCTGGACGAACAAACCCATACCGCGCTGTTGCGCAAGTCGCCGCACTATGGCCGGGCAGAGCAACTTTATGGGGACAGTCGCAGCTACGACTTTTCTCCATGGTTTGGCGCCCAGGACATGGTGTTCATCGATGGTGGTCATTCCTACGATTGTGTCAGCGCGGACACCGCATCAGCTTTGAAAATGACCGAGGGCCGCGCGGGATGCATTATCTGGCATGACTACGGCACCAAACCGGCCGTTACCGAGGTGGTCGATCGGCTGCTGGATCGATCTGAGGCGGGGTCAGCCCTTCATTGGATCGAAGGCAGCTCGTTGGCGCTTATGACCCGCAGGAGGTAGCCGGTTTTCCGTCGCTTCGGCTGGTGAGCGTTGCATGGCCACGGGTCATTAACTGGAGGCAGCGGACTTTTCACCGGCTGCCAGGTCGTCATCGCCGCTGAACGCGTAGCCGTAACGCCACATCAGCGGCCCGCAAAGGATCACGGTGGCGATCTGCAGCCAACGGCTCAAAGGAGCCCTTTTCTTGCCGCCGCCGGCATCGAGGCGGATGACGGCGTCTCGGCGAAGACGGTTGCCGCCGACATTGTGGCCTACTGCCAACGGCTCTCGTTGGGACGCTTTGGTTTTGACGTCGGTCAGATCCAAGCCAAATCTCGTCTCGAGCTTTTCCAGCTCCGGCACCGGTTCCATGCACAGATCTTCAAAACGCATGCGGGTCACCCGATCGGGGTAGCCGCGCGCGATCAGTTCGCACAATCCGTTGCTGATCGTCCAACTCAGCGCGTTCCATAGAAGGAAGAGCGTGGGATGCCGGGCGACGAAACCGAGTTGCTTCTGGTTGAGGTTGCTGCCGGTCTGAACCCTCCAGGCGTAGCTCTGCACCATGTGTCGGGGATCGCGGACCAGATGAATGACCCGGGTCTGAGGCAGGTGACGCAGGAGAAACAGACAGATGGCCGGCGATTTGCCGGAGTCCAGAAGATGGGGTTTGTTGGCCGCAGCCGTGATGGCGTTGGCGAGCTTATCCGCGACAATAGCCCTTCGCGCCATGACCGGATCATTCTTGCCGGCGCGCCAGACCCGCCATAAGCCGCTAAAGCCACGCTCCAAGAGCCTGCTGGCCTCGGACCACTCGACATGTTCCGCTTCAAGACGCGCTCGGACATCACGCCAAAACGGGCATTCGGCTACCGGAGCGCCGCAACTGCAGGGATCCTCAGCACCTCTCTTCAGACCGAAAAACAGCTCGCCCACGCTCTCGATCTGCCTGCCGTCGCCCAATAGGATATCGAGGATGGTGCTGCCGCTACGGCCCCGACCCATCACATAAAGGTACAAGGCGAAACCTCCCAACGCGTCGCTTATAGCCGCCACCGACGGCAAGCACCCTTTCTAGAGGCGTCGCCCCACCCGTCTCAAGCAAGCTTCCGTCGGACGATGAAGGTCGTCTTGTTGGCGTAGGCGCGAAGTCGGCGATGCCAGCCGATTTCGTACTCTGCCCAGCGGCCGGCATACTCGGCGAATGGTGGGCGACCTGTGATCGCGTAGAGGACCTGCATCTGTTTGGTGTGAATGTCGTGATAGTGGGACGTGGCCGGATTTCGAGGCGTTTTTTGTTCGAGATGATAGAGGTCGTAAAGGGTCCACCAGCCGGTATCGTAAAGGGGTAGGAGCGTCTCGATACCACTGACGCCTTGGTCGAAGAGAAGACGCGGCTCGTCCTCGTCTGGCAAAGCCCTCACCATGTCCCATAGACCGAACAGGGCGAAGATCATGCCGTTGAGGACGTGGGGTGCCGGACGGCCCGGATATTCCTCGAAAGTCTCGACACCTCCATAGCTGTCGGCCACGCCGCCTTCGCTGATCGGAAGCCGGAAAGGTGGCAGGCCTTTTCTAGCGCTTTCGATGTATCGGTCGTCGCCGGTGTGCTGCCAGGCCCTGGCGAGAACCGACATGACGCGCCCCTGGCCCATAGCCGAGACCCAGGGCGCGTAGACGCCGAACACCGGGATATCGTTGTCATTGTGCCAACAGCCATCCGCGGCCTGGCGTTCGACTAGCCAGTCGGCCAGCTTCAAGAACCGCGTGAGATCGTCAGTCCGGGACGTGCGAAGGTAGGTGTGGAAAATCGCCAGGGCAAATTGTCCAATCGCAATTGGGTAGTAATGCATGCGCCGCGGATGGACATCGATGTAGGTCGGAAGGACAGGAATACCCTGGTCGTCAAAATGGAAGTCGTGGCTGCCACCCTGTCTCAAACGATCTTCGTCGTAGACCAGATAGTAGTGGCCTAGCTGACATTGTTTGACATCATCAATATTGGCGGGATATCGAAGCGGGTTGGTAAGGTCGCGATAAAACTTTCGGACGAAAAACGGAACGCGCCCTATGGCGTCAGTGTAACCCACGATGATCCCGGAAACGTTCAGAAAACGCGTGCGCTCTATGCGACATTCACTTTACGCCGTCAAGTTTGGCCCGATCTGGTCGGCACGAATAGCGAACGAGTTGCGATTGATCCAACGGATGGATCGGCATCGACGGCTAGCCGATTAAGCGACCGAATAAAGCTGATCCCTGGCGGCGGCCGAAACATTTGCCAGGGATCAGCGTGGACAACAGAGGATGGAACGATTGGTTCCCGGGGCGGGCGTAAAGATCGTCTGACGAAAGTCTATTTGTAGTTCGTGGCGACCAAGGGATCGGGCGCGTTCAACCCGACGTCAGCCGCTCTCAGCTTTGTCGCCAAGGTGTAGGGAATGTTCGTCGACGGCATTTCGACCGTATTGTCGTGACGTCCCGAAATGGTCTCGATATTGCCGCCCAGATGTTCCTCGATACGCGTGTTCAGGGCTTTCTCATCCGGGGGATCACCATTGTTCCAGAACGCGCCGATGGTGAAATTTCCCTTGTTGCCGACCAGCAGCGCTCGCTCCGATCGCAGGTAACGGACCGGCGTGTCCGGGGGCTCCGTGACCTCGTCCTGGCGGCGGTCACCAGCGGCAATCCAGACGGCGCCGCTCGTCACATTATTGCCGATATACACATTGTCGGCACCGAAGCCGGTAATCACCTTGCTGTCGGTATTTTCGTACCAGTTACTGATCCGCAAGGTCTTGTTGCTGGTTCGACTGCTATCATAGTGATCGACGTCCTCGATCGTGTTTTCCTGGAGCAGAACACCCGACGTCTTGATCGAGATCAGTTCGCCTTCGCTCGGAACGTCGACGTCATGGATCCAGTTGCGCCAGACCGTGATGCCGATTTCGCGCCGCCAGCGCTGGGTGCCATGGCCAAAAGCCAAGACCTCGCTGGCGCCGTCACCGCTACTCGGCTTGATGTCTTTGAACTCATTGTGGTCGATGAACAGCCTCTTGGCCTCGCCGTCGCGTATTTGCGGTCCGTCGACGGTGATGCAACGGGTCTTGTTGGCGCCGTTCTGATATTTGCGGAAGACATTGTGGTCGATCCGGCAGAAATCGCCATAGTAGCGGATGGCAAAACTATTGAGATCGTAGAACTCGCACCGCGTCAGACGATTATGGTGACTGCGCAGCCGGATGGAGGGTTCGGCCATCTTAATGCCGGCCACCACCTGCCAACTGCCGGTCATCTCGATGGTCGGTGACCGGAAGGTCACGCCGCCCTGGCTTTCAGCCCGTATGACGATCGGGGCATGGCGCCTGCCGCGGCCGTTGAGCGTCAGGGTACCGATCGAATAGTCGCCATTGGCGACGATGATGTGACGGCCCGGCGGAGCGATTTCCACCTGGGTCTCGAGATCGCTTTCCGTGTTTACGGTGACGGTATCGGTCGTGTCCTCAAGATAGCCGATGCCGCGGACATGCTCGCTGAGCCGCGCGATCTCCTCGATCGACAGGTGCCGCCGGTAGAGCGCGACCTCGCCCAGCGCGATGTGTGCATTGATGCCTGTCTGACTACGGGCGAACATCCAAGGCTGTGTGTTGTTGGCGAGGCCGTGGGGGTGTGCCCGGTCATGGGCGACCAGTTGGCCATCGACATACAGCCAGACGGCGACGAGGTCCCAGGCGAGAAGCACGTGACAGACCTCATCAGCGGCGACCACCGGCAGATCCGTTTCGATGCCGGTCGTCCTCGTTCCATCGTTGAAGAATGCACGGATCTTACCGCCGTCAGTCAGGTACAGGCCCATATTGCCGACATGGTTTCCGGAAACATTCTTCTGCGCGATCCAATGATCGTTATCGATGGCTTGCTGGTTGGCCTTAAACAAAAGCGACAAGGAACCGACCGCCGGAGTGAGTGCAGCGGCATGGTCGACCTGCGCGTAGCCTACACCGCCGAAATCCACGGTTCTACCACCAGCGAAGTCACGGGTGAGAGCAGCGGCTTCGAAAGCCGCAGGCACCTGGGGATAGCTGCCGGTGTGGCCGTTGCCGCTTCGATCTTCCAACTGATCGGGGCTAGCGTCCGTAAGGCGCCAGTAAGCCTCCAGGTCATCGATCGCCAGGACGGCTTCTTCATAGCTGCCGGCCGGCTGGGCGCCCTGTCTAACCCCCTGGCTGAGCGAGATGAGCTCGCTTTCAGAGAGAACCCGGTCATAGAGGGCCGCCTCGTCGACGGCCAAATCGGTCGGCGCATCGACCCAAGGGGCACTGGCGAATTGAATGGGTTGGGTGTTTGAATTCCAGGCTTGCCGGTAGTCTGAATTGGTGCCGACAAGAACGCCGTCGACCCAAAAGGAAAAGCCCTGGTCATCCGCCGTGACGGCAATGTGGTGAACATTTTTGCGATCGACGGTGGCCTGGACCAGGTCGAAATTGGCGTTGGCGATCTGGAAGTGAATGGCAAGATCGTCCTGCGCCTGGCATTTGATCGCGAAATCGCCGTCGATTTGCCCGGATTGATCCTTCGAGAAAATGACGCCGACGCCGCCGGGCGGCAGGGCGAAGACCTTCACCCATAGGGAGATCGTGAACGCCGGCAGAAGCAGCCCCGGATCGTGGGGGATCGTGCCGGTGACCGTTCCCGGTAGCCGGCTCGCGGCGTCGCTGTCCTGGGGCAGTCCCGGAACCAGAGAGACCTGGCCGTCATAGGTGCCGTCACGGCCACCGGACGTCTCATCGATCAGGCGGTCCGCATTCGAAAAGCGCCAATAGGCGAGCAGCCCCGGAATGCTTCTGACCGTCGAGGAATAGTCGAGACGGGTGCAGGTGGCGGCGCCGAGCAGTGCGGCATGGGACACACCGAGCATCAGCCGAAGTCCTTGCCGCCGAGAAAGCCAAACCAAGTAGACCCTCCGTCCCGGGTGACGAATGTGAGGACGTCAATCGCATCCGCCGTCGTCGTCAATGCCGGCGCGCTGCTATTGGACCATTTGACGGTGCCGGGCCAGGTAACCGTCCGCCCGCCCGTACCATCCTGCTTCAGGATCAGCGTGGCGGTGCCGGCCCGGCCCGCGGCCGGCGGATTGACGAAGCTGAGCGTGGCCAGATCCTCAGTAAGAACGGCCTCGAAGACATTTCCCGTTTCAAGATCGAGCGACAATGCACCGTCGGATACCGAAAGCGTTGGGCTGGTCTCGGAAAAATCCCGAAGCTCAGCACCGCTCAGAACGGCGTCCTGCATGGAAATGGGAATGCCGTCTTGGAGTTGCTCGCCGCCAACGGCGTTCGGTGCGATGTCCGCACCCGTCACCGTGTCTTTGCTGGCAAGCGCGCCGGCATTGGCGATATCCTCGATCATATGGCTGTGGCCGAGATCGGTCTTGCCCGCCTGGAGCGCCTCGATCTCGTCTTTCGCGAGTTGTAAATTGCTGCGCAAAGCCGCTTTAGACGCGACAAGTCCGTCCTCGGGCTTGCTGGGATCGATAAGGCTCGCCATGGTCAACAGTCCTGTCTTGCTGGGAATATAAGAATTTTATCCTATAAAATGTGAATAAGTCAACAGCCGTGAGATCTCGGAATTCTGAATCGTTGGCACGTGGTGCCAATTCGATCGGCGGGCTGTGTCCGCGCTTGACGGACGGGGCCGATTTTTCTCTATGGCCCATGCCCTCGGCGCCGGGCGATCCCTTGGGTCTGGCGGTCGAGAGGGAAGACGGCGGTGGAGAAACCGTCACAGCGTCAAGCCGCCATCGAAAGCTTCTTCTGATGAAGTCGAGCCCATGACCGCGACGAGCCAGGACCAGACCCGCGCCGTCAGCTTCGACGCCGCCGGCTCCGCCAGCGCGGCCCCAAGCGACGAAGCCGTGCCGGGCGTGATGGAGGTCGAGCCCGCGGCCCGGCCGCTCAAGATCGCGATCCTCTACAGCCGCATGCCGCTGCCCATGGACCGCGCCGATCAGATGACGGTCGCCCACCTGGTCGCGTTTCTCAGCGCCCGGGGGCATAAGGTGGATCTCTGGACCCTGGACAATGGCGAGGCCACATCGGACCGGCAACGGCAATGGCTGGAAGCCCACTGCCATCGCTTCCAGGCATTTCCTCACAGCCTCCTCAATAGGCTCGGCGGTACCTGCCTCGGTCTGCTCAAGGGGCTGCCGCTACAGTGCGGTTGGTTCGCCAATGCCGCCCAGCGAGAAGCCGTGCGCGCCGCCTGCGAGCAAGAGAGCTACGACGTCGTCTACACCTATCTGATCAGAAGCGCCGAGATCGTCCGCGGCTTTCTTCCGCCCCAGGGCCCCGGACCCGTCACCTATCTGGCCATGCAGGTCTCCCAGGCGCTCAACACCCGACGGATCTTCGAGCGCTCAAGCCGGTGGCGGGACAAGCTGATCTACGGTCTCGAATATCGTCTGACCCGCCGCTACGAGGCCCGGATCTGGGAGGATTTTTCCCGCGCGGTCCTGATCGGACCCCAGGATGTCGACGAGGTCAAAGAGGTCTGCCGGGAGAGCGGGCGCCGGCCGATCGACAATTTCGACTTTGGCCCCCATGGCGTGGATCTCCGAAAATTTACGCCGCGGGGGGAGGATGAGGCCGAACCGGCGACAGCCGTGTTCTCGGGCTCGCTCCGCACCAATACCAACATCGAGGCCATCACCTGGTTCGTGAACCTGGTCTGGCCGAGCGTGATCCGCGCCCGTCCCGACGCCAAGCTTCTGATCGTCGGCCGCAGCCCGACCGCGGGCGTGCGTCGCCTGGAACGTCAAGCGGGCGTCGAGGTGATTGGGGAGGTGCCGGAGATGGCGCCCTATCTCGGCCGGGCCGCCGTCTGCGTCAATCCGGTGAGGGCCTGTGCCGGTCAGCAGAACAAACTGCTGGAATACATGGCGATGGCGAAAGCGATCGTCGCCACCTCGTTCGCCAATGAGGGCATCGGCGGCGCCGCCGGCCGCGATCTGGAGATCGCCGACGACCCCGAAGCCTTCGCCGATCTGGTGCTGAAGCTGTTCGAGGACCAGGACAGACGCAAAGAGCTGGGCGCCGCAGCCCGGGCCTTCGTCGCCGCCAACTGGTCCTGGGAAGCCTTGTACCTGCAACTCGAAGCGAGCTTTTGCGACACGCTCGACGGCCGATCACCGCCCCAAACCGGCGGCTAAGGACGCAGCCGAGGTCGGCGCAGGTTCTTGAGCGCGGATGCGGAACAAAAGAGCATAGAGGACGGGCACGACGCCCAGCGTCAGAATGGTTCCGACCATCAGACCGAAGGCGATGACACTCGCCATCCCGTAGAACAACGGATCCTTGGTCAGGATCAGCGGCATTAATCCGAGGATGGTGGTGACGGTGGTCATGACGATCGGCCGGAGCCGCCGGACCGAGGCGGTCACGATCGCCTCGAAGGGATCGTCGCTTTCGCTACGCTCAATATCGATCCGGTCGATCAGGACGATGGCGTTGTTGATGATGATGCCGGCCAGCGAATAGAGACCCAAAATGACCATGAAGCCGAAATCGGCTTTCATGATGTGAAGCCCCAAGGCCGCGCCGATCAGAAGCAAGGGTATGGTGGCGACGATGATCGCCGGCCGCTTGAACGAATTGAACTGCGCGACCAGGAGGACGATGATGGCCATCAGACAGAGCGGCGCGTTGGCCGCGAGCGCCGCCCGCCCCTCGGCCGAATCGGTGACGATGCCGTCGAACTCGATGTGATGGCCCGGCGGCAATGATTTCCGGAGCTCCTCCAGCTTGGGCTCGACGAACGGCACCATGTCTTCCGGCGAGAGACGGACGTTCCGGCCTTCGATGGTGGCGGTCCGGGTCAGGTCTTCGCGCTCGATCCGTGAGAAGTCGTTGCGAAGAACCACGTCGGCGACCTGCAGGAGCGGTACGGCCGCGCCGGTCGCGTCGCTGTGCACCGTCAGCGTCTTGACCCGATCCAAATCACGACGTTCGATCTCCTCGGCCCGGGCCAGGATCGGAAAGATGTCGTCACCCTCGCGGAACTCGGATACCTGGCGGCCGACGAAATAGCTTTGCATCGAACGCGAGACGTCGGCGGAGGTCACACCCGCGCGCCTTGCTCTCGACTGGTCCACCTGAACCACAATGGTGGAAACCCGGTTCTCCCAATTGCTCCAGACATCGATCGTGCCCGGCACGTCCTCCAGGGCGTCGCGGAGCGCCGCGGTGGTCTCGAACACGTAATCGGCGTCCGGCCCCCGCACCTGGACATGAATGACGCCCGGATCGCTCGGGCCCAAGAACATCGAGGAGATCCGCGCCGCGACGTCCGGAAACTGATTGCGAAACGCTACCCTCAGCTCACGAACCGCCTGGTCCATCTGCTCGAAACGATCCACGTTGACGACGATGAAGCCCTTGTTCGGTGCGGGATCAATCGGCGTGAGGGAGAGAACGAAACGCGGGCCGCCATAGCCGACATAGCCGGCAAAGGATTCGATGTAGGGAAAGCGGTCCTGATCGCCCAAGAGCTGAAACATCTGTCCCATGCGCTCGTCGGTCGTCCGCGTCGTCACGCCGGCCGGCAGGTCGATATAGATCAGCACCTGGGTTCTATCGGAGTTGGGAAAAAACCGTTCCGGCGCGGTGGCGACGCCGTAGACCGCGCCGCCAAGGCCCAACGCCATCACCGCCAGAAACACCAACCGGAAGCGAAGGATGCGCCTCAGCACCCGTTCATAGCCGCGATTGAGAAGGTCGAAGGATCGTCCCGAGAGCGACGATGGCTGCCTTTCCGACGAAGTTTCCGGCACGCGGATGAACCAGTAATAGAGCGTCGGTGTGATGATTAAGGCGAGCAGCCAGGAGGTGGAGAGCGAAATCAAGACCACCAGCGAGATCGACCTGGTGTATTCGCCCGCCTCGTGCTGGGCCAGCATCAGCGGCAGAAAGACAAGAATGGTCGTCGAGGTCGACGCCAGAAGCGGGATCGCCAATTCGCCGCCGGTCTGCTTCAGCGCTTGGTCGCGGTCGACACCGTCCTCCAACCGCCGCTTGAAATCCTCGGCGATGACGATGCCATTATCCACCAACAGACCCAGCGCGATGACCAGCGTCGCCAGGCTCATCCGCTGCAAATCCATGCCGGCGAAGCCCATGATCGCGAGCGTCACCAGCATCACGGTCGGGATGATCGAGCCGACGATCAGCCCGGTGCGGAGGCCAAGAAAGAGGATGACGACGGCGAGCACGATGCCGAGCGTCTGGACGACGTTGAGGCTTACGCCGTAGACGGCGTTTTCCACCTGCTCCGCCTGATAGGTGACGAGCTCTAGCCGATAGCCGACGGGCAGAGAGGCTTCGATCTCCTCCAGACGCTCCTTGATCCTGGGCGCATAATCCAAGACCCGGACGCCGTCCTGCATGGCGGCGGCGAGAATGATCGCGGGCCGGCCGTTGAAGTAAGCCTTCTGCCGAGGCGGATCGACATAGTCGCGGCGGATTTCCGCGATGTCGCGCAAGGGCACGAGCTGGTCGCCCGGCAGGCTGATCAGCGCCTCGCCGATGGCATCGACCGTTTCGAAATTGCCGCTCGGCTCGATCAGAAAGCCCCGGCTGCCGGTATCCACTTCGCCGCCCGGCCGGATGATGTTTTGATCCCGCAGAGCCGCCCTGATCGCGTCCGGTCCGATGCCGAGCTCCGCCAGCCGCGCGTTCGGCGCCTCGATATAGATCCGTTCGTCCTGGACACCGTGGAGCTCCACCCGTTTGGTGCCCAGCACACCGTAGAGCTGATCCCGGATGTGCTTGGCCATGTCGAACAGATCACTCATCGGAAAGTCGTCGGCCGACAGAGCGGCGGTCACGACGGAGACGTCGCCGAAATCGTCGTTGATGACCGGTGTCTGGGTGCCCTCGGGCAGGCTTTCCGCCACTTCTTCGACCTTGTCGCGGACATCGTCCCAGATTTGGTCGAGCTCGAAATATTTTGAGAAGGCCTGTGCGTGAATGATCGAAACGCCGGGTAGCGAGCTGGAACGGATCTCCTCGATCTCCGGCACCTGGCGGATGGCTTCCTCCAGCGTTTTCGTTACCAGAAGTTCGATGCGCTCGGCGGAGAGGCCCGGGTAACGCGTGGTGACAACCGCCTCCCGGATCGTGATCTTGGGATCTTCGCGCGCCGGCAGCGAGAAGTAACTGAACGCTCCCTGGATCATTAAGAGCAGGGTCAGCAAACCGATGACAGAGCGGTGGGTGAAGGCGATCTCTGTGAGGTTTTTCATCGGTCCCGCCGTCACGGATTGTAGCGCGCGATGCCGGTTCCCAAACGGACCACCGATTGACCATCCTTGAGAAACGGCAGGCCGCGGGCAGCGACGATCTCGCCGGGCTCCAAGCCATCGCTGATCAGAGCGCGGTCGCCGGTGAGATCCCTGACGGTGACCTCGCGGCGGCTGACGGTGCCGGTCGCCTCGTCGAAGACGAAGCTCACGGTTGTCTCGTCATCGATCGGCAGATAGGCGGTCGCCGGCACGATAACCGTCTCGCCGTCACCATCACCCGGGTTCAGAGCGAAAAGGACCTCGCTGGTGATGCCGGCTCTCAGGTCCGGCGGTGCGTCCTCGAGCCTGAGCGTGACCGGAAATGCGCTGCCCATGGTCGCTCGGGAGCCGATCTCACGTATCATGCCGTTCAGTCGCAGATTGGGTCGGCTCGGAAATCTGACGTCGTGGCTGGAGCCTAGGGTCAGCCGGTCGACCAATGTTTCTGGAACCGAAACGAGAACCTCGAGCCCGCCGCTATTGCCCTGCACCTCGAGGACCGTCTCACCGGCGCTCACCTGCTGTGACGGCTCGATCAAGCGGGCGGCGACCGTGCCACCATAGGGCGCTCTGATGACCGTGTCGCCGAGGCCGTCCTCGGCGATCGCGAGGCGCGCCTGGGCCATTTCAACCTGGCTCTGCGCCGTGTCCCGAGCCGAGATCGCGAAATCGAACGCGGCTTTCGACACCCAACCGCGGTCGTAAAGCTGTTGCTGGCGGGAATGATCGTTCTCCGCCTCGGCCAGCCTGGCCTGCGCCTCCGCGACCTCGCTTTCTCGTTCCCGCACCGTCAATCGATAGGTATCCGGCTCCAGTCTGGCCAGAACGTCGCCCGCCTCAAAATGATCGCCTATCTCGAATGCGACCTCGGCCACCCGGCCCGATACCTGAAAGCTCATATTGGCCCGCTGAATGGCTCGAACTGTGCCCGGCAACGAGCGGAAGCCACCGCTTGAGGCCGTCTCGACGACCGCCCAGGCGATGGGCGTGGGAGGGGCTTCCGCTTCCACGGCCGGCTCGTCGCAGGCGCCGAGCGCGGCCAACGCGATAAAAAGCGGCGGAAATGATCTGAGCGACCGTCGCAACGCGTTCTCTCCTCAGCGTGCCACAATTCAATGAACTGAACGGTTCGGTTCATTTTCTTGACATATCTAATACCAGAGACGATTGTCAAGGTGACCAATCGGTACGATCAAGATACCTAGATGAACGATTTCACGCCCTTAGATAGAACGAGCGCCAAGGCTCAGCAGATTCTGACTGGTGCCCGTGAGGCCTTTCGCGAACTGGGCTATGAGGGTGCCAGTACCGATGAGATCGTGCGCCGCGCGGGCGTGTCCAAAGGAACGCTCTACAAATACTTCGCCGACAAACCGACCTTGTTCGCCGCCGTGGTCGAGGTGGAATGCCGCGAGCAGGCCGAGCACCTTTTCCAACTGAGCGCTCAGTTCGATGACATCGAACAAACTTTGCGGGAGATCGCCCGCAATCTGGTTCAGTTAATTCTCTCGCCCTTCATGCAGGGCATTTTTCGCCTGGCCGTCGCAGAATCGCAGCGGTTTCCGGACCTCGCCCGGGCGTTCTACAGCGCCGGTCCCGATCTCGGCATTCGGCGAATGTCCCAATTGCTGGCGGCGGCGGTCGCCCGGGGCGAGCTGGAGATCAAAGATGTGGAGTTGGCGGCCCATCAATTCGAGCAGCTTTGCAAGGCCGACGTCTTCTTCAAATGCCTTTTTCAGGTGAAGGCGTCGTTTCGCGAGGACGAGATCAACCGGGTGGCCGACGGCGCGGTCGATACGTTTTTGCGCGCCTATCGACCGCGTTGCCGAGCCTAGGAACCCACGGCGTTCCTCAAGACGGGCCGTAAAGCTGGATGATGCCGGTGATATTGTCACCGCCGTAGCCTTTGGCGGCGCCGCGTTCATAGACCTTGCCTGCCGCGTCACTCACTGGAAGCTCGGCCGAGAGCGTCGTTGCCGAGCCGGCGATCAGACCAAAATCCTTGGCGACCAGGTCGATCGGAAAAGCGGGGGCGAAAGCGCCTTCGAGCATGGCGGCGGCAGACCCCTTTGCCGCCGGGCTGCACACCGGCGTCGAACCGATGATGTCGATCGCTGTCCGGTCGTCGATCCCGGCCCGGCGGGCGAAGGCGATGAGCTCGGCCATCGTCGCGAGCTGGACGCCGAACAGGCCATTGACCATCAGCTTCAAAACGGTGCCGGCGCCACGATCGCCCGCATGGTGTGCGGCACCGCCCATCACATCCAGAGCGGGCCTGATGCGGGCCAACGTCTCAGCCCTGCCGCCCGCCAAAAAGATCAGTTGTCCCGCCTCCGCCTGGGGACGGGAGCCCGCCACCGGGGCATCGACAAACGCGATGTTCCGCTCATCGAATGTCTTGGCGAGAGCGCGGGCGTGGGAGACGCTGAGCGTCGAGCATTCCACCGCAACGGTGCCGTTGGACATGGCGTCCAGCGCACCGGTCGCCGGGTCGAGCCACACGGATCGCGACGCTTCGTCGTCCCGGACCATCGCGAAGACAAAATCCGCCCCGCGGGCGGCTTCCCGCGGGCTGGAAGCGACCTTGGCGCCTCGCTCCGCCAAGGATTGGGTTCTGTCGATCGAGCGGTTCCAGACCGTCAGCTCGAAGCCGTTCTCGATTAGTCTTGCCGCCATGCGCGAGCCCATCGCGCCTAGGCCCAAAAAAGCAATCGCCGTCATGCGGATAGTCTCCTCGTTGCAAAACATTCGGCGACAAAGCTATTTGATGCATTGAGCGCGATAAACAGGTTGCTCCGCATAAGATACGTGCGCAGAAAACAGGAATGGAGATCGAGACCCTCAGGCTGTTCGTCGACGTCGCCAACCGATTGAGCTTCGCCGCGGTGGCGGCTGACCGGGGCGTCAACCCGTCGTCGGTCTCTCGAGCCATCGCCCATCTAGAGGGGGCCTTGGGCGTCCGCCTGCTGCAGCGCTCGACCCGGCGGATGACCCTGACCGAAAGCGGGCAGGCATTCAGGGCGCGCGTCACGGACATTCTGGACGAATATGACCAGGCGGTCGATCAGGCCCAATCGTCAGCCAGGGGCGCGGCGGGCACGCTGAGACTGACCGCCTCGGTTGCGTTCGGAGAACGGGTCATAACACCGCTGGTGCCCGCTTTTCGGGCGACGTATCCGGCGGTGAAGCTCGAACTACTGTTCACGGACGCCAATCTCGATCTGGTTTCGAATGGCATCGACCTGGCCGTCCGTCTCGGACATGGGGTGGAGGGCGACCTTATCGCCTCGAAGCTGATCCCGACCCGTTATCGCGTGTGCGCTAGTCCCGCCTATCTGGCCGACGCCGCGCCGATCAATGCTCCGGCCGATCTTGAGCACCACCCGTGCGTGCTCTTCACCCTTCCGGCCTACCGCACGGCCTGGCGGTTTCGATCCAGGGGAGACGGCGCGGCGGAGACCGTCGTGCCGGTGAGCGGTGACATCGCGGTTTCATCGGCTCTGAGCTTAAGGTCGGCGGTGCTCTCTGGCCTGGGTCCCGGATTGCTCGCCGACTGGCTGGTGGGCGATGACATCGAAGCGGGTCGGCTCACCCGGCTTCTGCCTGACTTCGAGGTCACCGCCACCGAATTCGATACGGCGGCCTGGCTGGTCTATCCAAGCCGCGCGTATCTGCCCTCGAAAGTGCGGGTCATGATCGATTTTCTGCGAGCGCAGTTACGACCGTTTTCGCCGTCTTTGTCCTAGCGAATTCCGGCCTCGATCAGCGGGATCAGATCATTGATCGTCTCTGGCGTGACCACGCCGCCGCCGGTGTTCACGCTCAGGCCGGTGATCCCATATTTCGCCGAGAGCACGCATTGGACGACCGGCAAAAATCCTTGGAGATAGAGCTGCTGGTCCAGGGTGACCGTGATGTAGCCTTCCTGGAGCCCGGCATTGGTCGCTGGCGCTAGATCAATACCGCCGTCGATGATCTCGCCCGGTTCCTTGCCCGCCTGTTTCAGCGCCTGGGGAATGATGCCCGTGAGCGTGCCGTGCTGGGTGCCGATCGCCTAGACGACCGGATTGCTTAGGAGATAGCCGCCCAGCACCGGCACGGCCAGGGTCGGATCGGAATCCACCTCGGCCGAAATCACCAGCTCGTCGACCTCGAGGCCCGCCTCCTTGAGCCCGTCGACGACGCCGTCCGCCGAGGCCCGCCGTCCGGACGCGAAATGGCCGTAGACGACCGCCTTGTCGCCCTCGGACAGCTTGCCGTGCTCGACCATCTTCTGACCGGTGAGGAACCCGCCCGGATGAAGGTCGACGCCGACATAGCCCATGCCGTCGGCCTGGTACTGGTCCACCAGTTCCGGGATCAGGGCGTTGCCCATGGTTATCCGAATGCCCTGGGCGCGCGCGTCGGCCACCAGATCCTCCCAGGCATCGAAGCCCGGATGGCCCATGATCTCGATACAGTCGGGACTGGCGGCGACCGCCTCCCGGAACTGGTTGAGCATAGTTTCCGGCTGCCAGGATGAATATTGCTCGCGGAGCTCGACGCCCAGATGTTCGGCCGCGGCCTTGGCGCCATTGGTGCGGGGCAGGGTGGCGCCGCCGCCGGCGACACCGCCCATCTGGAAATACATGACGATGCCGTCGCCCAATTTCTCCTGGGCCGATGAGGGCGCCGTCACGCCCGCGATCGCGGCGATGGCTACGCCCGCCGCCAGCAGTCTGGTCTTTTTGTTCATGGACTTCCTCCCTGTTTTACGGCTCAGCCTCCGCTGGCCGATCCGATTGGCCAGGCGGTTTGGGTTCGAGCCAGCCGCCCGCTCTCATGCCGATCAGGCCCTTGAAGTGATCGGGGCGCTCCATCAGCAAATGGAAAATTACCGCGATCAAGAACACCAGACCCACCACCAGGCGCGTCCAAAAGCCGGATAGCCCGCTGGCGACGATCCCGGCCTCGATGCAACCGACGATGTAGGAGCCGAAGAAGGTACCGATCACCAGACCGCGGCCACCGGAGATCGACGTGCCGCCGATGAACACGGCCGCAACGACGATCAACAGATAAGCCGTTCCCTGGGAGGTGTAAAAATTCTTGTTCTCGAGGGTCACCAGCACGCCGGCGACCGCGGCAAGCGCGCCCATGAGGGTGAAGGCCTTTATCCGCTCCCGATTAACCTTGATGCCGACGACGCGGGCGACGTTCGGATTGTCGCCGATGAACAGAAGGTGCTCGCCGAAGCGATGGCGGTTGAGGATGAACCAGACGATGACCGTGGCCAGCAGCGTCCAGATGGCCTGCATCGGGATTCCCAGAAATCGGCCGGTCAGGACCCCGTGGATCGCATATTCATCGACATAGCGAAGCGAATATTGCTGGCCCGAACCGATGATCAGCGACAGGCCCTCGAACAAAAACAGGGTCGCGATGGTGGCGATGATCGACGGGATGCCGATGACCGCGATCAAAACGCCGTTGAAGAAGCCGATCGCGGCGCCGACCAGAACGGCAATCGCGAAGAACAGCCAGGGCAAATAGTTGGTCACACCGTTTTCGGCACTGACCAGACCGTTCTCGCCGGTATCGCCTGGAAAGGCCCCGAACTTGGTCAGCATGGCGAAGATGATCCCCGACATCTAGACCACGGACGGGAAGGACAAATCGATGTCACCGGAGGCGATAATCAGGGTCAGCCCCAGACCAATCAATAGCGGTGGCGGGACGGTCGCCAGGAAAGAGACGTAAATATAGGGGCTAAGAAAACTCTGGGGTGCGGTCACCATGAAGATGGCGATGATGCAGACCAGCACGATCCCCACCGGCACGCCTTCCCGGCCCAGCCATGAGGAAGGTCCCGACGGCGCTCTAGGCAACGGCCTGGGCCTCGATCTGCTGCAGATTGATGACGTGTCTGGTCAATTCGTCGACGGTCATGTCGCCTTTCTGAACTTCGGCGACGATTGTGCCCCGATCGATGATCACCATGCGATCGGCGATGCTGTGCACATGGGCCAGATTATGGTCGATGTAGATACAGGCCCGGCCCGCGCGCTTGATCGAGGTGACGAAATCCAGAACTTTTTGCACTTCCTTCACGGCGAGCGCGACCGTGGGCTCGTCGAGAATGATCAGATCGCTTTCGAAATGCATGGCCCGGCCGATCGCCACGCCCTGACGTTCGCCACCCGACAATTTGGCGACCATGCTGTCGGCATCGATACCGACCCCGCGGAAGCCGATCTTGTCTTTCAGGATCTGATCCGCGATCTCGCGCTGGCGCTTGACGTTGATGAAGCCGAACCGGTTGGTGATCTGCCGGCCGACGAAAAAATTGCGCCACAAAGGCTGCTTCTCGCCGAGCGAGGTTTCCTGATGGACGGTTTCGATCCCGAGCGCGCGGGCCCGGCTGACGGAGTAGTCTGACAGATCCACGGGCTGGTCGCGGACGAACAGCCGTCCGGATGTCGGCGTCAGCACGCCGGTCATGATCTTGATCAGGGTCGATTTGCCGGCACCATTGTCGCCGATCAGCCCGAGGATTTCGTTGCTGCCGACGGCGAGGTCGATACGGCGCAGCGCCTCGACCGAACCGAAGCGCATGCCGATCCCATCCATGCGAATTGCGTGTGTGTGCTCGCCCGACACCGCCGCCAGCTTCCCCCGATCCCTGCCGTCAGCGTAGCCTCTTCGCCACAGCCGTCAAAAGCTTATGACGGTCGTTCGGGTTTCACCTAGGCCTGGGCCCCCATAAGCCGGCTGCGAAGTGTGTTGGAGATGTGGTCGAAGATGAACACCACGATCAAAATTAGAATGACCATGTAGAAGACGTTTTCCCAATCGGAATTGGTGCGCATCGCCTCCCACAGCTTGAGGCCGATGCCGCCGGCACCGACGGCGCCGATGATGGTCGCGGACCGCGTGTTGGATTCCCAGAAATAGAGCGCTTGGCTGGCGAAGATCGGCAGGATCTGGGGCATGACACCGAAACGCTGGACGACGGCGGGCGAGGCGCCGACCGATTTCACCCCTTCGCGCTGGCGGTCGTCGATGTTTTCCAGGGCTTCGGCATAAAGTTTGCCGAGGGTCCCGGTGTCGGTGAAGAAAATCGCCGACATGCCGGCAAGCGGTCCCGGTCCGAAAGCGCGGGTAAAAAACAAGGCCCAGATCAGCATATCGACCGATCGTAAAAAGTCGAAGAAGCGCTTGATGATCTGGTTGGCGAACGTCGACGGCGTGATGTTGCGCGCCGCGATGAAAGACAGCGGGAACGCGATGATGCCGGCGAACAGCGTGCCGACGAAGGCCATGACGATCGTCTGCAATAGCTTGGTCCAGACATCCAGATGCTGCCATTCGGCATTGTAGAGAATGTTGCTCCAGGCCAGCGCCAGATTGGACCTCGACGGATCGATCCGCTCACCGAAGGCGATCAGGCCCAGGGTTTCGCTGAGCGGCCGTCCCCAAAAGGGTGAGTTCGCGTCGAACAGGAAGTTTTCCCAACCGAAGAACCGCCGGCGGATCTTGACCTCGTCGTCCGTGACCTCGACCCGACCGGTGAAGCCGAAGAAGGCCACGACCTTCTCGCCGGGCCGCCTTTGTTCGGCCCATGACGGAAGCTCACCCTCCGGCGTGACGGCTTCGTCATAGTCGATGGTGACCAAAACACTTTCGCCGTCGCGCTCCAGGGTGATGCCTTCGGGTGTCACGGTGACGATGCCGGCATCGCCCATGCGAACCACGGCGCGGGTGACGACCTCTTCGGTCACGGTCCGAGTTTCCCCGGGTTCCGAGGCACCGTCGCCACCTGTTGCGGCGTCAGGCGCCATGAAACCGGTGTCGGGGCTGGTGCCTTGAGCGCCCTGCACCATGAAACTGTTCTGGTTCTTGGCGGACACGTCTTCGCCCGGCGACGGTCCGGTGCTGACCTCCCGCGTCACCTCTTCGCGTTCGGTCTCGATCCAGTCGGGTTTCGGATCCTTTCCCAAGGCATCGAAGCGTGGAAAGACGACCGCCATCGCGCCATCGGCTTCGAGCTCGATGTCGGGACGGGTCTCATAGGTGACCCAGTCCGAGAGATAGGCACCGGCGATCGACCAGTTGCCTTGGCTGAGGACCTGGCCGATGGAGAAAAACCACCAACAGTAGATGGTGTAGGCCACGACCAGCAGGCCGGTGATAGGGAGCCCGTAGCGGCGCCAGAAGGAAGGCTTGAACGCCGCCGGGTGCCGGCGCTCCAGATCGTCGATGGTGGCGGCGTCGATCATCGTCGCCATGAGCTATAGTCCCCGACCGAAGGTGAAGGCCTGGTCGCCCACCAGCCGTCGGCGCACCCAGGCGGAGAACTCATCGACGGCGCCGATGGTAAGGAACAAAAGGAAAATGCTCGCGAGGGTCTTTGCCTCATGGCCGCGGCT
>JBHJGP010000038.1:0-35941 GCA_050331695.1 Geminicoccaceae bacterium
CGCCTTGTCGGCTTCAGCCATCTCGTAGGCCGGCAGCCTTTCGACGGCCTCGACATTGGCGGCATAGGGCCAGTCGACGGCGTACAGCACCCGGTCCGCGCCCATCGCATCTACCGTGCATTCGAGTGCCCGATCTGAGAAAAAGCCGCTTGTCGTCACCCAGACTTGCCGCCGGAAGACCTCGGCGAAGTTCGCCGGCGTACTGCCCGGGCGCGCCAGCGAAGCGTCGATCCGGTCCAGCCAGAACGGCAGCGCCTCGCCCATGTGGCCGAGCAGGATTCTCAGATCCGGATGCCGCTCGAACACGCCCGAGAGGACGAGCCGGATCGCCTGCGTCCCCGCCTCGACCCCGAACCCCCACGCGGCGCGGATGAACATCGGGTGGCTCTCGTCATAGGGCGCATAGTAGCGGGCGGTCACCTCGCGATCGGGCAAGGCCGGGTGCAGGTAGACCGGCACGCCGAGTGCCGCGGCGCGGGCGTAGAGCGGCTCGAACGTCTCACCGTCGGCGAAGGCACCTCGCGTCAGACCATGGATCATGGCGCCCTTGAGGCCGAGCTCCCCAACGGCTCGGGCCAGTTCGTCGGCCATCGCCTCGGGTACCGTCGAGGGCACCATGGCGAAGCCCTGGAACCGGTCCGGTGCCTCACGGACAACTGCAGCCAAGGCGTCGTTCACCGCCCGGCAGGCCTCGATCGCGACCTCCGGGCTCAGCCGTTGGCTCCCGGGCGACTGGTGCGACAGAATCTGACCATCGATCCCTGCGGCGTCCATCTCCTGGACGCGGAGACCCGCCATGTCGAAAAGCCGCTCCCTGATCCGGTCCGGCTGATGCCGCGCGCCTGGCGGGAAATGCGTGACGAGCGTGTCGTGCATAAAGTGCTCCTCGACCGCGACGATCCTCCTATCGGGCACGGCGGGGGCTCCCCTATCCCAGTTTCAAGGCCAGGTCGGTCCTTGGCGCCGCGACGCTGTCGCGCCGGATCAAATCGACCGGCAGGACGGTGGTCAACGGTATCTGCGCCTCGGGCTCGGTCATCAGCGTGACCAGTATCTCGGCGGCGACGCGGCCGACCTCATACTTCAGGATTCGAATTGTCGTTAGACCCGGCGAGATGCGGTGCAGCAGCGGAATGTCGTTGAAGCCGGTGACCGAAACGTCTTCCGGACAGCGGAGGCCATGTTCCCGAAGCGCGTCGATCGCACCGAGCGCCAAGCGGTCGTTCGCGCAGAGAAACGCGGTGTAGCTGCCTTCGCTCTCGATCAGCTTGGTGGCGGCGCGGTGGCCTTCGTCCTCGTGGTAGCCCATCGTCGGCGCGATGGCGCCTTCGCCAAGTGGAAGGTCCAGGGCGCTTGCCGTCTCCTTGAAGGCGCGGCGCCGGGCGGCCCCCGTCGAAAGCGCCTCAGGTCCCGCAATATGCGCAATCCGCCGGTGCCCCACGCTATGGAGATAGGTCAGCATCTCGGCGATCCCGGCTGTGTCATCGCTGATGATTGCGGGGATCTGACTGGCGTCCGTTCGGCGGTTCGCGGTTACGATCGGCAAGCCGTCGGGCAGACTGTCGCCCCTGAGATCGGCCCGGCTCGGCGCTGCATCGATGATGCCGTCAACGCCATGATCGAGAAGCGTCCGCATGAGCCGCAACTCACGGTCGCCGTCATTGTCGGTATTGACCAGGATCGAGGCGTATCCGGCGGGCTCGAGCACGCTTTCGATCCCTCGCACCATCGGTGGAAAGAGCGTGTTGGTGATGTCGGGCAGCATTATGCCCACCGTCATCGTTCGCCTTGTGCGCAGGCCCGTCGCCAGACGGTTCGGACGATAGCCCATACGTTCGGCGGCAGCCGCGACCCGCTCGACGACCTCGGCCGAGATGGAGCGTCGCGCGGTCGGATCGAGGGCGCGGGAAACCGTCGAGACATGGACGCCGGTCTCGCGCGCGACGTCTTTCAATGTAACGCTGTTCACCATGCGGCCGATCCCGTTGCTTGCCCGCCGGCATAGTCAGAGGGCTAGCTTGGCGCAATCGTATGCGCAACATCGTTGACGCCCGGCGGGCTGAGGCGTAGCGTTTTTGCAATCGATTGCGCCAGCGCGTTCCGGAATGACAAGAAGACGGATGATTGCGAAGATCGGCTGGGTCGGCGCGGGCCGCACTGTCACGGCCCGAGGGGCGGTGCCGATGGTCCGCGGCTCCATCCCCGCTCGCTTGAAGGCGCGCCCATGAGTGAAAAGGACCGGCGTATCATCTCGGCCGCCGCGCATTGGGCGCACCGAATGGTCACCAACGGCGTACCGCTCGCCGATTTCCAGGATGTGACCGGCGCGATCTCGACCTGGGACGAATGGCTGCCCGCCTGGGTCCGGAAGGGCGAGATGCACGAGGCGCTGGCCGGCGCCGCCAACACCCGGCGTTCCGCTTCCGAGCACCTGGTGACGGCAGCCGTCTGCTACCACTTTGCCAAGTTTCTCGCGGTCCACGACATGCCCGCGATGAAGGAGACGCACGGCAAAGCGGTCGCGGCACTTCGGGAGGCACTTCCCGCCATGGAGCCGCCCGGCGAGCGCGTGGCGATCGCCTGTAGCGGCACCACCCTGTTCGGCACGCTTCGCAAACCACCTGGCCTGGATCGGCCACCGGTCGTCGTCATGTGCATGGGCCTCGATTCCGCGAAGGAGGAGATGGGCACGAACGAGGCGCACTTTCTCGCTCGAGGCATGGCGACCCTCGCCTTCGACGGACCGGGGCAGGGCGAAGCCGAGTATGAGCTCTCGATCGAACCTGAATACGAAAAACCCGTCGCCGCCGTGATCGACTGGATCGAGGCGCGCGACGACCTCGACGGCGGGCGGATCGGCCTTTGGGGCGTGAGCCTCGGCGGCTACTACGCACCTCGCGCCGCCGCTTTCGAGCCGCGTGTCCGCGCCTGCATCTCGCTGACCGGCCCCTTTGATTTCGCCGAAGCCTTCGACACCGCGCCGCCGCTGACCCGCGCGGCCTTCACCGCGCGCAGCCGCAGCGCGAGCGAGGAGAAAGCGCGCGAGGTGGCCAGGCGCATGAGCCTTAAGGGCGTGGCGGAACGGATCCGCTGCCCGCTTTACGTGGTTGGCGGGCGGCTCGATCGCGTGCTGCCACCGGATCATGCCGAGCGCCTCGCTGCCGCTGCGTCCGGAGAGGTGGTGCTCAACATGGTGGAAGACGGCACCCATGTCGTGAACAACCGCCCCTATAAGTACCGGCCCCAGTCCGCCGACTGGATGGCCGCAAGATTGGGTGCCTGAGGGCGATGTTCGCTCTCCTCGAGACGCAAGACAACTGGGCTAGCCGGTGAGCGTTTCGGTTACCATCAACGGGACCTTGCGGACGCTGAGGGAGGGGCGGACCTTGCTCCATGCCCTGCGCGAGGATCTCGGGCTCCGCGGAACGCGGTTCGGCTGCGGCGAGGAGAGCTGCGGCGCCTGTTTGGTCATCGTCGATGGCGCTGCGCGGCCCTCCTGCACGGCGGATGTCGGCGAACTCGAGGGGGCGGTTGTCGAAACCGTCGAAGCGCTCGGGCCGGCCGAGGCACCCTCGCATCCGCTGGCGCGGGCGGTGCTCGAGCTACAGGCCGCCCAATGCGGCTATTGCCTGCCGGGCATCCTGATGGCTGCGAAGGCGCTCCTCGACCAGGACCCGTGCCCCGATGAGGCCACCATTAGGGCGGCGCTGGACGGCAATCTCTGCCGATGCGGTGCGCACTTGCGTATCCTCGCCGCCATTCGCCGCGCGGCCGAGGAGATGGCCGCGCCATGACGCCACCACCGCCTACGCTGGAGACCGCGCCGCTCGTGAGCGACTGGATCGGCTTCGGTGCCGGCCGCAAGGTCGAGCTCCGGACCGGACGGGTCGAGCTGGGACAGGGCGCCGTCACCGCAATCCTGCAGATCGCGGCCGCCGAGCTCGGGCTCGACCCGCGCGACGTCACCATCGTCTCGGGCGATACGGAAAGGACGCCGGACGAAGGGTTCACGGTTGGCTCGCTCTCGGTGTCGCAAGGCGGCGCGGCGATGGCCTGGGCCGCCTCGGCTGCGCGTCGCCTGGGTCTGGCCGAGGTCTCGCGGCGGATGAATGCGGCGGTGGAGGAGCTGAGCGTCGAGGATAGTGCCGTTCTTCTGTCCGGGAACTCCACCGGGCTCGATCTGCGTGACGTGGCCGCTGATCTCGACTTCGATGTCGCCGTGGTCGAGCATGGCCAACCGGGCGCCATGCTTCCTCTTGGCGAAGAGCTGCCCCGCATCGACCTGCCCGCGCGCGTCCTCGGTGCGCCGTTCATCCACGATCGTGGCGGCGTTGACGCGCGGCCGGGCCGGGTGCTCCATCCGCCCGCGCGGGATGCCCGGCTCGTGGCCCTCGATCTCGACGCGCTCGCCCGGCGCTCCGGCGTCCTTAAGGTCGTGCGAAACGGCGATGCGGTGGGAGTCGTGGGTGAGACGCAGGCCGTCGTCGACGGGGCGGTCGCCTGGGCGGAGACTGACGCGACCTGGCGGATACCGGAGCCGACGTTCGGCGAGCTGCGCGGCTACCTCAGGGCGCGCGCCTTTGAAATCGGAACGGTCGTGCACCAGATCGGCGATTCGGACACCGTGCGCGGGGAGACCGTCGAGCTCGTCGCCACACGCGGCTATCTCTCGCATGGCTCGATCGGTCCCTCGGCGGCGCTGGCGATCTGGCGGGACGGGCATCTGACGGTCGAAAGCCCCACGCAAGGTGTCTTCCCATTGCGGGGCGCGCTCGCGCGAGCCTTCGACCTCTCACCCGAGGCGATCACCGTGCGCCACCGGGCCGGCGCCGGATGCTACGGTCACAACGGTGCCGATGACGCGGCAGCTGACGCCGCCTTCCTCGCTCGCGCCGTGCCCGGAACGCCCGTCCGTGTCGTCTGGAGCCGCGCCGACGAGTTCCGCGGTGCCCCGCTCGGGCCCGCGATGGCAACCCGTGTGAGCCTGACTGTCTCGGAAGGACGCCTCGCCGCGGCGCGAATCGCCGTCGTGTCGCCGCCGCATTCGTACCGGCCGGGCACCGGAGGTGCGGCCTGCCTCTCGACGCCGGCGCGCTTCGATCCGCCCGTGCCCTTTCCGCTCTCGCCCGACCTGCCCCCCGCCCGCGGCGGCGGTGCCGACCGGAACGCGACGCCTTCCTACGATATCCCGGCGATCCTCGTCGAGAAGACGCTGATCCACGACCTTCCCTATCGGACCTCGGCGATGCGCAGCCTTGGAGCGCACCTCAACATCTACGCTATCGAGCTGGCGGTGGATGCGGCTGCCCGGCAGGCGGGTGCGGACCCGGTCGCCTTCCGTCTCGAGCATTTGAGTGACCCGCGGGCGCGGGAAGTGATCCGGCGCGTGGCGGACGTGGGGCTGCCCGAGGCGTCAGAAACGGTCGCTTGGGGGCTCGGTTACGGACGCTACAAAAACTCTGCCGCCTATGCGGCTGTGGCAGTCGAAGTCGAGTTGGGCGAGCGGCTGCGGGTCCGCCGTGCCCGCGTTGCGCTTGATGCGGGTCGGATCGTCTCGAAGGACGGGACGCGAAACCAGGTCGAAGGCGGGCTTTTGCAGGCGATAAGCTGGACGCTTCTGGAAGAGATGCCGTTGGCCGGCGCGACGGGATGGAGCGACTATCCGATCTTGCGCTTCTCGGATGTTCCGGACGAGGTCGAGGTCGCGCTGATCGACCGGCCCGACGCCCCGTCACTCGGCTGCGCGGAGGCGCTGGCCGGACCTACGGCCGCCGCAATCGGCATCGCCGCCGGCAGGCTTTCCGGATCGCTCCTGGCCGATCTGCCGCTCACACCGGAGCGGATCACCGCGTCCTTGTGACCGCCGCCCTCATCACCCGCATGTCGGCGACGGTTCTTTTGTTGATGTCCACCGCGATGTTCTCCATGCGATCAGGCGGCCTTGAGCAGGCTCTTCAGATTTATGGACGGATCGGCGAGCCGGGCGGGCTCCAAAGGCGTCCCGCGCTCGATCAGTTTCTCGAAAAGACGAATGTCCTTGGCCACCGAATTGCCTGGGCCAATGCCGGCGGCAGCGGCCAGTCGGCCCGCCTCGTCGCACTGGAAGATCAACTTTGTCTCGGTGGATGCAGCTCGCTCCCGTGTTTCCCAACCGGGCTTGAAAAGGCCCGCGACCTGTAGCGTCAGATCATATTGATCCGCCCAAAACCATGGCACGCTGGCGTACTCGGCGCTCTCGCCCAGCATCGCGCCGGCCGCGTGTGCACCCTGATCCTGCGCCGCCTTCCAACTCTCCAGGCGGACACGCTGTCCGCGCCAGGGGAAGTTACAGCAATCGCCGGCGGCAAATACAGTTGGGGCCGAGGTGCGAAAGGTTCGGTCGACGCGGATGCCGTTCTCCACCTGGAGGCCGCCGGCCTCCGCCAGTATCGTATTCGGCACGGCGCCCACGCCCGCGATCACCACGTCGAAATCCAAGTCGGTGCCGTCGGTGAGCTTGATTGTGTTGGCGTCCGCGGCGGCGTCCGCGGTCCCCGTCCGGACGTCGACGCCCTCGGCGGCGTGACGCGCATGGACGATCCTGGCAATCTGTTCCGGAACGGCTCGGCCCAGAATGCGGGGTCCCGCTTCGATGACCGTAACCTCGGCGCCGGCCTGCCTCGCGGTCGCCGCCAGTTCCAGGCCGATGAACCCTCCACCGATGATGCCGACCCGAGAACCGCTGCGGATCCGTTGCATGATGCGACCGGCATCGCCATCGGTCCGGAGGGTGAGGCAATCCTCCATCCCGGGGAACCGTCGGGCGCGCGCGCCGGTGGCGATCAACAGGTGATCGTAGCCAACGCTATCGCCGTCTTTCAGGCGCAGCCGTTTGCCGTCGATGTCGATCGCGTTGACCCGGGTCCCGAGCCGGAGATCGATGTCAGCCTCGGTATAAGCCTCTTCCTTACGGATCACCTTTGGCTCCGCCATCCACCCTTTGGAAAGGGGAGGCCGCTCGTAGGGCAGGGCGTTTTCTTCTCCGATCACCGTGACTGGGCCCGAAAAGCCATGCTTCCGCAGCGCGAACGCCGCCCGAACCCCGCATTCGCCAGCGCCGATGATGACCATTCCCGCCACCGGTCAGTTGGGGAAGGCTTGGAGGGGGACGTGTGTCATCCGCGTTAGATCTCGATCAGAACCCGGCCATTCTCGACCTTGGTCGGGTAGGTGTTGAGATCCTCGCAGGCCGGCGGCGTTTCCACCTCGCCGGTACGCAAGTCGAACACGCTCGCATGTTTCGGGCACTCGACGGTGTATTCCATCACCAGCCCGTCGGCGAGATGCACCTCCTCATGGGTGCAGAGACCGTCTGTGCAGAAATATTCGTTCTCGGCACTCCGGTAGATCGCGAAGGTCCGCGACGCATGGTCGAAGCGAATAACACCTTCCTCTTCGATGTCGTCGGTCGAGCAGGCGTCGATCCAGGGCATGGGTCACCTTCAGATGTCTTGCGGTTTGTAGTCGGAGGGCGCCACCGGCATGACGCCTTTGAGAAGCGCTACCGATTTCTCGAGACCTTCGAGACTGTTAAGCAAAACGTCCTCATGTTCGATCGACAGCCAGCCGTCATAACCGGCCATCCTCAGCCGGTAGCAGAACTGCCGCCACCATTCCTCGCCATGGCCGAAGCCAAGCGTGATGTAGCTCCAGGAACGGGCCGGGATGTCCATCAGACTGCCGTTCTCCAGGAGCGAGGTTGTCGCCTTGATCGGCACGTTCAGAAGCGTGTCCTTGGCGTGGACGTGATAGACGGCGTCGCCCAGCGCCTCGACGGCGGCCAGCGGGTCGGCGCCCATCCAGAACAGATGCGAGGGATCGAGGTTCGCGCCGACCACCGGCCCGATCGCCTCTCGCAGCTTGCCAAGCGACGGAACGTTGTAGACGCATTGGTTGCCGTGAAGCTCGAGCGCGATGCGTTCGACGCCATGTTTCTCGGCCAATATAGCGATCTCGGTCCAAAACGGCAGAAGCACCTCGTTCCACTGGTAGCGCAGGATATCTTGGGTCTCGGGCGGCCAGGACGAGACCACCCAGTTGGGCATGGTGTCAGTTTTGTTGCCAGCGGGAAGACCGGACATGGCGCAGACCGTTCGGATCCCCATCTCGCCGGCGACGCGGATCGTGTCCTTCAGACATTCGGCCTGGGAGGGATCGGTGGGGTGCAGCGGGTTACCGTTGGCGTTGAGGCTGATGATGTCGAGCTCACGGCTCTCGAATGCGCTGACGAAAGTCTTGCGCGCATCGGCGCTGTCCTTCATTGCCGGAAGGTCGAAATGCGGCGCGGTGGACCAGCCGCCGGTGTTGACCTCGACGCCCGAAACACCCAACCGCGCCGCGTGATCGAGCATCTCATCGAAGGACATGCCGCCCAGGCTGTCCGATACGAATCCCAGTTTCATGCGTAGAAATCCGGCTTGGTGATCATGTCGACAGGACACTTACGGCCTTGCTCGAGGGCCTCGACGCCGGCCTCGGCGACGATGGCGGCGCAATAGCCATCCCAGCAGTCAGCGCCGATCTCCGGAAAGTGTCCGGTCGCGACGAAACGGAGGAAGTCACGGTTCTGACGGCGGTAGGCTTCGGCGTAGCGGCCGCGCCAATCGGCATCGTAGGTCGTGCTGCTTGCGAGTTTCATGTCCGTTCGCGTGTAGGCGACGTTGTTCATCGCGACGCTGCCGGTCTCGCCCACCAACTCAGCACGGACGTCATAGCCGTAAGCGGCATTGTTGTTGATCTCGATGGTCACGAGTTGGCCGTCGGTGGTCTCCAGCACCAACACCACCGGTGCGACCAGCAGGTCCGAGCGGCGTGGCTGGTAGGCGGAGATGGAGACGTACTCCGTGCCAAGCACATGACGGACCACGTCGAACTCATGGGGCGCGGAGTTGGTGATCGCCATGGCGCCTGTGAAATCCGCGTTGGGTGTTTCCACATTTCGGTGGAAATTGTGCATCATCAGAGCACGACCCAAGCTGCCGTCGTTCAGGGCTCGCTTCATCTCGATGTAAGACCGATCAAAGCGACGCATGAAGCCGAGCTGGATGAATTTCCGGCCCGCCTTGATTTCGGCGTCGATGACCTGCAGGCAGTCGGCCGACGAAGGCGACAGCGGCTTCTCACACAAGACCGGTTTTCCGGCTTTGATGCAGGCCAGTGACAGGGGCGCATGGGTGGAATCGGGACTGGCGATGATCACGGCATCCACGTCGCCACGGGCGATGACCGCTTCAGGTTCATCGCCCACGTCTACGGCACCGCAAGAATCCGCCACCTGGCGGGCGCGCTTCTGGTCCTTGTCGCAAACAAGTTGCAACACGGTGCCGGGAAGTTCCTCCGCAACAATTCGGGCGTGATCCGCCCCCATGATACCAGCGCCGATGATAGCTATTCGGATGGTCATTTTTTCTCAGTTTCTTCCGCGGCTTTGAATAGAAGACCTGGCATTACCGAGTGATACCGGGCTGGGCCGCGCGTCGTTTCTGGTCGTCAGTGCGCCGGCGGCGGATGGCCCTCGTGGGTCGTCATATAGTCTTCGATCTCGGCCTCGAGATCAGCCATGGTTTCGCCACCGGCCATCAAGTCCGTGATCTCTTCGCGGGTCTTCTCGCCCTTGCGAAAATCGGCGGCGATGGCGCCACGGATCAGAACGGCAAAATGATCGCCCACCGCCATCGCATGCATCACCTGATGGGTGATGAAGATCACGGCGAGCCCACGCCGCTTCGCCTGGTTGACGATGCGCAACACGTGCGCCGCTTGCTTGACGCCCAGCGCAGCCGTCGGCTCGTCGAGGATGAGGAGCCGGGCGCCGAAATGCACCGCGCGGGCGATGGCGAGGGACTGGCGTTCCCCGCCGGACAAACCGCCCACCAGCCGGTCACCGTCGTCGATCCGGGTGATGCCGAAGTCTTGGACCGCCTTCACGGCGATCTCGTTGGCCCTCTTTCGGTCGTAGATCTTGAACGGCCCCCAGCCCCTGGTGGGTTCGACGCCGGCGAAGAAGCTTCGCCCGATCGACATCAGCGGGAAGGTGCCGCCGAACTGGTGCACCGTGGCGATGCCCATCTCCTGGGCATCCTTGGGTCGGTCGAAACTGACTGGCTTGCCGTCCAGGAGGATTTCGCCCCGGGTGGGTTTGTGAACGCCCGCGAGCGTCTTGATCAGCGTCGACTTGCCGGCGCCATTGTCGCCGAGGAGGCAGAGCACTTCGCCCTCATGCACCTTGAGGCTGATCTCGTGCAGCACGTCGATCGGTCCGAAGCTCTTGTCGACGTTGCGCAACTCGATGACGGGTGTCTTGTCGGCCATGGGTTCTCTCGCCCGTTAGCTCTTTTTTGCGGACGACCAGTTGGTCGCCATGTTGCGGAAGGTGTCGTTCATCAGAACGGCGATCAGAAGCATGACCCCGATGATCAGGCTCGACAGGTTACGGTCGAAGGGCGTGTAACCGATGCCTTGCTGCACGATGGCGAGCGTCGCCGTGCCGAAAAAGATGCCCGGCACCGTGCCGAACCCGCCGGTCAACAGCACGCCACCGACCACGACGGCAATGATCGTGTTGAAGATCAGCGCGAAGTTGGTGGTGGTCGTGGCGGAGTTTGACAGGATCGTCTCGCAAACGCCCGAGAGCGCGGCCGCCATCGAGGCCAGCATGAACAGCGCGATCTTGAGGCGATCGATCGGGATGCCCGCGTTGCGCGCGCTCTCCTTATCTCCGCCCAACGCGAAGATCCAGTTGCCCCAGGGCGAATGGTGCAGGACGAACATCAGCACCGCGGCGAGGCCAATCCACCAGAAGACCGAAGATTGGAAGCCCCAGACATGATAGCTGCCGAACAGCGTCTTCGCCCAGCCCGGGGAATTGAGCGCCTGGCTCGTCGTGTCGGTCAGAAGCAGGGACAGGAAAAGCGTCAGGCCGCTAACGGCGAAGAGCGTCGCCAGCGTCACGATCAGCGAGGGCACTTTGGTGCGGGTCACGATCATGCCGTTGATCCAGCCGATACAGGCCGCGATAGCGAAGGTGATGAGCAGGCCCACAGGGATCGGAAGGCCGTAGAAGCCGCAGGCGATGGCCATGGACATCTTCGCCGCCGGCACCACCGCACCGATGGAGATGTCGAGTTCGCCCGCGATCATCAGGAACCCAATCGGAATAGCGATGATGCCGACCGTCGAGGCAGCGTTGACCCAGCTTGAGGTCCCGAAGGCGGTCAGGAAATATCGGTCAAAGCCGAAATAGGCGAAGAAGAGAAACACGAGAACCATGCCGACAAACGCCCCGACCTCTGGGCGCCGTAACAGACCGCCAATGGTCAGGCCAGGCGACGTGACCGCGGGCCGTATCACCACATTTGCGGACGTGTGGGTCATCGGTTTTTCTTACCTCTTACACCCTCGGGGAAACCGCGGGTGTTTGGCTGTTGGCGACGCCTGGCCGGACGGACCCGGCCAGGCGAAAGGGTTTTGTTTAGCGGGCGCCCTTCGAGACGCCGGCGAGCGCACTGTCGACGTTTGATGCATCGACGATTGCCGGGCCGGTCAGCACCGGATCGGTCGCGAGTTCGGTGCCGAAGTCCAGATGCGCGGCGAGCATCGACGTGGCGAGGAAGCCCTGCAAGTAGGGCTGCTGGTCGATCGCCATGGTCTGGGTGCCAGCCTTGATCCGGTCGAGCACGGCGGGGTTCATATCGAACGTGCCGACCTTGACCCGATCGGTCGCGTCAATCTGCGCCACCGCGTTGCTGGCGGCATCCGATGCCCAAGCGGCCAGGGTGATCACCGCGTCGATCGATTCGTCGCCGACCAGCTCCGACTTGATCGCCTCGGCAGTACCGGTGATGTCGCCGTCGAGGTTGGCGGGAACGCGGAGCACAATGACCTCGGCGCCGTTGGCCTCCGCGCCCGCGGCCACACCTTCGCAGCGCGTTTCAAGATTGATCGCTCCGGGAACCTGGATATGGCACAGGATTTTCTCGGCGCCGTTCTCGGCCATGTATGCTCCACCGGCTTCGCCGGCGACGAACTCATCTGAGCCAAAATAGTTGACGGCCTCGAGGTCTTTTTTCACGTCCTGGCCGGCGTTGTACATGGTGACGACTATGCCCTTCTCGCGAGCGGCCTGTAACGCCGGCACCTGCGATTCAGGCACCCATACCGGGATGGCGATACCGTCCACACCCTGGGCGACGGCCTGGTTGATGAGCGTGACCAGATCGGGACCGAAATTGTCGTAGTTCGGTACGCGCAAGTAATTGACCGATCCGCCGTTGGCTTCGACCGCCAGCGTCGCATCGTCGATACCTTTCTTGATCAGATTCCAAAAGCCGTCCTCGATCGAGCCTCCGATCACGGCGATGTCCGCCGCCATCGCACTGCTCGACATCAGCGTGGCCACCGTGGCCACTGCTGCGACTTTCTTGATCAGGGTCATTTTCTTGTGCCTCCCTCATATCTCGCCACCTGACGAGACGGTTTGACTGGGAATTCTTGATCACGGTGTTGCTTTTGTTAGGTTGCGTGGTCTCACCACGACGATCGTCGATTTTTTGGTTGTTTTGATTTCTCCCCGTCGTCTTGATGAGCCTATTCGGTCGCCGCTCTGACTGTTCGCCGAGCCTCGACGCGTGCTTTTTTCCGCTTGAAGCGTTCTTTCATCTGGCGGTCGCCTTCGGGCGTGCCGTCGTGCCAGGTGCCTAACCACTTATCCAGCGGCACCAGGCCGTCGGCGCCGTAGTTCACCTCGAAATATTTGTGGTGCAGGTAGTGGAGGTAGGCGTGGCTATCGAGCGCCCTCTCATCGGTGAGCTCGAGCTTGTCGAAACCGATATGCCCGTTGATGGCGCCGTAGCCGACAGCGTGCATGTTGAACAGCGCCACGACCGGGTTCGACGGGATCAGGACGTGCCAAAACATCTCGCCGAAATAGAGCAGGTGCTCGACCGGGTGCATGCTGAGCGACGACCACGGGCTCGGGTTGATCGAGTTGTGATGGACCGAGTGCACCCACCTGTAGAGGATTGGCACGTGGATCAGCCGATGAATGCAGAAGAAGTGGATTTCGTGGATGGCCGGTACGAGCAGCACCAGCGCCGATAACCAAAGCCAGTTGTCCTCCCAACTCACCCAGTTGCCCCAGCCGTTGGCAAAACACCAAAGCACCACGACTTCGACAGCGGTCCAAACAGGGATGCCAATGAAGAAACTGCGCAAAAAATTGTCGAGGTTTTGACTTTTAAACCAGAAGACGTCGGATGGATGTTCGGCTGGGAATTTGGGGTTGAACTTAAATCGGATGCCCTGCTTGCGTTTGAGGTAATAGAACAACTCGATCGCGCCATACATCAGGAAGATGCCGGCGGCGTTGATTAGGAAAAGCCAAAGCGCCCAACCCCAGGACAGGGTTTTCATGGTCTCGATATCAGGGATGATGAAGGCCCAGTAGAGGAGCGCGGTCGCCATGTGAAACGCGTTCCAGGGCCAGAGATAGTCCAGGAACCAGCGGCCCAACTCGCCGAACTTTCCGGTCCAGAACGGCGCGATCTCCGGACGGGCGTTTGGTGCCCAATTGCCGCGCTTGTCGCGGATGCCGTATTGCAGATCGTCCACGCTGGCCTCCCTACCATCGACAGCGCTTCTCGCTCTCATCAGCTTGGGCGCAGCTAAACCATATGAGTTGGTTCCTTTCAAAATGAAACTGTAAAGGCGTTGTATTTCATCTCATCCGTGTCAAACTAGAACTCCAAATTGAAACGAAATGATATGGGCGATGGGCGTGTCGCGACCCACCATTCCGGACCTGGCCAAGGCTGCGGGCGTTTCCGTCTCGACGGTCAATCGGGTCATTGGCGGCACCGGAAAGGTTCGCGAACCAACCATGCAGCGCGTACTTCAGGTGGCGGAAGACATTGGCTTTTACGGTATCGGATCGATCCAAAGCCGGTTGTCCGCCGCGCGGTCGAAGGACAGGTTCGTCGTCCTGCTCCAGCAACGAGGGCGCAAATTCTACGAGGCGCTCGGCGCCCAGCTTGAGGGATCCGTAGGCGCGTTCGAGGATCGTGACATCGACCTCAGGGTCGAGTTCATGGACGATCTGTCGCCCGATCGCGTGGCATCACGCATCCGGCAAGCGGGGGAGTGGTGCGAAGCGCTGGCCGTGGTCGCGGCTGAACACCCGCTCGTCAGCGACGCCATAGAGCAAATCAGCACCAGCGGCACGAAGGTTCTCGGCCTGATCGCACCGCTCAACGCCCGGTGCAACGTCGGCTATGTTGGTCTCGATCATTGGAAAGTCGGCCGCACCGCCGCCTGGGCGTTCGATCATATCTGCAGGCAGCCGGGTAAGATCGGCATTCTCGTCGGCAATCACCGCTATCGGAACCAGGACCTGAACGAGAGCGGCTTTCGCTCCTATTTCCGCGAGCACGGCTCGGCTTTCACCTTGCTCGAGCCGCTCTCCACGTTCGAATCGAGCGCGGTCGGCCGGGAAATGACCGAGAAACTTCTGCACGATCATCCGGATCTGGCGGGTCTGTACATCTCAGGCGGGGGCATCACCGGTGCGCTCGCTGCCATTCGTCACGAGGGACGCGCAGGAAACCTGGTGAGCGTAGGTTACGAATTGTTCGAGACGACCAAAGCCGGCCTGATCGATGGCTCGCTCACCTTCCTCATTTCGCACCCGCTCGAGAAGCTGGCGCGTGAGACTATCGCCGGCATGATCCGTGCCAAGCAGGCCGGTGCCGATGCCGGCAGCCAGACGGTCGTTCTCAATTTCGAGATCTACACCCGCGAAAACATCTGAAGGACCGACGACCGCAACGGCGAAAACGTCGCCACAGCTCCTGGCGTGGCGCGGCCTTACCTTCGTTCTGTGAACAGACAACGTCGTCTTCCGAAGGACCCGGTGTGTTCGATGCCGGACGTTGAAGGCGTTTGCGTCTTAGCTTGTCGATATCTCGCGATCCACGGCGTCACGCATGCCAAGTTCCATGATTGACGATAGTCTGGAGGCAACTGCATTGTTCCAAGCCGGACAGGTCGATAGCTCGCTCGGGCAGAAACCGGGTAAATCCACGAGGCGTCCGACGATCTCTTCGGGCGCCGCTGAATCCGAGAGCGCTGCGCTGATCGCGGATTGCCGCGGGTCGCGCAAATCATAAGCGGCGCCGTCGTCTTGCCTTCCCAGCGCGTATCGCATCCAGGCCGCCGTGGCGAAGGCGAAGGCGTCGATCGGCTGGCCGGCGCGGAGCGCGTCGACGGCAGGCGCGAAAATGCGCTGCGGCAGCTTTTCAGTGCCATCCATGGCGATCTGATAGGTCTCGTGCGCCAGATGCGGATTGGTGAAGCGATCGAGGAGGTCCCGCGCATAGACGTCGAGATCGACGCTCAACAGCGGCGAGAGGGTCACGGCCGCGGCGGCGAGATGGAGTTGGATCATGCTGCCCAGAGCAGACTCCCGCATCACGTCGCGCACATAGCTGTGCCCGCAGAGAAAGCCGGTATAGGCCAGCATCGAATGCGAGCCGTTCAGCATCCGGAGCTTCATCTCCTCGTAGGCTCGCACTTCCTTGACGAAAATCGCACCACCGGCCTCCCAGGCCGGACGCCCGGTCGGAAAATCATCCTCGATCACCCACTGACGGAAGGTCTCGGTCTCCACGGCCGCTTCGTCGCGGCGGCCGATCATGCGCCCGGCGAGGGCCAGGGTCTCGGGCCCGCGGGCCGGTGTGATGCGGTCGACCATCGTCGCCGGAAAGGCGACTGTGTTGTCGATGTGTTCGGTGAGGGCGGGTGCTGCATGGCGGGCGAAATCGATCAGGAGGCCCCGGACCAGGGATCCGTTTTCCGGCAGGTTGTCGCAGCAGAGGATGGTGAACGGCGCGAGACCGGCCGCCTTGCGCTGGCCCAATGCCCAGACCAGGAGGCCGGCCACGCCCTGAGGCTCGGCGGGATGCTCGAGATCGGCGATGATCGCGGGATGGGTCCGATCGATGCCGCCGGTGGCGCGGTCCAACCCGTAGCCCTTCTCGGTAACGGTGAGCGAGACGATCCTCGTCTCCGGCGCCACCAGCGCAGCCAGAACCGCCGGGCGGTCGGTTTTGAGGCAGAGGGCCTGGGCAATCGCGCCGACGATGCGCGCGGTACTGCCGGCGGCGCCCCGTTCGATCACCGTATAGAGACCGTTCTGAGGTGTGAGTTCCTGTGACGGCTCGACGTTCCGCAGGCTGACACCGGTGATGCGCCAGTCACCACCCGCAGCAGCCAGGGCGTCGTCGGTGTAGACCGCCTGATGGGCCTTGTGAAAGGCGCTTAGGCCGAGGTGAACGATGCCGGGGCGGTGATCACCCGGGATGTAGCGAGGGCGGGCGATGTCCCCCGGCAGATCGGCGAGGTCGGTCAGGCGTGGGCTCATGCGCCGAGCCGTTTGTCGAGCGCCGTAATGACGCCGCGCAACTCGGCCAGGCCCTTGAGCCGGCCGATGGACGGGTAGCCCGGTTGCGCCTCGCGGCTCAGGTCGTCGAGGATGTTCTGGCCATGGTCAGGTCGAAACGGGATCGACCAGTCGGCGCGACCAGCGGTCCTGCGCCGAGCCTCCTCAAGCAACGCGACCTCGACCAGCGCCACCATGTCGGTGTCGCCGCCCAAATGCTCGGCTTCATAAAATGATCCCCGGACATTGCCGGTGTCCCTTTTGACGTTGCGGAGATGAAGAAAGTGCACGCGGTCACCCAGGCTTTCCATCATGCCCGGTAGGTCGTTGTCAGGCCGGGCGCCGAGCGAGCCGGAGCAGAGCGTGATCCCGTTCGCCGGACTGTCCACGGCGTCCATGACCTTTTGATAGTGCGCCTCGGTCGACATGATCCGCGGCAGGCCTAGCAGGGGGAAGGGCGGGTCGTCGGGGTGGCAGCAGAGCCTGAGCCCGAGTTCCTCGGCGGTTGGCACCACCTCAAAAAGAAAATCGATCAGGTGCCGGCGCAATGTGTCCTCGCCGATGGTGGCATATTCCGCCAGGTGCGCGCGCACATCCTCCAGGGTGAAGCGCTCCGCCGCGCCGGGCAGACCGAAGACAACATTGCCGGCGAGGCGCTCGCGATCGGCCTCGCTCATCTGCCGGTGGCGCCGCGCGGCGGCTTCCCGCAGCGCTTCGTCATAGTCCTCCTCGGCGCCGTTCCGCTTCAGGATATGCAGATCGAACGCGACGAAGTCGGTCAAATCGAAGCGCATACAGGTGGCGCCGTTCGGCAGCCGCCATGCAAGGTCGGTGCGGGTCCAATCGAGAACCGGCATAAAATTGTAACAGACTACCGAAATCCCCGCCTCGGCCAGGTGGCGGAGGGACAGGCGGTAAGCATCGATATGATTCCGCCAGTCTGCCTGCTGTTTCTTGATTTGCTCCGAGACCGGCAGGCTCTCGACCACTTCCCAGGTAAGACCCGACGGCGAACCGTCCCTCATTCGGTCGATCGTCGCCTGCCGTTTGGCGATTTCCTCGGGCGTCCACACCGCGCCCGTGGGAACATGGTGCAAGGCCGATACCACCCCTTCGACCCCCGCCTGAAGCATGTCGTCGATGGACACCAAATCATTGGGTCCGAACCAGCGCCACGTCTGTCTCATGTGAAATGCCTCCTCACGGCCTGCGGGCCTCTTCGCTTTGCACAGCCTAGCAGGGATGGCGCTTGCTGGTTAGTATGGAAGTATGGTAGTTCGGCGCTGGGGGAGGATCGTGGATGCGGTTCGAGGATGCAACCGGCAGGCAGTTGGACCCGGCACGAGCGATTGCGCCGCAGCTTTACCGCCTCCTCAGAGAGCGCATCATTCGGAATGAACTGCCGCCCGGGACCCGCATCTCCGAAACCGAGATAGCGGCCCGATACGCGGTCAGCCGCCAGCCGGTACGCGAGGCATTTATCAAGCTTTCCGGCGAGGGACTGATGGCTATCCGTCCGCAGCGGGGAACCATCGTGACCCGCATCGACTATGCGGCTGTGCTGGATGCTCGGTTCCTGCGCGAGGCGATCGAGGCGGATATCGTCCGGGTTCTAGCGTCCGATCCAAGCCCGGCTGTCGTCGCCGACCTGCGCCGCCAGGTCAGCCGCCAGAAGGACACCGGCGCCCGTTTCGAGCTGGCTTTCATGCAGCTCGATGACGCCTTTCACCGCGCGCTTGCCGAAGGCATCGGCAAGGCCGGGGCTTGGAAACTGATCGAGGGCCTGAAATCGCAGATGGACCGGGTCCGGTTCCTGGCGCTCAAGCAGTTCCCGGTCGGTAAGCTGGTTGAACAGCATCGGGCGCTTGTGGACCGGATCGCGGCCGGTGACGCCCCCGGCGCCGAGCGCGCGATCCGCGACCACCTCCGCGAAGTGCTGAACGATCTACCGGACATCGTCCGCGCCCATCCCGACTTTTTCGACATGCCGGACGGCGATCCGCCCCGCCCGGTCAACGCACCCATCCAGGGAGGAGATAGACAATGACCTTTGCACGCCATCTCAAGGGCCTCGCCACCGTCGCGGTCTTGGCCGGCCTGATCGCCGTCCCGGCGGCGGCACAGGAGAGGACCCTACAACTCGGCCATCTCGCCAACGAGGAAAACCCCTGGCACCTGGCCGCGGTGAAATTCGGCGAGGAGCTGTCGGTGCTGACCGATGGCCGGATCGCGGTCGAGGTATTCCCCAATGAATCGCTCGGCAAGGAAATCGATCTGATCAACGGCATGCAGCTTGGCACCGTGGACATGACGATCACCGGTGAGAGCCTGCAGAATTGGGCGCCGATGGCGGCGCTGCTGGCGGTGCCTTACGCCTACAGATCGATCGAGCACATGGACGAGGTGGCTTCGGGCGATATTGGCGAGCAGATCAAGGCGGAAATCATCAACAAGGCGCAGATTCGTCCGATCGCCTACTTCGCCCGGGGCCCGCGCAACCTGACATCGAACCGGGCGATCGCTCATCCGGACGATCTTGCCGGTCTGAAGATGCGGGTGCCGAACGTGCCGCTGTTCATCGACGTCTGGTCAGCGCTAGGCGCCAGCCCCGGTCCGATGGCGTTCTCGGAGGTCTTCACTTCGCTGCAAAACGGCACCATCGAGGCGCAGGAGAATCCGTTGGCGCTGATCCGCTCGGCCAGCTTCTACGAGGTGCAGAGCCATGTGAACATGACCGAGCATGTGCGGTCCTGGATCTATCTGACGATCGCCGAGTCCACCTGGCAGCAGTTGAGTGAGGAAGACCAGGCCGCCGTCATGGAAGCCGGTGCCCGGGCACAGGCCTATGAACGGGAGCTGTTCGAGCAAAGCGTCGCCGCCGATCGGGCGTTTCTCGAGGAGAACGGCATGACCTTCGTTGAGGTCGACAGCGCCGCCTTCGCCGCCAGCGCTAAGGACGCGGTCCTGGCCAATGTCGGTGACGAGGTCCGGCCGATCGTCGAGGAGTTGTTCGCCGAATAGGGTTTCGCGATCCCAACGAAACCGGGACCGGCGTCAGCCTCTCGCGGCGGGCGCCAGTCCTTAACAAAAAGGGGGCCTAGCCAGTGCCGGTTGCCGAGCGTGTCATTCGCACCGTGATCTCGTTGGCCCGGCTCGGCGCCGGGCTGGCCTTCGCCCTGCTCATCGCCTCGGTCCTGATCCAGGTCGTGGGCCGGCTGAGCGGGGCGTCGCCGGTCTGGACGGAGGAACTGACCCGCTTCGCGCTGCTTTACATGGTGGCGTTCGGTGCCGGGCTCGCGTTCCGCTCAGGCGATCTGGTCAATGTCGACGTGGTCTGCGAGGCGCTGCCTGGTGCTCTGCCTTGGCTCCTGCGCCTTCTCGCTGCCGTAGGCACGGCGGGCCTGGCGCTCTGGCTCCTGCCGCAAGCCTGGCGCTATGTCGCCATCGGCCAGATGCAGACCGCGCCCGCGCTCGGCGTGCGCATGGATTTCGTTCATTTCAGTGTCTGGCTGATGCTGGCGGGGCTGGCCCTATTTGGCACGCTGCGCATCGTGGGGATGCTGACCGACGCCGAGGACGGCACACCGGAAAAGTCCGACGGGGGCTGATCCGTTTGGACATCGCCATCCTCTTCATCGTGTTCGTCACGGGCCTTGTTCTGGGCCTCCCGGTGGCGATCACGCTCGGGCTGTCGTCTTTGGCCTATCTGCTCTACGCCGGCACGCCCGTCGTCGTGATGCCGCAAAAGATGTATGCGGGCATGGACGTGTTCGTGCTCTTGTCGATTCCGGGCTTCATCCTGGCCGGCAACCTGATGAACCGCGGCGGCATCACCGGCCGCATCGTCCGCTTCGCCAACGCGTTAGTCGGCTGGATAAAAGGTGGGCTGGGGCTCACCAACATCTCGGCCTCGATGCTGTTCGGCGGCATCACCGGCACGGCCGTAGCCGATGCCGCCTCCATCGGCGGAGTGATGATCCCCGGCATGAAGAAGGCCGGCTATCCGGCGGACTTCTCCGCCGCCGTCACGGCAGCGTCCTCGACCGTCGGGCCGATCATCCCGCCCTCGGTGCCGATGATCATCGTCGGCGCGCTTTCCGGCATCTCGGTCGGCCAGATGTTCCTCGCCGGTGCTGTCCCCGGCATCCTCATGGGACTGGCGATGATGGTGACCTGCTACATCATCGCGGTGCGCAAGAATTTCCCGCACCAACCCTGGCAGGGTATTGGCGAGGTCGTGCGCTCGTTCGGCGGCGCGGTCTGGGCCATCGCCATGACCTTCCTGATCATCTACGGCCTGCTTTCCGGCTTGGCCACGCCCACCGAGACGGCCGTCGTCGCCAGCGTTTATGCGTTTGTCGTCGGCGCCTTCATCTATCGCGAGCTGCCGATGCGCGCGGTGCCCGGTATCTTGGTCGACAGCGCCGTGGCGGCGGCTGGCATCCTGGCACTCGTGGGCTTCGCCAATGTCTTCGGCTGGATCCTGGTCTCGGAGCGAATTCCCCAGACCATCGCCGACGCGGTCTTGTCGCTGACCGGCAACAAGTATCTGGTGATTTTGCTGATCAATCTTTTGCTGTTGTTCGTCGGCATGTTCATGGAGACGATCGCGGCGTTGATCATCCTTTTCGTGCCGCTCCTGTCGCTGGCCAAAGCGGTGGGTATCGAGCCTTTGCATTTCGCCACTTTCGCCGTCCTGAACCTGATGATCGGGCTGACGACGCCGCCCGTGGGTGTTTGTCTATTCGTCTGCGCCGGGATCGCGCGGATACCCCTGGCACCGGTGGTGATCGCGATCCTGCCGTTTCTCCTGACCAATATTCTGGTTTTGCTGGCGGTGTCTTACTTCCCGCCTATTGCCACCTGGTTGCCCTCCGTCCTCGCCCCTTGAAAGCGACCCTATGGAAACCCGTGTCTGCCGGCTTTACGGCCCCAACGACATCCGCATCGAGACCGCCGAGGTAGCCGAGCCCGGCCCCGGCGAAGCCCTGCTCGCCGCCGCCGCCGGCGGCATCTGCGGTTCGGATCTGCACTACTATCGAGACGGCGGCTTTGGCCCGATCCGGGTCAAGGAGCCGATCATCCTCGGTCACGAAGCCTCAGGCACCGTGCTCGCCGTCGGGCCGGACGTGACCCATCTGGTCGTCGGCGAGCGAATTGCGATTAACCCCAGCCGACCATGCCTGAACTGCGACTATTGCCGCGAGGCGCTTTTCAACCACTGCCTGAACATGCGTTTCAATGGTTCGGCCATGCGCATGCCCCATGAGCAGGGTCTGTTCCGCGATCGGATCGTGGTCGAGGCCCGTCAGTGCGTTTCGGTGGGCCCGGAACTCGATCTGGGCGAAGCCGCCTGCGCCGAGCCACTCGCTGTTTGCCTGCATGCCGGCACCATGGCCGGCGATCTGAAAGACAGGCGTGTGCTCGTCACCGGCGCCGGGCCGATCGGGGCGCTCTGCGCCGGGGTTGCAGCAGATGCCGGCGCGGCGGAAGTGGTCGTGACCGATTTGCAGGACCTGCCCCTGAAGACCGCTGAGGCGATGGGCGCCACGCGCACCATCAATGTCGGACGCAATGGCATCGAGTTGGAGCGTTACGCCGCCGACAAAGGCTATTTCGACACGGTTTTCGAATGCTCCGCCGCCGGCCCGGCGGTCCGCGCGGCGATCGCCGCGGTCCGACCCCGCGGTACGCTGGTCCAGGTCGGTGTCACCGGCGATCTGCCGGTGCCGATCAATCTGCTGGTCGGTAAGGAGATCCGCCTTCAAGGCACGCATCGCTTCCACGATGCGTTTTCGGAAGCGGTCGAGGCAATCGTCACACGGCGCATCGACGTCCGCCCGATCATGTCGGCGCGATATCCGCTGGAAGAAGCTGTCGAGGCCTTCAACACGGCGGGCGACCGATCTCGCGCCGTTAAGGTCCACCTCGCCTTCGCCGGTCCCTGACCGAGGAAAGCAAAGGCAGGGCCAACGCGTTCGGGCGAAAGGCCTTTGTGCCGCTATGCCGCGCTCGATGACAAGAGATCACCGGCTAGTACGTCCGTGTCCGATTACAGCCGCGCCGGTTGTGCCGCTTTTTCGTCATCGCTAGACCAAAGCGGAGGATCGGGGATAACATTCCGAGATCACGACAGATTCCGGACTTCAGGGATTGTTGGTCCGGGCCAAGGCTCTTTGGAGCTTATCAGCAAAGGGGGGAAGACCCGTGAAGAAACTAATGGTGGCCGCGGCTGCGGTGGCCCTGTCAGCAAGCGCCGCATCGGCCGAGCGCTACGTGATGGTCACGCACACCCAGGGCACGGATCCATTCTGGCCGGTCGTTCAGAAGGCCGGCAACGATGCGGCTGAGGCGATAGGCGCCGAGTTTGAATACAATTTTGCGCCATCCGGTGACATGGCCGACATGGCGAGACTGATTGAGACCGCGGCGGCAACCCAGCCCGATGGTCTCATCGTGTCGCTGCCGGATGCCGATGCGCTCGGCGGCGCGATCAAGTCGGCCGCTGACTCAGGCATTCCAGTCGTCACCATCAATTCCGGTTTGGAGAGCTCCAAGGACGTCGGTGCCCTGATGCATATCGGCCAGCCCGAATCGCTCGCCGGTCAAGCCGCCGGTGAAAGGGCCAAGTCTGAAGGTGCGACCAAGGCGCTCTGTTTGAACCAGGAGGCCTACAACACGGCCCTCGTGGATCGCTGTGAGGGCTATTTCGAGGCGCTGGGTCAAGAATTGAACATGATCGACGTTTCCAACGACGTGGCCCAAATCACGACGCGGACGGCAGCCGCCCTGCAGGCGGACCAAGAAATCGACGCGGTCCTGGCGGTCGGGCCCCATGTCTGCGAAGCCGCCGCCCAGGCGGTCGATGAGGTGGGCGCCGAGCTTCACCTCAGCTGTTTCGACCTGACGCCCGGCGTGATCAGCCTGATCGAAGAAGGCAAGGTCCAGTACACGATCGATCAGCAGCAGTATCTGCAGGGCTACATGCCGGTGATCGTGCTTCATCTCTACAATAACTACGCCGGCATGTTACCGGGCACGGACATCCCCTCGGGCCCCGGCTTCGTCGACGCGTCGAACGCGGCTAGTGTCGCCGAACAAGCGGGGACAAACCGCTAATCCGACAGTTCAGGACGGGGAGGGATTGCCCAACGCGCTCTCCCCGATTCTGATACCAACGGCTACGTCGTGTCAGGGAGGACAAACCATGGCTGTGCAGGCTTCCGGAACACGAAGAAGCGAGGCTGACCGCCTGCAGAAGGGCGGCTTTCTGAACCAGCTCATGCGACGGCCTGAGGTTGGATCATTCCTGGTGATGATGGCGGTCATCATCGCGATTGGGATTGCAAGCAACGGCAACGCGTTCAACCCTTTGGGATTGAAAAATAATCTCTCGATCATCGCTCAGTTCGGGATCATCGCAACCGGGGCCTGCCTCCTGATGATCGCGGGCGACTTCGATCTGTCGATCGGTTCGATGATCGGCTTCGCCGGCATGTCCATGGCGATGATGCTTAAATGGGGCCTGCCTTTCGGTCTCGGCGAGGCCACTCCCGTCTCGGCCTTCCTGATCACGCTGGTGATGACGCTGTTTCTCGGGTGGTTGATTGGCACGATCGTGGTCCGGTCAAAACTTTCGAGTTTTATCGTCACGCTTGCCTTTTTATTTTTCCTGCGCGGCCTGACGGAGGTCTGCTTCCGCGTCATCAACCAGTCGACGCAGATTTCCGGTCTCCCTGACTACAAGGAGACCAGTTGGTTTGCCGATCTGTTCGGCGGCGAGTTCTTAGGCGTGTTTTACGATGTCTGGTTCTGGCTCGGCGGCAACCTTAACAGGGCGGGCGACCAGTGGGTTACCGGCTTCGACGCCCGTCTGCTCTGGTGGATCGTCGTCGCTGGATTGGCCTATCTGGTGCTGGCACGGACGCAGGCTGGCAACTGGATCTTCGCCACCGGCGACAACCGCGAGAGCGCCCGGGCCAATGGTGTTCCCGTGGATAAGGTGCGGATCTCGCTGTTCATGTTCACGGCCTTCTGCGCGACGATCTTCGCGGCCTGCCAGGTCTTCGACACCAATACCGCCGACGCGGCGAAAGGAAATCTCAAGGAACTTGAAGCCATCGCCATCGCCGTCGTGGGCGGCACGCTGATGACCGGCGGGTTCGGCTCGGTGAGCGGCGTGGTGTTCGGCGCGGTGACCTTCGGGCTCGTCGCCAACGCGGTCTTCTTCATCCCGGCGATCGACGGCAGCTACTATCGTGTGTTCGTCGGCGTCGTTCTGCTGACCGCCGTTTTCCTGAACGAAAGCGTCCGCAAGCGCATCACGGGAGGGATTTGAGAATGGCTGAGCCGATCATCCGCACCGAGGGTCTGGTCAAGCGTTTCGGACCATTTACGGCGCTCAACGGGATCGATCTCGAGGTCTATAAGGGCGAGATCCATGCGCTTCTCGGTGACAATGGCGCCGGCAAGTCGACACTGATCAAAATCCTCTCGGGCGTGCATCAGCCGACGGAGGGAAAGATCTATGTCGAGGGCCATCCGCATGTGTTCCGCACGCCGCGGGACGCAAGCCAGGCCGGGATCGGAACCGTCTATCAGGATCTGGCGGTCAATCCGTTGATGAGCGTGACGCGCAATTTCTTCATGGGGCGCGAGTTGTACTCGGGGCCGCCGCCCTTCGGGCTGATGCGCATGGAGGAGATGGACCAAATCACCCATGACGAGATGGTCAAGATCGGGATCGACATTTCGGACCCGCGCCAGGCAGTCGGCACCATGTCGGGCGGCCAGCGCCAGACATTGGCCATTGCCAGGGCGATCCATTTCGGTGCCAAGGTCCTGATCCTCGACGAGCCCACCTCGGCGCTCGGTCAGAAGCAACAGCTTGAGGTCCTGAAGACGATGCGTCGGGTCCGTGCCCGTGGTGACATCGCGATCATCTTCATCACCCATAACGAGGTCCATTCGATGCTGGTATCCGACCGCTTCACCTTCCTCGCGCTCGGCGATGTCATCGGCAGGGGCACAAAGGAAGAGCTGCATGGCAAGGACATCCGCCATTTGATGGCTGGTGGCGTCGAGATGGCCGACCTTGAGCAGGAGATCGCGGCGCTCTAGCCGCCGATAACACTGGTGCAGATCGACGTCGCGGGCGGTCACTTCAATGGATCGGGCAGTGTGCAGGCTCTGACGGCGCTGGAAGCGGCTTCGCAAATAGGACCTTATATCGACGCTTGTTCGCTGGGCGAGCGTGCATGCCTGGAACCGGCCGCTAAACGCCGTTCTACGGGCGCCGCCTCTGGCTATGCCGGGAAGCCGGCGCATTTGATTTAGGCGGAGCAGAAACCCAGGACCCGTGACGGCTCAAACCAAAGGTGCACCGCACCTTTCGACCGTGGAGGACGACATGACCCTGACCACCCGGAAACGCGCTCAGGATTTCGATCAGCGCATTCTCGAAATCTTCGATGGTTACGTGCACGGCAAGATCTCAAAACGCGAGTTTATCGCGCAGGCCGGCCGTTACACCACGGCCGGGGTCACAGGCGCGATGCTCCTGGAGCAGCTGCGGCCCAATTACGCCCTGGCCCAGCAGGTGGCGCCCGATGATCCTTCGATCGCGACCGAGACGATAGAATATCAGAGCCCGGAGGGCCACGGCGCGATCCGAGGGTTGATGGCGAAGCCTGCTGATGCGTCAGGACCTCTGCCCGCCGTGCTGGTCATCCACGAGAACCGCGGTCTCAATCCCTATATCGAGGATGTCGCCCGGCGCGCCGCCAAGGCCGGCTATCTGGCGCTGGCGCCGGACGGCCTGACGCCGCTCGGAGGCTATCCCGGGACGGACGAGGAGGGCCGCGAAATGCAGCGCCAACTCGACGGCGCCAAGTTAATGGAAGATTTCTTCGCCGCCTTCGAGTTCCTGCGCGATCACCAGGACTCGACCGGTCGTGTCGGCTGCGTCGGTTTTTGCTATGGCGGCGGCGTGTGCGACGCTCTGGCCGTGGCCTATCCCGATCTCGCCGCCTCGGTGCCCTTCTACGGCCGTCAGGCCGCAGCCGAGGACGTGCCGCAGATCGAAGCGCCGTTGATGATCCACTATGCGGGCCTCGACGAGCGGATCAATGCCGGCTGGGAAGCCTATGGCGCGGCGCTGGAGGAGCACGGCAAAGAGTTTTCCGTCCACTTCTATCCCGACGTAAACCACGGCTTTCACAACGACACGACGCCCCGCTACGACGAGGAGGCGGCCCAGCTCGCCTGGAAAAGGACGCTGGCGTTCTTCGAAACGCATCTGAGCTGAGAGCGGCGCCCCGGGACCAACGTTCCTGAGAAGACGAGCGCCCGACGATGTCTCCGATTTCGGTCGGGCGCCGATCGCCTCGGACGCTACATGTTGGACATTCCGGGCGACGACCGACGTGGCTCAGGCTCATCTCCTCACGACCGGCGGCATGCCGTGGGTATGAAAAGTCTCGATGGTCTTCAGGCGCCAGCCCTGGCTCTTGATTCTCTTGAGGGTCATTCCCTGATCTTCCAGAGCTTGGCGCTCTCGTCCCGCTCACCGAAGGACAGGCACAGCACAGCACAGCACGGTCACGGCGCAACCCTCTCCGCCTGGAGAGCGCAAAACAAGCGCGCCGAACACAGGCCCGTGATCGTCAAGCGTCACGCTCTGGGTCCGATGATCCAACCGCGACGGGGGATTTCGGGACTGAGCTAGTCTCCGGTCTTCGGCCCGGGCCTGGACAATCCCGCTTCCGCATCTCTGTCGGGCTGGGAGCGCAATTCGTCGACCGCCGTGCCTTGCCAGAGCGGAACGCCGGTTCGATAGGCCGCGCGGCCGATCATGTGGGCGGCGACAGGAGCGGTCATCATCAAGAAGACGATCGCCGCCACGGCCCGCGCGACGATGCCGACATCGCCGAAATGGAAGGCGACGGCGACCAGGATGAGGCCACAGCTCAGGGTGCCGGCCTTGGTCGAGGCATGCATGCGTATCAGAACATCGGGCAGCCGCAGGACGCCCAGCGCGGCGATCAGCGCGAAGAAACCGCCGGCGACGATCAACACCGAAGTCAGGACGTCGACGATTGTTGGTCTCCCTTCTGGCTGGCGGGATCGGCCTCGCGCATCTGGCGACGCTCGGCAAACCGGGCGAAGGCAACGGTGGCAAGGAAGGCGACCAGGGCAAGCGCGATGGCGACATCGAGAAATGCCGGTTCGTCCGAGGCGATGGCGAACAGCGCGCTGAAGGCGACGGCCAGGACGGTGACAAGGTCCAGAGCGACGACGCGGTCCGGCAGACTGGGACCGCGCGCCAACCGGAGCACGGTAAGCAAAAGGGAGGCGATCAAAAGCGCGAAGGCGATATCGATCGCGATGGTCAAGACCGGACCCGGCATCATGTCAGTGCCTCGATGACCCGCCGTTCCAGACCGGTCTTCATCTCCGCGCGCAACAGGTCAGGATCCTCGACGAACATGGCATGGATGTAGAGCGGCTTTCGGTCCGACGAGACATCCAGGCTCAGCGAGCCGGGCGTGAGCGAGATCAGATTGGCGACCAACAGGATCTCCGCATCACCCTTGGCGTCGAGCGGCATGGCGATGATCCCCGGCCGGCTCCGATGGGCCGGGGTGATCACGTCCCAGACCACCCTCAGGCTGGAGACGATGAGCTCGTAGACGAAAAAGAGAGCGAGCCGCACGACACGCCACACACGCTCGAAATAGGTCGTGCTGCCGAAGAGAGGACGCGCAACCCAGAGAACGGCATAGCCGATACCAAAGCCGAGAAGCAGATTGGTCAGCGTGAAGCTGCCGACCAGAGCCGACCAACCGAGAGCCAGGAAGGTGTTAAGGGCCAGAACGTTCATGGGCTTGGACCTAACACGGCCGTGACGTAGGCGCTTGGATCAAGCAATTGGCCGGCGGAATTTTGCGCGAGAACGACGAAGGGCTCGGGGAAGAAGCCGATCGTCAGCGTGAGGCCGGCAAGCGCGATCACGGGCACCAGCAGGGCCATGCGCTCGCCGGCATTTAGCCGCACCAGTGCAGGGGCTGTGCCGCTCGGGTGCGGTTTCCAGAAGGCCTCGACCCAAATCTTGGTCATCGAGAAGACGGTCAACAAGCCGACCGCCAAGGCGACGCCGGCGATTACATAGGCGCTCGCATCCAGGCTCGCCTTGACCAGCAGAAACTTCGCCCAAAAGCCCGAGAGCGGCGGGAAGCCGGCGAGCGAGAAGGCCGGGATCAGAAACAGAAACGCGATCAGCGGGCTCGAGCGGTAGAGACCGCCGATGGTCGACAGTTCGAAGGAACCGGTGAGCCGTTTCGCGATGCCGCTGACCAGGAAGAGATTGGCTTTCACGATGATGTGGTGGACCAGATAGAAGATCGCGCCGACGAGGGCCAGCGGCGTGAACAAAGCCAGTCCCAACAGCATGTAGCCGATCTGGCTGACGATGTGGAACGACAGAATCTTTCGGAACTCGCTCTGGGCGGCGGCACCGAGCACGCCTGTCACCATCGTCAGGACGGCTATGACCAGCAGCAGGCCGTGGGTATAGGCCGTGTCGTGGGTGAAGACCAAGGTGAACATGCGGATGAAGGCGTAGACGCCGACCTTGGTCAGGAGGCCGGCAAAGACCGCGGATATGGCCACCGGCGGCGTGTGATAGGAGGCCGGCAGCCAGAAAAACAGGGGAAAGACGGCTGCCTTGATGCCGAACGCCACGACGAACGTCACCGCGATCACCGAAAGCAGCCCCTGGTTCTCCACCTCACCCACCGCACGGTGGAGATCGGCCATGTTGAGCGTGCCGGTGGCGCCGTAAAGCAGCCCGATGCCGCACAGAAACAACACGGTCGAAACCAGGTTGAGGGCGACATATCTGATGCCGCCGTCGAGCTGAGCCTTGTCGCCTCCCAGCACCAGCAGGCCGAAGGAGGCGATGAGCATCACCTCGAACCAGACGTAGAGATTGAACAAATCGCCGGTGATGAAGGCACCGCAGACGCCGGCCAGAAGGATATGAAACAGCGAGTGATAGCCGAGGGCCTCACGGCGGGCATCGATGTCAGCCTACGCGTTGATCGCCACCGCCAACCCGGTGATTGCCGTGATGGTGACCATCACGGCGCTCAACAGGTCAGCGACCAAGGTGATGCCGAAAGGTGCCGGCCAGTCACCCATCTGCGCCGAGACCACGCCCTCTTGCGAGACCTGCAAAAGGAGCACGATCGACACCGCCAACAAAGCCAAACAGCCGGCCAAACTGATCCAGCGGGCCGCCCCGGTGTTGGTCCGGCCGAGCAGGAATGCCAGGATTGCCGTGACGAAAGGCAGGATAATCGGTGCGGCCAGGAGCCAGCTCATGGGTGCTTGGTCCCGTCGTCGCGTGCGGCGATTTCCGTGTCGCTCAAGGGCGGCTCGGCATGGTGGAGCGCGTCACTGTCCAGGGTTCCGAGCGTTTGATAGCTGCGAAAGACCAGGGCGAGAGCGAAGGCGAGCAGGCCGAAGCCGATGACGATGGCGGTCAGCACCAAGGCCTGGGGCAGAGCGTTGGCCACATCACCGGCCGGGCCGGCCGAGCCCACCGGGATGAGGGGCGGTGCGCCCTGTGTGAGCCGTCCGGCCGCGAAGATTGTCAGGTTGGCTGCGTTGCTGAGGAGCACAAGCCCGAACAAAAACCGCAACACATTGCGCGCCAACATCAGATAGACGCTAGCCGCGACCAAGACGCCGACAACCAATGCTACCAGTGGTTCCACGATCAGGCTTCCTCTTCCAGGGCGAGGACCAACGTCAGCACCGCCCCGACCACCACCAGGTAGACACCGACGTCGAACACCAAGATCGAGCTGATGGGCAGGCCTTTGCCTTTCTCTCCTTCACCCAGAAACCACCACTGCCCTGTGAAGAACGGCGCGCCGAACACCGCCGCGAACAGACCCGCGGCGAGTGCCACCGCGAGACCCAGGATGGTGATGAGCCGGGGATCCACGCGAAGGGCCCGGCGGGCTGCTTCGGTACCATGGGCGATCGCGTAGAGCGCGAAGCCGATGGCGGCGATCAGCCCGCCTATGAACCCGCCGCCGGGCTCGTTATGGCCGCGGAGCAGCATGTAAACCGAGAACAACAGCATCAGCGCCACCAGAAGCCGGGTGGCCGCGTTCAAGATCAGGGAGTTCATCGACCGTCGCCTCCGGACGGTTTGCGGATCAGGGCGTAGTCGGCCAGTGCTGCGGCCGCGACCACCGCGATCTCACCAAAGGTATCGAGGGCGCGGAAGTCGACGAGGATCACATTGACGATGTTGCGCCCAAAGGCTTCGGGCACGCTTGCCTGCTCGAAATAGTCGGTGATCCTGAAGGAAATCGGCCCATCAACCACGGCGAGCAAGGTGAGGGTGACGACCAGGCCGACGGCCACGGCCACGATCCCATCAGCGACCCGTCGGCCCGGATGGACACCCTGCTCCAGGCCGGGCAGGCGCAGCATGACGGCCGCGACCAGAACCACGACCAGCGTTTCGACCAAGAGCTGGGTGATCGCCACGTCGGGCGCGCCGAACATCAAGAACAAGAGCGCGACGCCGACGCCGACGACACCGAGGGCGCAGATCGCCGCGAGCCGCGAGGTCGCGACAGCGGTCATCAGGCTGCCGGCGATGATGAGGGCGAGGATGGCCCAATGTTTGAGCTCGAGATCCGGCCAGGCCACCGGCAGACGGACGGCGCCGGTCAAGGCCAAGGTTGCGCCAACGAGCGACGCAAAGCTGACGAAAACGACGAACAAGTATCGCCGCAAAAGACCGTGTTGGAGCAGACGGGTTTGGGCGGCCGCCACGGTTCTGAGGCCCTCCAAGATCTGGTCCCAAATCCGATCGGGCTGAAGCGGCGTCCGCTGATCAACGCCGATGAGCCCCTGGCGGAGCTGCCGGTGGCGAAGGTAGATCACGAGGCCGAGGACGAAGGTCAGTAGGCTCATCATGAGGGGCACATTGATCCCGTGCCAGAGCGCGAGCTTGACGGTTTCAGGGCGACCGAGGATGGCGGTGACGGCTGGTTGCACGACCGTCTGGGCGATCAGTGATGGGGCGATACCCGCGCAGAGGCCCAAGCCAGCCAACACCAGCGGTCCGATCCACATCCGCGCCGGCGTTCTCCTGACCACGCTTGGCAGACCGGCGGACCCGCCGACAATGGGGCTGAGCGCGACGATGCCCGCGACGGCGACCATGAGCGCGTTGGCCAGGACCGCGGCGCTCGCCACCAAAAGCGGTTCTGAGGCGATAGCAAGGGCCCCTTCATATTTGAGCTCTTTGCCGATGAACCCCAGAAAGGGCGGAAAGCCAGCCATCGAGAAACCGGCCGCCATCGCCGCCGCCGCCGTGATCGGCATCACCATCGCCAGACCGCGAAGCTGGTCGACCTCGCGGGTGCCGGTGCGGTAGTCGATGATGCCGACGACCAGGAACAAAGCCGCCTTGTAGAACGAGTGCACGATCAGGAAGGTTACCGCCGCCGCGACGGCGACTGTCGCCTCGGCGCCGAGAAACATGGTGAGGGTCCCGAGCGCCATGACCGTGGTGTAGGCCAGGACCAGCTTCAGATCGGTCTGTCGAAGCGCGAGGACAGAGGCGATAACAGCGGTCGAGGCGCCAAAGACCGTCAGCGTCCAGATCCAGGCGTCGGTCCCACCCAAGACCGGATGCATGCGCGCAAGCAGGTAGATGCCGGCTTTGACCATGGTTGCGGAATGCAAGTAGGCGCTCACCGGCGTCGGCGCCGCCATGGCATTCGGCAACCAGAAATGGAAGGGAACCTGGGCGGATTTGGTGAAAGCGCCGAACAGCACCAGCACCAGGATCGGCAGATAGAGCTGGTGGTTGACGATCGCTTCGCTGGCCAGCCGTATTTCCGAGAGCTCGTAGGTCCCGGCAACGTTGCCGAGCAGGATCAATCCGGCCAGCAGGACGAGCCCGCCGGCGCCCGTCAGGAGAAGAGCCTGCTGCGCCGATCGGCGCGCCTTGGCCGACGCGTGATCGAAACCGATCAACAAATAGGAAGTGACCGTGGTCAGCTCCCAGAACACGAACAGCGTGATCAAATTGTCGGCCAGCACCAGGCCGAGCATCGAGACCATGAACCCCACCAAATAGAGGTTGAAACGGCCGCGGTGGGCATGACCCGCCAGATAAGCGTTTGAATAAAGCGTCACGATGACGCCGATGCCGCTGATCAGAAGCGCGAAGGTGAGGCTGAGGCCATCGATCAGAAACGACAGGGAAACGCCGAGGCTGGGAACCCAGCTTTGACTGATGCGAAGGTTGTCGCCCGCAGCGATCGTCGGCACCAAAGCAGCGAACGCCAGGGCCAGCGCGGCTGGGATCACGACCGCCAGCCAACCGACGGCATCGCTTCCGCCGTCCTTGCTTGCCACGTCGCTCGTCTCTGGCTGCATCGCGTCAAGGCGAAGGCCGGTCATGAAAAGAAGTTTCCTTCGAACAAGTGGAGTACCGCGGTCGAGCTCCGCCTGCGATCAGCCAAAACGAGACCGGGCTGGCGGACGTGGCAGCGTTGCACGGCTTACGGTGGATTACGGATTTGTATCTAAAGCCGAAGCGGCCGCGCCGCCAGGGCCCGGCCGCCGTTATCTTGCACTTTGAAGAACCGTTACGCCCGCAAATGGGTTTTCGATAGGGTGGGTTTCGGCCCCGTCGTTAGGGGTGGGTCGCGAGCCCGGCTTGTCGGACGCCCAGGTCAGCGGGGAAGACGCTCATCAGCCGCTCCCAGGAGTGGATCTCGTCCTTCAGCACCAGCTTTTCGCGCTTCAGCCGTTTTAGCGTAGATTCGTTGGGTCGTGGTCGTGCCATTTCCGCCGAGAGTTTCCCCTCGATCTGCCGATGTTGTTTTACGAGCGCGTCGTAGCGACGTTCTGATCCCATGATGTTCCATCCCTTGGTTGTGTCGAAGGCGGGCGGCTGCCACGCGGGCATCAATCACGCCCTCTATCTAAAACTTGGTTTTGAGATTGATCGAGCCAACCAACTACTGGAAAAGTTTTGATCGTTGTTTTCGATCAATCGGGCGCGGCGGCAGAGCCGGACGCGGTGTCGGTCGACGGGCTCTGCTGTCTTTCCCGGTCGAGCATGATGCGCTGGACGAAAAACGCCCCGACAGCGATCAGCACGCCGACCAGATCGGTGACCCAGGCGCCCGATATCATGCACATGGCCGCGACCAGGAGCGCCAGACGGCCCACCGGGCCGAGAGCACCGAAGAACCAGGCCTGAACCGCGCCGGCCAGCAGATAGACCCCGAACAGAGCCGTGATCAGGTTCCTCACAACCTCGAGCCATGGCGCTTCCATTAACAGCCCGGGGCTGTAGAAAAACATGAAGGGAACGACGAAGGCCGCGAGCCCCACCTTGAAGCTGGTGATCGACGTGCGCATGGGTTCCGAGCCGGCGATCGCTGCGCCGGCGTAGGCTGCAAGCGCCACGGGCGGTGTGATCGCCGAGACGACGGAAAAGTAGAAGACGAAGAAATGGGCCACCAACGGTGTGATGCCGAGTTCGATCAAGCCTGGCGCCACCACTGACGCGGCCACCGCGTAGGCGGCGGTCGTCGGCATGCCCATGCCCAGGATGATGGCGATGCTCATGGCGAAGATGAGCGCCAGTAGCTGGCTGTGTTCCGAGACGCCCAGAAGCAGGGATGAGAAGCGGGCGCCGACACCGGTTAGCGAGATGACGCCAACGATCAAGCCGGCGCAAGCACAGACCGCGATGATCTGGATCGCCATGCGGGATGCCAGGGCGAGCGCCTCGACGATCTGTCTGGGTCCCATGGCGTGGGGCGTGAGCCAGCTGACCATGGCGGCCGACACCGTCGCCAGGGTGCCGGCCCGGAGCACCGAGTAGCCGGAGAAGAGCGCGCCGATCAGGATGATCACCGGGATGAACAGATAGGCTTGGCGGACCAGCTGAGCCAAGACCGGCAACTCATCGCCGCGCAGACCGCGCATGCCCATGCGCGTCGCCTCGAAATCGACCATGAAATAGATCGAAGCGAAGTAGAGAACCGCCGGGATGATGGCGGCGACGATCAATTCGCCGTAGGGGATCCCGGTGACCTCCGCCATGATGAATGCGCCGGCGCCCATGATCGGCGGCATGATCTGCCCGCCGGTGGACGCCGCCGCTTCGATGGCGCCGGCCGATTGAGGTCTGTATCCAACCTTTTTCATCAAGGGGATGGTCAGCGACCCGGTCGCAACGACGTTGCCTGCTGACGTCCCGTTGATCATGCCCATGAGGCCCGAGGCAAACACCGCGACCTTGGCCGGTCCGCCGCGGGTTCGGCCGGTCGTGGCGAATGCGAAATTGACGAAATAGTCGCCGACTTTCGAGGCTTGGAGGAACGCCGCGAAGGTGATGAACAGCATGATGTAGGTGGACGAGACCGCTGTCGTCGGCCCAAGAATGCCGTTATCGGTGTAGATGTAGGTGAAGAACCGCTGGGCGTCGTACCCTTTATGTTCCAGGATTCCCGGCAGCCAAGGCCCGAGAAACGAATAGGCGAGAAAGACCAGGGCGATCACCACTAGTGCCATGCCCGCGACACGCCTGGTCAGCTCAAGGATCAAGAGCACGCCTACGAACGCCGCCCAGGCGTTCTGGGGGTCGGCAAACGGCGTGCCCGCCCGGAGGCGTAGCCCCAGATTATCGAGGCTGAAGAGCAAGAACGCAGCCGTCGTCACCGATGCGCTGATAAGCGCCCAGTCCGCCCAGGGGATGGTATGGCTTCGGGAACCGAACGCCCAACTGGCGATCAGGGCGCACAGGGTTCCGAAGGCCAAGGACCAGCCGAAATAGGCGAAAACCCATTCGGCAGGCGTCGCGACATCGGCGGTGATCAAGCGGAAAAAGGCATAGGCCACGCTGAACGCGGCCCAGCCAATGCCGATCGAGGCGCCGATGAAAAGCGACCATTCAATCGGTGATCGGGACCTTTCGCCCGAGCCTCGGCCGACGGCCATCGATGCGGAGAGCCCGTAGCCCAAGGCGAGCGCGCCGCCGATGTGAAGGATCCGATAAGTCCAGGTCTCGAGAGGCGCGATGTTGAGGCTGTAAAGATGCCAGCCGCTGTAAAGCACGCAGAGTAGGAAGAACAGCCGCGCCTGCCAGCCTTGAAGCGTGCGCTCGCGCGTTGGAACCGCACCATCCGCCGCGTTTTCGGTCGCCTTGGGATCGTTGCCGGAGTCCGGGTCAACCTCACCTGCCGGTGCCACGATGCTCTCCCGATTGTTGATCGCTGGCCGACAGGCGGCGACCATTTTGCTTGAATGAATAAGCGCCCCGGCCCGCCCAAGGGCGCGGGGGGGACGAACACCCGGGGGCAGCGCGAGCCGCACCCGGGGGATGGGGGCAAAAGGGGGGAGGCGGTAACGACACGC
>JBHJGP010000039.1:0-17916 GCA_050331695.1 Geminicoccaceae bacterium
GGGTGGAGCAGCCCGGTAGCTCGTCAGGCTCATAACCTGAAGGTCGTAGGTTCAAATCCTACCCCCGCAACCAATCCTTTCTTCAATTATTTCATACACTTACCGACCATCTCGCTTCCTCTCTTCCGGCGCGCGCCAAGCAAACAGGAAGCCCATAGTCAGCTCAAAACACACAAACCAAACATCGCTGACAAAAAATAAACCCTCCCAAGATCAGCAAGACCCGAGAAAAAACAAAACAGCCGCGTTTGAGCTGCAAACCGGCAACCTTTTGACGAACGTCTAAGCGCCAGATTTCACACGGCGGATCAAAGGTTGTCGCATGCCATTTGCCCGATCTCTCCGCCAGCAGGCGCGGCCAGAACCGCGCCCGTGCAAAAAAAGTTTTGCGTGTTAAAACGTTAAAGGATAAAAAACCAAAGAAATTTTCATCTTATTGTATCTACGAGCCGATGAATTTGAGTGGGCGCATGCGTAGAGCTTTGGCGGCCTGGTGGACATTCTGGGGATGGGTCACTCTATGGGTGAACGGCCACGCTGTTCCTCATTTACGCAATTTCACCCTGTCTCGTCTCAGCCGCGCGATACTCATCGCAGCCGTGCTGAATATTGTCGGTTTCTTCACCTTCGGACCCGACAGCACGGTTCTATCGACGGAGATCCTGGTCGAGACGGCGGCGCCTTTGTACGGAACGTCGAACGCAGCGAATGCGGCGGCGAACCAGATTTCCGTCGTGCTGATCGATGACACATTTGTCCGGGAATGGGGCGGCATCTATCCGCTCGATTACTGGATGCAGTATGATTTCCTCAGCCTCCTTTTTGAAACGGAACCGGGAGCACAGCGGCGTCCCGGCGCGGTCTTTCTCGATCTCGTTTACGATACAGATCGAGGCGAGCTGTCCGAATTCGCAAAAGCGCTCGATGCCGATTTGGCGCCGGATCTTTTGGTCGCTCCGAGAAGCGACGTATCGGTCTGGTCGGCTCAAGCCATCCTGGGCGAAGTGCATGCGCCTGTTGAGCCCCGCCCTGCCGGCATCATGGCGGCCGACCTGTTGCGGCATACCGCAATCGACAAGGGCGCAGCGCCGGATGAGCCAAACTGGTGGCGTCCCTTTGCAAGCCACGCCGGCCTTCCGGGGGCGCCTTCACTGATAAAAACGTCGCCTCTGCGTTATGCGCTCGCGCCAGACGGTTATCTATCGCCCGCGCTCAAGCTGGCGATATGGATCTGCGCCACCACCGACGAGGCGACGCGCGGTGAGTTGCCGGGGTGCCGGGTCGGTGGTGCGGTTGTTCCGACCGAAGCGGTGCGCCAGGCGGCGGCCAACGCTGGACGCGCCGTGATCGCTCGTCATTGCGCCGAGGAGGCGGGCGCCGGTCGGCCGATCGACGATATTCGGAGCAGATGTGAGGAGGTAGCGCAGCGCTTTGCTGCGAGCGCGGGCTGGGTGCCGGAGAAGTCGCAATCCTGGCCGGACAGCATGCCCACCGCACTTACCCGTGGCCGTGAGGTGCTTGCTGACTACGCCATCGCCCGACAGGAGGGTGTGTTTGACGCTGCGTTCGCCACCTCCGAAAGCGCCTGTTGGAACATGGAAAAACCGGTCATCCTCGCCGGCGATATCGCGGAAAACTGCGCGAACGCGGCCGCGCGGTACGACGAGCGGCGGCACGGTCCAACCGCTACAATTTTCTGGGGAACCGGCCCTCGAGACGGGGAACCGATCACGGGCGATCAGCAGCAAGACGAACCGCACGTCGCGGCGCCCTATCGCTGGGCGCAGAAAGACGACGGAACGCTGTTCGAAGACCCGTGCGCGGACCACCGCTTCGATCACCGAAACTGGACAGCCGCACTGGGACGGACGATCCAGACGTTCGGCGGTTTCGTGGCGCCGTATATCTACGAACGTGGACCCGACCGATGCGCCTATCACGCGCAGGCGACCGCAACCTGGATCGCGTCGTCTCATGACAGGACACAAAAGTGGATCGATCACGTGGTCGACGGGCGCACTGTGATGATCGGCGCGTCCACGACGGTGACGCCGGACCTACTGGAAACCCGCGGGGTCGCCGTACCGGGTGTTTGGGTGCACGCGATGGCGCTCGACAATCTGCTGACGCTGGGCTCCGACTACCGCCGCGCCACCTATGCGTCTTTGGGTTTCAGCGAAAACTCGACCCTTGGTAAGACGATCAAGTTATTGACCGCGCTGACGATCCAAATCCTCATCATCGCGTTCTTTCTTCGAATAGAGCTCCAAGACAAAATCGGCCGATTGACCAACTGGCTGACCGATCAAATTGGTTTGTCCTTGGCCTTCGTCCAGACGGCTTTGGAGCTTTTATTCTCAAGCTTTGTCGGTTTCGTTCTACTTTTTCCGATTGCTTTGCTGTTGTTTCTTTTTTTCCCGCTGCCGCCGATCGACTGGCTTGGAGTAGCGGGAGCCGCTGGTTTTGCCTGGAGCGTCGTCTCCAAGACCAAGAAAGAACGATGACGTCTCCCCTCATTATCCGACCCCAAATAAGGAGATTGCATCATGAAGAGGGCACTATTTGCGATTGCTTCCGTCGTTTTCGTCACAGCGTCGGTTGCCGGCCAGGCCAACGCCCAGGGCTGCTCGATGAGCGGCAAGCTTTATACCGTGGCAAATCCCAAAGATACGGGCCACAAGCCAGGAACGCCCGCCGCGCTGATGTCGGGGGGTAAGGTTTGTCTCGATGGTAAAGAGGTCGTCCGCCGCAGCAAAGTCGGTCTGAAGCCCGTCAATTCCGACGTCATGTCGCGAGAGTGCGGCGCCGTCATCGCGGGTGCCGAGGCCTTTTCCGGCGCGGCGAACCGTGGCAATGGCTGCTGAGGGAGTGCCTAGCGATGAACCTCAAGGCCACCCTTTTCGCCGGCTCGGCTAGTCTCGCTCTCAGCGCTTGCGCCGTCATCGGCACACCTGTCGAGAGCATGGACGCTCCGCTGATCTTCACTGCGAACTTTCGGGAGGTAACACCGGCCCCCAAGCGGTTGGTCGATGATCCCCGGCCGCCGCGTACTTTTTTCTTCAGCGGAGAAACCGAACCGACGTCGAACTATTTCCTCGCCAACAAACTGAAGGCGATGATCCCGGACGCCGCTCGGACGATTGCCAATCCCGAGATCCGCGACTACCTCCACGGTGTAGCGACCAAGTTGATGGCCCACGCTCCGGCCAATGCCCCCGAAGTTCAGGTCCACGCGCTGGCGAGCCCCACCTACAACGCGTTCGCCCGAGCCAACGGCGACATCTACGTCAGCATCAACGTGCTGGCGCAAGCCGGCTCGGAAGATGAGGTCGCCGTGCTGCTCGGCCACGAGATCGCGCATGTTCTTCTCAACCATCATGAGAAGGACAGCATGTTCAACAAACAGCGTGATCTGACGTCCGCCGCCGTCGTGGGCGCGGCATTCACGTCCTATGTCGCCTTGCTCGGCAAAAGCGGTCAGTTGAAGGAGCTCAATTTCGACCTTTCGCCGGCGCAGACCCAGGAGCTCACGCAAGGCGCCCTAGCCATGAGCGCGATCAAGATGGGCGTCGACTTCGTTGGTAATGACATCATCAACTCGAGCTGGAACCGGGCCCAGGAGAACGAAGCCGACCTGCTCGGCCTCGATCTGGCGATACGCGCGGGCTACGATCCCTATGCGGCGTTCAGCGGCTTTGATGCGCTGAGCGAAGGCTTTGCGAAACGCCGAACCCATTTGTCCAAATTGGAAGGAAAGCTCTCCGAACGCGCCGAGGCTGTGAAGGCAAGTTTCGAGGCCGGAAATCTGAATACCGACCTGGTGGCTCAGGCGTTCGTTGGCGGTACGCTCGATGCCGTCTCGGCAGCCGGACGGGATGCATGGGCGTTCGTCGCACGCTCTTACGCTGACCCCGCCAAACGGGCCGATCGTGCTGATGTTTATCTGGGTCAATTCTACCCTGACATCGCCGTCGACCCGACCGAAGAAGCCTTTGCCAAGATGAAGGAACGGCTGAAGATTGTAGAGATCAATAATGCCTACGCGCTGGTCGAGGATGCGCGTGTCCAGATTGAAGAAAGCAACCATCGCGAGGCGCTTGATCTTCTCCAACAGGCCTATCAGACCGGACCGATCGAACGGGACCCCTATCCGCGCGAGGTCGAGGCTATCGCCCGTGAAGGGCTCAATGATCTCGCCGGTGCGGTCACCGCCCTGAATTCCATTTCGCCGTCGGCACATTTGTCCGCGGCCGGCTACCGGCGGCTCGCCGATATTGAGGTGCGTCGCAATCGGCCCGGACAGGCTATCGCAGCCCTCGACCAAGCCGAACAGCTCTACGGTGCCGACTCGACCTATCCGAAGCGGGTTTTCATTCTCGCGACGCTTGAGCGCACCGAGCAGGCCAATGAGATCTTGGAACAATGCGGCTCGCTTGCGGTGCCCACGCACCGGGCCTGCAAAAGCGAAGCCGTGAAAGCTGGCTTGCTCACACCGGAGGAGACGCAAGAGGGCCTCGCTGCCCTTTTCGCCACTAAGGATGCGTCGGAGACGCCCGCGACCGAAGCGCCGGAGACGCACGAAGGTCAGGGCCTTAAGGGCTTAGTCGACGCGCTCTTCTAGGCGTTTCGCGGGCGGGCGGAGAGGCGTTGATGGGTATCAAGAGCCGCGCTTTCGCATGGCCCGGTGCTTGGGGCATCCTGGTTGTCGCCTTTGCGTCGACACTCTGGCTCACCGCCAAGACCCTGAGACCGGAGCAAGCTACCTATGACGCCATCGTCGTCGCCTCGGCTGATCCCGACGGCGAATACCACGCATCAGCCATGGAATTGTGCGCGGCCTTCAATGGTTCGGTCGAGCAGGGTAGCGAGGCGGTGTTCGACTCCGCCGATCCGCCGAGGCCGGTCTGCACCATTGAGACGACCGCCGGCTCGAAAGACAATGTCAAAGGCCTGATGAACGGCGCGTTCGACGGCGCGTTCGTTCAATCGAATGTCTTCGCGGTCTCAGGCGTAAGGGATCTCACCTGCGATGCGCCGACAAACCTTGGTGGCGTCGGCAGTTTGACGATCGCGGCGTGGGGTCCGCAAGAGGTCCTGCACGTCATCGTCCGAGCTGACAACCAGGCCGATACGATCGAAACCTTTCTCGATGCGGCGCTGCGCAGGGCCGAAGAGACCGGAGATCCCGTCTCGGACTGCGCGTGTCAGCAGAATGCTCAGCCCTTGATCTACGACGCTGATGGTGAAGGTTCTGGCTCCCAGGAGGCGGCGAAAATTCTGCTCGAGCGGTTTCCCGAGGAGCTGCGCGAGGAGCGCGGCTGGCCCAACGGTCGGGAAGCAAAGGCGCTCTGCGACGGTCAAATCGACGTCGTCTTCAAGATGATCGCGCCCTCCACCAACATCTTCCAAACCGAGAGGGGCGGTTGCCGGCTGAAAGCGCTCGCTCTGGGAGACGAGGTGGTCCGGCGTCTTATCGCTGCGGATCGGGGGTTCAGCCAGGCACGGCTAGAGACCGACGTCGTGGCATCGACGCCTATCGCTTCCATCGGGGTACACCCCCTGTTCGTGGTTTCGCATGAGAAGGCCGACCAGATCGATGCTGCCGCCAGCGAAGCTCTTTGCGGCGATCGGGGCTTCGAAGGCTGTTCTGCGCGTACGGAGGACTTCTGCAAGGTTGCCTACGACGCGGAAGGCGTTCGCGAAGAAAGTGCTACTGCGGCAGTGGCTGCACCTCCGCGCTAGCGCACGCTCGCCTCGAATTATTTCTGACGCTGCCTCTTCGATCGGGTGACCGGCAACAAACCCCTCTCGGTGCCAAGACCTGCGCAGCAAAGATGTTCTTGTTTTGTTCTGTTTCATCACGCATTCTTGCGCGGCTATGCAGCTGGTTCTTGCCATCGACGATCGGGATCAAGTCCTGGCCGAGATTGATCGGCGACTGCGAGCCTGGTCAGGGCGCCCGGGGCCCCTTAGACGGCTCGATCCCGTAAGCCAACTCGTGTTCGCGATGATCGGTAGCCGGACCTATGGGGAGGTAGCCAGCGCCGCTTTCCAACGACTGCGAACGCGGTTCGTCACCTGGGAACACGTTCTCGGCGCTTCGGAGGAGGACGTACGCCGGGATATAAAAAGCGTGACCTATGCCGCCGCGAAAGCCCGTCATCTTCGGGCGGCGCTGGATATCATGATCCGGGAACGGGGCGCCCTCGATCTCGAGTTTCTTCGAACCAAGACCGCGAGCCGCGCCTTGATGTGGTTGGAGCGCTTGCCGGGCGTGGGTCGCAAGGTCTCCGCATCGACCTTGAACTTCAGCGCGCTCGAGATGAAGGCGCTGGTGATCGACACGCACCATCTTCGCGTGCTCAGGCGACTGGGTATCGTTGGAGGCCATGTCGTAGCCGAGCATGCCTACGATCACGTGATGCCCCATCTGCCAGCGCACTGGAGTGCAAACGACGTTGCCCGCCACCACGTCACGGTTAAGGCTCTCGGCCAGAGATTGTGTCGCGCTGGGGCGCCTGTCTGCGCGCCCTGCCCGCTTCTCGATCTGTGCTCCTTGCCTAATCGGTTCGTTTGACCAAGAGCAGGCCCTCGCTGTCATTCAGGGTCACGGGCCCGCCGTCATAGGCGAAGGCCAGTCGCGGCGTCGCGACGGCAACCGTCCACGTCCCGCCGGCGATGTCCGGTATCGGCAGCTCCGACGGCGTCACCGTCACCGGCTGGCCTTCCATATTCGCGACGAACAGAATCCGTTCGCCACCGTCCGGCGAGCGCCGGAGACCGTAGAACGAAACGGTTCCTTGGCAAGGCCAGCGGCGATCGAAGACCTCGCCCGCACCAAGCTCGCGGCGCAGCCACGGCCGCGCTCGCCGGAACGTCCGGAGCGCCAAATTGAACCGGGTCTGGGACGGGCTGAGATCGCCGATATAGTAGGAGACGTTGCAGTAGTCGTGCATGTCATCCATCCAGGCTCGGGCAACCGATTTGAGCCAAGATACGGAAAGCGCCTCGGCGCCGACCAGCGGTGGATCGACGGCCCGCATGAGCCGCACGATCGCGTCCAGATCATAGTCGGTGACCACGACCGCCGTGCGCAGCACCCGCATGAAACGCCTGAGATCATCCAGCGTCGAAAAACCCAGCGCCTTCAGCCGGCGAAAGTTGCCGCTATGCTCGAAGTGCCGCTCGTCGATCTGCCAGTTGAGCGAAATCGTTTCTTCCGAGACGACCTTGACCCCGTAGCGGTCGTCGGTGTTGCGAATGAACCCCCAGGAAGCGCGCATCGAGGCGTTGATGAAATCCATCGGAACACCCGGAAGAAAACCGTAAGTGAACAAAGTGGCGGCGGGATTGTCGTAAGCCTTGTCCAGGATTTCGAGCGGCGTGTCGCCGAGCCGGGTGTTGATCCGCAGTTCCGGATCGACCTGGGTGCCCCGACGCAGCGTGTCGTGATTGGCGCAGCCGGTGATCCAGTTGGCACCGTTGTGGACGATTTCCCGAATGCGCCACTCCTTGCTGATCCAGAAGGTGTAGAGAAACGGCGTGTTGTGGGCGAAAGTGAGCGGTCCCCACTGAAAGCAATGGGGCTGCTGGTCGATGACGGCCCGATAGGTGGAGGAAAGCTCCCAGTCCTCCTCGGGCCAGGGCCGGCCATCCTCGAAGATCATCCAAGGCCGATAGCGCTTGCCGGCGACCTCCTGGACGAGAGCGCTCATCTCTTCGAGAAAGACATCGTCGTGGCGCAGCTCTTGGGTTTCCGGGTTCCAGAGCTTGAAATCCTGGGCGCCGTCGACCCGCACGCCGTCGGCGCCAAGATTGACCTTGCGTCGCTGCATCTCAAGCAAGATCGCCCGCACAACTGGATGGCGGTAGTTCAGATCCTGGCCGTACATGTTGGGGCCGGCAAAGAAGTGGCGCGAGAGGAGCGGAATGGCCTGGTTGTCGGCGTGGCCGAAGACGACGTCGAAAATCAACCGGATCGGTTTTTCCGGGAAGGTGTGGAGCGTGACCGCGAGGTCCGCCAGTTCATCCGGCCGGCCGCTTTCGAGGATCGCCGGATTGATCGCCGAGCTCGCCGATATGACCACGTCGTAGCCCCAGTTTGTCTGGTGCGGACGGCTCAGCTCAACCGAAACCCGATCGGCTTCGAGATTGTCGTTCAGAGGCCGCCAGAAACCGGGACCGCCCTCGAATTCGATCGTTGGCTCGACAGGTAACAGTTGAACAGCGTCATAGCCGACGAAGGGCTCTTCCTCGGCTAGCAGCGCTTCGCCGCGACTGATCTTGGCGGCGATGGATGCAAACTGCCGGTTGAGGCTGGCGATGGTCCCACCCGCCGTGGCGGTGCCGACGTGAATTTGGAGGATGTTGGTGGGCGGGCCGATGCGGAACGGGCCGTCTCCTTCGTCTTTACCTGCCAGAGCCTCGAAGTAAGCCCGATCCGCCCGCTCGCGATCCAAGCGCCGGATATCGTAGAACTCCGCAGGCGCGAAGGCACCAAACGGCACGGAGTAGGCGAGATAGTCCGGTATCTTCCACCACAATCCGTCAGGGTCCCGGTAACGCGCCCAGTAGAAGGAGCCCAGGCGATCGCGCTCACCCAAGGCGACGCCCTCCACCACGGCGAACAAGAACTCGTCGACCTGGCGGAGCGGCAGCCGTTGACGTTCGAAAGTGATCCGTTGAACGCCGTGCCTGAGATCCAGGGGCTCGACGGGATGCAGTATTTCGAGAAAAACATCCGCTTCGGGAACCCCTTGCTCGACCAGCTCCGGAGCCCAAAAACCAACCTCAACCCGGTCACCGGTCCTGTGCGCCCCAAGACGTCGGACGATCGTTCGGGCAGCCTCGAAGCGGCTACTCTCGCGCGTAAGGACATCTCGGCACCATCTGGCCAGTTTCACGGTCTCGTCCGGCAACAGGCGGCAGGTCTCGTCGGTCATTGGCTTTCCCTGTTGGGATTGGTTCTGGTTCTCGATGCCGAGCGCCGATCGGACTCGATCCGGCACGAACCAGCGTACCGATCGGCCGATGCGTGATCAAAGCGCTTTCTCCCGCCCCTTGCCTGTACGTGGACAGGGAACTCCTTAGCCGTTTTGCCGTTCGAACAGCCACTAGTCGGCAAGACTACAGCCGCTTACAACCTCTGCTCGCGGTCGGGTTTATTTCCTCGTGAACAGTTTTTTTGTTCTTGCGAAGCTGCCCAAGCAACTGTTGATAGGGTTGTGGGGAATAGCTGGTAACAATGTCGGAGGACGAGATGAATGGAGCAATCGCCTCCTTCAGATCGAGTTGGCGTTGGGCGGCAGCCGGTCTCTGGGCTGCGGCCATCCTTGCCGGAACACCGGACGCCGCGGAAGCTTACATCGGTCCGGGTGCCGGTTTGTCGGCGATCGGCTCGCTGATCGCGTTGGTGGCGGCGGTCGCGGTCGCGTTCGTCGGCTTCGTGTGGTTTCCGGTGAAGCGGCTCCTGAAGGGCCGCCGGAACGCGTCAGGTCAGCAGGCAACCCAAGGTGCGGCGAAGGGCGACCAAAGCCATTGATTGCATGGCTCGCGGCGGCGCTCACCCTACTGGCGTTCATCGCACTGCTGAAGACATTCAAGACTTTTGAGTTGGCCCGCGGCGCCTTCATGAGCAGCCGGCAAGCCCTAAGCGTGCTGCGGGATCCCGCTCTCGATGACGACGCCAAGGAACGGGCGATGCAGCGCCAGGCCGGCGATCTGTTCAGGGCGTTCGCCCTGGTGACGGGCGGTGCCGTGCTGGCGCTGGGGCTGCCGTTGCTGGTGATCGCGGGTCTCGACCACCTGGAAGTTCTGTCTCTCGAACGGTTTTGGGCGGTCACGCTTTCGCCGGCTTTTTTGTTGTCGACGCTTATCGCCGGCGGCCTGATCTGGCGCTTTCAAAGGCGATCATGACCGAACCCTTCGAACTGCGCTATGGTCGCTTGGACCGGATGGTTCACAGGCTCGCCTTCGCCACCACCCAGGCCCAATTGGGCTTGGCGGACCTCGAAGACCGCATGTTCGGCCGCGACGCCTTGAAATCGGACCTCAAGCGGCCCGTCTTCGTCACCGGCCTGCCCCGGGCCGGCACCACTCTGCTGCTCGAATTGATTGCGTCTCAGCCGGAGTTCGGAACCCACAGTTACCGAGACATGCCCTTCGTCATCTGCCCTCTCCTATGGGACAAGCTATCCCGATCGTTCCGACGGGATACCGGCACCACTGAGCGAGCCCATGGCGACGGCATGACGGTTTCGGTCGACAGTCCAGAGGCATTCGAGGAAATGCTTTGGAAGGCCTATTGGCAGGATCACTATCTGCAAGACCGGATCATCCCCTGGGGCGGCGACACCGACCCGGATTTCGACGAACTCTTCACTAACCATATGAAAAAGATCGTGGCGCTGAGGGCGGCGCCTGGCGGAGCCGGCCGCTACGTCTCCAAGAACAATGCGAATATCGCCCGCATCCGGTACCTTCGTGCCCTGTTTCCGGATGCTCTGCTGGTGATCCCGTTTCGGGAACCGGTCGCCCACGCCTCGTCCATGCACCGCCAGCACCTCCGCTTCACGGGCATGCACCAGGCTGATCCCTTCGTCCGGCGATACATGGAAGCGATCGGCCATCACGATTTCGGCGAAGGCTTCAAGCCGATCGACTTCGGCCAATGGCTCGATGGTTCTGACAACAGCGATCCGGAACGGCTTGAATTCTGGCTCGCCTATTGGAGCGCCGCCTACAGCCGGCTTGTCGACGAAACCGACGAAGGCTGCGTACTGGTCGATTTCGACGCCTTGTGCGCGGCACCGCTCCCGCATCTCGAGCGACTGGGTACAGCCATCCGTTTTGAGGCCGACCAAAACTTCACCGCTCAGGTCAGTCGTATAAGCCCGAGTGGCAACAAAGACCCGGGCAAACTGGGTGCGCCATCTTCGTTGGTGGGCACCGCCCAAGAACTCCACCAAAAACTTCGCAAAAGCACTTGCTGACGGTCTGTTGATGGAAAATACGCTTCCGAAGATCTTGTTCGTTTTTGCACTAATGTTCTTTTCGTTCGTTTACGGCGTGTTGGTCATGTCGTTTCAGCTGTTTCCCTACCACACGCTGCGCTCCGCCAATGTAACCGCGAAAACGATGTTGAAGTCATTCCGTGACGAACAGAGGGGTACATTCATCGAGTTCGCCGATCTGCCCGCGGACCAGGTGTCCGAACGCCGACTGACCCGTTTCGATGCGAGCGCGACCGGCGAGACCTTCCTGATTGCGGCCGGTGATCACCAGTTTCGAGATCACTGCCCGGAAAAGGGCTGCGCGGCCGTGGAAGTCTCGGCGGCCGGCAACCTCGTCCACGCCTACCCGTTCGTTCCGGAACGGATTTTCGCTGGCAATGTGGTTGCCGAATTGCCATTCGAGGACGACCTGTTCGAACCGATGGAGGACCTCGAGGTCGCCGGCATCGACCGGTTTCCGAACGGCGATTTGATCATGACCTTCGGCACCCGCCAGATGACCTTTCCCTACAGCGGCGGACTGGCTCGGATCGATAGAAATGGCCACGCCGTGTGGTATCGGCGCGATTACAGCCACCACTGGCCGCACATAACGGAGAGCGGCGAGGTTATGGTGCCGTCGATGACCGTGGCCGACCCTCCCTTGGACGTCACGGTTCAAAGCCACAGCTTTCCGATCGAGTGCAACGGCCGGATCTACATGGAAGCCGTCAACATCGTCGACGGCGATGGTGAAATGGTGCAGCAGGTGCCGGTGATGGAAGCTTTGATCGCCTCACCCTTTGCCGCGGTGCTGATGCAGACGACCAACCCGTGCGATCCGCTTCACATCAATTTCGTGCGCGAGGTCGGCCCAGGTATCGCGCAGGTCATCGACGGTGTCGAAGCTGATGACCTCATGGTGTCGATGAGAAACGTCAGCGCCATCGGGTTTCTCGACCGCCAGACCAACGGCTTCAACCATATCGTTCGCGGCAGTTTCATTCAGCAGCACGCGGTTCAGCCCGCCGGCGATGCGCGTCTGGTGATGTTCGACAATTTCGGCGGCGGGCTCCAGGGCGGCCCGTCACGCCTGTTGATGATCGATCTGGCTACCGGCGAAGAGATCACCATTCTGCCGACCGACGAGCACGGTTCCTTCGCCGACGACATGTTCTCCTGGCGGGCCGGCAATGTCGATGTCTCGAGCGACAACAGTCGAGCGCTGATAAGCTTCACCTATACAGGCGTTACCTTCGAGGTTGAGCTGCAAAGCGGTGAGATCCTCGCCCGGTTCGAGAACGTTCACGACGTTCGCGGCAGTGACGCTTTTTCACAAGACGAGGCCGATCGGGCGGCCTTGTTCCGCACCTATGGCGTCCACTACGTCGATGGCCAAAAAACGCCTATGGCGGATCGGGCGAACTGACAGCGATCAGGCTCGGCGATGAGCGAGATGGTCCATATCAACCGGCACGGTCTTCCAAGCCCCAAGGAGGTCGGAGGGCGGCTTGGCAAACGGCCAGCGCTCCATCCCGAGGCCGAGATCCGCGACTGCTGGTTCGGACCCTACACCGCCGTCGGCGCCAGGACCCGCATGATGGAAACCCGTTTCGGCGCCTACAGCTACATTGTCGACGACGGCGACGTCACCTACTCGACGATCGGTAAGTTCTGCTCGATCGCCCGGGCGGTGCGCGTCAACCCGGGCAATCATCCGAGTTGGCGGGCGTCGCAACATCACTTCATCTACCGCGCCGAGGCTTATGGGCTAGGCCAAGACGAAGCCTCGTTCTTTGACTGGCGGCGAGATCATGACGTCGTCATCGGCCACGACGTCTGGATTGGCCACGGTGCCACGGTTCTCGCCGGCGTTCGCATCGAAGCAGGTTCGATCGTCGCCGCCGGCGCCGTGGTCTCGAAGGACGTGGCACCCTACACCGTGGTCGCCGGTGTCCCGGCGAAACCGATCAAAAGGCGCTTCGAGCCGGATATCGCGGAAAGGCTGATGGCGCTGGCCTGGTGGGATTGGGAGCACGAACAACTGAAAACGGCCCTCGCCGATTTTCGTTCGCTCAGCGTCGAAGCCTTTCTCGAGCGTCACGGCGCTTGATCGTTCCGGCTCAACGGTAACGTGACAAACACACACTTGCGTTCGCGCCGGTCTTCAGCCATGGGTAACGCGTCCTGTGCAACAACTGAAAGGAGGTGATCCAATGTCGAGTGGAATGCTGGGGTCGTTCGCTACGGCTATGCGGATCACGCCCGAGGGTTAAGCAGCCTTAACCCGTCGCGAGAGCCGCCCAGAACGCCGAGCGCGTTCCGGAGCCCGCGAACAGCCACATTTCACGAGGGCCGCCCTATACCGGGCGGCCCTTTCGTTTTCGTTGGTCATGGCGCGTGGACGAGGCCATGTTCTAGTCACACCTTGTGGGCGGTAGACACGGAAACAATTTGCCGGCTGGCCGGGAAAGAAAACGATCGAACAACGAAGGGAGAGACAGGCATGAAGGTCGGGTTCATCGGCCTCGGCATCATGGGCAAGCCCATGGCCGGCCATTTGATAGACGGCGATCACGAGCTGTTCTTGCACACTAGGAGCGGGGTGCCGGGCGAGCTTCTGGAAAAAGGCGGCACGGAATGCGCGAGCCCCCGTGAAGTCGCCGAGGCCTCCGAGGTGATCATCACGATGGTCCCGGACACGCCGGACGTCCGCAAGGTGCTTTTCGATGAGAATGGCGTGGAAAGCGGGCTCAGTGCCGGCAAGATCGTGGTCGACATGAGTTCGATCTCACCGATCGAGACAAAGGCGTTCGTCGAGAAGATCGAGGCTAAGGAGTGCCGCTATCTTGACGCGCCGGTCTCAGGCGGTGAGGTCGGTGCCAAGGCCGCTTCGCTGACGATCATGGTCGGCGGTGACCAGGAAACGTTCGATCGGGTGAAGCCCCTGTTCGAGCTGATGGGCAAGAACATCACGCTGGTCGGGCCCAACGGCGCCGGGCAAACGACCAAGGTCGCCAATCAGATCATCGTCGCGCTCACCATCGAGGCGGTGGCCGAAGGGCTTTTGTTCGCGTCCAAGGCTGGTGCCGACCCGGCCAAGGTCCGCGATGCGCTCATGGGAGGGCTCGCCACCTCGCGGATCCTCGAGGTCCATGGCGAGCGCATGATCAAACGGACTTTCGATCCGGGCTTTCGTATCGAGCTGCACCAGAAGGATCTCAATCTGGCGCTTGACGGAGCCAGGTCGCTGGGCCTGAACCTGCCGAACACCGCTTCGGCCCAGATGCTGTTCAGTTCCTGTGTCGCCCATGACGGCGCCGGCTGGGATCATTCGGCGATGGTGCGCGCGCTTGAGATCGCAGCGAACCACGAGGTCGCCGGCGGCTAGGCTGGCGAAGCCATGGCTCCGGACCCACGCACCCTCCTCCGCGCCATGTTCGATCAGGCCGTGGACGCCGCGCTCCCGGCTTCCATACTCGCCGATTATCTGCCCGAAAGGCCCGAGGGTCGAACCGTGGTCGTGGGCGCAGGCAAGGCTTCGGCGGCCATGGCTACAGCGCTGGAAGAAGCCTGGGAAGGTCCGCTTGAAGGCTTGGTCGTGACCCGTTACGACCACGCTGTTCCTTGCGAGCGGATCCGGATCGTCGAGGCCGCCCATCCGGTTCCCGATGCCGCCGGCGAACGGGCGGCCGGTGACATTCTGCGTCTCGTTCGAGACCTGGGCCCAGAGGATCTCGTGATCGCGCTGATCTCTGGTGGCGGGTCGGCTTTGCTCGCCCTGCCCGCACCGGGACTCACGCTTAAGGCCAAGCAAAACGTTAACGAGGCTCTGCTTCGAAGCGGCGCATCGATTGACGAGATGAACAGCGTTCGAAAGCATCTGTCCGAGATCAAGGGTGGTCGGCTGGCGGTGGCCGCGGCGCCCGCGAAAGTGGTCACGCTGGTGATCTCGGACGTGCCGGGTGACGATCCGAGCGTCATCGCCTCCGGGCCCACGGTCGCCGACGCATCCACGCTGAGCGACGCTCGAGATATCCTCAATCGCTACGGCATTGAAGTCGATGATGCCGTCCGCCACGTGTTGGAAGATGGGTCAAATGAAACGCCGAAAGCCGACGACCCTCGGCTGCAGGGTACAGAGCTTCGCATGATCGCGACGCCCCAAGCCTCTTTAGAAGCCGCCGCCCGGGTGGCGAGGGACGCCGGCGTCGAGCCTCTGATCCTGGGCGACGCAATCGAGGGTGAAGCATCCCAGGTCGCCAAGGTAATGGCGGGCATCGCGCTGCAGGCGAAGCGTCACGGGCAACCGACCGTCCCGCCGACCGTATTGATTTCCGGCGGTGAAACGACGGTCAGCGTGCGCGGCTCCGGTCGCGGCGGCCGAAATGTCGAGTTTCTTCTGGCGCTCGCGCTCAAACTCAATGGAGCAGCCGGCATTTACGCCATCGCCGGAGACACCGATGGCATTGACGGCGCGGAGTCAGTTGCCGGTGCCGTCGTGACGCCGGACACGCTTCTGCGTGCAGGCGCATCCGGCCTGGATGGCCAGGCGATGCTTCGCGACAATGACGCGCATAGCTTTTTCGAGCGGTTGGGTGATCAGGTGATCACTGGCCCGACGCTAACGAACGTCAACGATTTTCGGGCCGTCCTGGTACTGAACCAAGAACCTAAGGAGGGGACGCCATGAGCGGCATTTTGATGCCAGAGCCCGATGCCGGCGTGCTGTCCCAACGGGACGCTCTGGTAGGTGAGCTGAAGTCCATTCTCCCCGGTGAAGCGGTCATCACGGAGCCGACCGAACTCGTGCCTTACGAAACCGACGGCTTCACCGCCTATCGCCGGGTGCCGATGGCGGTCGTCCTGCCGGAGACGACCGACCAGGTGAGCCAGGTGCTCAAGCTTTGCTCGGAACGGGGCGTGCCAGTGGTTCCCAGGGGTGCTGGCACGTCGCTTTCCGGCGGTGCCATCCCCCAGGAGGACGCGGTCGTCATCGGTGTTGCCAAGATGAACCGGATCCTGGCGATCGACTATGAGAACCGGACCGCGCGGGTCCAGGCCGGGATCACCAATATCGCGATTTCGGAGGCGGTCGAGGAAGAAGATTTCTTCTATGCGCCGGACCCGTCATCCCAGCTCGCCTGCACGCTTGCCGGCAATATCGCCATGAACTCCGGCGGCGCCCATTGCCTCAAATACGGCGTGACGCTCAACAATCTTCTGGGCGTGACCATGGTCCTTCTGGATGGCACCGTCATCGAGCTCGGAGGCGAACATCTGGATGCCGAGGGCTATGATCTCCTGGGCCTGATCTGCGGCTCCGAGGGACAGCTTGGGATCGTCACCGAGGCCACCGTCAGGATCTTGCGCAAAGCCGAGGGCGCCCGGCCCGTATTGTTCGGGTTTCCGAGTGCCGAGGCGGCGGGCGCTTGCGTCGCCGATGTCATCGGTGCCGGGATCGTGCCCGTGGCTATCGAATATATGGACAAGCCGGCCATCGAGATCTGCGAAGCCTTCGCCAAGGCCGGTTATCCGCTCGACGTCGAGGCGATGTTGATCATTGAGGTCGAGGGCTCCGACGAGGAGATGACGGCCACTTTGGAGCGGATCGTCGAGATCGCCAAACGTCATGAGGTCAGCACGATCAAGGAGAGCCGGTCAGCTACCGAAACCGCGCAGATCTGGAAAGGGCGCAAATCTGCCTTCGGCGCCACTGGCCGCGTCGCCGATTACATCTGCATGGATGGCACGATCCCGACCGGCCAGCTACCAACGGTCCTGAAGCGAATGGCGGAAATCATCGAAGGCTACGGCCTCAAGGTCGCGAACGTGTTTCACGCCGGCGACGGCAATCTCCATCCGCTCATCATGTATGACGTAAATGATCCCGAGAGCGCTCGAAAGGCGGAAGACGCCGGCAATGACATTCTGCGCCTATGCGTCGAGGTCGGTGGTTGCCTTACCGGCGAGCATGGCGTCGGCATCGAGAAACGGGATCTTATGTTGGATCAGTTCGATCAGGTAGACCTGGATCAGCAGATCAGGGTTCGCCAGGTTTTTGATCCCGCCTGGCTGATGAACCCGGCCAAGGTCTTTCCCCTGGACGCCCGTGAACCCGGGTCCGCGAGCGGCGCGTGAGCGAGCTTCATCCGACGACGGAAGCCGAAGCCAGCGAACTCATACGGGCCGCAGCAACAGACAAAACCTCGCTCAGCCTCGTCGGCGGTGGTACGCGCTTTGCCCTCGGTCGTCCGATGCAGACCGAAAAAACGCTCACGAGCCGCAAGCTCACCGGCATCACCCTTTACGAGCCGACGGAGATGATCATGGCAGCGCGGGCAGGCACGCCTCTCGCTGAGATCCAGTCCGCGCTCGACGAAAAAAACCAGATGCTGGCCTTCGAGCCCATGGATCACCGGAGAATTTTAGGGACCGACGGAGAACCGACCGTGGGCGGCATGGCGGCCGGCAACATCTCCGGCCCTAGACGCCTCTTCGGCGGTGCGGCCCGCGACAGCCTGGTCGGAACCAGGTTCGTCAATGGCCGGGGCGAGATCATCAAGAATGGCGGCCGGGTGATGAAGAACGTGACCGGTCTCGACCTGGTCCGATTGCTGGCCGGATCCTGGGGCACGCTTGGATTTCTGACCGAGGTGACATTCAAGGTTCAGCCCAGGGCGCCCGCAAGCATGACCCTCGCGATCCCGGACCTTGGCGACGCCGACGCCGTCCGGCTTTTGTGCAAAGCCGTGGGCTCGCCCTTCGAGATCACCGGCGCCTGCCATCTGCCGGCCGGCGTCGGCGTCGACCATGGCCGGACAATCATAACGATCGAAGGTTATCCCGATTCGCAAGCCAATCGAAAGACTCGCCTGGCCGAGCTTTTGTCAACGTCCGGAGAGATGACAGTGGTGGACGTGGA
>JBHJGP010000040.1:0-21851 GCA_050331695.1 Geminicoccaceae bacterium
CACCCGCCCATCGGCCATCACCGGCGAGGGATGGTCGTAGATCGGCGTGAAGAAGGGCCGCCCGCTGACCGCCAGGATGTTGTTGAAGGGCGCCGGTAGTCGCGTCTGCGCGCCGGCATACATCGCGTTGATCACCTCTTCACGGATCAGGGGCGGCGGGATCGAGATGGGATGATGGGTGCCTTCAGCGTCGGTCAGCATGTCCGGCAGAGCGGCCTCGGGCACGTCGTTGTACCAAACGAAGTTGTAGCGCAGTTTGCCGGGCGTCAGGTCGTTATCGGGCCCTGCGATCGGATAGCCGATGATCTGGGTGCCGTTCGGAAGAAAGAAGCCGAATGTGCGGAACACATCGGCGCGGATGCCGGCGGACAGGTCCGCCTCCGCCGCCAGAGCGCGCCAAACAACATAACCGGCATAGCGGGGCCGGACCTCGGGCAGCATCTGTCGCCGGATCGACGACCGGAAGCCATCCGCGCCGACCAGAACATCGCCCTCGGCCGCGCCGCCGCCCTCGAAGCGGCAAAGCACGCCGTCGTCGGTTTCCTCGTATCCGGTCGCCGTCCGACCGAGGTGATAGCAACCTTCCGGCACGAGCGCGCGCAGAACCTGGTACATCCGATCCCAGGAGGTCACCACCTGGTGGAACCCGAAGGCCGCGACGCGCCCGCCATCGATGTCGTAGGCCACCCGCTCATGCACCTCGACGCCGCGCGCCCGGGTCTCCGCGCCTACGGTCTCGAGCGCAGCGATCAGTTCCGGATGCGTAACGATGCCGGCTCCCCTGCCGGCCAGCGGCACCGGCGAACGGTCGTGAACCGCCACCTCCCAGCCGGCGCGCAGAAGCGCCGAAGCTGCGAAGAGACCGCCGATCGAGCCGCCGGCAATGATCGCCTTCATCGCGATGGCCAGCCAGCCCTATTCGGCGGCAACCTCCGACGGCACCAGGCGCCTCTCGTCCGACACGGGCAGCGGCGGGTTCGTGCCGTCCATGAATTCCACGGTGGTGAAGACCAGATCGGTCTCGCCGATATTCTCGACCGAGTGCAGCATGTGTTCGCCGGCGCCGAATTGATAATGGCGCGTCTGCCCGGCGAAGTGGCGACTCTCGCGGATCTCGCCGCTCGACAGATAGTTCACGGCGCGCCCATCGGTGTGACAGGACCAGAAGTAAGGGTTTACGTGCCGGTGGAACGGACAACGCGTGCCAGGGGCGAGCGTTAGGTGCCAGACGCGCACCCGGTCGGTCTCCGAGACCAGAACCGTACCGACGCAGCCATTGTCCCTGTTGGCCAGCATTTCCTCGCGAAGGCCCTCCGGCCATTCCGCAAAGACCGCCGGATCGTCCGCGATCTCGACATGATCTTGTCCGCGGGTCTGGTATTCCATCATCAGGCACCTCCCTCTCCGGCGCGAGACTAGAGCGTTGAGGGAGGCGCGCAACTCCCCTGGCGATCAGAACGAACGAGGATCTTCCGATGACCGCTCCGTTTCACGGCCCTCTCCGCCACCCGGCCCACCGCTTCGTCCTTGGCGCGTTCGAGGTGACGACGATCCTCGACGGCGTGATCCTGATGGGGATCAGCCCGCCGTTCCTGGTCGACGCGAGCACGGAGGAGGTCGCGGCGATCGCTCAAGCTGCGCGGTTGCCCGACGACCGGCTGGAGAACAATTTCGTGCCCGCGTTGGTCAACACGGGCGAGGCGCTGGTCCTGATCGACACGGGCTGTGGCCACTACCGCCGCGACAAGGGCGCAGGGTTCCTGCGGCAGCGGCTCGCCGACGCAGGCTATGCGCCAGGAGACGTGGATGTGGTCGCGCTGACCCATGTCCATCCCGACCATATCGGCGGTCTTTGGGAGGACGGCGCGAGCGCCTTTCCGAATGCCCAACTCATGATCGGCCGGCGGGAGTTCTCCGCCTGGACGTCGGGCACAGGCATCCCACCTCAGCGTGCCGAAAACCGCTCACTGTTTCTCGAGATCGTCGCCCCGCTCGAGGACCGCTTCCGCCTCCTCGATGACGGCGACGAGGTGCTGCCCGGCATCACTACAGAAGCGGCCTTCGGACACTCGCCTGGGCACCTGATGTTTCGTATCCGGAGCAAAGGGAAGGAAGCCCTAATCTGGGGCGACGTTGCCAATCACTACGTCTTCTCGGTCAGCCATCCGGCCGCGAAGGTCGGCTTCGACGACGACAAGGCGGTAGCGATCGAGACACGAATGCGCGTGCTCGAAGCGGCGGCGAACGAGGGAACCTTGATCATCGGCCATCACATGCCCTTCCCCTCGGTCGGCTATGTCGAGCGAGCGGGCGAAGGCTATCGCTGGGTTCCGGCCACCTATCAGCTACGTCCATGACAGACGGTGATTGACGCGACGCGGCGCGGCTGCGATCGTTCTTCTGATATATCAGGGGGCGGAATGCCGGACGGGCTGATACGTCACAAGGTCTATGATCGGCTGCGCGCCGACATACTTTCCTGCGTCCTGCCGCCGGGGAGCGAATTTCGTGAAGGTGATCTCGCCGAGCAGTTCGGCGTCTCGAAGTCGCCCATACGCGACGCTCTTCAGCGGCTCGAGATCGAGGGCCTCGTCGAGATCGAACCGCGGCGGGGCCACCGCGTCGCGCCGATCTCGATCGCCGATGCCGAAGACATACTGGGCCTCCGTGAGATTCTCGAGACTGGCGCGATCCGGACGATTGTCGCGAACGCGAGCGATGGGACGCTGACCTGGCTCTACCGGCTGCGGGACGCGAGTACCACCGACGTGCGGGCCTTCGCCGCCTATAATCGAAACTTCCACCAGGCAATCTGCGAGGCTGCCGGTAATCGGCGGCTCTCGGCTTCGGTAGCCGGCCTGATGGAGAACTACGACCGCCTTTGCCTCGTCTCGCTTTCCTCCTCGGGCAGATCCGAGGGCACCAACATGGCCGAGGCTCTGGCCGATCATAACGAGATCATCGACGCGCTGCAGGCGCGAAACGCAGCTGCCGCCGTCCGCGCCTCGGCCAGGCATATCAAGACGTCCCGGCGCCGTGTGCTGCGCGGTCTTGCAGCTCGTCCCATCGTGGCATGAGCGACCTCGTGAAATATCACCTACTGGACGGTTCGAGGTGGGCTGAAAACTAGAAGACACCTTCGGGAGGATGATGAAACAGCAGGCGTTCATGGCGGCAGACAGCACGATTTCGCCACCGGTCGTGACCGGCTCCGCGGGCGGCAAGACCTTCGCCGGCGGTGCGGTGGGCGCACTGGAGAATGCCGACTTCTCGATTCCGAAGGGCCGTTTCGTCTCGCTCGTCGGGCCTTCGGGTTGTGGCAAGTCAACCCTTCTGCGGCTGATCGCGGGCCTCATCCAGCCGAGTAGCGGCCAGCTCCGCGTACACGACAAGCTGGTGACGCGCCCGCGCCAGGACGTCGCCATGATGTTCCAGCGCGCCACCCTGCTCGAATGGCGAACCGCCATCGAGAACGTCCTTTTGCCGACCGAGATTGCGGGGCGGGGCAGTGATGCCGACCGCACGCGCGCCATGGACCTTCTCAAGCTCGTGGGGCTCGGCGACTTCGCCTTCTCCTTTCCCGCCCAGCTCTCGGGCGGCATGCAGCAACGCGTGGCGCTTGCCCGCCTCCTACAGACGGGCGCCGACGTCCTGCTTCTGGACGAGCCCTTCGGCGCCCTCGACGAGTTCACCCGCGAACGGCTGAACGTGGAACTCTTGCGCATCGTGGGCGAGCTTGGGGGGACCACGGTCTTTGTCACCCACAATATCGCCGAAGCGATCTTCCTCGCCGACGACGTCTACGTGATGACCCCCCGCCCGGGGCGCATCGCCCGCGTGATCGAAGTGCCGCTGGAGCGCCCGCGAAAGCGCGCCATCCAAACCTCGCCAGCTTTCAATCGCCTGGTGGCAGAGGCGCGCGACGTTCTGGGGGCGCTTTGATGGCCGAGAGTCTGGTTCTTACCGGCAACCGTGCTGGCTTCGGCCTGTCCATCGGAACGCGGCGCGTCATGACCCACGCCGCCATCTTCGCCACCCTTCTGATCGCTTGGGAAATCGGCTCGCGCACCGGGTTTCTCGACCCGCTGTTCTACCCGCGGCCCTCGGCAATTCTCGCCTCCTTCTGGCGCGTCTACGTCACGCAAGGCAACATCTGGTACCACCTCTTCGTTTCTCTCGGCCTCGTCCTGGCGGGCTTCGCGGCGGGTTCCGTTCTCGGCATCACGCTCGGCAGCCTGGTGGGCTTGAACCCGGTCGTCCGGCGCTTCCTGCAGCCTTACGTCATATTGCTGGAGGCGACGCCCCGCATCGCGGTCGCGCCGTTGCTGATCGCCGCGCTCGGCTTCGGCGCGCAGTCCAAAATCGCGATCATCATGCTCGTCTGCTTTTTCGCGCCGTTCATCAACACTCTGTCGGGCGCCGTGCACGTCAACGAAGAGAAGCTGGAGCTGTTCCGCTCGCTCGGCGCCTCGAAGCTCCAGATCCTTCGGAAGCTTGTTCTGCCGGAGGCCGTGCCGGTGATCATGGCCGGCGAACGACTGGCCTTGACCGCCGCGCTTTCGGGCGTGCTGGTGGCCGAGTTCATCCAGCGCGACCAGGGTATCGGCGCGCTGATCCTGACTTACACCCGCAATCTCAACATGGCTTCGGCCTTTGCCTGCATCTTCACGCTGACGATCATCGGTTTCCTGATCTTCAAAGGCATGGAGATGCTCGACCGGCGCATTGCCTTCTGGAGCCACGATGCCGGCCTTACCCGCGTCTCAAATCGCCGCAGCGGCCGTTGGGGCAAGCAGGGAGATGCCTATTGATGGAGCAGCCCGTCGAACGCGCGCCTCGGCTTTGGCTGTTCATAAGGCTCGCTCCGCACCTCGCACTGTTTGCGGCGCTTGTTGCGGTTTGGGAAGCAGCGGTGCGGTTCGGCCTCATCCAGTCGATCATGGTCCCCCGCCCCTCAGCCATCGGCGCTGCGATCGTCGATCTCTACCTCATTGAAGGCACGATCTGGCGGCACTTCTTCATTACGCTCACCGAGGCGGTGCTAGGGTTTCTCATCGGCGCCGCCATCGCCGTCGCGCTTGCCGTGGGCTCGGCGCTTTCCGACACCTTTCGGCGCTACGTCTCGCCCTACGCCATCGTGCTGAACGTGACGCCCGGGATCGCGCTGACGCCGGTCATCATCGCCTGGTTCGGTTTCGGCATGGGCTCGAAGATCGCGCTCGCTGCCGTCATCAGCTTCTTCCCGATCTTCGTCAACACCCTGACCGGCCTCACCCAAATCGACACCGAGCGCGAAGAGTTGTTCACGTCTCTGGGCGCCTCCCGCGTCCAGTTGTTCAGCCGTCTCCGTGTGCCCGCCGCGCTGCCGCTTCTCTTCGCTGGTCTGAAAATCGGCCTGACCACCGCGCTGATCGGCGCCGTCGTCGCTGAGTTCGCGCAAGCCACCGAGGGCGTGGGCGTGCTGATGAACCGCTTCTCGTTCCAGCTGAACATGGGCGCCTCGATCGCCACGCTTCTCAGCATGACGCTGATCGGCCTGCTCCTTTTCTATTCGATGGAGTTTCTCGACGACCGTCTGATCTTCTGGCGTCGAGATGAACGCAGAGACGCCGTCTCGCGCAAAAGAGCCCGTGCGTGGAAAGCGCGGGCCCAGAAAACCAAGGAGGGAAAGACATGAGGCTTTTGAAGACACTGACCATCGCCGCAGCGGTGACGCTCACGGCAGGCGCCGCGCTGGCGCAAACGACGGTCAACATGATCAACCCGCTGCCGCGGTCTACCAATTTCTTCCCGCTCGTGGTCGGCGAGGAACTGGGCTACTTCGCCGAGGAAGGCGTGGAGGTGAACCTGCTGCCGTCCGACACCTCGGTTCCCTACGTCGCGTTCATTCAGAACGGCCAGGCCGACCTCGCCATGCTCGACCCGTTCGAGACGGTGAACGCGAGGCTCGCCGGCGCAAACATCAACACGGTTTTCGAGGTCATGCAGAACGCACCCGAGGGCATCGCCGTGCCCGCCGGCAGCGAAGCGAAGTCGGTCGCCGATCTGGTCGGCACCACGGTCGGCCTCGTCTCGGACCGAGACCGTGCCTTCCTTCAGGCGGCGCTGGCCACGGCCGACCACAGCCTCGATGACGTGCAGACGGTGATCCTGGGCGAAGCGGGCCCGACGCTCGCCGCCGCCATGCGGGACAGCACCGTCTCGGCGATCTCAGGCGCCGCGCCCGACTGGATCGCTCTCATCGCCAATGGCATCGAGACCCGGTTGATCACGCCTTCCGAACTCCTGGCAAGCCCCGCCAACACCTTCGCCATGGATGTCGACGCCATCGATGGCGACAAGCGGGAGGCAATCGAGGGTTTCTTGCGCGCCTGGTGCAAGGGCATGCATGCCGCCACCGTGAACCCCGATGCGGTGGCCGGGATCTTGAAGAAAAACGTGCCCGAGGAGTGGGAGATCCCCGAGGCGGGGCAGCTCTACCTCGACATGTCGATCGGCATGAATGTTTCGGTTACCGAGCGCTGCGGCGACGTGCAGCCCGAGGTCTGGAGCCGCATCCAGCCCCAGATGAAGGCCGCCGGCGGGATCGAGGAGGTGGTGCCGGTGGAGGATTTTCTGAACGATACCTTCATCGAAGCCGCGAACGACTTCGACCGTGAGCAGGTCGCGGCCGATATCAACGCCTGGGCCGAAGAGAATTTGTGAGCCCTCGCCAGGGGAGCGGCAAAACCGCTTCCCTGTTCCACGACCTAGAACTGGACCCTCACAATGAGTCCCTCGACCATCGACACCGCCGAGCTCGGAGACGCGCTCAACCGTTACGGGCCGACCGCCGCCCGGTCGCATCCCGGCGCACCTGCCCGGCTCGGCACCACGACCGTCGACATTCACGCCCACGTCCACATCCCGGCGGCGACCGATTACATGATGCCCCATGTCGACCCGATGCGGATCGCAATGGTCAAGCATGCCAACGACGAAACGCGGACGGTCAACCGCAAGCAGGATGAAGACCGGTTGCCGATCGCCATGGCGGACCTGGCCGACCGCGTGGCCGTGCTCGACGCCCAGGGCATTGACTGGCAGGTCGTGGCACCGCCGCCGCCCCAGTGTTACTACCAGTCACCGGTCGAACACGCGATCAAGGGAAGCCGTCTGGTCAATGACGGCATGGCAGAATGGGTGGCTCAGCGATCCGACCGCTTTGCCGGTCTTGGCACGGTCCCGCTCCAGTCGCCGGACGAAGCGGCGGCGGAGCTCAAGCGCTGCATGGGCCAGCTGGGCCTGAAGGGCGTGATGATCCTCACCAACGTCGACGGCGAGGAGGTTGGCGGCGACCGGTTCGAGCCGTTTTGGCGCGCGGCGGAAGAGACCGGTGCGCTGGTGATGATCCACCCCAACGGTTTCACCGAAGGGGCGCGGTTCCACGAATACTACTTCTCCAACGTCCTCGGAAATCCGCTCGAGACGACGACGGCACTTCATTACCTGATCTTCAATGGTGTGCTCGAGCGGATGCCAGATCTCAGGATCCTCGGGGTCCATGGGGGTGGCTATCTTCCCGCCTATTCGGGACGGATCGACCATGCCTGGGGAGCCCGGAAAGACAGCCGCGGCGCGCTGCCGAAGCCGCCGACCGAGTATCTACGCAAGATGTACTTCGACAGCGTGGTCTTCACCCACCATCAGCTCGAATATCTGGTGAAGGTCTTCGGCGCGGACCATATCGTCATGGGCTCGGACTATCCCTTCGACATGGCCGACTACGATCCGGTCGGTCACATCGCGACCTCGAACCTCTCGGAGCCCGCGAAAGCGGCCGTCGCGGGCGGGAACGCCCTCAAGCTGCTTGGGCTCTGAACCATGGGGACGGTCGGCATCGTCGGCCTCGGCATCATGGGGTCGGCTTACGCGAAGAACCTGATGGCGGGCGGCGCGACCGTCGTCGGCGCTGATCCGTCGGAGGAAGCGCGCCGACGGCTCGCGGATGCCGGCGGCACCGCACACGAAAGCGCGGGCGCGTGGGCCGCCGAGTGCGACCTTGTGATCCTCGCGCTGATCTCTCCCGTGGTCCTGCGCGAGGTAACGGCAACCCTGGCCGAGGTTCTGCGCCCCGGCCAGGTCGTGCTCGAGACCGGCACCTTCGCCCTCGCCGATAAAAACGCCGCGCAAGATAGACTGGCAGCGGCGGGCATCCGGCTCCTCGATTGCCCGGTCAGCGGCACGGGCGCGCAAGCCGCGGTCGGCGACATCGTCATGATGGCGTCGGGCGAAACGGAGGCCATCGCTCAGGCGAAGCCCCATATGGCGCTCTTCGCCAAGAAGGTGATCGAAGCGGGAGCGTTCGGCGCCGGCAGCCGCCTCAAATACGTCGCCAACCACGCGGTCGCGCTCCACAACGCCGCCGCTGCCGAGACGCTCGCCTATGCCGACGCGCTGGGGCTGGATCGCAAGACCGTCTACGAGATGCTCTCCTCGGGCGCAGGGCAGTCGAAGATGTCGGACCTCCGCATGCCGCTCATGATCGAAGGGCGCTACGAGCCGCCGACGGCCAGCCTGAAGATGTTTGAGAAGGATCTTTCAGTCATCGGCGACGATATTCGGCGACTGCAACTCGCGGTGCCGCTATTCGACGCGGTCGACCGGCTCTACAAGAGCGCCTCGTCCATGTTGCCCGAAACGCACGACACGGCCTCGGTGTTCGAAGTCTATCGCAAGCGCCGGACGTGATCTCGGCGTTCCCGAATTTCCCGATCCTTGCCGGCATCCTGGCGATTTTTTTGCTGGCGGGGACGGTCAAAGGCTCGCTTGGGATCGGCTTTCCGGCCGTCGCCATGTCGATCCTGACGGTGATCATCGAGCCGGCGCTCGGCGTCACGCTCCTGGCGCTTCCGATCTTCATCACCAACGCCATCCAGTTCCTGACGGTCCACGGATGGTTCGCGATCGTGCGCCGCTTTCTTGTCGCCGGCCTGTCGGTCGCCGTCACCATCTTCATCGTCGTTCAATTCGTCGACGAGGTTCCGTCGCGCTGGATCAACATCGCTGTTGGCGTCTCGCTCATCATCTTCTCGCTGGCGTCACTCCTTAAGATCGAGCTTCCGCTGGATGAGGGTGCGGGTTGGCAGGCCCTGGTCGGGGTCACGTCCGGCTTGATCGGCGGTGTCTCGGCGGTGAAGGCGCCGGTCATGATCTACACGGTCGGCCTCAAGCTGCCGCGGGAGGAGTTCATCTGCGTTGCCGGCTTCCTGTTCTTCATGGGCGGCTTGGGGCTGGTGGGAGGCGCGGTCTCGGGCGCGCTTCTGAACGGCGTTACGACGATCCTGTCTCTTGCCTGCTGTGCCGCGGCGCTCATGGGCTTCCGTGTCGGCGCGTGGGTACGCAAGAGGTTGTCGGACCAGATGTTCCGGTTGATCCTGCTTTGGATGATCCTGGCGCTCGGCGCCCGGCTGATCCTCACCAATCTCGTCTAACGTTTCCCCAGGCCGCCGTCAGCGAGGCGTCGCGCCCGGCCCAGCCGTCCTTGAGCGCCCGCTCGGCCCGCGCCCGCGCCGCGCCGATTACCTCGGCGGGCAGGCCGTGGCGTTCGGCCAGCGCGACCATTTCGGCCATGTCCTTCAGCGCCGTCTCGATCGCGAAATTCACGCCGCCCGGATCGCCATCGACCACCATGTCCCGGATCGGCGGCACCCGCTTCTTCGCCGCTCCGATCGCGCCCGAACTGTCGGCCAGAATATCGAGCGCGAGCGAGGCATCCACGCCTTCGGACAAAGCGAGGCCGAGGGCTTCGCCGAGCGCGCTCCAATAAACCATCAGCGGCAGGTTGATGGCGAGTTTCATCGCCGCGCCCGCGCCCACGGGGCCGGCATGCTCGAGCCGTCGCGTCAGCTTCTCCAGGACTGGCCTAGCTGCCAAGAAAACCTCCGGCCTACCCCCTGCCAGTCCGAGAAGCGCCCCCTGCCGCGCCGGGCCCACGGTTCCGCCGACCGGACATTCAAGAAACGCCCCGCCGGCTTTGCCGACCGCAAGATCCAACGCGCGCGCCCGGGCGGGCCCCATGGTGCAGAACTCGACGACGGTCCGGCCCGAAAGGTCCGCCTTCAGAAGGCCCTCCGGCCCGTGGTAGACGGCATCCAAGGCGGCGTCGTCGGCAAGGACCGAAAAAATCAAGCTGGCCTCCGCGGCGACCCCGGTCACCGACGCGGCCTCCCGGGCGTTGAGGCCGCCGGCCCGCCCCGGTGTCCGGTTCCATACGACGAGGTTCTCGCCCGTCTCGACAAGCCGCTCGGCGATGGCGCGCCCCATCTTGCCGAGGCCGATTACTCCTATGGGTGCCATGGCCCCGCTCTCCGATCTCAGGTCGCCAAATAGGACGCTCAACAGAATAGTTGCGATTGCGGTGAGATGGTCTCACGCGTGTTGGGATTCGTTACCCAGATCGGCGCTCTGGCTCTGGTACTGTTCGATAGCCCATTGGAAAAATGGTGGAGCGGATCGGGATCGAACCGACGACCCCCTGCTTGCAAAGCAGGTGCTCTCCCAGCTGAGCTACCGCCCCACACGAGCCAAGCTATGTGGCAAGAACCAGAAGATCGCACAAGAAAGAGTTGTACGACGGCTCAATGAGGCTGCTCGAAACAGGCTTCGATCAGGGCGCGCACCGCCCGGCCCCGGTGGCTGATCCGGTGCTTGTCGGCCGGCTCCATCTCGGCGCAGGTGAGCGCCGAGCCGTCCGGCAGGAACATGGGATCATAGCCGAAGCCCCGATCACCCCGGGGCGGATCGATGAGCTGGCCGTCGAGGGTGCCGCGCACGCTCTCATGGTGCCCGTCGGGCCAGACGAGGACCAGCACGGCGACGAACGCGGCCCGGCGGTTTGCCTGATCGAAGGATCCGTAACGGGCCGCCAGCTCGTCCAGGACCCGGGCCATGGCGACGGCGAAATCACGAGCCTCGCCGGCCCAGCGCGCGCTGTAGATGCCAGGATCGCCGTCAAGGCCATGGCAGACCAAGCCGCTATCGTCACCCAGCGCCGGCAAACCGGTGGCGCGGACCGCGGCCTCGGCCTTGAGCAGCGCGTTCGCCTCGAAGCTGGCACCGGTCTCCTCCGGCTCCGGCAGATGATCGATGTCGACGAGGCTCACGCCGAGAGGGCCTAAAAGATCCCGGAATTCGGCCTTCTTGCCGGCATTATGGGTGGCCACGCCCAGCCGGTCGCCCGTGAACCGCCGGCGGGACGGCGCCGTCATCGGCCGAAAAGCGCGCGTCGCTGGTGGCCGATCAGGATACCGATGCCCTTTTGGGCCAGGGCCATCAGCTGATCGAACTGCTCCTGGGAAAAGGGCTCTTGTTCCGCCGTGCCCTGGATCTCGACGATGCGCCCGGACTGGGTCAGCACGAAATTGGCGTCGGCTTCCGCCTCACTGTCCTCGGCATAGTCGAGATCGAGCACGCATTGGCCCTGGTGAATACCGCAGGAGACGGCGGCGACCTGCTCGGTCAGCGGCAGGGCCTTTAGCTGGCGGCCGTCGACCAGCGTGCTCAGCGCCTGATGAAGGGCGACGTAGGCGCCTGTGATCGACGCGGTCCTGGTGCCGCCGTCCGCTTGCAGCACGTCGCAATCGATCGTGATCTGCCGCTCGCCCAAGGCTTCGAGATCGGTCACCGCCCGCAGCGCCCGGCCGATCAGGCGCTGGATCTCGACGGTCCGGCCGCTCTGCTTTCCGCGGGCGGCCTCCCGCTGGGTCCGGGTCGAGGTGGCGCGCGGCAGCATGCCGTATTCGGCCGTGACCCAGCCCTTGCCGGTGTTGCGCAAGAACGGCGGCACCCGTTCCTCGATCGAGGCGGCGCAGAGCACGTGAGTGTTGCCGAACCGGACCAGACACGAGCCCTCGGCATGGCGGACGGCACAAGGTTCGAGGACCACATCACGCAGGCCGTCCAAAGGCCGTCCTGAGGGGCGCATCATCACTCCCAAGAAAAAGACCGGCACCGATCCTCGAATATCTAGCAGACAGCGACGAGGGGCGTCGGGTCAAGGGTAACTTAACGGGTTTGGGTCAAACTGAGCGCCGGACAAAGAGGCGAGACGATGACCGAGCAGGCCAATATCGAGCAGAAGCTGATCGAGCGGGAGATCCTCGCCAGTTTGGCGAAAGCGCCCAAAGCCAAGAACAGTGTCACCGTTCTAGATCCGAAGAACGCCGAGACCCGTCAGCTGGTGGGCCTGGTCGCGTCGGTGGGCGGCGCCAAGGTCGAGGTCCGCATGCTCGATCCGTCAGAGGGTGGTGCCAGCGATCCTCCGGACATCGGCATGCTGGTCTGCATGCCATCCGGGCGCAACAACGGCCTGGTCTACGGTTCTGTCGTCAACATGAGGGGCGATCGCCGGGGCGGCTCCTCCCGGTTCATGCAAATAGCCCTGCTCGGCGAAGCGCTGGGCACGGTCGAGAAGGTCAAATTCGTGCGCGGCGTCTCGAACTTCCCGCCGCTCGAGGGCAAGGTCTTCGTCGCCGGCGAGGCCGATCTGGCGCTCGTATACGCTAAGCCGAACAAGGCGGCCGTCCGCGTCGGCGCGATGAAGCTGAACGCCGAGATCCCGGCCTACGTCACCACGGATGATTTGCTGGCCAAGCATTTCGCCATTCTCGGTACCACCGGCGCCGGCAAGTCCTGTACCGTAACCGTCCTGTTGAAAGCCGTGTTGGACGCCCACCGGTTCGGCCACACGATCCTGCTCGATCCGCACAATGAATATGGCCGGGCCTTCGGACGGGTGGCCGAACGAGTCGATCCGAGCTCCTTCGAACTGCCGCACTGGCTCTTGAACCTGGACGAGCTCGCCGAGGTGATGGTCTCGAAGGACAGCGAGTCGCGACGACACGCCGAGATCGCGATCCTTCGGGAAGCCCTGTTGGTCGCCAGACGGACCAGCCGCGACGGCGATGTGCCGCTCGAAGCGATCACGGTCGACACGCCCATTCCCTACCGTCTGAGCGCGCTTTCGAGCGCGATCAACGAGGCCATGGGTGCGCTCAATAAGCCTGAGAACAGCGCGCCCTATCTGCATCTGATCGCCCGGCTCGAACAGCTTCAATCGGACCAGCGCTACCGGTTCATGTTCTCGGGGGTCGCCGTCCGTGACAATGTCGGGACCATTCTCAGCCGGCTGATGCGCATCCCGGTGGGCGACAAGCCGATCACCATTTTCGACATTTCGGGCGTGCCATCGGAGATCGTCGACGTGGTTGTGTCGGTTCTCTTCCGGATCATTTTCGAGCTGTCGGTCTGGGCCCAGCGCCGGCGCCTGCCGCCCGTGCTGCTGGTCTGTGAGGAGGCCCATCGCTACATCCCGGCCGACGAGAATGTCGGTTTTCTGCCGACCAAACTGGCGATCGCCCGGATCGCCCGGGAGGGCCGCAAATATGGGGTGTCTTTATGCCTGGTGAGCCAGAGACCCTCGGAGCTTGCGGTCTCCAGTCTCGCCCAGTGCAACACCATCATCGCGCTTCGCATGGGCAATGCCCGCGACCATGAGTTCGTGAAGGCGGTGTTGCCGGACGGTGCCGACTGGCTGGCCGCGGCCCTGCCGGCGCTAGGCACCCAGGAAGCGATCATCGTCGGCGACGCGGTCAACGTGCCCATGCATTGCCGGATCGACGACCTGCCGCCCGGTCATCAACCGGCCAGCGCCAGCGCACCGTTCGCCTGGGCCTGGGACGAGGACCGGTTCACCAAGGAGGAATTGGCCGACGCGATCCGCCGCTGGCGGACCCAGACCCGGACCTCCGACGAGATCGACACCATCGCCGCGGTCGGCCAACACATCACCGCCCGCGATAATCCGGAGCCGCTGAGTATCCGCAAAAGGCCGCAACACTCGCCGGTCGATGACGATTAGGCCCAGAGGGTCCCTTCGCCGCCGTGCCTTGACCGTGACAGGCTGCCCGGACCATCGGACGGCCGTCTCGGTTGCTCAGCCGACGAGCATCCATACAGCCACGGTCGCGAGGATCAGACCGAAGACCAGGTTCAATCTCCGGGCATGGGTCTGATCGCGAAACGTCGCCGCGATGCGGTCGCCGACGATCGTCCAGGCCAGGAACGCGACCAGATTGTTGAGGGTGAACAGCGTTGAAATCCAGAGGACCGTTCCTGTGCGCCCGAGCGAGGTGCCGACCAGAAACTGGCTGAACATCAAGGTGATGATTAGATAGGCCTTGGGATTGAGGAGAAGGAGCAGGACGCCGCCCGTGAAACCGGCGGGGCGTGCTTCCTCGGATCCTTCCAGCGCTCCGGACCGAACGAGTTTCCAGGCGAGATAGAGGACGTAAGCCGAGCCTGCAAACTTGATCGCCACGAACAGCGCCGGTGCGCGGTCCATGGCGGCTGTGAAGCCGAAGCCGATGGCGGTGGTCACCAGCCAGGTCGCGACGTGGTATCCCGTATTCGCCGGTATCGTCGCCCGCACGCCGAAGCGAGCGCCATTCGCGGCAAAAAACATGTTGCCGGGACCCGGGCTGTAGGCCAACGGAAACAAAAAAACGATCAACGCCACGGACAATTCGATCAATACCGATCTCCCCGGACCAGGGGATCGGAATGACGATCGGTGTCAGACGGCGCTTCTCGTTTCTTGCGCTCGTTTGCGGCGATTCCTCGGGGGTTGCGCTCCGAATTTGTTTGTTATCAGCGAGATCCGCGCCGATCGCTTCATCTCGTCGCCATCAGCCGACAAAAATCACCGCGGTGGGTTCTAGCTTCTGAATCATTTCTTCGTTGACGCGCGTTTTCCCGCTCCTAACCGCGGCAAGATCGGCAAGGCCTGCTGGCTCGTCGCTAGCTCTTGACGCGTGTCGGCCCGATCGATGGCAAAGCACCTCGCGGAACGATCTCTGACCTCTCAGCATCCGCGACAGGCCGCGCTCCTTGCCCGACGACGAAGATCGGGAAGAAACGCTCCCGGAAACTGGGCACTCAAGCATCGGGCTGCAAACTACTTGGATGCTCAATCAATGGATTAGCGACCACAGATCTCGCCATAGGTGCGGATATAGTGATCGCGCAATCTTTCGACACGGCGGATCACCTGGTCGCCAAGTTCGGGCATGAGATCTGATGGCTCGAAGCCGATCTTGGTGTCAGCCAGTGCCACCGCCTCGATCCGACAGGCAAAATCGCTCGAGATGCCGCCCCGGTCAGGGGCCTCCGGATCGGCGTGCGAAAAGATGATAAAGTGGCCGATTCCTAGAGTTGCCGGCACCCGATTGGCGTGGAAGATGCGCACGGCCGCGCGATCTGCTTCCAGCTCGGTCTCCAGGTTGGGCGAGCGGGTGTGGCCTAAAAGATAGTGCCCGGCCTCGTGGAGTAGAACGAAGAAGATCGGAAACGCAGCGACGTAGTCCGCGACGTCGATCCGTTCGGCGGCTCTGGCCAAAACCTGCTGGTACTCGCTGACCTCGAGGCCATTGTGACCGGCAATTGATGGGAACTGGTCAGGATAGGGCTGCCGCTCAGTGGGACGGGATGTAACGCATCGCCGTATCGCTTCGCGGCTTTGACCAAACATGACGTCGGTGACGTAGGAGTTGAAAACGTCAGGCCTATCGACCTCGGCAAGATCCAGGAGGTAAAACAATGTCGCCTGTTCGAGATAAAAACTGTAAAACAATATTTCCCGGCTGTATTCAATCACTGGTGGTGTGCGACCCAGTCTCAGACGCGGGGATACCGGACAGTTGACGCGCTGGTCCCTTCGCCGCGGTTCAGCGAGCTCGAGATCCTCAGCCTTACCACGAAATTCCGGCACAAGATCGATGCTCGGGCGGACATTGCGCTGCCAGACGTCCTGCAAACGCTTGTTGGTTTGATCGATCCAATCTTGCACCGTAACTGGCTGTTCACGCGATCCCGCCAACAAGACAAGCGTGCCGATGGCAAGGACCGATAGGAAAACGAGCGCAGACGTCCGGCGCATCATTCATATCCGCAGCTAACGATTTCGTGAAAACGTTCCGCCTTCCGCAGCTCATCCGGCTCAAGCGCTTCCCCGTTTTGCCAGCTGCACCAAGCCTGTAACGTTTCCTGCTGCACCAGATTTCGAAGTAGCGCCGTGCGCGCAATGTCATTGATCTCCGGATTATCGACGAACAACAGCATCAACTCCTCACCATGATTTCGAAGATTGGCCTCAGCCCCGTTTGCGAGATCGTTCAATACCCGGACCATCCTGCGACCCGGCTTCGATCCATCACCGTCGAAAAACGGATCCAAAAACCTAAACGGCTTCTCACGGCATAATGCTTGGTAACTTGCCTCCGCCGCTGGCGTGCGCTGGTGATGTTGCAAGTAATCCGATCTACCTTCGCCGAAGGCCGGGCCAGCCAACGAAATGAGTATCAAGGTAAATAGTTTCCGCATCGCTTATTGAATTTCCACTTCCTCTTCCTGACAAGAGTCAAGAAAGATGCCGGTTTCCTTACCTTCGGCAAACAAGATCAAACCAAAATGCTTCTGATGGTCGTCGACGATTTTGACAAACTTGGAAAAATGTGAACAGAAAGCAGTCAGCATGATTTCCCTGTCACATGTTTCAGTATTGGCGCAGACCACGGCCGCATTGTAAAGAAATTGCAATTGGCTGAGATCAATCAGCGTGTTCTCATAGCTGGTCAGGGAAAGGCGATCACTTGATGTAAGGTCTCTCAGAACAGATATGCCTCTGGTCACTCCATCCCCAGAGAAAGCTTGGATCATTGACACCGCATTTTCCTGTTGTTGCCGAGCGGTGTTTTGGCGTTCCAGTTGGAAGAGCTGATAGGCGACCATGAAGCTGGCAATGGCGGTCAACGCGATGAATGCCGTGGCAATGGTGACCACCGTCGTCTGCCACCGACCGACAGGGCTCGGTGGCGGCGGTTTTTGCCCGCCTTGAGCGTCAGCTTCGTTTTCGCTCGGCATTTCGCCATTCTGACCGACGGCGACTACTGCTCACCATGTTACGCCGTTCGCAAGCGAAAGAACAAGAGCGCTCGGTGTTCCGAGCGACACCGCCGACGCAAGCTTTTTGGCGGTCGCCGCCGACTGACCGAAGGTTGGCCAGCGTTTCACCTTCGAGTGCTTGGGATTTGGATCGAGATCGGAGGGTTAGGCGGTGGTTGGATGGGATCGTCGTGATCTGCTGACAAGTGTTGGCGCGCTTGGTTTGACCGGTGCTGTGGGCGGTCAGGCGCTGCGGTCTCGATCCGCGTCGGCGGAAACAACGGGCATCATGGCGAAGACACAGGCTCTGCTTTCGAGCCTCACGCCGGACCTGGCTGAAAGGGCTCGGTTCGAGCTCGATGGCGATGTTCATCGCGGCTGGAATTTTATGGGCACGCGGCTCAAGCCGGGCGCCCCGCTCGAACAGATGGACGAGACGCAGAAGCAGGCGGCCTATGAGCTCCTGCAAGCAGGCCTCAGCGCCGACGGCTACGACAAGGTGCGGCTGATCATGGCCACCCAGGACGTGATGCGCGAGCTCGGCCGGGGCCCGGCCAGCCGCAACAGCGAACGGTTCTCGCTCGCCATCTTCGGCGAACCGGCACCGGATCAGCGCTGGGGTCTGCGCGTCGAGGGCCATCACCTGTCGCTCAGCTGGACCCTGGTGGGTGACGAAATCGTCTCGCTGACCCCGGCGTCCTTCAGCGTGATCCCGCAAAACATTCCGGTGGGCGAGCTCAAAGGCACGCGGGTTCTCGACCTCGAGGAAACCGGCGCCCGGCGACTGATCAACGATCTGACCGGCAATCGCAAACAGACGGCGCTGATCAGCGAGCGGACGCCCGGCAACGTCCTGGCCCAGGCCGGCCGGGAGGACCGGTTCGGCACGCCGGAGGGGATCGCGGTGGCGGATCTGGGTTCGGCGCAAAGGGATCTTCTGTGGGAGCTCATCCACCGGACGACGGTGGACCCCTGGCCCGCGGCGATCGCCGACGCTCAGGCGACACGGGTGCGCGAGGGTGACCCGGCGGCGATCCATTTCGCCTGGGCCGGCAGCACGGGGCCGGGCGAGATGTTTTACTACCGCATCCAAGGCGACAATTTGGTCTTGGAGTTCACGTCCGTGTTCGGTGACCCGGAACATCTCCACGCCGTCTATCACGATCCGGAACGCACACTCGGCCGTCACCGGGCCTAGAAGCGGTCGGTATGCGGACGCACCGCTCCAACCATGCTATTCTCCCGGCCGATAGGTCATGGCCGGGAGGGTGAACGATGACGGGTGCGAAGGTCAAAGGCATCGGCGGGTTTTTCTTCCGGGCATCGGATCCGGACCGCCTTCGCATCTGGTACGAAACCCACCTGGGTATCACCGTCGGCGACACCATCTGGGTCCAGGAACCAGGACCGACGGTGTTCGCCCCTTTCCCCGCCGACACCGATTACTTCTGCAGGTCCGAGCAACCTTGGATGATCAACTTTCGGGTCGACGACCTAGACGCTCTTCTGGCTCAACTCCGGCAGAGCGGTATCGAGTCGGAGACCAGAGCCGAATGGGATTCCGAGGTCGGCCGGTTCGCCCGGATCCATGATCCGGAAGGCAACCCAATCGAACTCTGGGAACCTGCGGCCGCGAGCCGATAAGCGTCCGGCGACGCCGAGCGAGACCGACCATGTCAACGGCTCTAGGTTTGGCCGACAAGTTTGTGCTTAATGGAGGCACAACTTTTGTCGGGAGGAGCAAGATGACGAAAACGGTGCTGGCGGCGGGGGCCGCGGTGGTGGCGCTGTCGGTGGGGACCGCGAGCGCGGAAACCTGGGATATGCCGATGGCCTATGCCAACACCAATTTCCACACCGAGAACGGCCAGGCCTTCGCCGATTGCGTGGCCACAGGCACCGGCGGCGCGCTCGAAATCACGGTCCATGGCGGCGGATCCTTGTTCAAGGGCAACGAGATCAAGCGCGCGGTCCAGACCGGCCAGGCCCAGATCGGCGAGCGGATCCTCTCCGCCCACGAGAACGAGGAAGCCATCTTCGGTGCCGACAGCGTGCCTTTCTTGGCGACGGGCTATGAGGATTCCGAGAAACTGTGGGAGGTCACCGAGCCGGTCCTGGAGGAGGTTCTGGACGGCCAGAACCTGGTGCTCCTCTACTCGGTACCCTGGCCGCCGCAAGGCATCTACGCCAACAAGGAACTCGCGGCCGCCTCCGACATGGAGGGGGTCAAGTTCCGCTCCTATAACACGGCCACCGCCCGGATGGCGGAGCTGATGGGAGCGCTTCCGGTCCAGGTCGAAGCGGCCGAACTGAGCCAGGCCCTGGCAACCGGTGTCGCCGAGAGCTTCATCTCATCCGGCGCCACCGGCTATGACCGCAAGGTCTGGGAACATCTGAGCCACTGGTACGAGGTCAACGCCTGGCTGCCGCGCAATCACATCATGGTCAACAAGGACGCCTGGAACGGCCTCGACGAAGCCAGCCAGAACGTGCTTCGCGCCTGCGCCGACATGGCCGAGCTGGCCGGCACCACCAAATCGGAACAGCTCAACGACTGGTATAAGGCGCAACTGGCCGCCAACGGCATGACGGTGACGCCGGCGGGCGATCAGTTGCGGGCGGATCTGGAACAGATCGGCGCCACCATGACCGAGGAATGGATCGAAGCCGCGGGCGACCAGGGCCAGACCATCATCGAAGGCTTCAAGGCAAAGTGATTTTTTGTCTGATGGGGGGAAGCGGGTTTCACCCCGCTCTCCCCAACCTTCAAGCATAACAGATGAAAAATCTTCGGCGGATCCTGGATGGTCTTTATTGGGCGGCCGGCGCGCTTGCGGCCTTGTTCCTGATCGCGTTGCTCGGCATCATCATCGCCCAGATGGTTGCCCGCTGGACCGGCCAGACCTTTCCGGGCTCCACCGATTATGCCGGCTACTGCATGGCCGCGGCCTCGTTCTTCGCGCTGGCCCACGCGCTCAACCGAGGCGCCCACATCCGGGTCAGCCTGTTCCTGATCGCCCTCGGCCCTTACCGGCGCTGGGGCGAGGTCTGGTGCCTGACCATCGCCGCGCTGCTCGCCACCTATTTCGCGCACTACGCCATCAAGGGCGCCTACTGGTCGTACAAACTGAACGACATCAGCCAGGGCCAGGACGCGACGCCGATCTGGATCCCGCAACTGGCCATGGCGGCCGGCACGGTCTTGCTGGCGATCGCGCTTTGGGACAACCTGGTCCGGGTCCTCGCGGTCGGCCGCAGCAATATCGAGACGGAAACGGTGAGCGAGTAGGTACGCCCAAGCGCGGGAGAGACGTGCCGGGCCGAAAGCTTAGGGCCGGCAAGGACGTATGGTGACCAAGTCACATGGCCGCGGGCTCGGGGCAACAGCGTGTGAACTTGATGTCGGCAAGTGCCGACAGAAATGCCACGCTGGCGACTAAAGACAGGAAAACGTAAAGGCCAACCGCACCGAACGTTGCGATCGAGACCCCTGCGAGCACGGGACCTGCAAAGGCGCCCAGATTGTAGGCGATTAAGCCTGCGCTCGTTGCCTCAACGGTTTCCGTCTCACGGGACCCATCAACAATACGGCTCAGGCCAAAAGCATACATCGGCACCATAGCTCCGCCGACCACCGCACCACCCAAGCAGGCGAGTAGAAGTGGTGGTGTTTGGAACAGAATGAGGACCAGACTGGCGGCAAGCGCGGTCGCGGCACAAGAAACCGCCACGCCCATTCTCGTGAACCGATCCGCCAATGCACCTAAGGGTATCTCGCTTACCGCCGGTGCGGCCAACACGAAAGCCACGAAGAAAGCGATGCTCTCGACGGAAAATCCGACCCCGGACGCATAGAGCGCGCTCAAGCCGTAGAAGCTAGAGTTCGCTATTCCGCCGCATGCGGCAACCAGGAGGGCCGCGGGAAAACACCGTGCTGTTTCGACCAGTCCGCTGAAGTCGTAGCTCTTGGGCCTGCCGCCATTCGGCTCTTCGGTCAGTAGGGCCGGAGCAATCGAGGCGAGATAGGCCAGATCGACAATGACAATGCTTCCGTAGACTGACCCCAAAACCAACAAAAACGGCCCAAGAGCCGTCGCTGCCAGCCTGACAGTCTCATAGGTCGCAAAGAGTGTTCCCCGAGAGCGCCGATCGGCAAGTGCTTGGAACCAGCCGTCAACCACCACGTAATAGGCGCCAAGCGAAAAGCCTCCGATAAATCGGAGCAGAAGCCAGCTCGATTGTCCTTCCACCAATGTCAATGAATAGGTCGCGCCCGCTGCGACCAGCGCGCTTGTGGCAAACCCCGCACGATATCCAACTTTGGTAAGTATCTTGCCAAAGGTCATGGCTGCCAGAAAGGAGCCACAGTAATACACGGTGGTGACGAGACCGATAAAGGCAGGATCGCTTCCCAGATCCTGCAAATGAAGCGCGGTGATCGGAAAGAGCGCACCGGTCGCGAGCCCGAACAACGGCACAGCCCCAAGTAGAGATTTTGACTTGTTGAGTGCTTTGCCAAAACTCACGGATAATCCCCCGTCGTCGCTAGCCGGCATTATGTTCGAAAATGTCACAGAAAAAAGTCAGCCAGCTGCAGATCTACCAGAACCGAGATTGGAAAGATCGAAGCGAGCGTCAGTACGTCGGGAAGCGCGCTTTCGCCGGCTTGGAACCCTGGTGATTTGCGGCCTAGATCACATGTTGGTCGGCGAAGTTTTCAAGCCCGGTCCAGCCATAGGCCACTTCCGGCAGGACCACGCCGCTCGTGATCTCCGCCTCGCGCACGGCCGAAGGGGCTGCCCCCGGAGGCACGTAAGAGCGGCGAGAGCGGGGATGGGCCGCCGGCGGCCAAGCGGCGGGAGAGGGGAGCG